>NZ_JBYFCH010000025.1:0-90507 GCF_057652295.1 Runella sp. R5_40 | reverse complement strand
CTTGCATGTATTAGGCCTGCCGCTAGCGTTCATCCTGAGCCAGGATCAAACTCTCCATCGTAAATGTTATAAAAATTCAATTTGACTGAATCCGTAAAGACTCACTATTAACCTTAACTTACTCATTATTTCAAAGAACCAGACCCAAATTTTCGGGCTTAACTTTTTAAGCTCTGTTTGATTTGGGATTGCAAAGGTCTGACTTTTAAATCTTACTTCCAAATATTTTTTCAACTTTTTTTATTTGCTGAAATTTTACTTGAAATCTCTTTGCTTTTACCCTCTCTCGTTGTTTGGGGTTGCAAAGGTCTGACTTTTAAATCTTACTTCCAAATATTTTTTCAACTTTTTTTTATTTGCTGAAACTTTACTTGAAATCTCTTTGCTTTTCCTTCCCTCTCTCGTTGTTTGGGGTTGCAAAAGTAGTAGGAGTAAGATGACTATCCAAGCTTTTTCTAAAAAAAAAGAGCTCTTTTCTAAAAGTTCTTTAAATCGTAAAATACTACCCCCTTCATAATCCTATTTAAGGCGATTCACTTAGGATAAAGTCCACAAATCTTTTATTCCAAGAAACCGTTGAGAAGTAAAACCTTCGCCATATTTCACTCCAATTGCGTGTCCATACTCCTTGGCACGGGCTTCTATAAACTCTAAAAATTCTGGAGAAGAGATATAACTATTAGGTTCTGGGCTGGTTGGATCAAAGAATTGGCTTCTAAAAGCACGAATGGCTTCTTCCTTTTTAGGCCAATGCGGAGTTATATCAACCACAAAATCTGGTTTAATGTACCTATCCTGTATAAAGTGATATATATATTTAGGACGCCAAGCCGACTGGGGCTCCCCATTTTCATCAAACGTAGCGATTTGGCGTAAGCCTGCTAAGAAACAAGCATCATAAATAAGCTTTGCCCCGCGCCCATGGTCTGGGTGGCGATCATCAATCGCATTAGCCAATACTATCTCTGGTTGGTATTTCCTTATAAAAGGAACAATCGCCATTTGATGCTCCCGAGTGTTTTGAAAAAAGCCGTCAGGTATTCCTGCATTGTCCCGAACACTCACGCCTAATATAGCAGCGGCCGCATATGCTTCTTGTTTTCTTATCTCAGGCGTACCACGGGTTCCTAACTCCCCTTTGGTAAGATCTAAAATGCCGACCGTTTTGCCACTTTGTAAAGTAGCTAATATAGTACCAGCGCACCCTAATTCGACGTCGTCGGGGTGCGCTGAGATTGCCAATAAGTCTAATTTCATCCTTAATGTATTATTTTACTCGAAGTCGTTGGCCTATTTTTAAGCGTGCTGTCAACCGAAGATGGTTCTTTTGGGCTAACTCTGACGTGGACATTCCATATTTGCTCGCAATTGTATCCAATGTTTCTCCACGGCGAACTTTATGAAGCACAGTACGTTTTACTTTTGCTTTGCTAATATCAAACTCGCTATCTATTGAGCGCCCCCCTCGGAGGTGATCCCATACCTTTGAAGTAAGTACAAAACGTTCGTTACGAATCGTCTGTCCTGGAAAATCCCAAATCCATCCCGGGCTGAAAGGGTTTCCTTCGTATCGGTTTTCGTAGTGGAGGTGGTCGCCAAAACTTCTTCCCGTGTTTCCACCTAGACCCAACATGTCTCCTGCCTTGATTAGTTGGCCTACCTCTACCGTAATTTTAGACAAGTGACCATACAAGGTTTCAAGTCCATTATAATGCCTTACTAAAACAAATCGACCGTATCCGTTTCCATCATAAGCCGTCACCCGAACGATACCATCGTAAGTACTGTAAACTGGATCTCCCGTATTTAAGTCCAAATCCATCCCTTCGTGCCAACGCCCCCAGCGCGGGCCAAACTGAGAGGTCACCTTTACTTCACTCGTAGGTAGGTTCCAGAAACGACCTTTGCCTGGATCAAATAAACGCAGCGAAATGTTTTCTTCAAACTCTAATGGATTAAGGTTGTAGGGATCGATGGTACGTGAATCCCAAATCGCGAAATAATCGGCGACTTGCACCCAATCGTCTCCTACTTGTACCGAATCAATAATTTCGGCCACGGAGGTTTCTCCCTCATCAATTGTCCCCGTTGTGTCATCTGCTACCGTTGGGTTCACTTGTTTGACAGGCTCAAACGTGTTTGAAAAACGCATTTGGGGTTTTTCTACCTCAAATTCTTCAAACTCGTCTTTCTGGGGCTTGATGACAGGCGTACTTGGCGCTTCTGTTTTGTTGGGTTTAATCTTTGGGTTTTTTTTGAACAACCCTCGTTCTTGGGCTTGAAGATTTACTCCTAAAAAAAGAGCAAACATTAGTACTAAAAGTAATTGGGCTTTCATCCGTCGTTGGTTTAGCCATTCTTTGAGAGGGGGGAACATATCCATGCCCACTCAAGGAATGGGAGTAAAACTTATAATTAAATTCGGTGAGCCATTAAAAAAAAGTAACAGTAAGCCCCATTTGCCTACTGTTACCAATTCAAAATTAATGTATGCCTTTCTCAGTTAAATAACGCTCTGCATCCAATGCTGCCATACAGCCTGAACCTGCTGCGGTGATTGCTTGGCGATAAATATTGTCTTGGGCATCACCACAAGCAAACACGCCTTCTACATTGGTTTTGGCACTTCCTTTTATTGTTTGGATGTACCCAGCATTATCCATATCTATATACTCTTTGAAAATTTCGGTGTTTGGTTGGTGTCCGATGGCCACAAAAAAACCTGTTACATCAATCGTATATGATTCTTCCGTTTGAATATTCTTTAGTCTAACTCCCGTTACACCTTGGTCGCCGAGGACTTCCTCGGTTTCGGAGTTCCAAAGAATCTCAATGTTCGGCGTTGACTTGACGCGGTTCTGCATTACTTGAGACGCCCGAAGCTCGTCGCGGCGTACAATCATATATACCTTCTTACATAATTTGGCTAAATAACTTGCTTCTTCGCAAGCCGTGTCGCCTCCACCTACGATGGCTACTTCTTGGTTACGGAAGAAAAACCCATCACAAACGGCGCAAGCAGATACTCCGTAGCCATTGAGACGCTGTTCTGATTCTAGCCCCAACCACTTGGCGGAAGCTCCTGTTGCGATAATAACCGCTGGGCTTTCAATAAGTGTTGTATCATCAATCCAAACTTTATGAAGGGTTGGATCAGAAAAATCAACTTTTGTAGCCAATCCATAACGAATATCAGCCCCAAAGCGACGCGCTTGGTTTTCAAAATCAATCATCATTTGAGGACCTTGTACTCCCTCTGGATAACCTGGGTAGTTTTCAACCTCCGTCGTAATTGTAAGCTGACCTCCTGGCTGACCTCCTGTATATAAAACAGGTGAAAGGCCCGCACGAGAAGCATAAATGGCCGCAGTATAACCCGCTGGGCCCGAACCTATGATTAAACAAGATACTTTTTCAGAAGACATTAGTAAAAGCGTTTGATAAAATTGACGATGGTAGATTTGTCTTTAAGAACGACGAATCTATTCATTAAATTTACAATCTAACTTCCAAAATCGTTCATCGTCTTTTTGCAAGTTTTTGCAAGGCGGTTGCAAAATTAAGCAAAAAAGGCTGAGAAGACAAAGTAGCCCTCGTTACTCTGGTATATTTTAATACCGCACGGTTTACCATATTCTCCACTCTATGCGGCGGTTAAGCTGTCGGTTTTCGTCTGAGGTATTCGGAACGATAGGTTTGGCTTCTCCCATCCCAACGGCTTTTATTCTTTCTTTGCCCACGCCTGATTCCACCAAATAGTCCACCACGCTTTGTGCCCTTTTTTGGGAAAGAAGCTGATTTTGCTTTGCATCACCCACATCATCGGTATGCCCCGTAATCTCAATCCGAAGCGTTGACTGTGAACGAAGCTGCTCAATCAGTTTGTTTAATTCTGTTCGGGATTTTTCTTGCAACTCGGCTTTTCCCGTTTCAAAATAAATATTACTCAACACGCCATACGACTCTCTCTGAAGAGGCTCCAAAGCGATGTCCAATTGATACCCTTCCGCATTGTTCTTTTGGCTATAATCGAACGACAAACTTTTGTAAAAATATCCTTTGGCGCTTACGTACAACCCCCACTCACTGCCATTGGGCAAGGTGGTGAGGTAAGTGCCCGTAGTGGCATCAGACGACAGCAGTTGTACGCGTTTGCCCGTTGTCAAATTCATCAATTCGATGTTGGCTTGAATTGGTTTTTTGGTACGAACGTCGGTGACAACTCCTCGCAAGTAATTGGCCGTATTAAACCGTTTGGTCAATTCATCGGGCAAACGAAAACGGTACAGTCTCGATACACGCTGATTTCCGACTCGCTTTGCATCCAATGAATAGTAACCATACTTACCGTCGGCGGTTATGACGAGCGCCACTTGATTGTCGGAGGTATTGATAGGGTAGCCAATATTTTGGGGATTTTGCCAACCAGTAGCCGTACTATCCGCAAAAAACAGATCGTATCCGCCCAACCCTTCGTGGCCTTCCGATGCAAAAAATAACGTCCGCCCATTGGCATATAAAAAAGGAGATGCTTCGTCAAAGGGGGTATTGATGGTTTTATCCAAATTTTTTGCCTTTTCCCATTCACCATTTGGTTGTAAGGTAGTGTACCAAATATCTCGCCCACCTACACCTCCTGGACGGTCAGAAATAAAGTAAAGTAGCTGCCCGTCGGGCGACAATGCTGGTTGCGACTCCCAATAAGGAGAGTTAACGACTATCCCCAGGTTTTTTGGTTTTTCCCACTCTTCCCCTACTTTATGGCTAATGTAAAGGTCGCAACTCCCATAGCCCTCTCGGCGATTGCAGGCAGTAAAAACAAGCGTTCTTCCGTCGGCCGACAGCGTTCCTGTGCCTTCGTTATCAGCGGTATTAATTTTATCCGAGACTGACACGGGCGAACTCCAGCGCCCATTTTTGTAGGTACAGATAAATAAGTCCTCGTCGTTTTCGGGTTTTCGCCCCGTAAAGAGCAAGGTTTCTCCATCTCCTGTCAAAGCAGGGAAATATTGCAAAATGAATTGATTGACCGTATCAGAAAGCTCTTCGGGATGAATCACGAGGGGATTGAGAATGGCCTTTGCTCCGTAAATACAAGTTTGAAGCTGCCGTTGCGCTCTTTTTTGCGCAATGCTATTGGGTTTAAGAAAGGTGATGTAATGTTCTAAATCGCTTTTCGATTGCGCATAGTCACCTTCACGCAACTGGTGCTCAATGAGGCGCTGGTACGCCAGGGCAAATTGAGGCGCATCGGGCTTTAGTTGGACTGTTTTACGGTATGCCTGTAGGGCCAAGTCAGGCTGGGTAAAAACTTCATACAATTGCCCCTTACGAAAATACGCTTCTGCCAAAGTAGAATCATAGCGGAGCGCTTCATCAGCAAACTGCGACGCTTTTTCAAAGTTTTTTTCATTGTAAAACTTTGTACTTCTCTCCAAAGCCTCCGCCGCTTTTTTGTTGGTAGTTGGCAAGTAGGAGGCTGGTGCTTGCGCAAAAAGCGTACACGAAAATAATGTACCCAATACCCAACAGGCTACCACTCTTGTGCACAGCCTATTAAACTTCCAAAAACAAATGGTTTCCCTCATCTTTAATAAAATCACAATAACCCTCCTCTCTTGCTAACTATTGTACGATTTTACATTCAACTCTGCGATTTTGCTGCCTTGCTTGCTCAGAACCATGCTGTACCAATGGCCTGCTTTTTCCGTAGCCCTTAACGCGTAGCCGTTGTTCTTCAATCCCTTTTTCAAGTAAATATCTTTTGACCGATTCTGCTCTTTGTACTGACAATGTATAATTTGCCTCCGCTGTTCCAACATCATCCGTGTGCCCTTCAATCACAAGTTGGGTTGCGACATTTTGTTTTAGATACTCCGCTAAATGTTCTAGTGCCGAATAGGGTGCAACAACTAGCACCGAGCTATTCTTTGTAAATAATGTGTGCTGCAAAACAACATTTGAATCCACCTTAATCGGCGTCAATAGAATTTCCCAAGTTCCGTTTTGAAAAGACGAATCGGTGGCGAACCTAAGGTTGAAATGTTGAGAAAGGTAGTTTTTACGTTTCACCTCCACTTGAGTTTTTGCCTGTGGGGATACCACAAATAGAAATACTCCCGTCGAGTCATCTGAATGAAAAGTGGCGATTTGCTCTTCTTTTTCTAACACCCCTATCGTGGCTTTTAAGGGTTGTTTTGTTTCTGAATCTACCACTCTCCCTTTTACAAAGGTCATAGCAGGGCAAAGTTGCTTGAGCGAATCGGGTAAAGAATAATGACACAAACTACTAACAACTGCCCCATTTTCACTAGGTACACTTCTGTCATGATACGAATAAAACGCTTCTTGGCAATCGGGGGTAATATAAAACCCCATCTGGTCAGCAAAATCATTTAATGGAAAACCCAAATTTTGAGGGGTAGTCCATCCTGCATATTCTTTTTTTGAAATAAAAATATCAAATCCTCCCACACTTGGCCAACCATCGGAAGCGAAAAACAACGTCTGGTTATTTGAATGTATGAATGGGGAAATTTCATCAAATTCAGTATTTATTTGAGCTCCCAAATTAACAGGCACACGCCACTCGCCAAATGTATTGAGTGATGTACACCAAATATCTTTTCCGCCTAATCCACCTTGACGGTCTGACGAAAAGTACAAAACTGTACCATCTGCCGAAAGAGCAGGTTGAGACTGCCAACCCTGCGAATTGACCATTGGCCCCAAATTAATGGGTTCGCTCCAAACGTTGCCCGTTTTATAGGATATATATAAATCACATTTTCCAATGTTTGTTTTTCGATGACAAGCCGTAAAAACCAGCACATTACCATCTGATGAGATAGAACAAGTCCCTTCATTGGTCGCTTGATTAATTTGCCCCGATATACTTTTGGGGTTTGTCCAGCCTTTAGCCGTTCGTTTACTGATGAATATATCCTCATCGCCATTGTTGTGCGTATAAATCAGCGTCTGCAAATCAGCCGTTAGGACAGGATAAGACTGTGCCAAGGCTTTATTAATGGGAGAAGAAAGACGTTGGTGTTTGCCCTGTTTTGTACTAGGAAGATGGTATTGGGCGTATTCGCACTGTTTTAAATAACGTAGTACGCTTCGATGAGCGCTCGATTTGGGCTGAGGGCTGAGTCTTAAATATCCTTTAAAATACGTCTCTGCTTTGGAATAGTCTCCTTTTTGAAGGTACCGCTTTCCTAAAATTTCATAAATTATAAGAAAAGCTCTTTCGTTTGAATCGTGTTTTATCGCTTTTTCAAAGTACGGATACGCATCTTCTTTGGTCTCTTTTGAGTCAAAGAGTAGTTGACCTATCCGCATGTAAGGAGCGGCAAAAGAACTATCCGTTTCAATCGTTTTTTTGTAGAGTTTCAAGGCTTGCTCTCTGTCAAAAGGGAGCAGCCTCTCTGCCGAATCGTACAGTTTTCGGGCGCTGGCGCTTATTAGCCCGTTTTGAGCTAAAACACTTGGCGATACTAATAAAGAATAGAAGAAGAAATAAAAAGTACTAACCTTTACCCCCACGACCGACAAGTCGCCACCAATTCCTACGGTATATCCATGTATTTGTGCGTTTGCAAGGAGACGCGCCATTGGGGATGCTGTTTTACATACTCAACGATTAAAGGCGTCATTTCTTGCATTCGACTCCACTCAGGTTGGAGCAGCAGCACACAGTCTTTGTTGACACGAGCAGCGTGGTATTCGGCAAACTCAAAATCTGATTTATGGTAAACAACGACTTTCAGTTCGTTGGCTTGCGCATAAATGCTCTCGTGAGGGTTTTTGAATTTTTTGGGAGAAAAGCAAACCCAATCCCACGTACCCGAAAATGGATGTGCTCCCGAAGTTTCGATATTGGTCTCAAATCCAGCGTTGTGCAGTTCGGTGGTCAACGCCCCCAAATCATACATCAACGGCTCGCCTCCCGTCACTACGGCCATGCGTGCAGGATACTGCAATGCTTCGTTTACTATTTGTGTTAGCGTATGCTTGGGGTGAATATCGGCGTCCCATGACTCTTTCACGTCGCACCACACGCACCCTACGTCGCAGCCACCCAAACGAATAAAATAGGCCGCTTTTCCACTATGATACCCTTCGCCTTGTAGCGTATAAAAGGCTTCCATGACGGGCAGTTGAAGTGATTGCGAGTCCATATTTTTGGGATTTTCTGTGAATGGTAAACGGTTCGCCAAATTGGCGAACCGTTTCGTAAAATAGTACTATGTTGGCCAAAATAGCCAAGGTAATTATTTCAAATCTTGAATATCAAGCATTCCTACAGGCTTGCCACCTTCGGTTACTAAAATCGTATCCACGCTTGTTTTCTTGAAAAGTGCAGCGGCAGCATCCAACAGCGCCGTTGCTTCGATAGAAACAGGCATTTTGTATTCAAACTCACCGATGGCTTTGCTCAATACATCACGTCCTTCGCTCGACAATTTACGACGCAAATCGCCGTCCGTAAATACGCCTTTCACGCTTCCGTCGGCATTTGTCACCGTTACAGAGCCAAAACCAAATTCGGTCATTTTTACAATCGCGTCGGCCAATGTAGTATCTGCTGATACCAATGGATTTACGCCATTGATTGCCTCTCCTACTGTCACTGTGATTAGACGCGTGTGTTCCACAAACTGCTGCGTACCAATAGCCGTAAAGCTATTTTCGGTCAACACTTTCATGATTTTCCAAGGCACCGTAATGGTGTGGCAACCTAAGTCAAGTGCATTGCGAACATGCTCGGCATTACGTACCGACGAGAACATTACCTTTGACGAAGAGCCATAAAAGTTAACCATTTCGACGCATTCGCCAATCAATTTAATGGCATCATAGCCTTGATCTTGCATACGGCCTGCCAATACGCAAATGTAGCTTGCTCCCGCAGTCATGGCCATGTAGGCTTGCTGAATTGTGTAAACCAAGTGAACATTTACCATCATGCCACGGTCACGGAGCATTTTACAAGCACGAACTCCTTCAAGAGAAACAGGCACTTTAAACACGGTTTTGGCTGGGTCAAGGCCCAATTCCAATTGCCGTTCGGCATCTTTTACAATGTCTTCGGCGGTATCACCCAACGCCTCAATCTGAAGAACAGGTACGATTTTCGACAATTTAACAATCATGCCATCGAGGTCAGTAACCCCCTCGCGGTGCATAAACGTTGGTGTCGTAGTAAGACCTGCTAAAAACCCAAGTTGGAAGGCAGTTTCTATTTCTTTAAAATCGGCAGAATCAAGATATAATTCCATTTTTGGTCGGTTTGTCCGTTGTTTAGTTATCCGTTTTCGGAACAAAATTTCGGCAAAGGTCGCAAAAAAAATGGAGGAAAAAGAGAGTTTTCGCAAAAGATGGTTGTGAAAATATGAAGCTATGGCACTAGAGGTTAGCGATTGTTCAACATCTTTTTGTACAAATGGGCAATGTATTGCGGATTTCGTCCCATTTTAAACTGAAGAACGGCGACCAAGTTTGCCAACTGTACGCTCAACCAGCTATTTGTTTCGTATTTCCGTGCCGATACCACCACCTCTTTCGGGATTAGTTTAAATAGTTTACGATGCGATTTCCACATTTTACGCAAAAAATCATATTCTTCCATAATCACGTAACGTTCATCAAAGCCTCCCAAACTATTGAACAACACTCGGGTTACGAATAAAGTTTGGTCACCTCCACGGACAAAAAGCGCGTCGAACCGCGTACAATAGCTATTGATTCTCAATAACCAGCGATCAGAATCAAACCGAAAACGATACCCACCCGCTTGGTAGCCTTCTTGAACAGCTTGGGCGATGTCGTCCGCAAAACTTTCGGCTACTTGCGTATCGGCATGCACAAAATAGAGCACCTCCCCCGCCGCTCTCGCTGCTCCTGCATTCATTTGTTGTGCTCTTCCCTTCGGCGATGCAACTAGCACAGCGCCTGCCGCTTCGGCTACTTGCACGGTATTATCGGCACTTCCACCATCGACGACAATGACGTCTAACACATAGCGCCGACCGTATTTATAAAGGAATTTCACCAAACGACCAACGTTGGTTTCCTCGTTTAGTGTGGGGATAATGACCGAAATAAATTTAGTATTCATCCTCTCCATAGAAGTAATAGTTGCCATTTTGAGGCTACAATTGGAACGGTAAGTAGTGGAGCGATTGTTTGTCTTGGGGAAACACCATTTCAAGGCTTAGTTGAGACTAGAAAATTGTTCTTACTATAGGCGTTTAATTAACTATGATAAATACCCTTTCTACGCTTGAGGCTATTGAAAAAATGAATCAGTTAGGACGTGAGCGAACGCCCTTTTTGTTCATTATTGATTTTTTAGCCCAACGTCCCGTTGTCATACCTCTTTCTCAACTCGACCCAACGGCTATTTTGTTTGATTTTAATGGGGTTCATAATCGTACAACGCACCCCACGCCCCATCTTGCGCCTTTTACTTTTTCAAAATCGCCGCTTTCCTTGGAAGACTACACGCCCAAATTTGAGCTGGTGGTGGGGCACCTCAAGCGAGGGGATTCTTTTTTGACAAATTTATCAATTCCTACGCCAATACATACGGAGCTGGATTTAAAAACGATTTTTTATCACAGTAATGCCAAATACCGGCTGTGGTGGCAGCATCAGTTTGTCTGTTTTTCGCCTGAAATTTTTGTACAAATTCGTGGCAATCGAATTGCTTCTTTTCCCATGAAAGGAACGATTGATGCTCAATTGCCCAATGCAGAAGAACGTATTTTGAGCGATAAAAAGGAAGCAGCCGAACACGCGACCATCGTAGATTTGATTCGAAACGATCTGAGTATGATTGCCCAAAAGGTATGGGTGGAACGTTATCGCTATCTTGATACCCTGACCACCAACCAAAAGTCGTTGCTGCAAGTAAGTTCTGAGATTGCGGGACTTATGCCATCTAATTGGCGCAATTTCATCGGCAACTGGCTTTTTCAGCTTTTGCCAGCAGGTTCCATCAGCGGCGCACCCAAACCAAGTACCCTCGATATTATCCGACGTGCCGAAGGCTATGAGCGCGGTTATTACACAGGAATTACGGGAATATTTGATGGTGAAAATTTTGACAGCGGCGTACTCATCCGTTTTATTGAACAATCAGGAGAGCAGCTCATCTTTAAAAGTGGTGGAGGCATCACAGCCCGCAGCCAAGTCCACATCGAATACCAAGAAATGATTGACAAAATCTATTTACCTATTTCTAATGCCACTATTCATCGAAACCCTTCGGCTTTTCAACGGGCAGTTGTCTAACATCCGCTTTCACAATGAGCGCATGTACCGCACCCAGCTTCATCATTTTGAAGGCGTTCAGGTCAAAGAGTTGGCCCAAGAGATTCGTATCCCCCAAAACCTTCAGTTGGGTTTGTTTAAGTGCCGTGTCACGTATGGGTTTTCGATTGAGAAAATTGAATTTGAACCTTACCACCCACGCACTATCCAATCGCTTCGAGTTGTGGAAGCCAACGACATTTCGTATTCATTTAAGTACCAAGACCGCAGCAGTTTGAATGCACTTGCCGCTCAAAAAGGCACGGCCGACGATGTACTTATTGTCAAAAACGGCCACCTTACCGATACGTCGTACGCCAATATCGTTTTTTGGGATGAACGGCAGTGGGTTACTCCTACTACTTTTTTACTCGCGGGTACACAACGTGCGTTTTTGTTAGAACAGGGAAAAATTGTAGAAAAAAAAATTCGGACAGAAGACCTACCAAAGTACGTTTCTGCCCGAATCATCAATTCGATGTTAGATTTTGAAACTACTCCCCACATCCCGCTGAGGAGTATTTTCTAGTTGTTCATTATTTGGGCGGTACGAGCGCCTTATTTTTAGCTTTCGTCTTCTTAATAATCACAGGGATGCAAATATCTTCTGGGCAAATACACTCTGCTTCCACAATCGCAGGGCAGCAGTTTTTGGTTGGACATTGCCCGTCGGATACCTCAACGGTATAAGAACCTACGTCGCCCACTTCTAAGGTCTGCGAAGTAGCACCGTCAATTTTAGTGCCATTTTTAAACCATTGGTACGTCTGATAACCCGCTGGGGCAGAGATAATCACCGTATCCCGTCTTTCAGGGCATATTTTCAGTGGCACACTTACACAAGCAATGCCGTAATCGTCTTCAGTAATTACTTTGTTTCCTGGCTGAGAGTCGCTGTCTAAACCTACCATTGATACAATTTCGGCTTCGTTACAAATCGACCCACCAATAAAGCCTCCCGCATTGTTGATTTTGACCGAAACCGTCAGGGTATCCGTTTGGCCTGGGTTGAGCTTCAACGGCCCCCACTTCAACGTTTGCTGATTAAATACTCCACTTGTTGACGTTGCACTGACAAACGTAAAATTGGCGGGCAAATAATCCTGTACATAAACACTGTCGGCGGCAGGGGTTCCACTTACACTTTTATTGGTGACAGCTATCTTAAACTGTACCGTATTCCCCACCTCTCGTCGGCAGTCACCTACCAGTGTTTTGGTAAGTTCAAGGTCTTTAAATGGAGCACAAATACCACTATTGCTTATGGTGATATTCAGAATCATTGATTTTTGACACGCTCCTTTCTTGTCTGCTATGCCATTGGGTTCCCACTTCATGTACAAACTAATGACGGAGTTAGGACGGTACACTTTGGGGTCAAGTTCGGTAATTGATCCTCTAGCCACGGCATCCTCAATCAACGTAAATTCATTAAATCCATCCCTAAATACAAAGGCCGAATCTGCAATAAAGTAATAGGTCGCTTTTCCATTGGGAAAATTTCGTTGCAGTTGTATCTTATCTCCGTTGGCACACAGCGTATCCAGTCGCATATCGTATTGTTCCTTGACCTCATAACAAATCGCCCCAATACTCAGCGTATCAACCCCATCCGTGGCTGCCAAAGCGTAGCCATCTTGAGATTTGTGCGCAAACTTAAATTCATATTCTCCCAATGACCCTGGTACTTCGGTAAAGAAATAATTCTTTTTACTCAAATCAATGGAGTCGATGTAACCTTCGCCGTCGTCTTCATAGAGGCCGTAGGTATATACATTTTTCTTGGCATCAAACGGAATAATCGCCCACTTTCCTCCTGGTGTTGCCTTAATGGTCACTTTTTCTCGATATACATACTTTGTATATATGTCGTCTCCTGGCAAATACAAAATCGTTGAATCACAAGCACATGGGTCAGAAATCTCAGGCGAAGTTGTTCGGAAGAATCCAATATCCCAACGTGGATCATGCTGATTAGGGGCTAAAGTAAAAGTCGAAGATTTATACACTGCTCGTTCGATGTCGTTATCCAAAGAATCATTTGTCCCTTTGTTTAAATCTGTAACGACAAAATCTGTAGCAGGATACGACACAGGATTAAACTTCACATAGTAATCACCTGCGGGGACTTCACCGATGTGGTATTTACCATCCACGCCCGTTGTATCTGATTTGATAAAAGTATCGTTGGCATCGTACAATTCCATGATTACCCCCTTAGCAGGAAGCTCTGGCCCTAATATGTTTCCAAAAGGGTCTTTTCTAAGATCTTGAATACCATTTCGGTTCAAATCATACCAAGCATAGTCTCCCATCGAAGCAGGCGGTAAATTGAGCATCCAACCAATATCGAAAGTATAATTATTCTCGCTGTTGTTACCTGTTTTAAACGCAATTATCGCTGCCGAAGAGTCGGCATTATAAACCGCATCTGAGTTACGTACGTTGCTTGTTGGTATTAGACTATCAATTGGCACAAGTCGCATCAAATTAGCCACTGTATTGTCATCCGTATTTGCGGTGGCAATATTTGCAGCGGTAAGAACCTTCGCATTTACTGGTAGATTGGAAACTTTGATACCTGCTGCTTGCGCGGCTTGAATCACATTAGCTGCAGGTGCTCCCAAACTTTGAAGCGTACTTTGATGTATTTCGTACAGGTGATTTCTCTTCAAACCGCCCGTTACATTAAAATCAGAGAAATAAAACTGCCCGCCGTTGGCTGTGGTATCGCGGCCTACTTCCGTTCCACCGTTTTGCATATCATGGAGTGTCAATACAAGGCCATCCACCCCAGGTTCATTCGGATCTTGAATACCATCCCGATCGGCATCAAACCAAATACGATTCCCAACAGAAAGTGGCGAAGGCTCACAAGCGGCGGTTAAGTCTCCCACCCCTCCTGATTTCCCAAGCGACCCCTCACGGATAGAATACACCGCATAGCCTCTTTTACGCTTTCCTGTTTTGGTATCAAAAACCAAAAATCCTGTTGCTAAATATACCTGATGAAGTGGGTCAAAAGCAGAAGTAAAGATTTCGTTTTCTCCTGGGATTTTAAAAATACCCCCGTTGGTAAGTTCGGCGTGGCCAATTTCACCTTGCCCGTTAATCCAGTAATCTTCAAAGAAAAACTCGCCTCCACCTGGGCCTGCATCTTTATCATGAGCACTTGCAACCCCTGGGCCACTTGGGCCATCAGCTACATACGGTCCAGAAACACCATTGCTTTCCATGCTGTATGAGCCATCAGGGTTACGCTGTGCACGGAGCAAATCACCACTCATAAATCCGTAGTAGTTGAGTGTATCGTCCGCCGCAATACCTGGCTGGTTTTGTCCTGTTTGTAAACCTCCCCTATCTAGCATCCCAATAAACATCGAACCATCATCATCGAAGTCAATGTCTGAAATAATTGGTTGGGGGTTTACCAAAAACGCACTTAGTGGATCGGGAGCGCCTAGTGGATAATTACATTGTTTGGGAAAAATTCCTGACCACGGTTTCCAAGTATTGATGGTATCGCACCCTTGCGTTCCGTCAAGTGCGTCGCGCTTGTATCCGAGTGGAAATTCAAAAATACTTTTAAACTGAGCGGTTTTAGGGTTAAACTCATAGATCGCTCCTTTTAAGTCTTCTTTTTTCTGTGAAGTTTCGGCGGTACATACCACGCCAAGGTACATTTTGTTACGATAGTATTTTAACGCCCACGGAGCAAAATCTCCGTTAGAACAATTGGGATTAGGTATAACAAAGCTTTTTACATTGGCATTTGCCGCGGATTGGGGAGCTGCAAGTGGCTTTCCTACGCCGAAACTGTATAATTTCTTATCATATAAATTGACCATATACAAGGTATCTTGATAGCGCGTTAACTGCACCCCACCCATGCCTACTTTTCCCGCCATGTGGAAAGAAAGCGAATCGCGGCTTCGAGCGGTTTTGGATGCGGGCAAGATATTGAGTCCCGTAATAGGATCAAGGTGAGGGTCTGGCCCCGTATCAATACCAATCGTTTTTACGTCCATGAACTCTTTTACCTGATTACCATTTGCCAAATCAATATAATAGAACCCACCCGTTCCCAAAGGCCCCAAACCTACGTGGCGTCGTACAATGGCTCCTACCAACATTCGACGTGAGTCTCGTTGAAAGGAAGCAATCCAAGTAGAGCCAATCTGCGCCGCAGTGGCTAGTTTCACCATAGAAAAGTCATCTACCCCCGCCAATCCACTTGCTTTATGGTCAAACAAAATAAGGGCTGGGTCATCGGCCGCCGAGCCTCCCGCGAGCGGATCACCCATCACATAACAAGCCGTGGTAACCCGTAATTCTTTTGCTGCAAGGCAAAACTCATCGTCGTTGGCAATTCCGAGGTTTGTTTGCAAGGATGGGGCTTTTACAAACTGAACATCTGTCGCATTTTGTAAGCCTACCATACTTGGCGAGAACGTCTCAGGAAAATCGCTAAACTCGACCCTTGCCATGCTATCAACGGGCACTTGGCCTTGGGTGAAGGCATACTCTCCTAAGGCATTGGTAGTGGTTGTAAAGGGTGTGGGATTGTTTCCTACAAATAATTGTACCCGAACGCCCGCGACGCCAGGTTCTGTAGGACTAACGGCAGTTCGTTTTCCATTCAAATCGTAGTCGATATACACTACCCCCCTCACCTGAGCATGGGCGAGATTGGCTATCATTAATAGTGTACTCACTAAAAAGTAAGAAAAGTGGTTTGCCTTCGTAATAAGGTGTAAAATCCTTTTCATTTTTGAAAAAATTTGGGGTAATCAAAGCACTTTCACCAAGTACCCTGAACGGTTTTGGTCTAATTTGTCCATCTGGCTGGGTTAGAAAATTACTTTTCGAGATGTCCTAAAACGAGCCTCAACTAATTATATCCCATTCATATACATCCTATTTTATCTATTTTGTATATAAAGAAATTAGAGAACCTGTTTATGTTTTTTAACATCTCTATTCGACATAACGATATTTCAATTACCTTGCCACTCTCTGGCATGTCACTAAAAAAATATCCATAAAAATTTCCCAGCTCTCCCCCACAAGCTAACGCTTTTATTTATAGATACTTATGACCATTTACTCAAAATCAACTATCTGTTATTTAGGGAAAATACACTCTACAAATGAGCTAACTTTAGAAATTAACCTCGCCACAAAAACAATGCCAATCAATTAGTTAGCTCAAAGAAAAACACAAACCCCGTTCTCATTTTGCTACCTATCGGTACACTTTTTGAGACGGGGTATATTCATTTCATTTGGAAAGCATATCCAAGAATTTATCCAACTTTCTTTTAGGCACTGCTCGGGGCGTTGCCTCAACCACTTGAAGTAAAATCCGCTGAATAAGGCTCAAGTATTTACTCGCTTTGGGTTGGTCAATTCCAAAGAAAGTCGCCAGTTGGTCTTGTCTCAAATTTCCGTTTAGATAAATAAGGCCAAAAAGAAGCGCGTCATGGGTATCTCCAAAAATGCTATTTTTCCGCACCGACGCCTGCCTAAGTCTCGCCACACCGTCGAGGGTGTACTCCGCAAAATAGGCGTTCCAAGCATCTCGAAAATACCCGTGAAGAAGCTCAAATTCTGAGCGTTTAAGTCCTGTAAGACGCCGTAGCTTTGGGTCGTCGGCCTCCAGGTCATGGTACCGTTGAATCATTTCCAAGTTCATAATTTTCGTAGAGGGGTAAAAGTGATATTAGACATAACCCATTATGTCAAATATCTTGCCAGCTTGAAGTTTTTGCGGGGAAAGCGCTATCTTGCATCGTACATTCGGTTGAAAACAACGTGCAGATTGCAGAAAACGACGATTTTGGCTCAGAAGAGATAACTCTGTTTGCCGACCTAATTTTGCCCGTGCCTGTAGCCCAGTTATTCACCTATCGGGTTCCAAGGGTGATAAATCCATTCATCAAAAATGGTGCCAGAGTAGTAGTACCTTTTGGCAAAAATAGAGTAGTGACGGGCGTTGTGGCAAAAATCCACCAGACTCCTCCTACAAAATACCAAGCAAGGTACATCGCCGAACTCCTTGACGATGAGCCATTAGTAACACCTTACCAAATCGAACTCTTTCATTGGATTGCCGACTACTACTTGTGTACGGTGGGGGAAGTACTAAACGTGGCCCTTCCCTCGGGTTTGAAAATTACCAGCCAATCCAAAATTCAGTACAACCCTGATTTTGAGTATTACGATTTATTGACAGAAGAAGAAGCTAATCTTCTGGAGGAAATCAAAAAGTACCAATCGCTCACCTACGAAGAGGTCGAGAAGCGTGTGGGTGCCACAAACATCAACCACATCATTAAATCGCTTATTGGCAAGCGGGCCATTATTCTTTTTGAAGAAGTTAAAGAAAAATACAAGCCCAAAGTGCTCAAAAAAGTCAAGCTAAATGGGCGTTTTGAGACACGCGAAAACTTGATGGAGCTCATTGCCCAGCTTGATAAATTTCCCAAACAACAGGAAATTATCATGAGCTATGTCAGCCAAGTTCCGATTCAAAATGTACCTTATTCTAATCGCGCGGGGCTTGAAAAGAGTTTTTTCACCCAAAACGAAGCTTTCTCCGATTCGGCATTAAGTACGCTGATAAAAAAAGGGACGCTCGAAGAGTTTGAAGTAACCGTTTCACGCTTTGCTGATGTAGCTCCCGATTTTTCGGAAGGTACCAACATCCACCTCACCACCGCCCAACAGCGCGCTTTTGACGAAATCATTACCCAATTTCAATCCAAAGACACTGTTTTGCTACATGGTGTCACAGGAAGTGGAAAAACAGAAGTATATATTAATTTAGCCCAGCAAGTACTGGCAAGCGGCTCGCAGGTACTGTTTCTATTGCCCGAGATTGCCCTTACGACCCAAATTGTGGTTCGCCTCAAAAAAGTCTTTGGGGATAAACTCGGGATTTACCATTCTAAGTTCTCCGACAACGAGCGCGTAGAAGTCTGGAAAGGGGTAGTTTCTGGCCAGTTTCAGTTGGTAGTGGGCGTACGTTCGGCCATTTTCTTGCCTTTCGATAGCCTTGGATTGATTATCGTCGATGAAGAACACGAAAGTTCTTACAAACAATACGACCCCGCCCCGCGCTACCACGCGCGCGACGTCGCCATTGTTGCCGCCCAACGCCAGCAAGCCAAGGTACTGCTAGGTTCGGCCACGCCAGCGCTCGAATCCTATTATCAAGCCCTCAATGGACGCTATGGTTTTGTGCAATTGCTCGAACGATACGGCAAAGCTAACTTGCCCGAGTTTGTGCTCATTGACACCAAAAAAGAGCGAAAGAGTAAAAAAATGAAGTTTGAGTTTTCGTCAGTTTTAATCAACGAACTTCAAGAAGCGCTCAATCGTAACGAACAGAGTATTGTTTTTCAGAACCGACGCGGTTATTCTTCCTATTTACAGTGTGAAGAATGTGGGTGGATTGGCGAATGCGAAAACTGCGCGGTCAGCCTTACGTATCACCAAAAAGACGCCGAACTGCGTTGCCATTATTGTGGCCACAAAGAGAAAGTACCCAAGCTGTGCCCAGGCTGTAGTTCTACCAAAGTACGAACGGTGGGCTTTGGCACTGAAAAGTTGGAAGACCAACTCAAGATTTTCTTTCCAACGGCCCGCATTGCCCGCATGGATTTGGACACTACCCGCGCCAAAAATGCGTACAAAGAGATGATTGAAGACATCGAACAGGGCAACGTGGATATTTTGGTGGGTACCCAAATGATCAGCAAAGGGCTGGACTTTGAAAACGTCAGTACAGTAGGCGTATTTGATGCCGACCGAATGATTCATTTTCCTGACCTTCGCTCGGCCGAACGCGCCTTTCAACTCATCACACAGGTAAGTGGGCGCGCTGGACGCCGCGCCGACCGAAAAGGACGGGTTTTGATTCAAACAGGGAACCCTTCACAAAAGATTTTACAAAAAATTATTACGAACGATTATATCGGGATGTACGAGGAGGAAATCAAGGAAAGAGAGAACTTCAAGTACCCCCCCTTTACCCGACTTATCAAACTGACAGTCAAGAACTTTGACCAAACAACCGCCTTGCAATCAGCCCAAAAATTGACCCAACTTTTACTCGAGAAAATGGGCGAAGATAGGGTTTTAGGCCCCCAGCCACCACTGGTCGAACGCATACGAAATAGGTTTTTGTTTGACATTCTTATAAAACTCGAACGCGAAAAAGTTAATTTTAGGGCCGCAAAGGCTTTTATACTCGAAAAAGTTACGGATATTCTGACGGACAAGACCTTAAAAGGTACCGACGTGACTATAGATGTAGATTGCCTGTGATTG
Source organism: Runella sp. R5_40 (assembly GCF_057652295.1). Classification (NCBI taxonomy): domain Bacteria; kingdom Pseudomonadati; phylum Bacteroidota; class Cytophagia; order Cytophagales; family Spirosomataceae; genus Runella; species Runella sp. R5_40. The sequence goes on along the minus strand of NZ_JBYFCH010000025.1, from coordinate 70,857 downwards.
TACCCATCAAAACCTAACACGATGATTGACAAAAAAGCTAAAATTGTTGCTACCGTAGGCCCTGCTTCCGAAACGTCTGAAATGCTCCAAGCATTAGTACAAGCAGGAGTAAACGTATTTCGTCTCAATTTCTCTCACGGCACTCATGCCGACCACCAAGAACGTATTAACCGCATTCGTGAGAACAATGCAAAATACGGTTTTAGCGTCGGAATTTTACAAGATTTGCAAGGCCCTAAAATTCGCATCGGTAACGTAGAACACAAAGACGGTGTGAAAATTACGGCAGGACAAAAATTAGTTTTTACCAACGAAGAAATCATCGGTACCTCTGAGCGCGTGAGTACACCTTATAAAGGTATGTACCGCGACGTGCGCATGGGTGAGCGAATTTTGATGGACGACGGAAAACTCGAAGTAAAAGTAGTTGGTATTGACGGAACAGACGTGGTGACCGAAGTTATTTACGACGGGATTTTGAAATCGAAAAAAGGTGTAAACCTTCCTAATACCAAGGTTTCGATGCCATCAGTGACGGAAAAAGACTACGAGGACTTAGAATTTGGTCTTCAAAACGACGTAGAATGGATTGCACTTTCATTTGTGCGCTACGCTTCTGACATTCAAGAAGTAAAAGACTATATCAAGTCGAAAGGTAAAAATTGCCGCGTAGTGGCTAAAATCGAAAAGCCAGAAGCGATTGATAATATCGACGAAATCATCGCCATTACGGATGCTATCATGGTAGCTCGCGGCGACTTGGGGGTTGAGCTTCCTGCCGAAGAAGTACCTATGATTCAGAAGATGATTGTAGAGAAATGTAACCGTGCCGCTAAGCCTGTCATCGTGGCTACCCAGATGTTGGAAAGTATGATTGACGCCCCACGCCCGACGCGCGCCGAAATCAACGACATTGCCAACTCCGTACTCGACGGCGCCGATGCCGTGATGTTAAGTGCTGAAACTGCCTCTGGAAAATACCCAGTAGAAGCCGTAACAAGCATGGCTCAGACCATCAAGAGAGTGGAAGAAACCGAAGCAGCGAAAGATGCCAAGGAAACCAAAATCTATTTCAAGCACCATGCGGCAGTTAATGACCATAGCAGCCCTAATGTCTTAAACGATAACGTCGTAATGAGTGCTTGCCGTTTGGCACGTGATACCCAAGCAAAAGCAATCATTGGCGTAACTCGTTCGGGTTATACTGCATTTCGTCTGTCGCACCACCGCCCAGAGGCCAATTTGTACGTCTTTACTTCAAACCAACGATTGATTGACACGCTTTCGTTGTATTGGGGAGTAAAAGCTATTTATTATGACCGCGAAGGTCTTTCAAGCGACGACCTCATCGAAGACATCAAAAAAGTATTGGTTGAAAAAGGTGAACTTAAATCAGGTGATATTTTTGTCAATACCTTGAGTATGCCAGTAACGAAGCACCGCAAAACAAATGCAGTGAAGCTAAGTATTGTTGAATAATCAGAAAGACCTGATTAAAATAAAAAGTAGAAAGGGCAATGACGCGGCAGCGTTGTTGCCCTTATGCTTTTCTAGGTGTTTGAGGTTTTGCTGTATTTCCACTTGAAATACAAAATCACGAACGAAAGCATCAAAGTAACGGTATTGGCTGCCACCACTGGAAACGAATGTGTCATCAATCCGTAGGCCAACCAAAGCGCGACACCCACAGTAAAAAGTAAAAACATGGCCAAAGAAACGTCCTTTGCCGATTTTGTTCGATATATTTGCATCACTTGTGGAACGAAGGCAACCGTCGTCAAAATTCCTGCGATGTACCCTAATGTCTCTAACATGGCGTTGTGTATTTGAGTCCTTTTTACTAATTATCGGAAAAGTTATAGAAAAAGTTTCTTATCAACGCAAAGTTCTTTAAATAATACAACAAATGATTATTAGAACAAAAAATAGTGTCATTCTCGTCTCAATTATTACACCCTCCACAGTGTGAGCAAGGCGCGCATGTCCACCAAACAAAAAAGCCCCTTCTCACACCGATAAGGGGCTTTTTTGTTGCCCCCAAGCAAAAAAACCGTTTTTTGTTTGGAAAATAAAAACTGACCCTATTTATTTGTAACGCAATTACGCAATTAGCGTAATTTCGCTCATAGAAAAAATTTGCTTTAAAATGTTCACTATAACAGGCGTGGTCGTGGTCCTCATTATTAGCACCCAAATGGTGTGAGTGAAACCCGATTGCCCTCAGAAGCCTCACTCACACCAACAACGAGTGAGGCTTTTTTGTAAAAAAACCTTTCTATCATGTCAGAGCAACTAAACAAATTCAGCCGCACACTTACCCAAGAAGTGACCAACCCCGCCGCTAAAGCCATGCTTTACGGAGTAGGTCTAACCCAAGAAGATATGCAAAAAGCCCAAATCGGGATTGCAAGTACGGGTTATGAAGGAAATACTTGTAACATGCACCTTAACGGACTGTCGGTGCACGTTAAAAAAGGAATTCAAGAAAACGGCATGGTGGGACTTATCTTCCATACCATAGGGGTATCTGACGGAATGACCAACGGAAACGCTGGAATGAGCTACTCACTCCCCTCGCGTGACTTGATTGCTGACTCTATCGAAAACGTAGTAGGTGCACAATGGTACGACGGCGTGATTGCGGTCGTAGGTTGTGACAAAAATATGCCAGGCGCCATGATGGCCTTGGCCCGCCTCAACCGTCCAGGAATGCTCGTGTACGGAGGAACCATCCGTACGGGTGAATATAAAGGCCAAAAATTAGACATTATCTCGGCGTTTGAAGCCCTTGGAAAGAAATTTGCGGGAACCATCTCGGACGAAGATTACGAAGGTGTGATTCAAAACGCCATCCCAGGCGCGGGAGCTTGCGGCGGGATGTACACAGCCAATACCATGGCAAGCTCGATGGAAGCCATGGGACTTACCCTTCCCAACTCTTCTACTTACCCTGCTACGCACGAAGGTAAAAAAGCAGAGTGTATTGCCATAGGCGCAGCCATGAAGCAATTGCTCGAAAAAAATATCTGTCCACGCGACATCATGACGCGTAAAGCGTTTGAAAATGCCCTTACGGTAGTAATGGCGCTTGGTGGCTCCACCAACGCCGTATTGCACTATTTGGCCATTGCCCGCGCGGCCGAAGTGGAATTTACGTTGAAAGACATTCAAGATATTTCGGATCGTACGCCATTGATTGCTGACCTCAAGCCATCAGGTAAGTATTATATGGAAGATGTATTGGCGATTGGTGGTGTACCTGCCATCATGAAATACCTCCTTCAAAAAGGGCTTCTTCACGGCGATTGCTTGACCGTAACGGGCAAAACCATTGCCGAAAACCTAGCAGATGTTCCTGAGTTAAGCTTTGATAGCCAGAAGATTATCTTCCCTATCGAAACACCGCTCAAACCAACGGGTCACTTGCAAATTTTGTACGGCAACCTGGCAACGGGTGGTGCAGTAGCAAAAATTACGGGCAAAGAAGGGGAGCGTTTTGAGGGAATTGCCAAAGTATGTGAGCGCGAAGAAGAAGTGATTGAATTCATTTCTAAAGGCGAAGTGAAGGCAGGCCACGTGCTTGTGATTCGCAACGAAGGCCCGAAAGGTGGCCCAGGAATGCCCGAAATGCTTAAACCTACTTCGGCAGTAATGGGTGCTGGACTTGGTGATAAAATCGCGATGATTACCGACGGCCGCTTCTCAGGAGGAACGCACGGTTTCGTGGTAGGTCACGTCACCCCTGAAGCATACCTTGGCGGAAACATCGCTTTGGTACAAGACGGTGATAAAATTACGATTGATGCCGTCAACAACGTACTCCAATTGCACGTATCAGACGAAGAATTGGCTGAGCGCCGTAAGCTTTGGAAACAACCAGAGCCTCCGTTTACCAGAGGAACATTAGGCAAGTACATCCGCAACGTAAAATCAGCCAGCGAGGGTTGCGTAACGGACGAAGCGTAAAAAGAAATCACAAACAAAAACCAATAATGTCATGGAGAACTTGACCATGATTGCCCAAGAACAAACAGCAATGGAAGAACCCATTCAGCAAAACGAAGTTTCGCCCCAATTGACCAGCGAAGCTCCACGTATTCTGTCGGGAGCGCAAGCCCTCATGGAGTCGCTTATTGCCGAAGGGACAGAGGTGATTTTTGGCTACCCAGGGGGAGCTATCATGCCTACCTACGACGCCCTTTTTGACTACACCGACCGCCTTGACCACATCTTGGTGCGTCACGAGCAGGGAGCTGGTCATGCGGCACAAGGGTACGCCCGTACCAGTGGCAAGCCTGGGGTCTGCTTGGTAACGTCTGGTCCTGGAGGTACCAATTTAGTGACCCCTATTGCCGATGCCATCATCGACTGCACTCCGTTGGTCTGCATTATCGGACAAGTAAAGTCAACGCTGTTAGGTACCGATGCATTTCAAGAAACGGACATTATTGGCGTAACTACTCCCGTCTGCAAGTGGAACTATCAAATCACCAACGCCGACGAAGTGCCTGCCATCATCGCCAAAGCTTTTTATATTGCTAAATCAGGCAAACCTGGCCCAGTAGTCATCGACTTCACACGTGATGCGCAAGTGAGCCCGATGACCAAACCCTACGAATACAAAAAAGTAGAGACGCTGGCCAGCTATAAACCCCGCGTCATCCCGAAAGATGAGCACCTCGAAAGGGCAGCACAGCTCATCAATAACGCCCAACGACCCTATGTTTTGTTTGGTCAAGGGGTGCTAATTTCGGGAGCAGAAGAAGAACTGAAAGCCTTTGCTGAAAAAACCGACATCCCGTGTGCGAGTACCCTTCTCGGGCTTTCGGCCCTGCCAATTGACCACCCTAATTACGTGGGTTGGCTCGGAATGCACGGCAACTACGGCCCAAACGTATTGACAACCCAAGCCGACGTGGTGATTGCCATCGGAATGCGTTTTGACGACCGCGTGACGGGTGACGCAACTAAGTACATTCGTCAAGCTAAGGTGATTCATATCGAAATCGACCCCGCTGAAATCGACAAGATTATTAAAGCCGATGCACCTGTAGTAGGGGATGCCAAGGAAACATTGCAGCGTCTTTTGCCATTAGTCAAGCAAAATAACCATGCTGCTTGGCGTAATGAGTTCAAGAAATACGACCTTATCGAAGACCAAAAAATTACGCAACGTGAGCTTACCCCTGAAGGCCAAATCAAAATGGCGGAGGTGGTAAACATGCTCTCTGAAAAAACAAAAGGAGAAGCCTGCGTAATTGCTGACGTGGGTCAACACCAAATGATTGCGGCGCGCTATTACAAGTTTAAAAACCCACGTTCTTACATAGCGTCGGGCGGGCTCGGTACCATGGGCTTTGCCATTCCTGCCGCTTTTGGTGCTAAGAAAGGCGCACCCGAGCGTGAAGTGGTAGCATTCATCGGTGACGGTTGTTTCCAAATGACCATCCAAGAACTTGGCACCATTGCCCAAAGTGGACTTCCTGTGAAGTTGATTATCCTCAACAATAATTACTTAGGAATGGTACGCCAATGGCAACAACTATTTTTTGAAAAACGCTACTCGTTTGTAGAGCTTCAAAACCCTGATTTTGTCACTATTGCGAAAGGTTTTGGAATTGCTGGACATACCTGTTCCGACCGCGAGAATTTGGGCGAATCACTCGACCGCCTTCTCCAGTCAGATAAACCTTATTTGTTGGAAGTGATAGTTGAAAAAGAAGAAAACGTTTTCCCAATGGTACCTGCGGGTGCGGCCGTTGCCGATATCCGCTTAGACTAAACGAGGGCTATGACCACTTACACAATTTGTATATTCACAGAAAACACCTTTGGGTTATTGAATAAGATTACGGTCATCTTTACCCGTCGTCGTATCAATATTGAAAGCCTAACGGTCTCCGAAACCGAGCGCCAAGGCGTGTCGCGTTATACAATTACCATCAAACACGACAAACGCGAGGAAGTCGAAAAACTTGTTCGTCAGATTCGGAAAGTCGTCGAAGTGCTTGCCGTGTTTGGTTATTTGGATGACGAAATCGTCTATAACGAAATTGCCCTCTTTAAAGTCGCTACGCCCGTCGGTGGCAAACCGATTGACATCGAAACCATCAACAAAATTTACAAGGCGTGGGTGGTCTATTGGGGACTTGACTACGTAGTGATTGAGAAAGCGGGCAATGAAAACGAAATCTTGGATTTCTTCCGCTATATCAAATCGTACGGTATTTTGGAATTCGTAAAATCGGGTAGAGTAGCCGTCGGGAAAACCCCCGCTGGCTTGGTCGAATACCTACCCGAAGAAGTACATTGGGAGTATTATGTATAAAAGTGCGTTATTTGCAGTTCATTTCACCTCAATACATGGAACAACTGCAATCTCTCACTACTCCTTTTAAGGGATTAGAAGCCCGACTTAAAACGTTCTTTGACAGTAGATTCTGGCAATTCAAGGTATTATTTTTATCCTTGGCTATTTCAGTGAGTACTTTGTTGGTATTCAATTTTATCTTTGTTGACCGTGGCTTTCGCGATTTATACCAAGAAATGCGTCACCCTGGGTCGATAGGTGGTTTTTTTTGGGACGACATCGTCAAGCAAGGTGCTGACCCATTTACACCCAAAGATTACGAAGCAGGTTCACACGAAGCCAATCAAACATTTCGACTTACCGTACCACTCATTGCGTATGCCTTGCACCTCAATGTCGCAGGTTTGTACTTGCTTCATGTCATTGTAGGATTGGGGTTTTTGTGGTTAGTTATTCAAATCACCTACCAAATTCTCCAAAATCGGTTATTGGTGTTTTATTTCCTGACAGGCTTTACAGCCATTTATGCAGGTGCTAATTTTTACATCAATTACCTTGGTCATGCCGATGTGTTTCCGTTTTGCTTCTTAGCGCTTGCGTTTTATTTACGGAATCCATTATGGGTACTGTTGTTTACCCAATTGGCCTTTTGGTGCGACGAACGAGCCATCATCAACTCCTCCTACCTGGGGTTGTGGTTTGTGCTACCCATGCTAAAAGAAGTGATAGAAACCAAACAGTTTCGCCTAAAACAAATTCCTCTTGAGGCAGTAGCGTTGGTGGTAAGTGCAGGTTTGTATTTGGTTGTTAGGCAGTGGCTATCGAGCACCTATGGCTTAAAAGTAGGCCACGACAATGCGCTTTCTCACCGTACTACTTGGTGGAGTTTGAGTATTTTAGGAGATAAGTTTACGCGAGGCTTTGAAGGATTTTGGCTAATTATTTTTGCAGGCATGGCTGTTTTGGTTATGCTCAAAGATTGGCTCACGTTTGGGTTGTTGCTAGGGTGCTTTATGGCTACCGCAGCCATTAGTATCATGGTTGCCGATGGCACACGGTCGCTTTCGTTTGGTTACATGATTTTCTTTTTCATGCTTTCCACCTTACGAAAGCACATTCCTGTCTCCCAGCTCACCTATTTGTTGATAGTAAGTACCCTCATTTCACTTATGCTTCCTATCTCTTTTCCTTAAATGTCGTATGAATCAGGTGTTACATTATCTATTAAGTCAAGAAGCATCTGTTCGTGCTAGTAAGAAATGTAGTGAGTTTGTTCAAGGACAAAGCCAAAATCACTTTCAGTTGTTATTTTAATTTTTGATTGTTTGTCCCATTACGGGATTACGGTATTTTCAACGATGAAAATGCCTTTACCAAAAGTAGCGTCCAACTCCCTTGAGAGTATCGTTGCTACTTAGTTGACAAAAGAAATAAAACCACAGTTATTGTATTACCCAAATAAACAAATCAATTCAATGGCACAAATCAATTTCGGCGGGACCGTAGAAGAAGTAGTAACCCGCGAAGAATTTCCTTTAGAGAAAGCTCGTGAAGTATTGGCAAACGAAACTATCGCGGTAATCGGTTACGGTGTTCAGGGTCCAGGCCAAGGCCTTAACATGCGCGACAACGGCTTCAACGTTATCGTTGGTCAGCGTAAAGGCAAAACATACGACAAGGCAATCGCTGATGGTTGGGTACCAGGCGAAACACTTTTCGAAATCGAAGAAGCCTTGGAAAAAGGTACAATCATTTGTTTCTTGTTATCGGATGCAGCCCAAATCGAATTGTGGCCAACCGTTAAAAAATATTTGACTGCTGGTAAGTCGTTGTATTTCTCGCACGGATTCGGGGTAACTTACAATGACCAAACAGGTATCGTTCCTCCAGCGGATGTGGACGTATTCTTGGTAGCTCCTAAAGGCTCAGGTACTTCACTTCGCCGTTTGTTCGTAGAAGGAAAAGGTCTTAACTCATCGTTTGCGGTGTTCCAAAATGCTACTGGCGAAGCCCGTACGAAGTGTATCGCAATGGGTATCGGTGTAGGTTCAGGTTATTTGTTTGAAACTGATTTCTACCGCGAAGTAACGTCTGACCTGACAGGGGAGCGTGGAACATTGATGGGTGCTATCCAAGGTATTTTTGCGGCTCAGTACGAAGTATTGCGCGAAAACGGCCACTCTCCATCAGAAGCGTTCAACGAAACAGTAGAAGAATTGACGCAGTCGTTGATGCCATTGGTGGCTGAAAACGGAATGGACTGGATGTACGCTAACTGCTCAACTACGGCTCAACGTGGTGCGCTTGACTGGTGGAAGCCTTTCAAAGAAGCTACTAAGCCTGTGTTCCAACAGTTATACAACTCAGTAAAATCAGGCGAGCAAGCCAACATCTCTATCACTCGTAACTCACAACCAGACTACCGCGAGAAACTCGAAGTAGAATTGGCGGAGCTTCGCGATTCTGAAATGTGGCAAGCAGGTACTGCCGTTCGCAGCTTGCGTCCTGAGCGCAACTAAGTCTTAGCAACTTCTACAGAAAGTGTCTTGTTCGTTTTTTACAAGGCACTTTCTGTTTTTTTACACCTAAATACCTATGCAACACTTACTATTCGACAATGTAATTATTGCACAAGAAAAACTAACAAACTATTTATTAATTCATAAAGACCGCGACGACAAGTCAAAATTTTTAAATCAAGCAGGTTATACGATAGAAAATTGGGAAATATTAGCCGCAGATTTACGTTTGCTTTTTATGAAGGGAGAGCCTATATTTGAAGATGATGATGAATATGGCATAAAGTATAATATAAGCGGATTGCTATTTGGCCCTAATGGTCAAACTTTAAAAGTAAAGACAGTTTGGCTGTACGATACAAGAAAAGTGCAAACGAAATTTATAACGCTTTTTCCCGATAAAAGTTTAGAAATATGAAATTTGAACTATACACCCAAGCGGCACTTTCCACTTCCATCCCAAAATATGGGCTTAGAGAAGGTGATGTTGTGACGCTGGTCGAGTTTTTGGAAGGAGATGAGAATCTCCCCAATGCTTATATATGCGAAGTTTTTAACGCAGTTGGCGATACCATTGCAGTATGTACTGTAAAAGAGAACCAGCTGTATGCTTTATCTAAAAACGAAATTCTCCATGTCAGAACCTTGGAGGCTGCCTAAAATCACGACTTTTTAAACCTCAAAAAATCCCCCGAGTTGTGTAACTTCGGGGGATTTTGCAATTATCCCAACTTCATCTGTTTCTATGAGCCTTGCATCTGACAAACATAAGTCCAAAAACGCAGATTTTCCTACGTTTGACAACATACTCCAAGCCGCCGAGCGCATCCGTAAAGTGGTAAAACACACCGACTTGGAGCTAAATCTCAACTTTTCGGAGCGCTATGAAGCCAATATTTACTTCAAACGCGAAGATTTGCAAGTGGTACGTTCGTACAAAATCAGGGGAGCGTACAACAAAATGGCCAGTTTGTCGGCCGAAGCCCTCGAAAAAGGAGTCGTGTGCGCCAGCGCAGGAAACCACGCGCAAGGAGTCGCCTACGCTTGCAACAAAATGCAAGTCCGTGGCACTATTTTTATGCCCAGCACAACACCCGCTCAAAAGGTAAAACAGGTAAAACTATTTGGTAAAAATCAGATTGAAGTAGTCCTCCACGGCGATACGTACGACGACGCTTACCACGCGGCTAAGCACTTTTGTGAAGCCCATGCCGCTACGTTCATTCACCCGTTTGACGATGTGCAGGTGATGGAAGGCCAAGGGACTGTGGGTTTGGAAATTTTCCGCGATGCCGATTTTAAAATTGACTACCTGCTTTTTGCCATTGGTGGAGGTGGTTTGGCTTCAGGCGTTACCACCGTTTTTAAACAACTCAGCCCAGCCACTAAGCTCATTGGCGTCGAACCCGTAGGCTCTCCCACGATGCACACGGCTATCAAAGAAGGGCATGTCGTCACGCTCGACAACATTGATAAGTTTGTGGACGGTGCCGCCGTGAAGCGCGCAGGAGAACACACCTTTGAAGTGTGTCGGAAAAATTTGGACGATATTTTGCTCATTCCCGAGGGAAAAGTTTGCTCCACAATCTTACAACTGTACAACGAAGAAGCCATCGTCGTTGAGCCAGCAGGGGCGCTTACCGTGGCAGCACTTGACCAAATCAAAGACGAAATCAAAGGCAAAGACGTGGTGTTATTGATTGGGGGTGGCAACAACGACATCACCCGTACTGAAGAAATCAAGGAACGTTCGCTCCTCTACGAAGGACTAAAACACTACTTTATCATTCGCTTCCCGCAGCGCTCGGGGGCTTTTAAGGAGTTTTTGAACCACGTTCTTGGCCCCAACGACGACATCGCCCACTTTGAATATTCCAAAAAAACCGCCCGCGAACGAGGTCCTGCTTTGGTAGGTATCGAACTCCGTCACAAAGAAGATTTTGAGCCACTTTTGACCCGCATGAACGAACACAATATTCAGTTTGAGTATATCAACAATAAACCTGATTTATTTGAGTTTCTGATTTGAAAACCAATAACTGATATGAAAACGCATCATTTTCCGATACTCATCGAACAGGATGAAGACAATATTTATATCGTGACTTGTCCTACTTTTAAAGGTTGCCATTCTTATGGGTAAGTAATGATTCATTTAAATTTTTGATATGAACTTTGATTTTAGAAAATACCACGTGCGTGCCATCAATGCGCGCGACGAAGCCGAGAAAGCGGCCATCAACCAAGAATTGAAAGACTTATACGATTCTCTTTCGGAAACCGACAAAAAAGTATTCAATGAAGAGTTACAGAAGTTTTTGGTATCCCAATACAAAGCCATCGGCGACGAATACCAAGCTCTAAAAAGCGGAGGAGCGTTTCCGTCGGATAACTGATAACCATTAACCGATAACCGCCACCCCCATGCTTCGCGTCCCTTCTTCCATCAGCGCCCAACAGTTTCAGTCTCTGAAAATTCAGGACACGACTTTTGTGGCCTATCGGAGCGACGTTTACCCTGAGCGTAACGAAATTTTTTTTGAGGAACATGCCGTCGTTGTCGTGCTTGAAGGAGAAAAGAAGTTTATCTCTCCCAACCAAGACCTGCACGTTCGCAAGGGGCAAATTTTATTTTTCCAACGGGGCTGCTATTCCATGAACGAATCCATCGGAAGCGATTACCGCAGCCTTGTTTTTTTCTTTCACGAAAAGCTACTGAAAGAATTTGTAAGCCAAAACCAAACGTTGTTCGACAAAGCAGACGTCGAAAACCCTCAACCGATTTTAGTGCTGCACTCCTCTTCGGCTTTTGAGAAGTTCATTGATTCCCTTTTTCCCTACTTCAACTCACAAACGCCCTACTTGAATCAATTTTTACGACTCAAGTTTCAGGAATTACTGCTTCATTTGTTGGAAATCGACGGCTCCAATCAGCTCAAAACCATTTTGTTTAATATTTACAAAGGGCAAAAAACGGACTTGGAATACCTGCTCAACAACTACTACCTAAAGCCGCTGACGATAAGCGAATTAGCCCATCTTTCGGGACGAAGTTTATCTGCATTTAAACGCGAGTTTGAAGCCCAATTTCACGCCTCTCCTGCCCATTGGATTAAACAAAAGCGCCTGGAACAAGCCGCTTTTTTACTCAAAAACGCCAACAAAAACGTGTCTGAAGTCAGTATGGAAATTGGCTATGAGAGTGTTTCTCATTTTATCAAAGCCTACAAGGAGAAATACGGTTTTACGCCAAAAAAATACAATTGAGCCAAAATCGCTATTGTTTGAGCGAAGGGCGTCATGTCACTTTGGGAAGATTCCTGCAATTTTGTAACGTAAAAAACCTAGCAAGGTATTTTACCTACAATTTAGTCTTGGGTTTATTAAAGTGTTAAGCGAAAGTAATAAAATAGAATACAAAAGTCTACGTAAAGTAGATGGTCCAAAAGCAGATTTAACCGATTTGGCAGAGACCTGTGTGTGTTTAGCAAATGCGCAAGGAGGAATCATTTTTATTGGAATCGAAGACGAAGAAAAAACGCCGCCCGAAGCGCAAAAAATTTCGCAAGAATTGGTGAATGCCACTGTTTCACGTCTGCAAGCACTTACTTCAGGGGTAGGGCTAGCTAATCCAGAAATTATATTGCATCCAAACGGAGGACAATATTTCCAATTTCAGGTATTACCAAGTAACCAAATAATTGCAGTTACTTCTAAGGGCAAAGTATTTGTCAGAATAGCCGATAAATGTATGCCAGTTGGAGGCAACGATTTGACTAGACTCGCTGCTGAAAAGAATGCTTTTCAGTGGGAATTAGTCATTCATCCAATCCCAATTGATAACATTCCTTCTCAAAATATCAGCTCTTTTGTCAACGATATTAGAAAATCAGACAGAGTCAAAGAGTCAGTAAAAGGGAAAACCGATATTGAGATTCTTGAACACTATCACTTTGTTGAGGGAGGCTATCTTACTAATTTAGGGATTCTTTGGCTAGGTACTCCTGCGCAACGTCGTCGATTAACCTACCCCATTACAGTTGAATATATTGTTTATGATGATTTGGAAAATAAGTTACGAAAAGAATATTGGTATGATGCAAGCCTCAATCCGAAAGAGTTAATTCTCGAAATAGAAAAACAAGCCATCGAATTAAAATATTCATACGAATTGCCTGACGGATTGTTTCGCAAAAAAGTAGCATTTTATGATTCCGTTATCGTTCGAGAACTACTCGTCAATGCCATTGCTCACAAATCGTTCGTTATTTCTAATGATATAACCGTACGAGTTACTCCCAATAGCATGAGTATTAGCAGCCCAGGAGCCTTGCCTTTGGGTGTTACAAAGGATAATATCCTTCACAAGAAACAACGCAGAAATCCTTACCTTATCAATGTTCTTCATGATTTGGGGCTTATGGAGGGAGAAGGCTCAGGTTATGACAAAATCTACGAAATCCTTGGACGTGATTCTAAAGCTTACCCAGTCATTGAAAGTGATTTTGACTCCACGTCAGTGTTGCTGATGTCTCAAATCGAAAGCCCAGAATCATTAAAAGTCATGGATTTTATTTTGAACCATTACCCTTTACGTCAAAGAGAAATCATGACGTTGGGGGTGATAGCTCGCCACCAAAAAATATTAGCGACCCAATTAGCCAAAACCCTTCAACTATCCGATGACGAACGACTTAGGGCATACACTTCAAAGCTGATAGACGGAAAAATTATTGAAAGTCGGGGGGTAAGGAAGGGTACTGAGTTTTTGATAAATCCTACTATAATCAGTGCTGCTAGGATTAACCAAAAGCCTACACTAAAAACGGTTGAGCCTCATGTACTAGAAGCACTCATTATTCAAGACTTACGCGTTTATCCTAACTCTAAAATCAGTGAAATTCATAAGCGTATGGAGGATGTAATGATTGAAGATATCACCAAAACCGTTTATCGTATGGTAAATGACGCTCGATTGCAAGTAAATGGTGGCAAAAAAAATAGGACGTATCATTTGGCATAAAAAAAATAAAATAAAAATAAAAATAAGTTAAGCCGCAGCTAAATGCCCCAAATAGTGCTAAATACGCCCAATAATACCAAAATAAGAATGGTATAAAACGAGTAAAAAGAAAACAAAAATAAAAAAATGTCAAACCAACCAACAACTCTCTTCGACAAAGTGTGGGATGCGCACGTTGTCCGCAAGATTGCAGATGGCCCCGATGTATTGTTCATCGACCGCCACTTTATTCACGAAGTAACCAGCCCCGTAGCATTTTTGGGCTTGGAAAGCAGAGGCATTGGCGTGTTGTTCCCTAACCGTACATTTGCTACGGCCGACCACAACACCCCTACCATCAACCAACACTTGCCAGTTGCTGACCCACTTTCGGCCAATCAGCTCAAGGCGTTGGAAACCAACACCGCCAAATACGGTATTTCGCACTGGGGCTTGGGCCACCAAAAAAATGGTATCGTACACGTGGTTGGGCCAGAAAATGGCATCACCCTCCCTGGCATGACGATTGTTTGCGGTGATTCGCACACTTCTACCCACGGAGCGTTTGGAGCGATTGCGTTCGGTATCGGTACGTCGGAAGTAGAAATGGTATTGGCGTCGCAGTGTATCATGCAGCCAAAACCAAAGAAAATGCGCATTACCATCAATGGGCAATTGGGCAAAGGTGTCCTTCCTAAAGATGCAGTATTGTACATCATTTCTCAAATTTCGGCCAGTGGTGCTACGGGTTACTTCGTAGAATATGCAGGTGACGTGTTTGAAAACATGAGCATGGAAGGCCGTATGACGGTGTGTAACATGTCGATTGAAATGGGTGCGCGCGGTGGTATGATTGCCCCCGACGAAAAAACGTTTGCTTACCTCAATGGCCGTGAGCAGTCGCCAAAAGGCGAAGCATGGGAAAACGCCGTTGCGTACTGGCAAACCCTCAAAACCGACGAAGGCGCTGGGTTCGACTTGGAATACACCTACGATGCGGCCGACATTGAGCCACAAATCACCTACGGAACCAACCCTGGTTTAGGAACGGGCATTACCAAACACATCCCGAAAGCTGCTGATGTACTTGACGGAGCTGCTTCTTACGCTAAGTCACTGAACTACATGGGATTTGCCGAAGACGAAAGTATTTTGGGCAAAGCCATTGATTTCGTTTTCTTGGGAAGTTGCACCAACGGCCGTATTGAAGACTTCCGCGCGTTTGCCTCAGTGGTAAAAGGTCGTAAAAAAGCTGACAATGTAACGGCTTGGTTGGTACCAGGTTCGCACATTGTAGAAGCCCAAATCCAAGAAGAAGGTATTTTGGATATTTTGACCGACGCGGGCTTCCAATTGCGCCAACCAGGGTGCTCGGCTTGCTTGGCCATGAACGACGACAAGATTCCTGCGGGCAAGTATGCCGTAAGTACCTCTAACCGTAACTTCGAAGGTCGTCAAGGCCCAGGAGCACGTACCTTGTTGGCCAGCCCATTGGTAGCCGCTGCCGCCGCTATTACGGGTAAAGTCACTGACCCACGGGAGTTTTTGTAGTTCTATTGCGCATACATTATCACCCAGTATTTGTCACCCTGCAAAGGGTCTAATAATCACTCATCATGGCATACGATAAATTCACCATACTAACCAGTTCGGCAGTGCCGCTTCCGTTGGAAAACGTGGACACTGACCAAATCATCCCTGCTCGTTTCTTGAAAGCCACTGAGCGTAAGGGATTCGGCGATAACCTTTTCCGCGATTGGCGCTACAATGGCGACGATACGCCTAAGGCCGATTTCGTTTTAAACAATCCTCTTTACAGCGGTAAAATCTTAGTAGGAGGCCGCAACTTCGGAAGCGGTTCGAGCCGTGAGCACGCGGCCTGGGCTATCTACGATTACGGATTCCGTTGCGTAGTATCCAGCTTTTTTGCTGATATCTTCAAAAACAACGCCATCAACGTAGGGATTTTACCAGTAACGGTAAGTCCTGAATTTTTGGATAAAATTTTCCAAGCCATCGAAAAAGATGCTAACGCGGAGCTAACGGTCAACCTTCCTGAGCAAACCATCACGATTATTTCGACGGGTGATTCGGAGTCATTTGACATCAACGGCTATAAAAAACACAACCTCATCAATGGCTACGACGATATCGACTATCTACAAGCCATGAAAGAGGAAATCGGTGTATTTGAAGCCGCTCGGCCGTACTAATTTTTATGAGATACATTGAAATAATGGATACGACACTCCGCGACGGTGAACAAACCAGCGGGGTGTCTTTTTCGGCTTCGGAGAAATTGGCTTTAGCGCAGTTGCTCCTTACGGAAGTCAAAGTAGATCGTATTGAAATTGCTTCGGCTAGGGTATCGGCAGGGGAGCTAAAAGCAGTACAAAAGATTACGAAGTGGGCACAAGAAAATGGCTTCATCGACAAGGTAGAGGTACTTACGTTTGTCGATGGCGAAGCTTCTATTGATTGGATGCTGGAGTCGGGCGCTAAAGTGATGAACCTTCTTACCAAAGGGTCGCTTAATCACTTGACGCACCAACTCAAAAAAACGCCCGAAGCGCATTTTGCCGACATCCAAAAAGTAATTGAATTGGCACAATCGAAAGGGATTTCGGCCAATGTTTACCTCGAAGATTGGAGCAATGGAATGCGTAATTCACCCGAATATGTATTTCAATTTCTTGATTTTCTAACTACTCAGCCGATTCTACGGGTATTGCTCCCCGATACGTTAGGCGTACTTACACCCGCCGAATCATATTCGTACATTAAGTCAATTGTGGAACGTTATCCCGATCATCACTTCGATTTCCACGCGCACAACGACTATGACCTCGGCATCGCCAACGTCATGGAGGCTGTGCGGGCAGGGGCACATGGTCTGCACTTGACCGTCAACGGCATGGGTGAGCGTGCGGGCAATGCTCCGTTGGCCAGTGCCATTGCGGTATTGAAAGACTTTATGCCAGAAGTGGAAACGGGCGTCGTGGAAGAGTCCTTGTTTTCGGTGAGTAAAATCGTTGAAACCTTCTCGGGATTGCGTATTCCTGCCAATAAGCCCATTGTTGGTGACAATGTGTTTACCCAAACGGCGGGAATTCATGCCGACGGCGACAAGAAAAACAACCTCTATTTCAACGAGTTGATGCCTGAGCGTTTCGGGCGGAAGCGTTCGTATGCGTTGGGTAAAACCTCGGGCAAGGCCAATATCGAGAATAACCTTCGCGAATTGGGCATTAAACTTTCCGACGAAGACCTCAAAAAGGTAACGCAGCGTATCATCGAACTCGGCGACCGTAAAGAAGTAGTGACGCAGGAAGACCTGCCGTACATTATTTCGGACGTGTTGGACACCAATGCGATTGAGTTTAAGATTGAGATTCTCAATTATGTTCTGACGCACTCCAAAGACCTTCGTCCCTCGGCCACGCTCAAACTCAAAATTGAGGATGAGACGTTTGAGGAAAGCGCCCAAGGCGACGGTCAGTACGATGCGTTTATGAATGCGTTGAAGAAAATTTATGCCAAGAAAAGCCTTGAACTTCCTTTGCTGACCGACTACGCCGTCCGTATCCCAACGGGTGGAAAGACGGATGCCCTTTGCGAAACGGTCATTACGTGGAACTGGAACGCCAAAGAATTCAAGACCCGAGGCTTAGACTCTGACCAAACGGTTTCGGCCATCAAAGCCACTCAAAAAATGCTAAACTTGATTTCGCTTTAGAAGACAATTGATTAACCACAAAGGACTCAAAGAATGGCACAAAGTTCACAAAGTATAGATTACCAAATTGTCGGGTGCGCCTTAGAGGTTCACAAAGCACTTGGGCCTGGACTTCTGGAAAGTGCTTACAAAGAGTGTCTTTTTTATAAACTCAAACAATCAGGGCTATGGGTTGAAAAAGAGAAGCCAATGCCTTTGGTTTTTGAAGAAGTCAAATTAGACTGTGGTTACCGTCTTGATTTATTGGTAGAAAACAGCGTCGTGGTAGAGCTTAAAGCAGTAGAAACCCTGAACGATGTTCATTTAGCCCAAATTCTAACCTATATGCATTTGGGACATTTTAAATTAGGTTTACTCATCAACTTCAATGTCGCAAGATTAAAAGAGGGAATCAAACGAGTCATTCTTTGAGGCCTTTACGGCCCGCCGCTGCGGTGCTATTCTTTGTGCTCATTGTGGTTTATTTTTTACTAAGTAAATGGCAAAAAAACACATCCTTATCGTACCCGGTGATGGAATCGGGCAAGAAGTTACCACGGTTGGTAAACAAGTACTAGACCGTATCGCCGAAAAATTCGGCCATGAATTTACCTACGACGAAGCCCTCATCGGCCACGTAGCCATCGAAGCCACGGGCGACCCGCTTCCTGAAGAAACGCTCGTAAAGATGCGGGCTTCGGACGCCATCTTGTTTGGCGCCGTAGGTCACCCAAAATACGACAACGACCCTTCGGCCAAAGTACGCCCAGAACAAGGTCTGTTGAAAATGCGGAAAGAACTTGGTTTGTACGCCAACCTTCGTCCTATCAAGTTGTTCGACGAGTTGTTGGAAGCCTCAAGTATCAAACCTGAAATCCTTAAAGGCAGCGATATCCTTTTCTTCCGCGAATTGACGGGTGACGTGTATTTTGGAAAACGTGAGCGTCTCGACGACGGCAACACGGCTTACGACACCATGATTTATAGCAAGTACGAAGTAGAGCGGATTGCTCGCAAGGCATTTGAAGCGGCTCGTACGCGTAGTAAAAAATTGATGTCGGTTGACAAAGCCAACGTACTGGAATCGAGCCGTTTGTGGCGCGAAGTGATTCAAAAAATCGCCCCAGAATATCCTGATGTTGAAGTAGAGCACCAATTCATTGACGCCGCTGCGATGTTGCTCATCAAAGACCCACGTCGTTTTGACGTAGTGGTAACGGGTAACCTTTTCGGGGATATTTTGACCGACGAAGCCAGCCAAATCGCAGGCTCAATGGGTATGTTGGCCTCAGCCTCGGTAGGCGACAGCACGGGTGTTTATGAGCCTATTCACGGTTCGGCACACGACATCACGGGCAAAGGCGTAGCCAATCCGTTGGCTTCTGTACTCTCGGCAGCGTTGTTGTTGGATATTTCGTTTGGCCTAAAAGCCGAAGCAGATGCTATCATCGCCGCAGTTGACAAAGTATTGAAAGACGGTTTCCGCACGCGCGACATCGCTAACAGCGAAACTCCTGCCGACAAAATCCTCGGCACCGACGCCATGGGCGCAGAGTTGTTGAAGCATTTGTAGAATCAATGATTCAAGCGATTCGAAACATACTATCAAAGCCCCATATAGCCATCGTTTGGACGGTGGTTATTTTGGGGCTTTGCTCTATTCCACGCCAAGAAATGCCCGATGGAATGGGTTCTGACAAACTTCACCATTTTGGGGCATTTGGAATATTAGGTGCGCTTTGGTATTGGGCCAAACCTAACCCTTGGTGGGTCATTATTGGTGGAAGTCTGTATGGCTTATTTATTGAAGTTTGGCAGTACATTATGCCCATTGGCCGCACCTTCGATTTGTACGATGCCTTGGCCGATGCCGTTGGCGTCATCGTTGCGGTACCTATTGCCCATTGGGTTTGGAAATACTTCAAAACCTATGAGGTTTGAAAACACCCGAACTAAAACCTCATAGGTTTCAGAAATCTTAAACAAAAAAACCTATGAGGTTTGAACGCAACCGAATTCAAACCTCATAGGTTTCAAGAACCTACCTCGTGAGGTTGTAATAACCTCGATTTAATAATAAAACGCACCCCCATTGGTATTTCCAACGAAAAACTAGCCCCTCGTCCTGGTACTACGTCGAGGGTCAAGTGCGTGTGTTTCCAGTACTCAAACTGGTCGCGCGACATGTAAAAATCGCGGCCGTGAATTTCGCCTAGTTTTATATCGGTTTCGTTCAACATCAACTCCCCCACCTCAAAACACATCGGAGCTGAGCCATCGCAGCAACCGCCACTTTGGTGAAACATCAACGCACCGTACTTGGCGCGGAGCGTGTCAATGACCCGCTCCGCCGCCGCCGTTATTGCGATTCTAGACATGCCTAAAAGAATCCTAACTTGTTCTTATCATACGAAATCAACATGTTTTTAGCCTGACGATAATGGTTCAACATCATCTTGTGCGTCTCACGGCCAATGCCTGATTTCTTGTAGCCACCAAATGGCGCATGTGCTGGATATGCGTGATAGCAGTTGACCCACACACGACCCGCTTGTACGGCACGAGCCACTTTATACGCTTGGTGCGTGTCGCGCGTCCATACCCCTGCACCGAGGCCATAAAGTGTATCATTGGCAATTTCAATAGCTTCCTCTTCCGTTTTGAAGGTGGCTACACACACCACTGGCCCAAAGATTTCTTCTTGGAAAATGCGCATTTTGTTGTTGCCTTTAAACAACGTTGGCTTAATATAATACCCACCTTCAAGTCCTTCGTTGTAAGCAGCGCCACCACCCGCCAACAACTCTGCACCTTCTTCTTTACCGAGGTCGATGTAGTGCAAAATCTTTTGGTATTGGTCATTCGATGCCTGTGCCCCCATCATCGTACTTGGGTCGAGTGGGTGACCTAGTTTAATGGCGTTAATGCGCTCAACTACGCGCTCAATAAAGGCATCATAGATAGATTCATCCACCAAAATACGCGACGGACACGTACATACTTCGCCTTGGTTGAGGGCAAACATCGTTGCTCCTTCCAAGCACTTATCGAAGAACTCGTCGTCGGCATCCATGATGCTTTTGAAGAAAATATTGGGCGATTTTCCACCCAATTCGAGCGTAACAGGAATGATATTTTTGGAAGCATACTGCATAATCAGCTGCCCCGTTGTGGTCTCGCCCGTAAACGCAATTTTATTGATACGAGGGCTGGATGCCAATGGCTTACCTGCTTCAATGCCAAAGCCGTTGACAATGTTCAGTACACCCGCTGGCAACAAATCTTGAATCAATTCGGCCAACACCATGATTCCCACGGGCGTTTGTTCGGCAGGCTTCAACACCACGCAGTTTCCTGCGGCCAAAGCAGGCGCAATTTTCCAAGCGGCCATCAACAACGGAAAATTCCAAGGAATGATTTGCCCAACCACGCCAAGCGGTTCGTGCACAATCAGTGATAACGTATTAGAATCCAATTCTGAAGCCGAGCCTTCTTCGGCCCGAATAACGCCCGCAAAATAACGAAAGTGATCAATCGCCAAAGGTAAATCAGCCGCTTTGGTTTCTCGAATTGGCTTACCGTTGTCCCACGTTTCTACACTTGCCAACAGTTCCAAGTTTGCCTCCATCGCATCCGCAATTTTTAACAAAATGTTGCTTCTCGTCGTCACCGAGCTGTTATTCCACTGCGGAGCGGCAGCCCAAGCGGCATCCAAAGCAAGGTTAATGTCCTCTTCGGTCGAACGGGCTACTTTGGTAAATACCTGTCCGTCAACGGGCGAGGTGGTTTCAAAATATTCGCCTTTAACAGGACTTACCCACTGGCCGCCAATGAAGTTATCGTAGTGCGTTTTAAAGATGGGCTTCGCCACCAAGTTGTTTTGTTGTGTGATTACAGTTGACATCGTTTAAGGGCTTTGTGTTTCAAAAAGATTTTGCACAAAACAACCTTCAAAAAATCACATTTAATTGACTTATCCTGCTTACCATTTTCCCTATCCTATCAACTGATTGCACTATTCTATCAACTGTTGTACAATACTACCATTGTATGCGTTTTTGACGTACTTTTAGTATGATTTTAAGAATTAATACAACAAATTCTTTAGCAATAGATACCCATGGTTGAGTTAAATCCTTTGCATTACCAAAACCGCCGCCTCGAAACGTTGGTAGAAAATCGTACCCTGCATACGCTTAACAATGCCGAACTCAACATTTTTGAGACGCACCAAAAGGCCGCGCAAGTGATGTTGCAGTTTCATGAGCCTGTGTTGGCAAGTATGATACGGGGCAAAAAAATTATGCACCTTCAGAATACGCCTTCGTTTGGGTTTTTACCTGGCGAATCGGTGATTTTACCCTCTAACGAATTGATGTGTATTGATTTTCCCGAAGCCTCCGAACAAAATCCTACGCAATGCCTAGCGTTGGCCTTCAACGAAGCCAAACTCCAACAGGCCGTGAATTTGCTCAATGAACGTGGGCTGAAACAAAATGGGAAGGAATGGAGCATGACCGATTATAATTATCATTTTACCAACGACATTGCCATCAACCAAATCCTGCAACGACTTATTTTTATTTTCACCGAAAACCACCCCTCTAAAGATATTTTTGCCGATATGCTGCTGCAAGAGCTTATCATCCGCATTTTACAAACTGAATCGAAGAGTATTTACCTTAAAAAGTCTTACACCCAACCCAACAACGACCGTATTTCGTTTGTGCTCAATTTTATTCGGGAAAATATCACCGAAGACCTCACCATTGAGTTGCTGAGTGAAAAAGCCTACATGAGTGAGTCAAATTTTTACCGTACGTTTAAGCACGAGACGGGTTCTACTCCCATTGATTTTATCATCGAAGAGCGTCTAAAATTGGCAGAAAGTCTGCTTCGTGACCCTAAAATGAGCGTCAAAGAAGCTTTTATGGCCAGTGGTTTCAATAGCTTTTCGTACTTCTGCCGTATTTTTAAGAAAAAGAAAAACCTCTCTCCTACTGAGTTCAAAGAGAAATCGAATCAACTCAAAAATCGGCCCATGGCGTAGGTTGGTACACGTCGATGGGCTAGTTTTTCTTCGTAAACTTCTTTATAAATACATATACAGCAATCGCCAACCGCCAAGCAGCCCGCTTTACGGTATCTAGGCCAAATGCCCAAGTGATGTAGAGGCTTTTTTGAAGTGGCCCATAATTTTCTTCGAGGTATTTTTTTGCATTTTGCTCCGCATCTTGGTAAACCTCAAAATGCGTTTTGGATTTTGTTCCGCTTCCTGAGCTATCAAAGGGCGAATGGTTTGCATAATCATCAATGGGAAAAGCGATGAATTTGTACCCTCTTTTGTAAATTTCGTGGCTCCAAACAGTCCCTAAATCAACGCCTCCCCATGACCCTCCATAACAACCTAAATCCCCGTGAGGAAGTGTTTCTTTGCGGTATTTTTGAACGTCAATCAACGCACAATACTCATTAAGTCGGCATTCTGGGAGCAAGTGAACCCTTCCTTCTTTCAAAACTTTCAACTGTATGTCACGGCGTGGTGTTTCGTACTTTTCGGTGAGCTCAATGGCTTCCTCTAGCGAAGGCACATAGTCTTCATAGCGATTGCTGTTGCATTTATTTCCCCAATTAGGCCCTGCTGGACAGCTCCAACATTGGCCAACCGAACCTACTCCGATAGTATGTTGTGGCGATTCTTTTATTAGCTTAATCATCTCCCCCACAATATTTTTATGAAATAACATATCGTTGTGCATCACAACTAAATACTCTTTATCTGTTATTTCAAGTGGGTACTGAAACATGATACTGTGCCGAAACCGCGAATCAGATTTTGTTCGCTCATAATCGCTCAAGCCAACGGGAATAAAATAACGCGGATAGTACACGGATAAGTTTACCCCTGTGTTTCGGAAGTAATCAATCACTTTATAAATACCAATGTAGTCATTATGAGGCTGAACTCGCTCCCTAGCAAGATATATTGTATCAATATGCTCCCCACAGTGCTCTATCAGGCTTTTTATGGCAATGATTGTGTGGTGCGGCTTTCCATAAAAAGCAATAGAAACATCTACTTTTGAAGACCCTGCTTCCTCTTTTGTGATTTCATTTAAAACTGATGGCTTGTTCATGCGTGTGGAGTCTTAGTGCGCAAATAGTCGATTGATTTTTAATTGGTTTGCTTTTAATAGGTTGTTTATTAAGTTTCTTTATAATTTACCCGCAGATTTACGCTGATTCTAACACCGCAGATAACCGCAGATTTTGGGTGAGTAATTCGGCTAATGAGATTATCTGCGCCAATCCGCGTTGAATTTTAATCTGCATTTATCTGCGGGATAAAAAATATCATACTACTTTTCAAACAAGGTATTTAATTTCTACCAAGTCAGTCTTTATTTACTAGGAAAATAGTATGTTTAAAAGAAAACAAGTTAGGTATTTACTGTGAAATTACCGTCATAAGCCTAATTTTGCTCCAAAATGCGCTCATTATGCTTTACCTCGAAACTCCACGCCTGTATTTCCGCATTTTCCGACCCGAAGACGCTGCTGACTTATTCCGAATCGAAGGGGATGCCGATGTTATGCGATTCATCCGTACCCCTGCGGCTGACATTTCGCATAGCCACCAGCGCATCGCCAATGAACTCGTTTATGCCTCGGAAAACGAAGGACTAGGATTATGTGCTTGTTACGAAAAAGAAAGTGGAACGTTTGTAGGACTTGTCAAAATCAAACACGTAGAAAATACCGATGCCCTCGAAGTAGGATACGGGTTTGTGCCCGAAGCTTGGGGCAAAGGCTACGCCACCGAAGTGACTCGCACATCTATCGAACACCTCCAAACGAATTTTGCTGGACGCCCCATCATCGCCTTCATCCATCCTAATCATCATAGTTCACGGCACGTATTAGAAAAAGCGGGCATGAAGCAAGTACCAACCATCTTTGAAGGGCATGAAGAGGCGGTTGTGTTTGAGTTTATGGCTTAACTTCTCACATTTCCCCCTCTACACCGAGCCCAAACAGGGCAAAATCGTACTTAACGGGGTCGTTGGGATCGAGTTGTTTGAGGTTTTCGGTGAGTTCTAGGGCCGTTTGCCAGTCGGTGGTGGGACGCTGAATAAGTCCCAACTTACGCGCTACCCGATCTACGTGTACATCGCACGGGCATATCAATTGCGAAGGTTTCAGGGCATTCCAAAGGCCAAAATCAACTCCTTTGTCGTCTTTGCGCACCATCCAGCGCAAAAACATATTCAGCCGCTTACACGATGATTTTCGTACGGGTGTGGCAATGTGTTTACGGGTACGTTCTGGAAAATCTTCGAGGCTAAAAAACAACTCATGGAAGCCTGCAAGGCCCTTTTCTACGTGCAGCGCCTCTACGGGAAGGGCGTGTACAAACGCTTCTTCTAGCGAGTGATGATGTTGGTAAAAGTGCTTAAAAAAATGAAGAAAATAGAGCGTATCGGTGGCGTTGAACGTCCGATGTTTGAAGTTGAGAAACCGTTTTAGGTCTGATTCGGTATGATTACGAACAAAATCGTAAGGAGCACCGTCCATGAGTTGAATCAACTCTTGGCATTTGTTGATAATCGTTTTACGCTGTCCCCACGCCAAAACTGCCGCCCAAAAACCCATGATTTCGATGTCTTGTAACTTCGAAAACTGATGCGGAATACTAATGGGGTCGTTGGGGATAAAATTGGGCTGGTTGTACTGAGCTACTTTTGCTTCCAGCAGCTCCACCACATAGTTGGTCATTAGATGCTACGACCTCCCTTCAACACCCACACTAACCCGCGAGAAAGCCCCGAAAATAGCAGAACAATCCCCGTAAATATCCACGTAAAAAGCGAAATAAATGGGTAAAAAATGGTAAAAGCAACGCTCCAAATACGAAAGCCGAGGGATTTTTTGATTTGTTCGCGTTCTTGGCGGCGAGAAAGCATTTTTATTTATGTTAATGGTAATTAGTACAAATTTCGGTTTTTGAATCGAAAACAAAAAATCAATTTGTGAGCACTTTATTTTATCGCGACCCAAGGAGATAGAACAATTGGACTGTTGCCCCGCCCGTGCCCGTTACTAAACCATTAGACAACCGCAATCCTTGGCCTGGCAGGTAGGGATAATTTCGATTCCCAAACGCTGAAATAGCCATCGCATTGCGTGCCAATAATCGTGTTTGTAGGCGTTTAAATAGTAAGAATTGCGCTCCTAAAGTAAAATCTACCCCTGCTTCCCCCCCAGCTTTTGAGGGAACAGCCGTGGTATAACTTGGAAAATACTCGCCGTCAAGTACGATGTTTCCTTCTGCTTTGGTGCGAGACAGGGTAAGGTAATATCCCCAAAAGAAACTCACGGCCCCATGTCTAGTAGCACTATGATGTTCTCTGCCAAGTTTAAGATAAATCCCCGTTATCCGTTGTTGAAGGCGTTGGGCTTGTAGATGTTCTAACGAAGCGTATCCTAGCCCCAGCGTTATCAATTTAGAAGTATTTGCGCGCCCCAACTGCACATACACTTCTCCAATTCTAGGATTATAAAGACGCGCCTTTTCGTTCGTCACCAAACCACTTATTACTGTTTCGCTTTGAGAAAAAGTCATAAAAGGAATATTTTTAAACCCATCTATCCCAATAGCCTGAATTCGTAATGGCTGTTGCTGGGCTCCTGCCAACCATGAAAAGCTTAGCAAGAAATAAGTCATTAGCTGTTTCATAGTTCTGCAATTTGAACGTTTATTCCCCCTCCTGTACCGCTTTGGTAACTTGCATAATACCCATTATACTGTACTTCTGCCCTTTTGAAACTCGATAAAATGGTGCGCCCAGTCGTTGGTTTGGCTATTTCCAATACGTAACCGCATCGTCTAAAATTCTGTATATTGGTTGTATAAAACACCGTGAGCGTGTCAGTACGCCCTTGTTGTTCAAAAATATAGGTTGTTTGCGATTCGTTTAGGTTTAGTGGCAAATGCAAATCTCCATAAGCTGCTTCCGTGGAGGACTTTATGCCTTGGGGAGAAATTTCTTTTGTAGCGCCAACTACCCTAATTTTAGTAAAAATAGGTTTGGCACTCCGCCAATTAAATTGAATAGACAGCGTAGGTTCCGACGTCACACCGCATTCTTCGGTACAGCTCAAACAGGATAAGGCCCCAAAAAGAATAATGAATACTTGTATTTTCATGGCGTGTTATGAAGTATTATTACCCCAAAAATAAGAAACTATGTTTGAACACCACAGCCAAAAAGTCATCTCTCAACCTCGTTTTCAACGTCGAGTTATCAAATATGCTGCCGTAGCAGTCGGAATGATTGGAATTTCGTGGTTGATTGGCGCACTGGGCTACCGCTACCTCACCGACCCGCACATGGGCTGGGTAGATTCGTTTTATAATGCGGCGATGATTTTAGGAGGCATGGGTCCCGTTGATACGCTTCATTCGGACGTAGCCAAAGTTTTTGCGTCTTTCTACGCACTTTTTAGCGGAATCACCTTTTTATCAGCAACTTCGGTTCTGTTCGCCCCTTTTGTGCACCGTTTTTTACACGTTTTGCACGTCGATTCAAAAGACCAATAACCAACAGAATACCTACTTTTTATACACCCTCACGTAATCCACCAAAAATACGTCGGGGTAAACAGTGTATTGTAAATCTTTCTTTTCCGAGGGAAGTTCCATGCTTAAAATCAGGTATTCTTCCATCCGTGAAATCCCGATGGTTACTTCATAAAACTTGTACCCATCAATAAAAAAGGCGTATTTGTCGGGCGTCCATTCCAACGCAAAAGTGTGGAATCCTTCGCTTACTCCTTTGAGGTAACTTTGCATTCCGCGCGTACTTTTTTGGTTGGGGCCATACGCCCAATGTACATTATGGGAGACAATATCCACACCCAGTTTTTTGAAGAATTCAAAAATATCTATTTCAGCTCCATAAACGGCGGGGTCTTCACCCTTGGATATGTCAGGCGACTGAATCCAGAACGCTGCCCACACGCCTGGCGATTTCTGCAACTGCGCCCGACATTCAAAATAGCCGTATTTGGTTATCAGTTTCCCCTGCGTACCCACCGCCCCAATCAGAATACTGTCTCCTTTTTGGATAGCGTGCAATTTCAAAAAACCGTCCTTCACTTCCACCGCTTCGGGCGACACGTAGCCTAAGGCGCGCGGCCCTACTCCCCTTACCGCCCATTTTTTAGCATCCAGTTGATTCCCATTAAAATTATCTTCCCAAAACAGGGAATAGCCTAGTTTTTCGGGTGTAAACTGCTCCTGAGACATCGGCGGCTGGGCAGGACGCTGGGCCAAACAAACCTCAACGCATAAAAAACTAAGGAAAAAACAGACAAACGTTTTCATGTAAGGAGGCGTTTAAAACCCTGACAAAGCCGATTTTTTGTAACTCAACACGTATTTCCCCGAGCCAACCGTCACCGTATTTCGCTCACGGCGATTAATCCACTTGGGCTTAACAGTAGAGGCCACCAGTGCTTTCCCGTTGAAAGTAATGTTATTGGTTGGCGTTGGCGGCAAGCAAATCGTCGCCGTGGTGTTAACAGGCACTTCAATGGTCATCGTAATTAGGTCGCCCTTTTTCTGCCAAGCCGAGGTAATGCTACCATACACCGAACGGTGCGTAGCTTTCAGCGAATTGATAGTGGCGTTCATCGGTTCGGGTTGGATGAGGAACGTCTTAAACCCAGGCGACGTCTCTTTAATCCCCGCCATGTTTTCAAACATCCATTCGCAAATAGAACCGAACGCGTAGTGATTAAATGAGTTCATTCCTGCGGGAAAACCACCTTCTTTGGTGAAACTGTTCCAACGTTCCCAAATCGTATTGGCGCCGTTTTGAATCTCAAAACCCCACGAAGGATATTCTTTTTGGAACAACAACTTATAGGCCGTTTCACTGTAGCCTGTGTTTGAAAGCACTGGCAACATAGGCCGCACGCCCAAAAAACCCGTGGTGAGTTTATTGCCGTTTTTGACCACCAATTCATTCAGCCATTTGGCCGCTTTGAGGGTGTGGGTACTGTCCAAAAGATTCATAAAAATCGCGTTGGCATAGGCCGTTTGGGTATGCCCCTCAAACCCTTGCTCGCCGTCAACGTAGCCCCGACCGTCGCCGTACGCTGCGGCGTTACAAATAAATCGCCCTTCGGCATTGGTGTAATGTTTGAGAAAAGCAGCCTTCACTTTGGTATTTATTTCCCTAAAATGGCTCGCTTCTTTTTCGTCGCCAATGGCCAAGGCCATTTCCTGCATCAATTGGGCGGAGTACGCGTAATACATCGTAGCCAGCATATCTGGCGGCGTTTTTTTGCCCACACTCAACCAATCGCCAAAACCACCTTTGGGATCGACTTCGGCAAAAGCCGTTTCCTTAAACACGTACTCGCCTTTGCTTTTTGTTTCCAAAAACTGCATGAATTTCTTCATTTCTGACCAGTGCGTTTTGATGATTCGGGTGTCGCCGTAGGAGCGAAAAATTTGGTACGGATACACAATCCCCGCCTCCATCCAGCCAGGTGAATAGGTGTCAGTTTTGCGAACCGACGGCGCAGGGGCGTACAGCGGATAGGCGCCGTTGGGGAGTTGGGCATCGTTGAGATCCGCCACCCATTTTGTCCCAAAAGCCGCAATGTCGTTGTTGAGCGTAGCACTTTTTACGTACGCTTGGGCATCGCCCGTCCAGCCCAAACGTTCATCACGCTGCGGACAATCGGTCGGAACTTCCAGATAATTAGACTGCTGCGTCCAAATAATATTATGATACAATTGATTCACAAAAGCATTGTCAGTTTCAAATGTTCCTACTTGGGGGCTAGCCGACGACAGCACAAGGCCCAAAATATCCTGCATTCCGAGGCCATTTTGTAGCCCTTCGACTTGCACGTACTGAAACCCATGGTACGTAAAACGGGGCTCGTAGATTTCACCGTTGGGGTCGCCTTTGGCAATGTACAAATCAGTCCCGCGTGCCTTTCGGAGGTTTTCGGTCATGAGCTTGCCGTCGGGATACAGCATTTCGCCAAACCGAAAAAGAATAGAATCGCCTTTGGCTGCTTTGAAACGCACCTTGATGATGCCCGCAAAGTTTTGCCCCATGTCAATCAAATACGCCTTCGTCCCAATCTGTTTGATATTTTTGGGCGTTAAGCGGGCTACTTCCCGCACAGGGTCACCTGGGAAAGATTGAAATAGACGCTCGGCTTTCTCCGAAATTGTCATCACTTTTTTCCAAGCGGTCTCATTGTATCCCGTTTGATTCCAGCCCGTTAGCTCTTTGTTGGCATCATATACTTCACCGTTCAGAATATCCGACTCCACAATGGGGCCATAGTTCGCTTTCCACGTATTATCAGTCGCAATCGTTTCTTTTTGGCCGTTGGTGTATTCAATTTCCACCTGTGCTTTCAGCGCGGGTACATCGCCATAAAAGTTTTTGACAACGGAATTTCCCACCAACAACGCATACCCCAAATAACCCGCATACCACCCGTAAGAAAGGATAGAGCCCAAGGCATTTTTGCCAAGTTTCAGGTCTTTACTTACGTCAAATGTTTGGTAATAAAGGCGTTTGTTGTAGTCGGTCCAGCCTGGAGTGAGGTAATCATTCCCGATTTTACGCCCGTTGATTTGAAATTCGTACAAACCAAGCGCCGTCACGTACAGTCGTGCTTTTTTGATGGGGCCTTTTACATCAATCTCTTTGCGAAGAAACGGAGCGGGCGGTAGGTGGTATTCTTTTCCCTTTCCTAAATGGTTCAGGTTAAGCCCGATAAAACTGGCTTTCCAGTCGTTTTTTTGCAGCAAACCCATTTCCCACCTAGCGGGTTCGCTCCACGGGCCAGCCCCATTTTTTTTATCCCAACTCCTTACTTTCCAATAGCAGATTTGGCGCGATTCCAGCGGCTTACCCGCGTATTCAATTTGAGAAGTGGTCTCTCCTGTCACTTTTTTACTATCCCACACGTCTGCTTTCCCTTCTTCCAACAGCGCCACCGAAGTCGCCACCAAAATTTGATACCCCGTTTGGTATTGACTAGTGACGGCCGAGGTTAGTTCCCAGCTCAAACGCGGTTGAAGCACGTCCGTCACGGGATTGATTTTGTATTCGCACCGTAAATAAACGGCCTTGAGGTCGCTTTGTGCATACACGCTAACGCCCAACAGCAGGGCAACTGCCAAGGAAAAAAATCGTTGAAACATATCAGTTAAGGGTTTTCACTACTACTACGGGCAAAGTTGAAAGAAATACTACCCACAACTATCCTTCACTACCCTACCCATCAATTATCAACGCACTTTTTGTTTCCACGTTTGGTACTGAGTGCGCATGGTTTCGAGTTGAGAAAGGTAGTTTACGTCCTTGGCTCGATTGATTTTCTCATCGGGGTCGTTGCGGAGGTCGTAGAGTTCTTCGTAATTGTGCTCAATGTACTTCATGTATTTCAGGTCGTTGCGTACCACGCCTTCCACCTTGGGCAGACGAGGCGAACCCAGAAACGTGTGCTCGTAGAAAAATGCGTTTCTGGCGAGTTGTTTTGGCTTTTTCACAAGTTCCGCCAAGTTCACACCTTGCATTTCCGCAGGCACTTTCACTCCCGCCAATTGTAAAATCGTTGGGGCAATGTCGATATTAAGCGCCAATTGGTTGGAGGTCTTTTTACGAAGCTGAGGAGTACGGGGGTCGTACATAATGAGCGGCACCCGAATCGACTCTTCGTGTCCAAACCATTTTCCCGACATCCCGTATTCACCCAAATAATAGCCATTATCACCCATAAAAATAATCACGGTATTGGAATCTAAACCTTTGTCTTGCAAGGTTTTCATCATGTTTCCAACGACTTCGTCCACGCCGCTAATCAAACGATAATACTGCCGTACGCTTTCTTGATACATTCGGTTTCCGTCAAACTGAAAATACCAGCGCTCGCGGGCGATGTTCTTATCGGTTCGGAAAAAATCGGGGAACGATTGCCAGTACTTCGGGTCGGCTTTTTCGGGTTCAGGAATCGAATCGCTGGCGTACATCGGTTTGTATCGCTCTTGAACGATAAACGGGCGCGGATCGCCGTCCTGAATGTGCGGCGCTTTAAAACTCACCGACAGACAAAACGGTGCCTCGGGTTGGGTTTGCGCCAAAAACTGCTGAATGTCGTTGTTGACTTTATCGGTATGGTGAATAAAATTGCCTTGTGCGTCCTTCATTTCGTAATCGGGTTGCGGTTTTTCCGAACCCGCCCAAAAATCGAAGACATTGCTCGGCTGCGCTTTGGGTTCTCCAACGCCGTATTTGCCAATAAAACCGATTTGATACCCTGCTTTTTTCAACAACATTGGGTAAGTATTGGCAAAGGCTGCGGGCTTAAAACTGGTATTAAAATCTTCGATTTTGTGCCTCGACATGTATTGCCCACTCAAAATACTCGCCCGACTCACGCAGCAAATGGACGTCGTTACATACGCCTTTTTGAAAAGAACGCCGCGCGCGGCAAGTTGATCTAAGTGAGGTGTTTTAATCATTCGATTTCCCATCGCCCCCAAGGCGTTCCATCGGTGGTCGTCGGTGAGGAGAAAGATGATGTTGGGTCGCGATGTAGAAGAACCCTGCTTAAACGAAAAGAAAGCAAATACGCTCACTACCAAAGGAATAAACCAACGATTGAATAATTTCATAGCAGCGCGAGGTAACTTTCCATTAGAAGTAGGCGGATGCCGAGTTTTACTTTCGCTTGGTTTCAAAGACAACTAACTGTTGTTCAACATACGCGTCATTGATTAAAAGACCATTTACTTTTTTTAGCCCTTTACTTAACTACGCATTCCAAGTTGATGCAGCAACTGAGCCGCATCACTCCAGTCAATTTCGTGGGGGAGCTTATTGCTTTTAGCAGCTAAGGCAGCTACTGCCCCAGCTGCCTCACCCATTGCAACGGCATTGCCCGTAACACGGTAACTGGCATGGGCGGTAAAATCGCCGCTGATACAGCGCCCCGCCATCATAAGCCCATCGACATCTTTGGCAATGAGCGCTCGTAATGGAATATCATAAGGAATCATCTTGATACCTCCGCGCGAAATGGTTTCTACTTCATTGGTTTTTCGATCAGTAGCATGAATATCCACCCCAAAAGTAGGGCGTGTGACAGCGTCGGTATGACGAGCCCCCACTACCAAATCTTCTTTCGTAACAGTATAACGCCCCTGAATCCGACGCCCGTCACGGATACCTATTTGCTCGGGCGTAGCCACAATTTGCATTCCTTCCCAAGGGCCACCTAGTTTGTTGAGTCCTCTTACGATATTATATACCTCAGCGCGGGCGCGTACAGTAGCGTCGGTGATTTCGGTAGCGTCAAATGCTTTGATATTATACTCATGATTGACCATAATCATTACCAAATTTTCACGAATCAGAAACAACGTAGGCATTCCATAAGAAGGTGTGATACCAGCCCGTTTGATTTCTTTCGCGAAAGCATTGACAGCAGGCACGTGCCAATTAGCCCGTTCTCCTTCGTTGGTATAAAATGAAATGTATTGTTTGAGTGCAGCGGGGTCTTTTACTACTGCCAAGACATTGAGAGTCAGAGGCTGACAGGGACAAGTATCACCGCCTTTTCCAATTTCCCAAGCGTTACCCGCTTGCGCACCAAGATCACCGTCTCCAGTCGCATCAATAAACACTTTGGCCTTCCATGCCTCTCGTCCCGACTTTGATTCTGTAATGGCGGTGGTGAGGCGTTTTTTATCTCGATAAGCGGCCGCTACTCGCGTATGCAATAAAAACTTCACCCCCGCTTCTTGACACATTTCTTCCAAAAGCAGCTTCATTTCGTCGGGATGATACACAAACTGATCGGCGATTTTGTTACGGCGAGCATCTCTTTCGTCGAGTTTAGCCTTGATTTCTTTGGTCAAGCCAGGTTTATTAAAATCAAAGATATAAGTAAGAAGCCCTGCCGTCCATACACCGCCTAAACAACCGTGAATTTCGATAAGCTGGGTTTTGGCACCCGCCCTTGCAGCAGTGATAGCCGCTGATACGCCCGCAGGCCCCGCCCCACAAACCATCACATCTACTTCATCTTTGATAGGTAAGTTTTGTGCGGGTTCTTTAAATGTATTAGCTTCTGGGGATGCTGCCTCTGTTTCCTGCGAAAGTAAAGTAGCGACACTTGTACTGACAATAGCCGATCGTAAAAACTTACGGCGATTGAGATTAAACATGGGGGATAATGATTCAAAATTATCGTTGGAATTCATGATTTCAATGCTTTGAGTGTGAGGGATTAAATTTATGACCTAATAACCTGGATTTTGGTCTTTTACGGGATCGATGGCCGTGTTATAACCCAGTTCGGATACCGCAATAGGCCATAAATAAGTTTTATCAGCAATGGTTTTGCTTTTAGTGGCCATGATGATTTGTTGTGCTTTGCCCGTACGCTTGAGTTCTAGCCAACGTTTGCCTTCGTATTGAAACTCATAGCCGCGTTCTTTGATCACCAAGTCCAAAAAGGAGTTGGCATTGTAGTCAGCCAGCTTGAAGTCAATCGCTGAAGTAGTGGTAGGAACCAAGCCGTAAGCGCGACGATGCACTTGGTTGAGCGCTTCCAAGGCAGCCGCAGTAGGCCCGTTGGCGGCTTGACTGGCAGCTTCTGCATAAATGAGCAATATATCGGCATAGCGGTACCAAGGCGCGTCGTTGCCCGCACCTGAGCCACCAATTGCGTCAGGGTCGATGAATTTTTTTGACAAAATCGACGTAGCCCCCAGACCAATGTTCCAAACATACCAAAGTCCTTTTCGGAGGTCTTTGTCGTCCCAGTTTTTATAAACAGGATTGGTAATGTCGCTGTGATGTCCATAGACACCACCTCCGCCATGAAGCCGCGTACCAGGATGATTGGTGAGCCAAGGCCAAAGATTTCCCTGACCTGATTGACGCGAATACTTGAGGTAAAATACTTCTTCGGCAGTCGTAACGACAGTCGGGCCAAAAATCTTCTGGAAGTCTTCAGATACTTGGACAGGCACCAGCGAAAATTTCTTAGAAAGCATTACTTCTTCTGCTTTATCGCGGGCTTCATTGTAGCGTTTGAGTTCCAAATATACGTCG
Organism: Runella sp. R5_40; assembly: GCF_057652295.1. Lineage (NCBI taxonomy): Bacteria > Pseudomonadati > Bacteroidota > Cytophagia > Cytophagales > Spirosomataceae > Runella > Runella sp. R5_40. The sequence goes on along the minus strand of NZ_JBYFCH010000025.1, from coordinate 36,149 downwards.
GCGAGTAGCGTTTTGGCCGCCCATTTAGAAGGACGGCCAGACTGAGATAGTTGTTCGGGGAGACCTGCTTCTGCGACTTTCAAATCCGCCAAAATAAGATCATACACTTCGGCTACGGAATTACGTTTAGCGTTGATATCTGTCATGTTAGCCTCAGTTCTGATAGGTACGCCTCCCCAGTTTCTGACTAAGTGAAAATAGTTAAAAGCCCGTAAGAACTTTGCTTCGGCTAGGTATTTGTCACTATTAGCTTTGGAAATAGACTTGCCGTTAGGAGCGTTTTTGATGACTAAATTAGCATTGCGAATACTCAAATAAAAGCCCTCCCATGCCCCTGCTGTACGGCTAATGTTCACGTTATCGAGCCCTTGAAAATTGTTCAAAACTGCATAACTACCACGTCCGTAAGCATAGTCATTGTGGGCTTCTAAAACAGCGATATAAACTCCCATACCACTGGTATTACTACTACGAAGCGGAGTATAAATAGCATTGACAGCGGCTTCTACTTCGGCTGCTGTGTTGTAGAAAGTTTCGACAGCGAGGGATTTCGGTTCTTCTTTTAGAATACTTTCACAAGAAGATAGCACGCACACCAGTACAAGCAAAAAGGTGGCTATTTTCGAAAAAACAAAGTATCTTTTTTTCATTTTGAATATCTTTTTAGGATGAAACATCAACTAGGCGACTTCACTCAAAAACCAACCCTCACCCCTACCGTCGTGGCTTTGGAGGTGGGATAACTATTGTGATCAAAACCTTGGGCGGTGGAATTAGCCCCCCCATTTGAGTTTACTTCAGGATCCCACCATGAGTAGTTGGTAAGGGTAAGGAAGTTTTGAGCGCTGGCATAAATCTGCGCCGACCGCATCCATTTTATTCCCCAATTTTTGAGAGGAAGGTTATAGGAAATTTGGATATTTTTCAGGCGTAGGTAAGAGCCATCTTCCACAAACCGATTGGAGACATTGGTACGGGTGGTATTGCTCACAATAGGGTACTTGGCATTGGGAGTAGCAGTTGTCCAATGATTGAGATATACTTCACGTGGCATGTTGAGGCCATATCCAAAATCAACCGTGTTGTTGATAGAACTGGTATTAAAAATATCATTCCCTTGGATACCTTGTAAGAAGATACTCAATTCAATATTCTTAAACGACCAATTAGAATTGAAACCATAAATAAAGTTAGGGTTAGGATTACCAATGTAGGTTTTATCTAACACAGTGACCGTGCCATCACCGTTGATATCCTTGTATTTGATTTTGCCTTTATCGTCATAACCATCTTCAATATACCCCCAAAAACGCCCTAAAGGTTGACCTTCACGAAGGATGTTGCGATTGTCAGTGATAGCCGAAATATCTACAAATCCCCCTAAAATATCCTGACCGCCGTAGAGCTTGATGATTTTGTTGCGATTAAACGCAATGTTGGTATTGATATTCCACTTCAATGCGCCTGTCAAAACATTAGCGTTCAGTCCTAGCTCAAGCCCCTTATTTTGTATTTCTCCAATATTTTGAATCGTACTTGTAAAACCCAAAGAAGAAGGTAACTGAACAGTATTGAGTAAATCGCGGGTATTTTTGATGTAATAATCTGCCGTAATTAGGAAGCGATTGTTGAAGAGACCAATGTCTAAACCAAGATCTTTTTGTTCGGTAGTTTCCCATTTCAAATTGCCTGGAAGGACTGTGCCAGGGGCATAGGTAGTAAATAGAGCATCATCAAAAACGGTTTTTCCCGAGAAAAGTTGATTGAGTGTGGCATAAGGGCCAATGGCTTGGCTACCCGTTAGGCCCCAACTTGCACGAAGTTTTAGATCAGAGATAAAGGTATTATTTTTCAAGAATTCTTCGTTCGAAATACGCCACGCCAAAGCTGCTGACGGGAAATATCCCCATTTGTTACCTTCGCTGTATTTGGAAGAGCCATCTATCCGAAAGCTCAAGGTGGCTAAGTACTTGCTATCGTACGAATAATTGAATCGCCCCAAATAAGACAAAAGCGTGGATTTAGAATAACTAGAAGTAGGAATACCAGGGGTATTAGCGGCGGACAAGTCGTACGTTTGACTTGTATTACTTAAAAACCCTACTCCATTTCCTCCCAATGATGTACTCAAAAAATCCTGATACGTAACACCCGCTACGGCCGAGATACTGTGTTTTTGGCCGATAGTTTTGAGATAACTGACGGTATTTTCACTTAAAAGACTGGTAAACTGACTCGTGCTAATTCCTGCACTCCCCTGCGAATTAATGTAGTTATTAGTCGTGTAAGAATCGGTACGATCGTCCATATTTTCAATTCCACCCGAAACCTTGATGGTCAATTCGGGAATAGGATTATAAATAAAAGCTGCGTTGGTCAATATCCTGTTTCCTTTGGTTTGGTTACTTTGCTCATTAAGAGGATTCATAGGATTTATGAGCAGAGCACTAATAAAGGAATAAGCAGTACCAAAAACGCGATATGTACCATCATCGTTGTAAGGCGAAAGAATAGGTGGAGAAGACACCGCTGCCGAAATCAACGATCCCCCACGGTTACCACCCTGACTATTTTGGGCTTGGGTCATAATCCGAGTTAGGGTACTGGCTAGATTAAAAGTAAATTTTTTACTGATGATATGATTGATATTAGTCCGCAGCGAATAACGGTTATAATCACTGCCTCGAATAATACCCTCCTGTCCAAAAGCACTTCCTGACACCGCAAATTGTGTTTTTTCATTTCCCCCATTGATGTTGAGTGACATAGTTTTCATAGGAGCCTTCTGAAACACAAAGTCTTGCCAATCAAAACCTTCACCAAAAGCATCAATTTGTGCCTGTGTGAAATAGGGTCGAATCCCGTCGTTGGTAGCTTGCTCGTTATAAAACGTGGCATACTCGCGAGCATTCATCAAGTCTAGTTTTTTTCGGAGTGTTTGTGCACTAAAACTTGTTTCAAAATCCACGTTGGTTTGTCCAGATTTGCCACGTTTGGTGGTAATAATGACGACGCCATTGGCACCTCTCGAACCATAAATAGCCGTTGCAGAAGCATCTTTTAGGATTTCGATGTTTTCGATATCAGCGTTGTTGAGTACCGTAGGATTGCTTCCCGCAATCGGAAAGCCGTCCACCACATAAAGTGGTTCATTGCTTCCTTGAATAGAATTTGTCCCCCGAATCCGTACACTGACGCCCCCTCCTGGCGCTCCTGTGTTTTGGGTTACTTGCACACCCGCTGCCCGCCCCGATAGGGCTTGCAATACGTTGGCCGTCGGAAATGAATTTAATTCTTTGGATTTGACCTGGGCTACCGACCCCGTCAAATCACTTTTTTTCACCACACCATACCCCACTACCACCACTTCCTCAAGTGCTTTGGTATCTACTTTGAGTTTGATGTTGATTTGGGTACGGTTGCCCACTACCTGCTCTTGTGGCTCGTATCCAACAAAACTAAATACCAACACGGCATCGCCATTAGGTACACTGAGCGAAAACTCTCCGTTGGGGTTGGTGGTAGCACCTCGTTGGGTACCTTTCAGTAAAACACTGACGCCTGGCAGCGGCTCCCCTTTTTCATTGTCCACCACCGTTCCTTTTACGACTTGGTCGGAAGGAACGGTCGCGTTTGGGATTGGCGTGGATATTTCGTCGGAAAGAGCCGCTTTTTCTGGCATTTTTTTGCGCAATAAAATCCGTGACCCCACCACCTCATACGAAATTTGAAGAGGCTGTAACAGTTCTTTGAGCACCTCCGAAAGTTTGTTGGTCGTAGCCAATGAGACTTTTTGGTCGGCTCGAATGGCGTTGGGGCTATACACAAATTTCACCCCAGCTTGTTTTTCGATGGTACTAAATACGCGCTTGATTTCGACCGCCTCAATTTTGAGCGAGATGGTCGTGTTCAGTACTTCCTGCGCTTTGGTGTCGCGGGCACTGGCCAACCCACAAAACAGGATTAGCATGGCAAGTTGAGTAACCGTCATTCTCATTGCTTTGAGCAAGAACGCTTTGGTTCGTCCATTTTTTTGCATAGTTTTAACATGTTTTTGGTTTAGAAAGACAAAAACTACCCGCGGTGGTGCTTCACGCCAATGAATTTGCACCGACCGAACGCCAATTCGGTTGCGGGTCACTCTAGGCCGACAGTGTTGCGAGCATTGTCGGCTTTTTTAGACCTTGTAGGTTTTGAAAACCTATAAGGTCTGTTTAAAACGCTTACTTACAACCTTCGCCATTGATGAACAAACTGGTACCGCGCTGTTCATAAGTGGCATTGATTGATTTACAAATTAAGTCGAGTTGGGTATGGAGTGGGAGTTCGTTCAAATCGGCCGTGAACACACACTGATTAAGGGTTTGGTTTTCAACGATTATTTGTACCCCGTACGCATTTTCCAGTTTTTTGAGGACTTTGGGCAAGGGCGTTTCTTCAAAGACAAACAAAGACGGGGTGGAGGGCACATGAATCACCACGGGCCGTTCAATCAGGCTGGGGGTAAGCTTCCGAGAGGTTTTATCAAACGTAATTTTTTGGTTCGGAGTCAAAATCACCCCGTTTCGCTGGAGTGGTTTTTTGGTTGAATTTTCATAGACCGATACGCGCCCCGTCGCTACTACGACCTCAATGGCCTGGGATTCTTCGTACGATTTTACCGTAAAACTTGTCCCAAGTACTTCGGTCACTAACTCGCCAGCGTGTACGACAAAGGGCTTGGTTGGGTCGTGTTTTACCTTAAAAAATGCCTCCCCTTTCAGAAAAACGCTGCGATTTTTTTGCCCAAAATGCTCAGGATAAGTAACGCTGCTGTTGGTTTTCAACAACACGATGCTGCCATCTTCCAGTTTTATTTCTCGCGGATTGGCCGCCGTATTTTTTACTTCAATGCCGTTGGGGGTTTCTATTAGTGGGCTAATCGCCACATCGTTTACGTCTATGCGACGCGTATTCCACCAAAAAACGCCTGCCAAGACAACCACCGATGCCGCCGCAGCCCAGCTCACCCAACGCCACCGTGGACGAACAATCTCCGCTTCGGGCGTCCAAACTGTTTGTTGAATATTTTGCCAAAGCCGTTTTTTAACACCGTTTTTTTCTGGTTCTTCCAACGTGAGCGATGTATTCTGGAGTAAATGAGCCTGCCAATCATGAATCAGTTTTTCCTCGTCGGGCGTGCAATCCCCCGCGAGGTACTTTTCAAGCAACTGATTAAATTCGTGTTGGTTCATGTGTTTGGTTTGTTATGAAGAAATGGGTGGATTAATTGTCAGAATGAAAAGCTTTCAAATGTTCTTTGAGCACTTTGAGCGATTTGGTAATGTGATACTCAACCGCCTTTTCGGATAGATTTAATTGCCGAGCGATTTCCTTGACCGATTGGTTTTCGAAGCGACTTAACTTGAAGACTTCCACACTTTTTTCGGGCAATTTTTTCATTGCTTCTTCTACAGCTTTCGACAAATCGGCAAATTGGACGCTTTCGTCGGTCGCGTACGACTGGCGGATTTCGTTAAAAATCAGGTATTCTTGAAATTTTCGCTGGGTGATTTGCGACTTGATGTAATTGGTGCTCAGGTGCTTGATAGAAACCACCAAATACGCACTCAAATGACGTATCACACTCACGTGGCGTTTTTGCCAAAGACTTTCAAACAGGTCTTGTACCAATTCTTCTGCTTCTTCGCGGGTGCCTGTTTCGTGGTAGGCTACTCCCAATAATTTATACCAATAGCGGTTGTATATCTCCTCAAAAGCGCCTTGGCTGTCGCTCCTCAGAAAATCGACTAATTGGTCATCGGAAAAGGTTTGGTACTTCATCGCATGGTGTTCGGTTAGTGTATAGTCAATTAAGTCGTCAAAACCCCTAGAATGATTTTAAAAAATCTTCAAAAATTAATATATACCCACCCAATCCACACAAAAAATCCCTGCCACTTCGAGTAGCAGGGATTTTCGTAAGCAAAGTATTACAAAGACTAGCGCGTTTTCACGTATTCATCCCAGTTGATTTCGGCTTGTGGACGCGCCAATTGTTTGAAGATAGTCCCACGGTCGAGGCTCACGTCAACGTTGGTGGCGTTGAGGCGGTCGTAACGGCGCAAATCCACCCAACGGTGTCCCCAAGGCTCTGCCCAAAGTGAGTAGCGGCGTTGGAACAAAATTTCGTCGATAAGGGCTTCTTTGGTCGTAGCACCCGTGTAGTTTCCAATTCCCGCTGCCGTACGGATGCGGTTAATGGCCGCCACGGCTTCGGTCGTTTTGTTGAGTTGGGCGTTGGCTTCGGCAGCGATAAGTACCAGTTCTTCGTTACGGAAAAACTTGATTTCGCTGGTATTCGCTGCATATCGGTTGTCTTGGTACTGACCCGCAAGCGGCGTTCCGTCGGAAGTAACCGAGACCGCAGCCGTACGACGGAAGAACTTCGTGCGTACGCGCGCATCTCCTGCGATTGTATCACGCAATACCGACGGGTGTACAACCACTAGCGTACTTACAGCGGCATTTCTTACAAAAAACAACGGATTGAACGCATCTGGGGGAGCACCGTAGGTGTGAGCAGGCCCCGCTTCTAAACTACCCGTGGCACTGTAAAACGACGCGTTGACGGCATCCAATGCTCCTTGCCAATCTTGACGATAAACGGCCAAACGGGCTGCAATCGCGCGGTTCATCTGACGAAGCGCCGCAATCGTTCCGAAACCGTTGCCCGTAAAACCTGTTGTCAAACGCAACGGAAAGTTACCCGTTCCACCCGCACCAAGTTCGGTATTTCCTTCGTCCAAAATACGCTTGATTTGCGTAAACGACTCCGCCAATGGCAAAAATGGCCCTGGGTTTTGTACATCTTTGACATCAATCCGAATGCCGTTTTCGTATTGCCCCATAGCCACAATCAGGTATTGATACGCCATAAGGGTTTTGGAAAAGCCCGAAATCGCATTCTTTTCTTCGGTCGTAAACGTATTGGTGTTATTCACCGCATCAATAACTGTCAGTGCTTGGCGAATCGCGAAATAGGGTTGCTGGTAAGTATTCAAATATCCAAACATATTGGGCGTTGCCTGGCGGCCGTTCATTCCGAGCCAGTCGGTTTGCCAACGCGGGTCAGAAGCGTTTAGATACCAAAGTTCCCTCCCTAATGTTCCAAATAGCGCTGTTACGGTAAAAAGGTAATCACGGTGACGCGACTCAAGGCCCGTTACTAAGTTTTGCACTTGCGTCCGCGACGCATTTTGGCTCACACTTCCCAATGAAGGGTTGTTGGGGTCATTGGGCGTATCGAGGGTGAAAAAGTTACACGAACTCATCAACAACAACAGCCCTACAAAAACCGAGTTTATATTTTTCATTGTCTTTATCATGTTTTAAAATTCAACAACTAAATGACCAAAAAAGCGACGCTGCGTAGGATACGGAGCAATGTCAACGCCTGACGCTACTGCCTGCAACCCGAACGTAGAAGTCTCGGGGTCGTAACCGCGGTACTTGGTAAATGTCAATGGGTTTTGGCAAGAGAAACCTACTTTCACCCGTGATATTTTGTTATTGGACCACTTGCTCAACGAATTGGTAGGCACGGTGTAGTACAATGCTGCCTCGCGCAGACGAAGATAAGTCGCATCTTGTACCCAGCGGTCAGCTCCATTGTGTGGCGCCAAACCTCGCTGACGGCCATTAGGAATACCGTCGCCATTGTCGTCGCGGAACCAGTCAGGAGAGGTTCCACCACCATCCCACAAGAACTCAGTTAAGTTGATGTTATCTCCACCTTTTTTCCAATGCCAAAGCATGTTAAAATCAAAGTTTTTCAAAAAGTTGATTTCATTGCTCCACGACATCTGAAAATCAGGCTGGTTGTTTCCTAAAAGATAAGCTCCCACGTTCACCTTTTCGGCAGCTGGGGTATCGTTGGCATCGCGTGCGGGTCGCGTTCCAACGATGGTCGTAGGCGAAAACCCTTCTTGGTACAAGAACGTACCAAGAGTTACTCCAAAACCTCCTGAGACGTAAGCAGGAATACCCAATTTAGTAAGAAGGATGTCATTTTTCCACCACAATACGCGTGAGCTCCAGCGAATTTTTTCTTTTTGAACAATGGTTGCCCCCAACGAAAGTTCTACCCCACGGTTTTGAAGCTGGGCCAAGTTCGTAGGAATGGTACTGATCCCCACCGCAGGAGATAGCTGCAGGTTTTGGATATTGCTGCGCGTTTGTTTGTCGTAGTAAGTAGCTTCGAGTTGGATGCGGTTATTGAATAATCCTAAGTCCAATCCAAACTCCAACTCACCTGCACGCTCAGGTTCGATGGCCGCGTTTCCTGCCGCAGTCGTTACGACCGAGCCGAGCAAGCCACCAATGTTTGCCGAGTTAAGCGGCGTAAAAGTTGTCCCAAAACCTGGTACCCCCGCCGTTTCACCGTACGCTACGCGGGGCTTAATTTGCGAGAAAATAGAAGACAAACTAGAAGAACGAATAAAGTCGAAGTTGGCTAGGTTGATGGCCAACGACGCTTTTGGGAAAGCCCAAAACTTGTTGGCATCACCGATGAGGGTTGATTTATCCCAACGTACCCCCGCCGTCGCGATGATTTTATCGTCCCAGTTGGCTTCTTGCTGTACAAATGCTCCTACGTCGGTAATGCTCTGGAAGCGTTGGTCAAAAATCTCTTGTACCGTTCCTTGGCGCAAGTTGGTTTGCCCCCCTGCCAATCCACGCGAACGGTTCAACAAACGGTCTTCACGGAAATTGAGACGAACCGCGCCTACCTGCGACGTGAGGTTTAGCTTGCCTATGTTCCAATTATACACCAAGGCTGCCTGCAAGTTAGTATTGACGTTTTCGGTTTTACCCCAAATCACGTCACCAGGGTTTCCTTGGGCGCGTTGGTATTGTAAATCTTCTGGAAGATAGACGAACGTCGTGCCTTGTGTGTAGTCAAAACCTCCTTGCCCCACGAGTTTGAGCAATGCTTTTTCTGATTTGTAGAGATTGGCCGTCAGGTTGAATGACTGAATAAAACGGTTGACGTTGGTGTTATTAATTCCACGGTCTGTCACTGCTACGGGGTTTTCGGCAAAATAAGGGTTATCGGGATAGCGACCACTTGCATCTGGGAACAGGTTGAAATAGTTTGGTACGTACGCAATGTTATACCCGATACTCGCTCCAGAGTTGTTTTGGTTTCCCGTAAAACCACGGTCAGAGTTGGTATTGATGTAATTTGAACCTACTGAAAGCGTAATGTCGTTGGTGAGTTTGTGGTCGATATTGGCGCGTAGCGAATAGCGTTTAAAGCCCGTGCGACGAATAATCCCTTTTTCATCCGTCAACGCACCTGAGATAAAGAACTTCGTTTTATCGTTTCCTCCCGAAATACCTAGACGGGTATTAGAAAGTGGGGCGGTGTTTCCGTAAAAATACTTTTCGTAGTCCCACGTTTGGCCATTGGCTGCGCGAAAACGCTCCAATTCGATGGGGCGACGAGCAGCCGCAAAAAACGTATTGATTTTATCTTCACTCCAGTTGTCCACCCCAAACAAACGTTGCGGCGTCGCCATTCCGTAGTCTTGGGCAAACGACACTTTGGTTTTTCCCGCGCTTCCGCGTTTGGTTGTGATAATAATAACCCCCGCATTGGCACGCGTACCGTAGATAGCCGCCGCCGACGGGCCTTTGAGTACCTCTACGTTTTCGATGTCGTTGGGGTTTAAGTCCGAAATACGGTTGGAGGCATCGTCTTGGGTTTCTGCCCCTGCGCCCGTCACCGAAGCGCGCCCAGAGCGGTTTACGGCATTGTTGGCATACACTCCATCAATGATGTAAAGTGGCTGCGATGCCCCCACAAGCGACGAAATCCCACGGAGCTGAATCGACACCCCGCCACCTGGCGCACCACCGTTGGTGTTCATGTTGACCCCTGCCAGTTTTCCGTAAAAAGCATTGTCCACCGTCTGAATTTGGGTGGTTCCCATCAATTCTTTGGCCGAAATAGTTGCCACCGCATTGGCCAAATTAGAACGTTTAATGCTCGATGCCAAACCCGTAACGACCACTTCTTGGAGATTTGACACGTCTTCCGTTAGGGTTACATCAATGGTGCTGTTGTTTCCAACTGCCACCTCTTTTGACTGAAATCCAATGGACGAGAAAACCAGAATGGCATTCTTTTGATTTAGGGTAATGGAGTACATACCATCTCCCCCACTGACCGTCCCAACGGTTGTCCCTTTGACAACCACATTTGCACCTGGAATGGGCGACCCATCCGATGACTTGACCGTTCCGCCGATTTTGGTTTGGGCTACTGCAACGAACGACAGCAGCCACATCCCCATAGCAAAAGCAAGTTTTGCCACTGAGGAATCAGTAGATTTGAACATAGATTTGGTGTTTAATTTAGTTTAGTTAATTAGTTAGTATAGTCAACTCAACAACAATAGCGAATGCTTAATTGTTTTAACACCCATTTGGTTTTAAACCATCGAAGAATTTTATGCTGTTGCGGAAGAGTTGCGGAGGCAATAATATTCAAATAATTCTATTTAAGAAAAGATTTGAACTAAATTTATATTCTAAACAGAAGAAAATATGGCAAACGCAAAAAAAACAAAGCGCCTTTGTCTGAACAAAGGCGCTTTACAATAAAAGACATAATTTAGTTACAAACTTTTCAAATAAGCAATGCTTTTAGGTACTTGTTGGCTCCAAGTAGGACTTTCATCCTCAATAAAATAGTGCTTAATACCAATCTTTTTTGCCTCGCGAATCACCCCAGCCACATCTACTTGTCCCGTTCCTAAAACGACATCATTTTCGAGCGCCGTGCCGCCCGTCAAATCGCCTTTTACTCCTTTGCGAAGGTCTTTGAGGTGAACCAGTTTGAAGCGATTTCCGTATTTTTTCAATAAGCCCACAGGCTCTGCTCCGCCGTGAAATGCCCACAAAATATCTATTTCAAACGACACATAGTCAGGGTTGGTATTTTTGACGATGTAGTCAAAAAGCGTTCCTCCTTCATACGGCTGGAACTCGTAGCCGTGGTTGTGGTAGCAAAACGTGATGCCGTTTTCTTTTAACACTTTGCCAATTCGGTTGAAGTCTTCGACGGCTTTTTTTGCTTCTTCAAACGTAAACCCTCCTTTTACTTTGTGCGGAATCCAAGCACACATCAAGAATTTTGAGCCCAAAACCTTGGCCGTTTCTGCTGCTTTTTGGGGGTCTTTGACCAATTCATCATAGCCTCCGCCTGTTCCCACAATGCTGATTCCGCGTTCTTCGCACATTTTACGAAATTCGGCAGGGGTCGTGCCTTTTTGTGCTCCGCCTTCGAGTTCGGTGATACCAAGTGATTTGAGGGTATCCAATGTCGCAGCTACGTTTTTAGGAAAACTCGCCCGATAGGTATAGGCTTGCATCCCAACGGGAAATGAATATAATTTCCCTTTTTGGGCTAGGCTCTCGCCGACAATGCCCATCAATGAGAGCAGTACGCCTCCCATTAAGCTTAATTTTTTCATCATTTTTGAAGTTAAGAGCGTTTACTACAAAAGGTATTTTCTGGTAACGTTTACTGTTTTTCTGTGTGCATTCCATCTGTGGGTTTCTGTGTGAAAATGTTTTTCTCGCAGATTGGCGCAGATGGAATACCCGCAGATGGACGCGGAGGTTAGTCTTTGAAGTATTTGTCCAACACTTCCTTGGGTTGCCATTGGTCAGGCTTACGCACGATGCCTTTATAATCAAAGGTTTGTGGGAGAATTTCTGAAGCAGTTAGTGGTGCCATATCGCCGTAAAACTGCTGATGTTTCCGTAGGTCTTCGGTCATCGTTTTTACTTTATCCGCAAACTCTGGCTTTCCCGCTAGGTTATTGAGTTCATAAGGGTCTGATTCTAAATCAAAAAGCTGAGTATAATCCACTTGCGGGTACCGAATCAACTTCCAGCGACGGTCACGGACGGTACGGATGGAGGCCCGATAGGCCGTAAACACCTGTTCTCGCACCGATTTGGTTTTTTGCTGTAAAATGCCTGAAATGTCTTTTCCTTCCAAATCTTTCGGCGCGGCGATTCCTAGTTGCTGGCAAAACGTGGGAAATAAGTCAAATAAATAGACAAAAGCATCGCTGCGTTGCCCTTTGGGGATACCTTTTCCGCTCACAATCAACGGCACTCTCATGCTGTGTTCGTATAGGTTTTGTTTACCCAACAACCCGTGGCTTCCCATCGCCAGACCGTTGTCGGCCGCAAAAACAATAAGGGTATTTTTATCCAAGCCTTTTTCTTTGAGTTTAGCCAAAATCTTCCCAATCGCCTCGTCAAGGTGGGTAATCATGGCGTAATATTCGGTCAACTGCGCTTTGATGACCTCGGGCGTGCGCGGAAAAGCCGCCAACATCTCGTCGCGTTCGCTCATGCTACTGCCAAAATGAAACGGGTGAGCAGACATAAAATTGGGCGGAAGCGGCGACGTTCCGTAGCGTTTGAGATAGTCGGGCAAAGGCGAGCGCGGGTCGTGGGGAGCCGTAAATGCCACGTAAGTCACAAACGGTTTCGAGGCCGTTTGTTTATCCAAAAAATCAATGGCCGTTTGGGCAAAATGGTCGGTTGAAAATCCTTTTTTTACGGGTTCGGTGAAAGTCCCATCGGCTTTGAGGTCGCACATGGGGGTTTGATAATGGTCAGCCATTCCACCCAACATGACATTTTTGGCCTCCATAAAACTTGCCCCAACTGCTTCGGGCTCGTTGTGCCATTTGCCCGTCATAAACGTATGATACCCTTGCTGACGCAGGAGCATAGGCCAGGTCGTTACGCCTTTGAGCCGGTCAGTCACTCGAAAATACCCTTTTCCGCTCATCAGCATCGCCCGACTCGGGGCACAAATCGCCCCGTGCAAACCACCCAAAATATGGGCTTCGCTGAATAAGGTTCCGTTTTGGGCAAGCTGGTCCAGATGCGGGGTTTTGACGTAAGGATTTCCGTAACACCCTAGGGCGTCAGCACGGAGGTCATCGGCAAAAAGAAACAAAATATTGGTTTTAGTAGATTGCGCTAACGTTTGATTGGCCACAAAAAAGCCCAGCGCAAAAAGTATAATTCGAAACATACGAAGGAAAGAAAGGGGTAAGGTTCTTATTTTATAAAGTACAAAACCGCCTTTTATACCTAAGTTAAACACATAGTTCACATAGAGTTTTCACAATAGGTACATAGCCATATAGTATGTTTTCTATGTGTATATGCTCATGTGCCCTATGTGTTTTAAAATCAATGGCTCAAAAGACATTACTTAGTCGTTCCGAAAAGCTGCTTCAATTGGTCGAGCACTTGCCCACCTCCCGCAATCGAAATGGTGTTGATTTTATCGGCAATTTTCTCGACGTACTCCATTTCTTTTAGGCGGAACAACATTTCGTTTTCCTCCATCAGTTTGGCGGTGTTGAGCAAGCTACGCATCGAAGCGGTTTCTTCTCGGCGCATGATGATGTTGGCTTGGGCTTTTTTCTCCGCCACCAACACTTGATTCATAATTTCTTTCATATCGCCTGGCAAAATCACATCCCGAATACCGCAGCCTACGAGGGTGAAGCCTAGTTTGGCTACTTTATCGGCCGTTGCGGCCAAAATAAACTCAGAAATTACTTCTTTTTTCTCAAGCAATTCGTCCAAAGACAGCGTCCCGATGTACTCGCGCAACGCCAATTGCATGAGGATATAGAGCTGTTTATCAACTTCTTTGTTCTCCACAAGTACCTTCATCACATCAGCGACTTTGTACTGAACGTGAAAGTTGACGCGCAACGACGCTTTGTCTTTGGTCAAAATCTCCTGCCCCGCTACCTCTAGTTGTAGCTGACGCATATCGACTTTTGAAACAAAAACCGACAAGTTGTTTCGCCACCAATAATAGGTTCCTGCTTCTAGCATCTTTTGTAGCTTACCGTCCACAAAAAGCAACCCTTTTTCGTAAGATTCTACGGTATAAGTACGCATATACGTTAGTACCTCTTTGGCAGCAAGTGCGGCCAAATCAATCTCTTCGGTAATCTCTACTTTGCTTAAGTCCACCCGAACGTAGCGATAGTTGATGATGCTTTTCCAAAACGCATAACGCCCTGGTTTAAGCACCGTTTTGAATAGCTCGTTTTCGTACTGCAACACAATCTCGTTATCTTTTACCTCTACCACGTCGAGCATAGCTGCCAACGTATTGTCTTTCAGTAAAATATCTAACGCGCAAGGCGCGACGAAAGGCTGAGTTGTATTGTATATTTTCACGGTCTTGAAAGGCGCCAACCAGTGTGTACCCTCTGTAATGGCTTTTACGTACGTTTCATCCCGAAAAACTAGCCCTACTTGATAGGCGTTGATGCGAACAATTTTCATGATTTTAAGCATTAATGATGACTGTTTCAGTTTAGCTTCAGGACAAAAAACACTTCGTTTTTTGAAGGCGGAAGCGGGTTTTTGTCTTTTTTGTTTAGGATTGTTTTCAACGGTTTTCCTTGGTTTTCCAAACAGCGTAATGCTTGTTTGCCAAGCCAAGTTTGTTCGTCAAAAAGAACCTCAAACGCGAAAAACGGCATTGTCCCGTTTGCTGGCTTTCTCCAAACTGTGACGAGATTGCCCCGTCACAGAAGCGTTTTTTGCCCTTATTAGCCCGATAGTGACCATTTTTGGTGAAGCGGCCTTCTTCTACGTCTGTTACTCTACCCAGCTGAGTTACATGGCTTGCACCAAGGAGGGATTCGAACCCTCGACCCACAGTGTGAAAGTCAAATTAGAGCGATTTCGACAGCATACCGTGCGATACGTCGGCGGTACTATGTGGCGATGAACACCAGCATCAGGTTCGTTATCGTTAACTTGACGATACAAAGGTTTATACCTTCTGCGCAGTCTTTTTGCGCAGTTGAAATTATTTTCGGAAATTTTCAAAAAAACTGGTTTATCCCATGCCCGCCAACCGCAACGCCCTCATACGGTACAAGACCATTGATGCTTGTTTACGTAACCGCTACCGCAAATGGACGCTCGAAGACCTCATTGAAAAAGTCTCCGAAGCCATGTATGAATACGAAGGCATGGACAAAGGCATCAGTCGCCGCACGATTCAGGCCGACCTTCAAATGATGCGAAGCGATAAGTTGGGATACTTTGCCCCGATTGTGGTAGTTGACAAGAAATACTACACCTACGAAGACCCCGCCTATAGTATTACCCAAATACCACTAACCGAGTTGGATTTGCAGCGGATGAACGAAGCCGTGGAAGTGTTGCGCCAATTCAAAGGGTTTTCGCATTTTCAACAGCTGACAGATGTCATTCAAAAGCTAGAAGGGCACGTGTATGCGGCCAAGCACCAACAACAAACCGTCATTGATTTTGAGAAGAATGAAAACCTGCGGGGGTTGTCGTTTTTGGAGACCTTGTACCAAGCCGTGGTGCAGCAGAAGGCGGTTTCGATGACTTACCAATCGTTTCGAGCCAAAGAAGCCAACCAATTTACGTTTCATGTATGGTGGCTCAAAGAGTACAAAAACCGTTGGTTTGCCGTAGGAATCAAAAACCAACTCTCCGAAGTGCTTCACTTGGCGTTAGACCGAATCATTGAATGTAGTATCGACGACGACAAGCCCTTTCGAGCCAACGAACACCTGCAGCCCGAAGCGTTTTATCAGCACGTCATTGGCGTGACGGTCAGCCCCAATCAGCGCCCCCGACGGGTGCGGCTTTGGGTGGCTGCGGCCCACGCTCCCTACTTAGAAACCAAGCCACTGCACAGTTCACAAGTAACGCTGGAACGCCAACAAGAAGGGGTTGTGATTGAGCTTTTTGTCCAACTCAATTTCGAATTAGAAAAAGAAATTTTGGGATTTGGAGAAATCATCAAAGTCTTGTCGCCCGACGCCCTCCGTAAACGCATTCAACAGCGTTTGAAGGAAGGTGCTGAGAATTACGAATAAGTGCTTTTATTCTAAAACACATAGGGCACAAATAGAATACATAAGACATTGTTGATTCAAGAAAAAAGAGGCAATAACCATTGCTGATTATTGCCTTTCAGGGTAGGGTAAAAAGTGTATAAATGCTTAAATCTGTGGCAATACAGGGCGTTTTGCCAACGAGTCGTTGATAACTTTCAATACATGCTCGCGTTCTTCACCTACCAATGGCAAGCGTGGCTGACGAACATACTCCGTTCCTAAGCCCGTAGCGACTTCGGCCAATTTGATATTTTGTACAAACTTCGTCGAAACATCAAGGTGCAATAGTGGGAAGAACCAACGGTAAATCTCGCGTGCTTCGGCGATACGGCCTTGTTTCGCTAATTCATAAATCACAACCGTTTCGCGTGGGAAGGCATCCACCAATCCAGCAATCCAGCCATCAGCGCCCATCAAAAGGCTTTCCAGTGCCAGGTCATCTACCCCCGACATAATCTTGAAACGTCCACCCAATTCGTTGATAATATCCGTCATATAACGCACATCACCTGTTGACTCCTTCATGGATTCAAAGTGCGCATTTTGAGCCAAATCTTTAAACATCGGAATGCTTACAAAGGTCTTGTACGCCACGGGGTTGTTATATACCATGTACGGAAGGTCAGTAGCATCGGCGACGGTGTGCATGAAGTGGAGGGTCTCGCGGTCGTCAGAAGGGTAGCGCATCGGCGGCAACAACATGATACCATCAGCGCCCGTTTTTTCGGCTTCTTTTACGAAATTCACCGCTACTCGGGTGCTATTTTCAGCTACGCCAATCACCAACGGTACACGGTCGGCAATCACCTCGCGCGCCGCTGCCAAGAGCGTTAATTTTTCATCGTACGTTAGGGTACTGTTTTCTCCCAACGACCCACAGATGATAATTCCGTGCACTCCTGCCTTGATTTGTTCGTCGATGTTGTACGTAAACATCTTGATGTCTAATGTTTCGTCCTCGAAAAACTTCGTCGTGACGGCGGGGTAAACTCCAATCCAGCTTGGTTTCATATTTTTGGTCTATTTCTTTTTTCTTGTTCCACTAATTACGACACAAAAGTACAAGCTATACATTCGTTGCTTTGGCTTAGATTAATACTTTCTGATACTATTTTGGTCAAAATCAGGCCGCGTCTTTGTTATACTTATTTTTGTAATCAATGGGCGACAGTCCCGTCACTTTTTTAAATACATCTCTAAATGCCTTCGTATCAGAATACCCTACATCGTACATCACTTCGTTGACTGTTTTACGGGTGAGTTCAAACTGCTTCTTGGCGACTTCGATTTTCACGCGTTGCAGGTATTCTACCACGGTATTGTTGGTTGCCTTCTTAAATCGCCGTTCAAACGTCCTACGGCCAATCCCAAAGTTGTCTGAGAGGTCATCCACCGTAATTTTATCTTGGTAATTGGTTTCTATAAAGTCTTGTACTTTCTTTATTTCGAGGTCTTCGTGCATTTTTTGTCCCTTAAAAATGCTAAACGGCGATTGGCTATCGAGCCCAATATCAAGTACAAAAAACTTGGCTGCCAAAATAGCCATCTCGCGACCTGCGTATTTTTCTACCAAGTGCAACAGCAAATTCCAATATGAATGTGCTCCCCCGCTCGAATACAGGCCATTGTGTTCCACAATGATTTTGTCGTCGGTGAGGGTAACGTCGGGAAACATTCGTCGAAATTCGTTGGCAAAAAGCCAATGCGTCGAGCATGATTTACCGTTTAGCAGCCCCGTCGAGGCCAACAAAAACGCCCCTAAACACAAACTCGCTACTTCGGCGCCACGTTTGTGGTGGTCAACAATCCACGGCAGCAGTGCCTGATTTCGCTCCAAGGCGTGTTCGATATGCCCACTGATCGCGGGTACAATGATGAGGTCAGTTTTGGGGAGTTCGCTGATGACCGCGTCGCAATGAATAGAAATTAGGCCATCGTTGAGCCGCACTTCTTTGGTCATACCCACCAATTGCACATTGAACAGCGGGGGGCGTCCTTGACCTTTGATAAATTCATTGACGGCTGTAAACATATACCGTGGGTCAACGATAGCCGCAGATACGGCCGTTTCGGGCACTAAAATCGAGACGTGTTTCATGGTCAAAGTTTTTTACAAAAGTACGAGCCACCAATGTCGGAATCAACCCCTCAGATTGTCGTTTTTACACAGCTTTGGTCACAGATTCCGTCTGTACTTTTGCAGTATCAATTTATCGCACAACACCCATGAAAACATCCCCTCTTTCCATTAATCTTTGGTTCAACGGCAATGCCGAAGAAGCCGTCGCATTTTATACAGCCATTTTTACTACCTCAAGCGTCGGGCGCATTACCCGTTCTGGAGACCAAGTACTCGCCATTGGCTTTGAACTAAATGGGCAACCCTTTGTAGCGCTCAACGGCGGCCCGCAGTTTAGTTTTAGTGAAGCTATTTCGTTCATCGTCAATGGCGAAACGCAGGACGAAATCGACTACTACTGGGAAAAATTATCGGCTGACGCTGACCCAAACGCCCAACAGTGCGGCTGGCTCAAAGATAAGTTTGGAGTTTCTTGGCAAATTGTTCCTACTCAGCTTAGCGAAATGCTTGGTAGCCCTGACCCACAACAAGCCCAACGGGTCTTAAACGCCTTGCTTGGAATGAAAAAAATAGATATTGCTCAATTGAAAGCTGCTTCGGAAAATTAAAAACTAACTACCATGGACACTCGTTTTTTCAGTAATGATATTCCAGCATTTTGTGTAACTGCGACTTCTTTTCCCGATGGTGTGCTAGCTGCCCACCAAACGCTACATTCAGCAATTCCATTTAGTACCCATCGTCGCTATTTCGGAATATCGTATGCTCAGCACCTTGGGAAAATTATCTACAAAGCAGCAGCAGAACAACTTACACCCGAAGAACCACTTTTGACTGGTTTTGAGGCTTTTATTATCCCCAAAGGATATTACTTAAGTATCTTTATCCCCCAATTTCGCAGCAATATCGCTGCTATTGGAGAGGCTTTTCAACAGTTATTAACCGACCCCCGCCTCGACCCTAATGGTTTTTGTCTTGAGCAATATGAAGGGGACGATGACGTGTACTGTATGGTAAAATTGATTTCCGAGCCATGATACAGCTTACACCTTACCTCAACTTTGAGGGAAATTGCCGCGAAGCCATGCTGTACTACCAACAGTGTTTAGGAGGAGAACTACGGCTACAACCCGTGGCAGAGTCGCCGATGTCGGCCCAAATGCCCGCCGAAACTGGAAACCAAATCTTACACGCCGTCTTGGAGAAAGAAGGCAAAATTTTACTTTTGGCCTCAGATATGCTTGGTAATAAACGGGTTGGAGGAAATTCAATCACTCTTTCTATTTATTTTCAGCAGCTCGACGAAACACAAGTTGCCTTTGAAAAATTAGCCCAAAACGGAGTAGTTACTCAACCTCTCCATCAAACGTTTTGGGGAGCAACGCTCGGAATGCTTACCGATAAATTTGGCAATCACTGGATATTTCACTTTTCTAAACACCCCAACTTATGAGCCCTAAAGCCCTAAAAATCAGCTACTGGACCACTACAATTATTTTTGTTTTGTTTATGACAATGGATGGCATTGGCGGAGTTACCCAACAAAAAGATGGACAAGAAGCCTTTAAAATGCTCGGCTACCCAATGTACCTTCTACTTATCGTAGGTTCGGCCAAACTTCTCGGCGTCATAGGCTTATTGCAAACCTATTCGTCCATCGTGAAAGAATGGGCGTATGCAGGTTTTACCTTCAATTTCATCTGCGCTGCCCTTTCGTGGGCGTTTGTGGGTGAGCATACGGCTTTTGCCATTTTCCCGTTGGTAGTACTTGCCATTATGGCCACCAACTACTACCTCTGGAAACGTTACCTTACTCTTCATTGACCCAATTCTCCCGCCGATTTTACGTATTCTCGGGGCGTCAGTTTGGTGATTTGTTTAAACTGACGGTTGAAATTGGATAAGTTGCTGTACCCACATTCAAAGGCAATTTCGCTGACACTTTTGGTGGAGTCTTTGAGCAAACGACACGCGTGCTCAATGCGGACTTCGCTCAATAGTTCCGAAAATGTTTTGCGCGTGTGGGTACGCAAAAAACGACAAAAAGCAGGCGAAGTCAAATTAGCGACATTGGCCACGTCCTCCAGCGTGATGGGGTCGGCGTAATGTCCTAAGATAAAATTGAAGACGTTTTCTAACCGCTGTTGGTCCACGGGCTGCTTCGGTTTTCGGTACGATGCCCCTGCCAAAAGTTCGTAGTCTTGCGACAACGTCAGGAAATCAAGGAAGGTCAGTAAGGCCGTAAATTGTTCAAAAGAACGTTTTTGGGCTATTTGCTCAAACTGATTTGTGACGTCAGTAGGCTGCCCAAACCGCAGCCGCACCCCGCGTTTTGCGTCTTGTAAGATGGCGTGAATGTGCCGTAACTCTGGCGTTTTTTCAAAAAATTGCAAGAAAAACTCTTCTCTAAAAAAAAACGTACACGCCTTGATTTGTAACTGTGCGTTTCGCTCAAAATAGGCAGGGTCGCTGAGGAGGACGTGCGGCACATCGGCACCCAACAACAGCAAATCCAACGGCTGAAAACGGTCGATGCGGTCGCCCACTACCAGCGTACCCGTTCCTTCCAAAATGAGAGTCAACTGAAATTCGGGGTGAAAATGGAGTCGTTCATAAAAATGCGCCCCTTCGTCCACCTGCACCCGAAACGAGCGGTCGTCCACGGTCGGAACTCGAAATAGAAGTGCTTTCATTTGCCAAGCGAATAAGTGACCAACACGGGTAAATGATCAGACGCGGTGGGTTCGTCCAATACCTTATATTCTACGACTTTAAAAGGAGCTGACTGGTGCGTCCAAAAATAATCAATGCGTTTTCCATTGCCTGGGTACGTGGCTTGGACTGAGTTTGCCCCTGCGTCGTTCCAATATTTGGTCAAAGCCTCCAGCGTGTGATTGTCGGCAGTAGCGTTAAAATCTCCCCCCAAAATCACGGGATAAATGCTATTTTGGAGGTTTTCGTTGATAATCGCCGCCTGTAAACCACGATTCAAAGCCGATTTGTGGTCGAGGTGGGTGTTGCAAAATCGAATAGATTTCCCTTCCGATAAAGGTACCAATGCACACATCAAAATGCGCTGTTCGGTGGAATCAGGGTTAGGTAACTTTAATTTTTGAACGTGCTCAATCGGCCTTTTTGACAATATTCCCAAGCCGTACTTTCCTCCTTGCAAATCTATCGCGGCCGAAAAGGCCGAATGATAATCAGAAAGAAGCGACAAAATCCGCATCTGATTCAACTTCCCCGACCGAGGCACTACGCTGTCTATCTCCTGCAACGCCACAAAATCAGGTTGGTACTCTTTCACCAATTCCACTACTCGCGTCAGGTTGGTTTTACCCACGTTATTTTCGCCGTGGTGAATGTTAAACGTCATCACTTTTAGGGTCATGGGCTTTGCGGCAAGCTTTGCTTTGTTTTTTTGAGCCTCCACACCTGCCAGACTTCCCCAGCAAATCAATAAATAAAGACTATATTTGAGAACTTTCACCGTTAGTATCTTTACCATTTATAACAGAAAAAACGTTAGTAATTCAACAAAAATACAACCTCTGCTGTGAAAACAAAGTATCTGCTTCTTTTCCTCTTCCTGACGTTCAGTCTGGCCATTCAAGCCCAAGTTTCTCGCATAGACAGCACTACGGCTTTGCTCAAAAAGTATCAGTTTTCGCACCTTAAACCGATTGTAGTAGGCGCCAACGGCAGGTATTATTACGGCGGTGTTCGTCTGCGTAGCAATTATTCCTTAGAAATCCCTTTTGGCGAGCTCGACGACCCCGAGGTGAATCATTATTTTAAAAGTGCACGCGTCATCCGAACGGTCGGTACGGTGGTGTCGGTGCTTCCTACCATTTATTATTTGCTTGAAGGCGGTTCGGCCAACGTAAGCCGTCGGACCTTTTGGGCTACTTACCTTGCCTCCATCGGCGTATCGCTAACGGCCAATATCATTTCTACGTTAAAAATTCGCCGAGCAGTCAGTGTCTATAATACCCGTTTAGCACAACCCAGAATTGGCCTTTCGCTGCAAAATACGCCCTTATCTCGGCCCGCAGTAGGTTTTGGAATCGCTTGGAACATGTGACACGTGAGAAAAGGCACTCATATCCTTTCCCCTTTTTCGGCGTCAAAAGCGGGTTTTGAGAAACCCTTGGCACAACACGTGAGAAAGGATACTCATATCCTTTCCCTTTTTTCGAGCACTGGGCGGGTTTTGAGAAACCCTTGGCACATTACGTGAGAAAGGATACTCATATCCTTTCCCCTTTTTCGGCGTCAAAAGCGGGTTTTGAGAAACCCTTGGCACAACACGTGAGAAAGGATACTCATATCCTTTCCCCTTTTTCGGCGTCAAAAGCGGGTTTTGAGAAACCCTTGGCACGGGCACGGATGCGCTGGGCTACGTACAGTCCTGCCACAACGAGTGCTGTTCCTACAAACGTATGCCAAGAAAGAGGTTCTCCCAGAAAAAAAGAAGAGTACGTAAACCCAAAAACGGGACAAAGGAAAAGCCACATCGAAGCCCGCACGGCATCTAAGCGAAGTAGATAAAACCACAACTGCAACGAAATGACGGAAACAGGGACAATCAACCAGCCTACTGCTCCCCAAAACTGCGCATCCCAGCGGGTATGTTCCCAATCGGCAAAATAAACCGTAAAAGGCAATAACATAATTCCCCCTAACATTACTTGCCAACCATTGATAAGCACGTTGGGTAATCGCCACGAGATGCGGGCATAATACACACTCGCAGCCGATACCGACACAATTCCTGCCATCAAAATAGCTAATCCTCGGGTTGTAGCAAAGCTATTCTGGAGCAAAGGCCATGTGGCCAACCCCGCTCCCGAAAGTCCCAACACAACCCCTAGGGCTTCGTTCCACTTGAGACTGCGCTGTAACCATATTGCTGATAACACAATGACAAACAACGGCCCAGTAGCCGTGGATAAACTTCCGATGCCCGCCGATACTTCGCGCATCGAAAGCACAAAGGCACTCAAATATAACGTTGTATTGAACAGGGCAAAAATCGCCAATTGACCCCATTCACGCCCTCGTGGAAGTGTTTTTTCGCTATTGGCAAAGGTATATCCAAAGGTCAACATAAGCGTACCTGCCAGCAAAAACCGAACATTGGCCAAAATGAGCGGGTCGGCCGAACGAATTCCAAATTTCGTTGCCACGGAAGCTGATGCCCAAAGCATCGCAAAAAGAATTCCTATGAGTGTATTTTTCATTGGTGGAACTTTCCGAAAGTTCAAACTTTCGAAAAGTTGTTAAGGTCGTTGTATTTATCGACAGTTTTTCTTCCGTTCGGAGGCTGCTTCCGCGTCGCCAATGGCTTCTCCTTTTTGCCACGTACGGCAGGCTTCGTCCTTTTGGTTGTTATCTGCTTGGGCTTTGCCTAACCAAAAATGAATTTGGTCGGTCGAAGGGTTTTGGTCATACGCTTTTTTCAATTCAACCAATGCCTCTACTTTATTGCCCGTTTGCATCCAGTACAACCCCAAATTGCGGTGTGCGTAACTGTTTTGAGGGTCTTTTTCCAAAGCACGTTCAACCAACTTTCTCGCCTCTTCTGTTTTTTTCTGTAAAAGTAAGATGTAGCCTTTATTATTAAGGTAAATGGGATTGACAGGGTCAAAATCCAAGGCGCGTTCTACCATTTTCACGGCTTGGTCGAGTTGGTTTTGCCGCGCAAAAATCAATGCCAAATTATTGTACGCAAGTTGTTGTTGTGAATCAAGTTTGAGGGCTTTTTCAAAATCAACTTGGGCAGATTTAAAGTCTTTTTTTTCAAAATACGCTACGCCTCGGTTGACCAGTGCCTGTACGTTGGTTGCTTTCAATGCTACGGCGCGGTCATATTCTGCCAACGCTTGGTCATAATAACCTTGATTAAATTTCAAATCACCCCAGCGGAGGTAATAATTGGTGGAGTCTTGGTAATTCTTACGAATTTGTTCGAGGTCTGCAGCTGCCTGAGTAAACTCTTTACGATCCACCAACGCCCCCGCCCGATTAAAATACGCCTCGTCGAGTTTTTTATCGAGTTCAATGGCTTTGTTAAAATCTTCCAATGCCTTTTCCGTTTCTCCGACATGCAAATAAGCAATACCTCGGTTACAAAACGCATCGGCCATATCGCCTTGCTTTAGAATCGCTTCGTCATAGTAGCGAATCGCCTCGGCATACTCTCTTTTTTCAAGTTTAAGATTTCCTTTCAAAAAAAACTGAGCAGCCTCCGTTTGGCTTTGTTCGGAGCAGCCCACCCAACTTATCGCAAAAAAAATACAGAGCATAATGCTCCAGCGAAACCCTTTCATTTTATACAATATCATCACAAAAAGTGGCTTAGTGAGAAAAAAAGAGACTTTTGGCTACAAAGATACAGGCTTCTAACGTGCCTAGCATTTGAAATAAAAAAAATACCAAAATTAAAATTCCTTAATTAGACATACCTTTTTGGCACAGTTATTGTCTATCAATAGTCAGCAACATTATGGAATACAACCACTTAAACTCAGCTTATCGACACCACTTTACAAACTAAAACAGCGTCATTTTCGTTTTATTTGTAACAGATTCTATTACTAGAATAATGCAAAAAGCCATGATAAGTAACCAACAAAATATACCAACAAACACGCACGAAGAGTGGCAGAAGTCCATTCCTGCGCAGGTATTCTTGAACCATTTTCGTAGTATAGACTACTACATCCGCCACACCACCCCATTAGAAGAGGTTCGCCAATTAAGTACCCTTCAACGCTTCAATCCCAAACGAGAAGGAGCACGCGTAGGTGCCGCAAAAAAATGGTTATTGCACGCATGGAGCGCCGAATATACGCTCCGAACCGCCGCCAATCACGCCGACGAAAACTACCAAAAGCACTCCCTCCACTGGACGTTTCCGCAAGCCTACTATAGTGTCTTGTACGGAGCCAAAGCGTTTTTAGCCATCCAAGGAATCGACGTGCCGATTGAAGCCGTCGTGGGGCAAATTATTAACGGGTACGTTGCCAAAGGTTGGTATCCTGAATCCATTGGATTTTATGTCGATGGGCCGCTAGGACACTATACCTATCATCAATTACCGCAAACTACCGAGCCAGCATTGCTCCAACCGCTCGAAACGCCGAAACAAGCCGAAGCGCACATTGCTCAGTTTTTAAAGACAACGCGTGACTTACGCTTACGGGCTTACCGCCGCCGTTTACAAGCAAACCCCGAAAAAGCATTGCGCTCAAAAACGGGAAAAATTATCACCAAATTTGGGGCAACACACTGGGAGGAAATCGCCAAACACACGGGGCCAACAACCTACTTTGACCTCATGAGTCGGTTGAAAATTTCGGGCACCCAGCGAGAAATTGAGCGTTTTGTGGAAGCCGACATCGACGTGCCTAAGTTTCATCAGTCATTGCTCAATATTGTGAAATACCTCAACTTTATCCACGAATGTTATGTGGCCAAAGTAATGGGCTTAAAAGCCTATCAACAGTGGATTGAGGAATTGCCTTCGTACTTACGTCAGAGTTTCCTTCAACAGCGTTACGAAAACGGAATTATCCCCATTGTAAGTGCTGTGACCAAATTCTGAGCCATCACGAGGTTTTGAGAAACCTCCTTCGTGGATTTGAGAATCCACGAGCACGGCAAACGTGTGTGGTTGGGTACTCATACCCAACCCAGCGGTTTCTCAAAACCGCGTGAAGCAAAAACCTGAGCCATCACAAGGATTTGAGAATCCACGAGCACTAAAAAACCTCCCGAAAGTTCTAACTTTCGGGAGGTTGGTATTAAAAAACATCATCACCTGTGTGGTTGGGTACTCATACCCAACCCAGCGGTTTCTCCAAACCGCGTGAATCAAAAACCTAAGACATCACGAGGTTTTGGGAAACCGCTTTCGTGGATTTGAGAATCCACGAGCACTAAAAAACATCGTCATCATCTTCGTCCTCATCGGGACCCGAAAACATACTGCTCAACAAGTCTTTGAAATGCAGTCCACGGTCCAGCATCTGCTTACCAATGAGCGAGTGTTCGGCCATACCGTGCAGGGCAAACTCCATCATAAATAGTTTTTCTTCCCGACTCAAGCCACGGTGAAAATCATCCACCAAATCATCTAATCCTTCAATTGTCTTTAAACGGGCTTCGTATTCGCGGTTGGTGAGTTCGCTCAAAATATCCATTTCGTTTTCCCCAAACCACTGTTGCACTTTTTGGAATGGATTCTTCGCTCCCTTTCTCTTTTTTAGAGATTCGGGATTGGGAAAATACGTCAAAAACTGCGTACGAATCGCCTTTCCAATCAGGTTTTGCGCCACAATAACAGGGCCTTCTACTTCGCCTTCATAGACCAATTCTACTTTTCCACAAATGGCAGGTACAGCTCCGTACAAATCCGAAATACGCACGTACGTTTCTTTTTCACCGTTGAGCAACACCCGACGTTCGGCTGCCGAAAGTAAGTTTTCAAAAGCCGCAATCGTCAAACGCGCCGACACCCCACTTTTCGAATCCACGTACTCACTGTCGCGGGCTTCAAAGGCAATTTGCTCCACCAAGTCTTTCAGAATTTCGTTGACTTTGACCATGCCTTTTTGCTCGGTTTTCACCACCGCTTCTTGCGCCGTAATTTTCTTCCCGATTTCAAGCGTTTTCGGATAGTGCGTCACAATTTGGCTGTCAATACGGTCTTTCAACGGCGTCACAATACTCCCGCGATTGGTATAATCTTCGGGGTTTGCCGTAAAAACAAACTGGATATCAAGGGGAAGACGCAGTTTAAAGCCACGAATTTGGATATCGCCTTCCTGCAAAATATTAAACAATGACACCTGAATACGAGCCTGTAAATCAGGCAATTCATTGATAACAAAAATACAACGGTGCGAGCGCGGAATGAGTCCGAAGTGGATCACGCGTTCGTCCGAATAAGGCAATTTGAGCGTTGCAGCTTTGATGGGGTCAACGTCCCCAATAAGATCAGCTACCGATACGTCGGGCGTGGCTAGTTTTTCAGCATATCGCTCCTGACGGTGTACCCACGCAATCGGTGTGTGGTCGCCTTTCTCATCCACAAGGTCGCGCGCAAAACGTGAGAGCGGCTGCAACGGGTCGTCGTTTAGTTCCGAGCCTGCCACCACAGGAATGTATTCATCGAGCAAATTAACCATCAACCGCGCAATGCGGGTTTTGGCCTGTCCACGAAGCCCTAAAAGGTTGATATGGTGCATCGACAAAATAGCCCGTTCGACGTCGGGGATAACGGTATCTTCATACCCCCAAATGCCAGGAAAAACAGATTCTTTGGCCCGTAATTTCTCAATAAGGTTATCTCTTAATTCTTGCTTAATAGATTTGGGCTGATAGCCCGCAGCTTTCAGTTCGCCAAGCGTGTGGAGTTGGAGAAGCTGTTTAGGCTTTAAATCGCGGTAGGCCATACGTTCTAAAGATTGGTTTGTTTCAATAGATAAGTAACAGCCATCGTATTTGAATAGTTTTGGCGCACGGTTTAAAGTTTTTAAATTCGAAGAACTATAGTACCTTTGTATCAACAGTACTCGCCACGCTAAAGTCTTCCAAGACTGCGTACCAGGGCGAGTCTTTTGTTTTTATACCCTTTCGGTTCTTCTCTTCACCTCTATTATTTTTGGTTTTTCTAAACCCCTAGCTTCGGTTTTTATCTTATTTTTCGATGTATTTTACTTATGATTTACGATAAAAATGCCCTAACAATAGAACAACACATCGCTCAATTAAAGGAAAGAGGATTAACATTTAATGACGAAGACTATGCCAAGCATTACCTTTCTCAGGTAAGCTACTACCGCCTTGCAGGATACTGGTGGCCGATGCAGAGTAACAAAGAAACCCACCTCTTTAAATCAAATAGTAAGTTTGAGGACGTAGTACATTTGTACAATTTTGACCGAGAATTGAGAATTATTCTCTTTGATGCCATTGAAAAAATTGAAATTAGTTTGAGAACCAAACTAATCTATCACCTGTCTCATGAGTTTGACCCTTGGTGGTTCCAAAATACCGCAATTTTTCAAGATACAGGGGCGCTTATCGAAACGTTAGCAAGCATCAAAGAGGAACTAGATCGTTCAAAAGACATTTTCATTAAAGAGCACAAGAAAAAGTACAAAGATGATTCAAGGCTTCCCCCAGCTTGGAAAACGCTTGAATTAACCAGTTTTGGTTCGTTATCTAAACTTTATGGAAATTTAAAAAACACTGTTCGCGCAAAAGACACTATTGCCCAAGAACTGGGGGCTGTCAATCATACTTACTTACCTAGCTGGTTACAATCAATCGCTCAAATTCGGAATTACTGCGCTCATCATAGCCGTTTGTGGAACAGAAATTTACCAGGAACGCCTAAAATATTACCACGTCCTCCGCACAAGTGGGTCAATGACGTTCCCTCTGATACTCAAAAATTGTATTTACACTTGTGTATTATGAGGTACTTACTGAACCTAATCGCTCCTGAAAATTCTTTTTCTACCAAACTGCGCGATTTGTTCAACAAATACCCCTCTGTCGATCCTAATGCCTTAGGGATGAAGCCCCATTGGCAAGATGAACCTTTGTGGCAATTGTAGCAACCTAGGTCATGTTTTTTCGTTACTTTTATGGCTTCGTATGATGGTCTCATACACAAACATTCATTTAGATATTTTACTACTATTTCTGTTACGCTGTGTCTTCAAAAACCTTTTTCTGCATTGATGCCCACACCTGCGGCAACCCTGTGCGCTTAGTCGCAGGCGGCGGTCCTTTATTGGAAGGACGCAACATGAGCGAAAAACGCCAGCACTTTCTCCGTGAATACGATTGGATTCGCAAAGGGTTGATGTTTGAGCCACGCGGCCACGATATGATGTCGGGCAGTATTTTATACCCACCTCACGACCCCGAAAATGACGTTGCGGTGCTTTTTATCGAAACCAGCGGCTGCCTCCCCATGTGTGGGCACGGCACGATTGGCACCATCACCATTGCCATCGAACATGGGCTTATCCAACCCAAAACCCCTGGCATCGTTCGGATGGAAGCACCTGCGGGCTTGGTACTTATCAGCTACGAACAAGTAGGTAACAAAGTAAAATGGGTAAAATTGGTAAATGTCCCTTCGTACCTAGCTGCCGAAGGCATTGAAGTAGAATGTCCTGATTTGGGAATGTTAAAGATGGACGTGGCCTACGGCGGGAACTTCTACGCCATCGTGGATGTACAAGAAAATTTCCCTGGATTAGAGCATTTCAAAGCCGAGCAGCTCGTCGGTTGGGCACGGGTTTTGCGTCAACGTATCAACGAAAAATACAGCTTCGTACACCCCAACGACCCTACAATCAATGGCCTGAGCCATATCGAGTGGACAGGGGCGGTCATTGACCCTACCTCATCGGCTCGAAATGCGGTTTTCTACGGCGACAAAGCGATTGACCGTTCTCCTTGTGGTACAGGCACCTCTGCCCGTATGGCGCAGTGGGCGGCGCAAGGGAAACTCAAAAAAGGAGATACGTTTATCCACGAAAGCATCATTGGAAGCAAGTTCATTGGCACGGTAGAAAACACGGCCAAGGTGGGTGATTTTGAAGCCATTGTGCCTGGCATTCAAGGTTGGGCCAAAGTATATGGCCTCAATACCATCACCATCGACGACGAAGACGACCCGTACGCACACGGGTTTCAGGTGATTTAAGTTCAGTTAACAGTTATCGGTTAACCGTTAATTGTGTTGATTATTAGGAGATTAATAATACTATTATGCACCTGATACTTAAAACAATTAACGATTAACCGCTTAGGCGGACTGCGTCAGTACCCCGAACCTATTACTATTATTCAGGCGTTACGTAGGCCGCTGTGATACCTCCATCTACAAGGAATTCAGTACCAGTTACGTACGAAGATTCGTCCGAAGCTAAATACAAAACAGCGTACGCCATTTCTTTCGCTTCGCCAAAACGTCCCATTGGAATATGTACCAAACGGCGTTGTTTTTTCTCTTCAGTACTCAAAAATTTCATCAACAACTCTGTGCGAAGTGGTCCTGGGCAAAGGGCATTTACGCGTATGTTTTCACGAGCGTGAATCACTGCCAACTCACGGCTCATCGAAAGAACCGCCCCTTTACTTGCCGTATAGGCTACTTGTGGCGTAGCTGCACCCAACAAGGCCACAAACGAAGCTGTATTGATGATGCTTCCTCCGCCCGCACGACGAAGCGCAGGAATGGCGTATTTACACCCAAAGAATACCCCTTTTACGTTGATATTCATGGTCAAGTCCCAAACTGATTCTTCGGTCGTAACGGCGTTGTCGTCGTCGCTGTGCATGATACCTGCGTTGTTGAAAACAACATTCAACTTTCCGAATGTTTGTTCAGCCACCGCCACCATGTTTTCACAGTCCGCCGCTTTCGACACGTCGGCACGTACATAGACCGCTTGTCCGCCTTGGGCTTTGATGAGGTCAGCCGTTTCCTGTCCTGCCGCGTCATTGACATCGGCTACAACAACTGCTGCTCCTTCTTTGGCAAACAACAATGCCGTCTCACGGCCAATTCCGCTACTTCCTCCAGTAATAAGGGCTACTTTGTCTTTTAAGCGCATGTTTTTAGAAATGTAATTATGAATTTAGATTGGTGTTATTAAAGTCTCATCTCTTTGGGAATCATTCCCATAAATGCTTTATAGACCCGTACAACTCCCTCAGGTGCGGGGTGTTTGGGGTCTCCCCAGCTTACTTTATGTTCTTTTTTTCCTTTTTTGTAAATCAGGAAATACGAAATACGGCTCGGATGCTGAAATGTTATTTTTTCAAAATTAATGTCTTTCAACGATTGAAACGCCGTAGCTACATTTTTGGGTGTTTGTCCGCCCAATACCTCCAATTCTTTGGCGGAATTGATACGGCGATAAATCCCTCCGTCTTCCAACAAGCGGTATTCTTTTTCCAAATTTCCGATGCTTTGGCCCACAATCAACTGCTGCCCTTCATACGTAAAAGGATGTTTTGACACGGCAAAGGGTGTCGGTCTCGGTGACGTTTCTTGTCCCAAAACCACTGAACTTACCCCCACAATCAAAATGACTAGAATCAATAACTGCTTCATACATTTAGCTAAGTTTCAATTCCTCCAACGCTAACCAAGTCATTAAGCCTGGGCCAATTTCCAATGCCGATTCGTCAATGTCAAACGTAGGCGTATGTACGCCCGAAACAATCCCTCTTGCTTCGTTGCGCGTTCCTAAACGGTAAAAACAAGCATCGGTTACTTGCGAATAAAAGGCAAAATCTTCGCCTGCCAACCACAAATCGAGGTCAATCACGTTCTCGGCTCCCATGTACGACACCGCCGCTGCTTTGGTACGACGCGTGAGTTCGGGGTGGTTTTTGAGGAATGGATAACCTTTACGCACTTCTACGTCGCAGCTTCCGCCCATGGCTTCGGCCAATCCTTGCGCAATTTTGGTAATGCGCTTCCAGCCTTCTTCACGCCATTCTTCATCCATGCAACGGAACGTACCTTCTATATATACTTCGTTAGGAATGACGTTGGTCGCGCCGTTGGCAATCACTTTTCCAAACGACAACACCGACGGCGCGGCGGGTTTACGGTTGCGGCTAATGACTTGTTGCAACCCAACAATGACGTGCGACGCAATCAACACGGGGTCGATAAGCGTATCGGGCATCGCACCGTGGCCGCCTTTTCCTTTGACGGTCAAGTACAATTCATCCGTACTGGCCATGTACATGCCTTCACGGAAACCAATTTTTCCTACGGGAATATTGGGCGCAACGTGTTGTCCTAGAATACTCGCTGGACTAGGATTTTGAAGCACTCCTTCTTTGATCATCAACGAGGCTCCTCCAGGAATTTTTTCTTCGCCAGGTTGGAAAATCAACTTTACCGACCCTTCAAATTCGTCGCGGAGTTCGTGCAAAATACGCGCTGTTGCCAACAACGACGACGTATGCACATCGTGCCCACAAGCGTGCATCACACCAGGGTTTTGTGATTTATAAGGAACGTCGTTTGCTTCAACAATCGGAAGGGCGTCCATATCGGCCCGAAGCGCCACCACTCGGCTACTTGGGTTGCGGCCTTCAACAAGGGCAACTACCCCCGTTGCAGCGACCCCTTCTTGGGGCGTAATTCCTATTTGTTTCAATTCATTGGCCACAAATTTTGCCGTATTGTACTCTTGAAACGATAACTCTGGATTGGTATGTAAGTAATGTCGGTTAGCCACGGTAGCGGCGGCGTAGGCCTTCGACAAGGCTTTGATTTTTTCTAACATGGTAATTAGTCTTAACTTTGACCAGACAAAACTACAAAATAGAACATCGGAAGACGCAAATACGGGCGATTTTCGCAGATAAATTCTATTTTTCTATACGCTGACGCATGAAAATCGGACTATTCTTCGGCTCATTTAATCCCATTCACATGGGGCACCTTATCATTGCCAATACCATGGCCACGGCGACCGACCTCGAACAAATATGGTTTGTGGTTTCGCCCCAAAATCCGTTCAAAAAAAACAAGAGTCTGCTGCACGAGTTTGACCGCTTTGACATGGTGGACCGCGCGATTTCGGACAACTCTAAATTAAAAGTAACCGACATCGAATTTTCAATGCCTCGGCCGAGCTATACCATTGATACTCTGACCAAATTGCAAGAAAAATTCCCGCAGCATACCTTCAAATTAATCATCGGGGAAGACAATTTAGCGCAATTTAAGAACTGGAAAAACCACGAAGCCATCCTTCAATATTATGGTTTATACGTTTATCCACGCCCAAATTCGGCTCCTCACGAATTTGGCAATCACCCTGCCGTACAATTCATTTCGGCTCCGCTACTCGACATATCCGCAACATATATTCGTGATTGTATCAAAAACAATCGTTCTATTCGGTACATGGTGCCCGACATTGTCGAAGAAATGATTTCAAGGAAGAAATTTTATATTTGACAATATGCTTTGAAATACATTACTTTGCAGCGATTTTGAACCAAACTTCTCACAAAAATGTCAGAGATTGCAAGCAAAGTAAAACAGATTATTGTTGACAAATTAGGCGTAGATGCAGCCGAAGTGACTGATGAAGCAAGCTTCACAAACGATCTTGGTGCGGATTCGCTTGACACGGTAGAATTGATCATGGAATTCGAAAAAGAATTCAACGTATCAATTCCTGATGACCAAGCTGAAAACATCGGCACTGTAGGTCAAGCAGTAAAATACCTCGAAGAAAACGTCAAATAAGCATATTTTTTGTAACTTATAGATCCATTTTATGATTCTAAAGCGAGTGGTAGTGACAGGTATGGGTGCGTTGACTCCCATCGGTAACACACTATCGGAATACAAGGAAGGGTTGTTTAACGGTGTCAGCGGAGCTGGCCCAATCACCCGATTTGATGCGACCAAATTCAAAACCCGCTTCGCTTGCGAAGTGAAGGGACTTGACATGGCCCAGTTTATTCCTCGTCAAGAAGCTCGTAAAATGGATCTTTTTACACAATTTGCTGTCGTCGTTGGCGATGAGGCGGTAAAAGATAGCGGGCTAGACCTTGAAAAGGAAAATCTCGACCGTGCTGGCGTTATTTGGGGTTCAGGAATTGGAGGTCTTAAAACGTTTGAGGAAGAAGTGCTTTCTTTTGGGAAAGGCGACGGTACTCCTCGTTTTAATCCATTCTTTATCCCTAAAATGATTGCCGATAGCGCTTCGGGGATTCTTTCGATGCGTCACGGATTCCGTGGGCCTACTTACGTAACCGTTTCGGCCTGTGCGTCTTCTAACAACGCTATCATCGACGCTTTTAACTACATTCGTTTGGGCAAAATTGATTTTTGCTTGACAGGTGGGTCAGAAGCAGCCGTTACGCAAGCAGGCGTGGGTGGATTCAACTCCCTCAAAGCCCTTTCGGAACGTAACGACGATTATTTAACGGCATCTCGCCCCTATGACCAAGACCGCGACGGTTTTGTGTTGGGCGAAGGCGGTGCAGGATTGATTCTCGAAGATTATGACCATGCGATTGCCCGTGGAGCTAAAATCTACGCGGAACTTATCGGTGGTGGTATGTCTTCGGACGCGTATCACATCACTGCTCCCCACCCTGATGGTATCGGCGCTTACTTGTGCATGAAAAATGCCCTTGAGGACGCTGGTATCAACCCTGAGGACGTGGACTATGTAAATACCCACGGAACATCGACACCGATTGGAGACCCTCAAGAAATTAAAGCGATTGAACGACTTTTTGGAGAACATGCGTACAAACTCAACATTAGCTCAACCAAATCAATGATTGGGCACTTGTTGGGCGGAGCAGGAGCGGTAGAAGCGGTGGCATCGATTCTGGCTATTCAGCACGGAATTATCCCACCAACCATCAACCACTTTACGGATGACCCAGACATCAATCCTCGCTTAAACTTGACATTCAATAAAGCGCAAGAACGCGAAGTGAAAATTGCACTTAGCAACACTTTTGGCTTCGGTGGACATAATACTTGCGTCATATTTCGTAAATTTGAAGGATAAAATTCATCCCAATTGCCTACGGTATTAAATCCCATAATTGATTTCTTCAAGCCTGGGAACTTATCCCCAGATAAGAAGTTTAAAAAGGCCGTGGAGCTAATCATCGGCGCAAAACCTTCTAATATAGAGGTTTACCAGTTAGCTTTTCGCCATACTTCCGCGTCTAAGGAGACGTCGATTAAGGGATTTAGAGAATCGAACGAGCGCCTTGAGTACCTCGGCGATTCGGTGTTGGGCATGGTCATTGCGGAATATCTCTTCAAAAAATTTCCTTACAAAGACGAAGGATTCCTTACTGAAATTCGCTCACGCATCGTAAATCGTGAGACGCTCAATGGCATTGCCCGTAAAATTGGGCTCGACCGTCTGATTGAATTTGACGGCAACCGTCGGGGAATGCCACCCAACTCTTCTATGTATGGCGATGCCCTTGAGGCACTCGTCGGAGCGGTATATTTGGACAAAGGATTTCGGTTTACCAAGAAATTCATCACCAAGGAGCTCCTCACCCACTACGACCTAGACGCGCTTATCAATAACAACGCCAACTTCAAGAGTCGCCTTATCGAATGGGCGCAACGCGAAGGCAAAGAAGTGCGTTTTTCGATTGTCCAAGAAAATGGCAGCCGTCACTTCCGCGAGTTTATTTCACAAGTTACCCTCGATGGCGAAGTTTTCGCAACGGGCAACGGCTATTCTAAGAAAAAAGCCGAACAGTCCGCCGCCGAAAAAGCTTGCGAGATTTTGGAATTGAAATAAGGGACGGACACGAGATTGGTACTCGTGCAGGCTATTTCATTGTATAAAGGCTAGAAGCCTTGGAATAAGCGACACAAGCGGCGACGCTCGCGCCATCGGTAACGACTACTGATATGGTACTATATCGCATGAAAAAATATTTCATTTACCTTATCATTTCCCTATTCTGCTTCACATTAATGAGTTGTAATCAGCAACGCACGAAAGCTACGTTTAGTGAGTCTGATACTACTCAAATCCTGCAAGTTGTTCTTACTGATTATCAGCTGGAATCTTCGCTAAATGGGTTCAAACAACAACAACTCAAAATAGTCCAAAACAAAACCATTTCGAAACAATATAACGTTTATAAAAACGGGAAACTGGTTTTACTAAGTGCCATTGACTCGCAAATGAAACCCTCCTGAATCCGTACAAACCTGCTTTTTACTTGGAAGTCACTAAACTCAAAATGGTAGCCCCAAATGAAGCCACGGTATTTTTTAGGTTTAAAGGTACTGGCTTAACATTTTCAGCTAATTTAAAGAAGCAAACCAATGGTTCTTGGGAAATAGTAAGCTCGGCAATTGGGTATATCTAGTAAAACTTACAGCATGAAAATAGTTATCTTTCTCTCTATCAGTTTATTGATGATTCAAAACTTGTCAGCCCGATAAAAAACTGGACACAAGTTAAGGGAAAACCTAACTTGTAGTCAATATGAGCAAACATCGTAAA
>NZ_JBYFCH010000024.1:0-100440 GCF_057652295.1 Runella sp. R5_40 | reverse complement strand
CGAAAAAAAGCAGGTTGGAATGACCATTACCTGCTCAATATCATCAAAAATAACCATTAGTAAGTGCGTTTAACCTGCCACCATATAAGACATATAAGTGATTATAAGAAAACTTCTATGCTCTTATATTTCTTATATGGTTCAATAATTTTTCAGTATCCCCATAAATGGACTAACTTGCATACCTCGAAAATAAGTTCGTTGTTGCTTTATGTTCAAAATCGTTAGTTCATCGGCGGGGTCGGGTAAAACCTATACCCTCACCAAAGAATACCTTAAACTCGTTCTCCAAAACGATAACGCCTATTATTTTAAGCATATTCTAGCCATTACGTTTACCAAAGCCGCTACCCGCGAAATGAAGGAACGGATTTTGGGGCGTTTACAGGTATTTGCCGAAGGCGGAAACGATCCCATGTTGACCGACATCATCCGTGAACTTTATCCCCAGACCCTCAACGACCTCGAAGGGGCCTACAAAGTGCAAGAACAAGCCCTGAGGACGCGAGCCGAACGCGTTTTTAAGCAAATTTTGCACGATTACAGCGACTTCGCTGTCATGACGATTGATAGCTTCGTCCAGCGGGTAGTGAGCGCATTTACCGACGAACTGGGCATGCCTTTTTCGTTTGAAGTGGAGATGGAAGCGGGTGAACTTTTATTGATGGCGGTAGAGCGTTTGCTCGAACATACGGGCGATGATTCCTACGGAGAATTGACCGATATTTTGGAATCTTTTTACTTGGAAGCAGGGCAGGATGGTCAAAACTATCACAATTTGCCCGAAGCATTGGCGAGTTTTGCCACCGATTTGCTCAACGAACAACGCTACGCAGCCATTGTTCAAAATTCAGAGTTAACGGCCAAAGATTTTAAAAAAATCCGTCGGCAGTTAGTGGCAGCCATCAAAATGTGGGAGAATCAAATCATTAAATGGGCGGAGGAAGGGCAACGGCTAATTTTGGAAAGAGGGCTCGACGAGAAAGATTTTGCATACGGAACGGTCTTTAAATATTTCAAAAAACGCACCGAAGATTCGGAATCGATGTCGGAGCCTGGTAGCCGCGAAAAAGAGGCGTTTGAAAATGACAAAGGATGGTTGACAAAGTCGGCGCGTCCGTTTGTGGTAGAAGCCGTTGAAACACTGAAACCCCAATTGGCCAACTGTTACGGGCACATTGAGAAAATTCGCCTTGAAAACAGCAAGCAGTATTTCTTGTACCAACAGCTGATTCCGCACTTGTACCATTTGTCGCTGTTGAACGAAATTAAAGAAGAATTTGACCGCCAACTAAGAGAAAATAACCGCGTCCACATTTCGGAATTTAACCAAAAAATCCTCAAAATCGTCACCGAAGACCCCGTGCCGTTTATTTACGAACGCTTGGGTGAGAAATTTAACCACATACTCATTGACGAGTTTCAAGATACTTCCAAATTACAGTTTGCTAACCTTTTGCCGTTGATTGACAATAGCTTAGGGTATGAGCATTTCAATTTGGCTGTGGGCGACTCAAAGCAGGCGATTTATCGTTTTCGAGGGGGGGACATGGACCAAATCATTGCGCTCCATTCCAAAAAAATGGATCGCCTGTATCGCTCTTTGGGCGACAGTGAGCTGACGGTGGAGCGCCTCGAAAATATTCGCTGGCACCTCAAAGACGACGTGCTTCGTACCAACCGCCGAAGCGCCCGCGAAGTCATTGAATTTAACAATGCTTTTTTTGAAACGGTTGAAAAACTATACCGCGACCAATTCCCGTTGGCGGAGGAAGTGTTTGCCCAAGTTGCCCAAGAAATTCCGCCTAGCCCCAAAACAGGAGGCCAAGTGAACATTGAATTTGTGGAAGGGAAAGAAGGTGATGACGAAAACGATACCCCCGTGATGATTACCCGAACGCTGGAGTTGATTCGGCAAGTGACAGAGCAAGAGGGCTTTTCGTTGGGAGACGTGTCGGTGTTGTGCCGTTTTAAACGAGATGCCAAGAAGATTGCCAACCACTTAAAAGAAAACGGCTACAATATTATTTCGGATGATTCTTTGTCGTTGCGGTTTTCGGCGGCGGTCAACTTGGTGACGGCGTTTATGCGGGTGTTGGTAAAACCCGATAGTCGCTTGGACAAATACGAAGCACTGTATCTTTACTTCCGCCTGATTTTGGCGCGGATTCCCGATGCCAACGACAACCGACTCATCAAGGCGGCTGTAGAATCCACCGACGTGCATTTGTTTTACGACTACGTGAATAAATTGCAAGAAACGGTTTATGGTCAGAAATCACTTGAGACTCCGCCTTCTACCCTCGACACGCACTTAACGCCGTATAAGTTCCTGCAAATGAGCGCTTATGAGCTTTCGGAAAAACTAATTCAGGTGTTTCGTTTGTTTCAACTGGTGGACGAACGAGATTATTTGTTCCGCTTCTTGGACGTGGTGCTCGAATTTAGCACGCAACGCGGTAGTCACTTGGCCGACTTTTTAGAATATTGGGAAACCCAAAAAGACAAAATTTCGATTTCGGCCCCTTCCGACCCCAACGCCATCACCGTCCAGACCATCCACCGTTCCAAAGGGCTTGAATATCCCATTGTTATCATTCCGTATGCCGATTGGGAATTTGTGCCTAGTGCCAAACGGGATACCATGTGGGTGAATTTAGAGCCAGCTGAAGCATTAGGCGTATCGTCGTGGGAAGCTGGAAATGTAGAGGCAGGAGAGGCGATAGAATATATGGAAGAAAAATTCTTAAAAACAGGTTCGGTGCGGGTCACATCGGCTCTCGATCAAACGCCCGACGCCATCGCAACGCAGTACCGCGAAGAATGCGAACGTGTGTTTGTTGAAAATCTGAATTTGTTGTACGTGGCCTTTACGCGTCCCACGCGGCGGTTGTACGTACTGGCCAAAGGGGAAAATTTTGAAAAAATCAAAACGCCTCGCCGCATTAGTTATTGGTTGTATCAGTACCAGCAGTCAGCGGACAGCGAGCAGCAGTTAGTAGATAGCAGTCAAGTGTTAGCAGGGGATAGCTCCCACACTCGACATTCTGCACTAGACCCTCGACATTCATTCTATATTCCCAATGTTATTTCCACTGACCGAAGTCGTGAATTGCGCCTTCGTCGATTGGCCAATCGGGTGTTTGACGTAGAGACTTTTGAACGAAAAAAAGACCACGGAAATAAAGTTCACTACGCGTTATCGAAGGTTAAAACACCCAGCGATGTTCCAACGGCTTTGGCTCAAATGCAAACCGACGGCGTCATTGATGCCTCCGAATCCGCAGAAATTCAGAAAAGCCTCGAAAATATTTTAAAACATCCTGATTTGAAAGGATTGTTCGACGCTGAAAATACGGTACTCAACGAGCGTGAAATCTTAACTCCCGATGGCAACCTTCATCGACCCGACCGCGTCGTGTTTTTACCCGAAGAGCGTGTGGTGATTTTAGATTATAAAACGGGGATTCCACTCGACAGCCATAGCCGACAAATAAAACGGTACGTGAATCTGTTCAAAGAAATGGGGAAAAAGCAGGTCGAAGCGTTGCTGGTTTATATCGAACGCAATGAAGTGGTAAAAGTTTAGGTCAGACGATAGTCAGACCGAGTTCACGTCGGCTTAGGAAAGTAGTCTTCTGTTATGACTATAGCAAGACCTGACAAGCTACCATCGGGTCTGACTACCGTCTGACCCGATAGAATATTTTTTTGAAAAAATGTGACATCAGGGTATGTTTTTACGTATATATGACAAACACAGTTGTCAAAACAAACCCCAACATACTATGGACCCATTTTTTTACTTCGGCGAAGATGAGTTTGAGTCAGACGAGCCGACTCAAACTCCTGATACAATGGCTATTTCGACAAGCGATACACAGGATACCGCAAGTATGATTTCTCCGAATACGGAGAGTTTTTGTAGATAAATTCTAGCTGCGCGGCACCATTTTTGGCGAAAGCTTCGTCTGCTTTTTTACGTTCTTCCAACTTCTGCTTCAACGCTGCGTCTTTGCGGAGCA
Source organism: Runella sp. R5_40 (assembly GCF_057652295.1). Taxonomy (NCBI): domain Bacteria; kingdom Pseudomonadati; phylum Bacteroidota; class Cytophagia; order Cytophagales; family Spirosomataceae; genus Runella; species Runella sp. R5_40. The sequence continues at coordinate 96,415 of NZ_JBYFCH010000024.1, read as the reverse complement.
AATCGGCCGCCACGTCTTCAAACACATAGGCCGAAAAGTGCTCTTTTTGTGCCAAAATACTATCAAAGAAATTCCACGAAAAAAACGAATCGGGACCTTGTGGTTCAAGGGTCTCAACAATGTATCGATTACTCGGCTGATTGGCCGTGATGACATAATCACCTTGGTAAAACGGCAATTTTTGCGTTTCCTTACGGAGCGTTACTCCCGTGTGGTTATAGTGCCCTTCGTAAGGCTTGGCGGGGCTTTTGTAGTCTTCAATGTAATAGGTTTCTACTTCCATTTCGGTGTCTTTTGGCAGTGGTTGCATTTGCACGCCGTTGAGTTTTAAAAGCTCAATCACTCGCCCCCAACTCTGCGGAATGATGTAGGCTTTGGGCTTTTCTATTTGTAAATCAGCGACGTAATGGTCGTAAAACGGAATGCGTTTCGTAAACGGCTCATTTCTATCATAATAGAGTCGATTAAGTCCGCTCACTTCGCTGGGCTTGTATTTGGCCGCAAACCCTTTAAAGGTAATAGAATCTGCCACCGTGCGATCCAATTTCCAACTCAGCGGGAAGGTTGTTTGAGCCGCAACGGCCGCATTCGCTTTTTGTTTGTTGGCGACAATCGTGTTGGCGTGTTTTGCGGCAAGCTCCAACGTAATTTCCATAAACGCATACGTTCCTTTGACGCGTGTGGGGTAATCCTTGAGCATGTGAAGTTCTACCACAAACGTTTCGCAGTTAAACAACGACGCGTACCCAGAGCTGTAACGTGGGCCATCGTTAAAGCCCAAATAACCCGTTTCGGGGGTAGCGCCAAACGCATTGACGTACGGAACGGGAGGAAAACCAGAAGCGGACAGTTTTTGATTGAGGGCAGGATTAAATTCTTTGCTAAAAAAGCCCGAGACCTGCGCGTTAAATTTGTCTTTTTGGGTCGAAAAATACGTGACCGCGTGTTGGTAATCGGCGCCATTGGAGGTGTGATTGTCGATAATGATGTGTGGTTTCCACGCTTGAAACATCCGTTGCCACGACTCCGAATTTTTTGAATCCGTTTTGATAAAATCACGATTGAGGTCGTAGTTTCGTGAATTGGCACGGAATCCGTAGGTAGTGGGGCCGTTTTGGTTGATGCGCGAAACCCCACGATTGAGCGCACCGTCCACGTTGTAAACAGGTACAATACAGAGCACTACGTTGGCAGGGAGGGCTTTCTTCTCCAACAATTCCCGCGCCCACATCATGCTGGCGTCAATCCCTTCGGGTTCGCCAGGGTGAATGCCGTTGTTGACCAATAAAGTAACTTTTCCACCTTGTGGTTTAAAGATTTTGTTGGCCGAGAGCACAAACAAATGAATAGGCTTGCCAATGTCGGTCGTGCCTACTTCAATCAGCGAGGCTTGGTCGTATTTTTTGTCCAAAGCCTGATAGAAGCGAATAATTTCGTCGTACGTAGCCGTTTCTTGACCTTTACTGGTTTCGTACGAAATAGTTTGTGCCCATAGCATAGGCGACCACAAAAGCAATAGTAGCACTTTTTTCATGCGGTGTGATTGATTAGTTTGTTAGATGGTTTTGAGAATAAATGTGTGGGTACGACCCGAAGTTAAACGATATTTCCGAAGGCCGTTGGCAGGTTGCCCAATCGCAGGCAGGCTTTTTAGCTCCTCTGCCGCAGGTACTACAAGCTCCGCTTCGCATCCTTGCGGAAGTGAAATTTCGAGGGTTCGGTTGCCAAGTTTTCCCGTTGCACTGAATAAAATAGCACCTTGGGCGGTGTAGTTGATGAGCGAAAGCTGGTCTAAATCACCCAATTGAGGTCTTATTTGGGCTTTTTTAAACGCTGGACTGAGCGGCTGAATGCCTGCGAGTCCCATGTAGGTAACAAAAAGGGGCGCTACGGGGCAATGGCTCCATTGTTGCGTAGTATCGTGACGAACGTGCCATGTTTCGGCCAAGGTATTGTTCTCAGCTACAGACTCCATTCCGTACCAACGAGTCCGAAAATCGTCGATGATGGGTTGGACATTTCCTGCTTTTGCCAGTGCCCAGTAGCGCCAATTGGCATTGGCGGGGTAGGAAAGACCCAAGTTGGCAGGTGGATTGGCCAGCGCTTTTACACAAAATTTGGTGATTCCTTCGGGGCATTGATCGTATAAAATGGCCGTCGCCAACGAACGATCGCAGATGCGTTCCTCTTTTTCTTCGGCTACCCAAGGCAAATTATTGACAAACATTCCCCTGGCTGAACTCCAAAACAGCTTTACCGTCGTGGCCTGAATTTCGTTTCCAACGGCGCGCGCTTTGTTGGCAAGGTCGTTCATACCCATCGCTTCGCAAAGAGGCGCGAAAGCCTTTTGCATCATAGCAGCCGTGTAGAGATTGAATGCGCACTGCTTATGTCGTTGTTTTTTGTAGGCATCATGATCTATCCAAACGGTAGGCACCCCCAAGTTCTCCACGGGAAGGAGTCCGTTGGAAGCACGAAGTTTGAGGAGATAATTAAAAAATTTGACCAACCGAGGCATCACTTCGGTCAGTGCGAGTTTGTCGCCCGTATAAAGGTAATAATACCAACAGTCGAAATTGAAACCCACGCCGTGGTCGAGCAAAGGTCCCCACGGGGTTAGCCCTACCTGCCGCTCCATGACGCGCGCGAGTCGGTCAAAAGCAGGCCATGCGTCCAGAAAATACCCGTCGAGGGTTAGTCCTTGGCTGTAGGTATTGATAAAACGAGCGTGTAAAAGTCGGTCGCCAAAGGTGTTTTGAAGGCTATGGATTTGGTGGCCACAATCGCCGCTGTATTGCTGACGCTCGCGCGCCATCCCATCGACAATCGTTTCTTGACATGAGTTATGCAAGGTGTTAATGGCAGCGTCGAGTACTTTCTGAATTTTAGCATCGCTGCATTGAACTTGGGCGGGGTTTGGCCAAGGATATTGCCGACGACGAACACCCACGTTGCTCACAATGGCTTGCCCTTCGCTCCCGTGAATGTGAAGCTGTAACCACCGCAACGATTCAAAGTCAAACGTTTCGAAGCGATTGGTGCCTGTGCGGCAAATGAAGCGAGTCCACGAATTAAATTTGGTATTCAACAGCGGCTCTCCTCCCACAAGGTGCGCTTCTTGTACCATGAGTTCGATGATGGTTCCGCTGGGGGCATCAATCGTAAAATAAGGAAACCCAACGACCTGCTCTTTCAACTCAAACGTCAAAATGGCACCACGGTCTTTGTCCACATTGACAGTCCAGCTTTGCGGCGTACTACTCACCACACACGGTAGGCGTTGAACAACGTAAGCATCGGGCGTACCAAATTCAAAATATTCTTGGGGACTTCGTTTCCACCGAACGGTCATCGACTCAGCCAATTTAGTGACCGAAAGAAGGTTTTCTTTGAGCAGCGGAATACTTCGGCTGCGTAGTTGCGAAGCTTCTACGCGGCCACTGATGTCTAAGGCATATTCGTTGAAGGTACTATTGATGGGTGGCTTGTTGACGGGGTTGTTGAGCTCTTGGGCCAAAAGCCATTCTTCAAACGGGACATATTCGGTGGTGTACCATTTGTGGGGGTAATGGCGCGCGTCAAATTCTTCTTGAAAAGCCCGTAAATACCAGCGTTTGTAGTGCCCAGGTGGCCAACTGCGCGCAATGAGGGTTTGCCAAGTCCCATCCGAAATTACTTGGAGGGTATTTCCGTTGGCAAATTCAATATCAATTTTAAAAAGAAACCCAGGTTTTCCCACGGGCCACGTTCCATCACCGTGGCCATAAAACAACACCTGCGCGCCCAAAACGTTGGTTCCTGCGTTGAGGTGGTTGGTGAGGTCAATCGGGTCGGCTTCTGACCAACGAGGGTCGGCGGGGGCAGGGCCAAACTGAATACGTTGCCCATTGGCAAAAAATAGATACCGACTATCGCCAATGATGTACCCTTTTGCGCTGCGGGGCTTAGAAGGTAAATTCAATTCTTTTCTGAAAAGCACTACGGTATTGGGCAAGCACCGCTGCATTGGGTACCAAATCCATTTGGCGGGGCTTAAATCGAGGGCAAGGGTAGGTGAGGGGTCAAAAAAGGGTTGTGGGGAGATTGGCAAAGAGGAGGGCGCAGAGGTTTCTGGAGCGTTCGGAGCTAACCATAAAGAAAGGCTACTGACTGACGAATTTTTCAGAAACGTACGGCGGGATGTAGTAAAATTTATCATACGTGAGGTTAGGTAAATGCGCCTACAAGTTACACAAGCCCACGGATTTTTAACAAAAAAGGCAGGGAATTTACATCGCCCTGCCTAACCTTTATACGACATATTTTTTTAATTACTCTTTTCCCGAACGTGGGTTGCGGTTGAGGCGTTGTAAAAGCATTTGCGTGAACATCTGTTCTGCTTTATAAAGCTCCGCTAACTGTCTGACGTTGATAACTTTGAGGAATTTTGTGACGTATTCTTTCTCCAAATCAACTTCTTTTTGCTGCAAATTCAGCGATTCTTTGATATTGGCAAGGATTTTTTCGTCGGGTGTTGTCAAGGTATTGGTTTCGACAATGAGACGACGCATTTGCTTGCGAATCTCTTTTTTCTTCCCGTCAAACTCGTTGTAAATAGGCCAAAACTGCTGAGATTGTTCGGCAGATAAATTGAGGCGATTGGTAATGAGCCCAATTTTGGCGTTTTCTATTTTTTGGTTTCCTCCGTCCTGCGCCACAGCGGCGTGGGTGAGAAGGGAAACGATGGCGACAAACAGTAACTTTTTCATGGTTGGTATGTAAGTTGACTACTAAATATTTTCTTCAATATCTGCTTCCTGAATAGCTTTTCGGAGGGCTTCGTCATCGACGTTGAGTTGTTGTAACAATACGTCTTCGTTGGAATAAAGTTCATTGAGCGACGTTTGTTCGCCCATTTCTTGTTGGGTAATTTGTGTATCTTTTAAATAATTATAGATTTCTTGGTCAGAGACTTGACTGAGGCTTTCTTCGCTTAACGACAGTTGTTTTTGGGGATATGTCACCCACAAAAGTGCCCCAACCACGCTAGCCGCTGCTCCTACGATGGCCGTACGGCGCCACGACCACCCGATGGTGAACTTGGTTTCTTTTTCGTCGATATGCTCATGCAAACGCGTCTGAACCATTGAAGGAAGTTTGTCAAAATATCCTGCGGGGGTTTCAAACGGAAGTTTGCGGTCAAGTTGTTCCAGTTTTATCTTTTTCATGGATGTGGTAGTTGGCCCAATGCCCTTTTACGTTTCCTCTTTTGTTTTTGACAAACCTGCGACAATAAAGTTTAATCTTCCCCGTTTAAAATCTTCTCAATTTTTGCTACAGCATGATGATAGCTCGCCTTTAATGCGCCCACGGATGTCTTTGTAATTTCAGAAATATCCTCGTAGGTAAGGTCATCAAAATACTTCATGTTGAAGACCAAACGCTGCTTTTCGGGCAGTGTAAGTACGGCTTTTTGCAGTTTTAACTGTATTTCATCGCCAGCGATGGGGTAGTCGGAATGTCCTGTGGCGCTTTCTAATTTTTCGAGTAGTTCGCCCTCAACGTCGTTAATGGAAAGAAAAAAGCGACGACGTTTTTTGTTTAAAAAATTGAGACATTCGTTGGTGGCAATGCGGTAAAGCCACGTATAAAGCTGGGAGTCGCCGCGAAAATTTTCGAGCGACTGCCAGGCTTTTATGAAGGTTTCTTGTGTTAAATCGTCGGCGTCGTCATGGTCAATCACCATCTTGCGAATGTGCCAATACATTTTTTGCTGGTACTTTCGAACCAGTTGATTGAAAGCGAAGTTACGGCTTTCAGGATTGGCAAATTTCTCAATAATGGTTTGGTCAGTCATGCGCTACGCTTTGTGTTACTCGTTATCTGTTATTGGTTAACCGTTTGGGTCGAAATTATAACTATTTCAACGGTTGACAAATAACAGATAACCGTTAACAATTATTTCTTTCTAGCAATAGCACGTTTGGCGGCTTCTACGATGGCTTTGGCCGAAAGACCGTATTTTTCCATCAATTGAGCAGGCGTACCACTTTCGCCAAACGAATCTTTTACTCCTACGTATTCCAACGGAGCAAGGTGTTTTTGAATCAACACCTGAGCGATACTGTCGCCTAAGCCACCCGCTACTTGGTGTTCTTCGGCCGAAACAGCGCAACCCGTTTTCTTTACAGAAGCTAAGATGGCTTTTTCGTCCAAAGGTTTAATGGTATGAATGTTGATGATTTCGGCGTTGATGCCTTCTGCTTCGAGCATTTCACCTGCCTGAATCGCTTCCCACACCAAATGGCCTGTGGCAAAGATACTTACGTCAGTGCCTTCGTTGACCATCCATGCTTTGCCGATTTCAAATTTTTGGTCAGCATCGGTGAAAACTGGAATCACTGGGCGGCCAAAACGCAAATACACGGGGCCGTCGTGCTCCGCAATCGCAATGGTAGCAGCTTTGGTTTGGTTATAGTCGCATGGGTTGATAACGGTCATGCCAGGAAGCATTTTCATCATTCCCAAATCTTCCAATACTTGGTGCGTAGCGCCGTCTTCGCCCAAGGTAAGACCTGCGTGCGAAGCGCAGATTTTAACGTTTTTGTGCGAGTACGCTACGCTTTGGCGTACTTGGTCGTACACACGGCTAGTAGCGAAGTTGGCGAAAGTAGTCGCAAACGGAATTTTACCTCCGATGGTAAGCCCTGCGGCCATTCCAATCATGTTGGCTTCCGAAATCCCGCACTGAATAAAGCGCTCTGGGTTTTCTTTGATAAATGCGTCAAGTTTCAACGAACCCACGAGGTCGGCGCAAAGCGCAACGACGTTCGGGTTGGTCTGACCTAATACTTGCATACCCGCACCGAAACCGCTACGAGTGTCTTTTTTTTCTGTGAACGTGTATTTTTTCATATAAAAACGTGAATTGCAAAATTAGTAATTGAGAGATTGTAATTTATTCAAAAAGTAACGTGCGCTTGGGCAATTGGGATGCGCAGCGGCATTTCGAAGGGAAAAGCCGTATTTAAGCATTCGTGCGGCTAAAATATCTTTTGTGCCTACCCCCCGTTTTGTTTTTTCTAAAAAAAGAGCTCTTAATTTCTCAAAAGGAGACATTTCTTTTTCTGGAAAATCGAAAAAGAAACCAGTGTCATCCATCAATTGGCGAAGCGTATCACTATCGGCCAGAAACCAAGCCTCAATTTGTTTTACGGCAATGACGATAATGGTATCATCTCCACCTCCGATTCTCTGACGAGTTTTAGTGATACAGGCATCTTCATCTAAATCCGTCAAAATGAATATTTTTTGAGCCCCTGCCGACTTCAAAACGTCAAGGTCTTCTTTTAATTTCTCTGGTAACAAATTCCCGTTTCCGTCGGCATTGATGACGGGTAAGAGCAACACTAGCTTGTGTTCGTGAAGGATTTGTACAAAACCTTCCGACTCAATGATTTTACGCTCAGTTTTTCCCTCCACGATGAATCCTATTTTTACCACGGCAACCCACCTCCGAGGGCATTGGTAAGCCAAGCTTCGTCCATACGTAAGCCAAAATAATCTTTGCCTTTAAACTGTTTGATTTGGGTAGCTCCTTGTTTTTTATCCACCACAATCAGTTCGTCAGCCCTTAAATGTCTGACAAGCGTAGGAGAATGGGTATTTAACCAAATATAATGTCCCTTTTCCTGACAAGCATTGCGAAAAAGCTCCACAAACTGCTCAATAACATACGGGGTCAGCCCATTTTCAGGCTCTTCGATGCACAGAAACTGAGGCTCATCCGATTGATAAACAGCTGTTAAGAGTGCTAGAATATTGTAAGTGCCATCAGAAAGTAAGTCTTTGGTAAAAGGTTTCTTCATTCCTTTCTCGTACATGACCAACGTATCTGTACCACTCAAATCGCTCGACACAATTTCAATATTTTCAAATCCTGGGATAAATAAGTCAAGCCATTCTTTGATTTCTTCGCGTTTGCTTTCGTCTAAAAGAATGCGTTTTAAGACTTTTTCGAGGTTGGAGGCGGATGTTGAAAGTTTGTTGTCTCCTGAAAAATTTAATTTTTCGATTCTCTTATTTCCTACAAATAACCTCAAAAAACTATTGAGAATATCAGTATATTCATCTGTACCGGGTCTTGATGATGCTATCGAATTTACTTTTGGTACATTATCAATTATTGAACTAGTAGTAGTGAAATGGGTATTTTTAGTATTTACTAAAATTTTAATCTCCTTAAAAAGATCTTGAGAAAATGTAATTGATTCCTTAGAACCGAATAGCCCAAGAGTAACATCCACAAATGTGAATGATAAATTCCAAAACTCCAATGCCTCAAAAATATTCGACTTACCCGACCCGTTGGGGCCTACAAAGACCGTAAACGGATTAGGTTCGACGATTTCCAAATCAACAATGGATTTGAAGTTTTTGATATGGAGGCTTTGGAGTTTCATTTAAGCAAGATTTATCACTTTTGTCATTCCGACGACAGGAGGATTCTATATCGTTTGTAGGTTCCTTGTACTTCGGAATGACAAAAAATAATATTTTGGAATGGCAACGAATACTAATAATCCCCCAATGTCTCAGGCAACTGTGCCAATGCTTGTTCCAATTGTGCGTCGTTAGGGGCTACACCGTGCCACTTGTGCGAGTGCATCATGAAGTCAACACCTTGGCCCATTTCGGTTTTCATCATCACGGCGATGGGTTGGCCCTTGCCTACCAAACGCTTGATTTTACGAAGAAGGGTTGTGAGTTCGTCCATGTTGTTACCATCAACGTGCAATACCCGCCAGCCAAAGGCTTTGTATTTGGCTCCCAAATCGCGGTTATCGTTTACTTTCTTCGTAGAGCCGTCGATTTGCTGACCATTTACATCGACAAACGCAACGAGGTTGTCCACGTTGTTGTTAGGTGCAAACTGAACGGCTTCCCATACTTGGCCTTCTTGTTGCTCACCGTCGCCCATCAAACAATAAACGAGTGTTTTGTCACCGTTTAATTTCTTTGAAAGTGCCGAGCCGATAGCTACTGAAAGCCCTTGTCCCAACGAACCAGAAGCGATACGAATACCTGGAAGGTGCTCGTGCGTAGTGGGGTGGCCTTGTAAACGAGAGTTGAGTTTACGGAAAGTAGCGAGTTCTGTTACATCAAAATACCCACGACGGGCCAAAACGCTGTAAAAAACAGGAGAAATGTGACCGTTTGACAAGTAGAAAAGGTCTTCTCCTTTGCCATCCATGTTAAACGACAAGTATCCGCCTTTGCCTTTGCGGTTATTGATTTTCATTTGTTGAAAATACAAGGCCACTAACAAATCGGCACAGCCCAACGACCCCCCTGGGTGGCCCGATTGGCAGCCGTGAACCATTCGTAAAATATCGCGTCTTACTTGCGAAGCAATGCTTTGTAGCTCAGTCATTTGGATTAGTAAAGTATTGGTAGATTGGAAATTGTTGCAAATATAATTGTCAAAGTGACACTTTAAGGATAATTACTTAGAAAAAACAAGATTTTTTAACAAACGGAGTCTTTAGCTCCCAATGACTAGCTCATCCAAGTACTTGTGCAGCATGGTTTTTGGTGTCGATTTTTGAAATGACTTCTTGAATCACACCTGCTTCGTCAATGATAAATGTTGTACGAATTGTGCCCATGTACTTGCGTCCGTAGAGCATCTTTTCACCCCAAACTCCGAAGGCTTCTACGATGTTGTGGTCAGGGTCGGCAAGGAGGGGAAAGGGCAAACTATACTTGTTAGCAAACTTTTTGTGTGATTTTTCGTCATCGACACTCACACCCAGCACTACAAAGCCCTTGGCGAGCAAGGCGTCATAGTTGTCGCGAAGACTGCAGGCTTGAGCGGTGCAGGCAGGGGTGCTATCTTTGGGATAAAAATAAATAACAATCTTTTTGCCGTGGAAATCAGAGAGTTTGATGGAGTTTCCGTCTTGGTCTTTGGCCTCAAACGAGGGCGCTTTGTCACCAACTTGAAGTGCCATGTCGTACTGCGTGAAGGGGTTATTCTCAGTTAGAATTGTTTTGAGGCTGCAAGATACTAATAATTGTGAAAGGAGTCTGTAACTTTGCCCCCAAACCCAAAATCAGGAGAAAGATGCCTTTCCCAAAAGACTGATGGTGAAAAAGGCTATTTATGAATGCTTTGAGGTAACCAACCTCGATGAACTCGACACCTGAAACAGTGTACAGGGACGGGTAAAAAGAGAACAATTAACGGACAAAAAAATAACAAATAACAGTGTTTGATACTAACAAAAAAGTAGGCGTATTAGGTGGAGGGCAGCTTGGGCTTATGTTGTTGCAAGCCGCCATTGATTGGAACCTAAACGTAAAAATCATTGATGCCGCCGATGCGCCCTGTGCCCCCATCGCCCCTGAGTTTGTAGAAGGCTCGCTGCAAGACTACGAGGCAGTGTATCGCTTTGGTCAGGACGTGGATGTGTTGACCATCGAAATCGAAAAGGTAAATGTGGACGCGCTCGAAGCCCTCGAAAGAGAAGGTAAAAAGGTGTTTCCGCAGCCGCATCTGATTCGCTTGATTCAAGATAAGCGTACCCAAAAGCAGTTTTATCGTGAACATGGTTTGCCAACGGCCGATTTTATCCTCACAGATAATCGGGCTGACGTGGCCAATTACGTCGATTTCCTGCCTGCTTTCCATAAATTAGGTCGCGATGGCTACGATGGCAAAGGTGTTCAACGTATTGCCACGCCCGCCGATTTCGAGAAAGCTTTTGACGCTCCTGGGCTGTTGGAAAAAGCCGTGGATTTTGAGAAAGAATTGGCCGTAATTGTAGCGCGTAACGAAAACGGCGACATGGCCACTTTCCCAACGGTAGAAATGGTTTTTCACCCCGAAGCGAATTTAGTGGAGTATTTGTTTGCACCTGCCGAAATATCGACCGAGGTAGAACAACAAGCCGAAAGCCTCGCCAAAAAAACGGCCGAAGCGCTGGGCATCGTGGGATTGTTGGCCGTCGAAATGTTTTTGACCAAAGACGGTCAAGTACTTATCAACGAAGTAGCACCGCGCCCGCACAACAGTGGCCACCACACGATTCGGGCCAATGTAACCTCGCAGTTTGAACAACATTGGCGGGCGATTTTGAACTTGCCTTTGGGAGATACCACGGCCTATACACCTGCGGCGATGGTCAACTTGCTGGGAGAGGAAGGACACACAGGGCCTGCCCATTACGAAGGCATGGACGAGGTGCTGGCCACCCACGGCGTTTTTCCGTTTTTGTACGGCAAAAAAATCACGAAACCTTTCCGAAAAATGGGACACATCACTGTGACAGACAGTAGCATAGAAAAGCTAAAAACAAAAGCGGAGTGGGTCAAAGGAGCTTTAAAAGTAGTAACAAAATAAAGAACCAACCATCCCTTGGATGTGTTCTTGAGTTAGGAAGCTGTGTTGGCTTTCGATGTTCATAACGCCATTTAATTTATATGGAGCAAATAAGCCAGAAAAGGTAAGCTAGAACAACATTTCACTTGCCTTTTGCCAAACTTGCTTATTTGCTCGCTTCTTCTTCAACCATGACTCCCAATCTTCCCAAAACCGAACTCAAACGCGTCGTGATTGTAGGCGCGGGTTTCGGTGGGCTTGTGCTTGCACGCAAGCTTTCGCAACGTTCAGATGTTCAAATAGTTCTTGTCGATAAAAACAACTACCACCAGTTCCAGCCCTTGTTTTATCAGGTGGCTATGGCAGGTTTGGAACCTAGTTCTATCTCGTTTCCGCTCAGAAAAGTGTTTCAGTCTAAAAAGAACGTGCACATTCGGGTGACGGACGTGAAGCACATCCATACCGAAACCAACGTCATTGAAACGGGTTTGGGAATGATTGAGTACGATTATTTGGTGTTGGCAACGGGGGCAGATACCAATTTCTTTGGGATGAAAAACATCATCGAAAATGCCATGCCGATGAAGTCGGTGAGTGAGGCATTGGCGATTCGGAATCGGATGTTGCAAAACTTTGAAGAAGCCCTCAGTACGCAATCGCTCGAAGAACGACTGGGGTTGATGAACGTGGTGATTGTGGGAGGAGGCCCAACGGGCGTAGAAATTGCGGGGACATTGGCCGAAATGAAACGGCATATTTTACCCAAAGATTATCCCGAACTGAACTTCGATTCGATGCAAATTTACCTCTACGAATCGTCGCCTGCGGTGCTGGAGGTGATGTCAAAAGAGGCGTCGGTCAAAGCCAAAGAGTATCTCACCGACTTGGGGGTTAACCTGCGTCTCGGAATGCGTATTACTGATTTTGACGGAAAATATGCGTACACCAACACGGGCGACCGCCTGCGTACTAACAACTTGATTTGGGCGGCTGGGGTAAAAGCTAACGGCATCGACGGCATCCCAACGGAAGCCTACGGACGCGGTGGGCGCATCAAAGTCAACCGTTTTAACCAAGTTGAAGGGGTTACCAACGTCTTTGCCATTGGAGATTTGGCATTGATGACCGAAGAAAAATATCCCAATGGCCACCCACAATTGGCACAACCTGCCATGCAGCAAGGCGAATTGTTGGCCAAAAACTTTGTAAAACTGCTAAAAGGCCAAGAAATGCAGCCTTTTACGTACAAAGATTTAGGTTCGATGGCGACAGTCGGACGTAACTTGGCCGTGGTGGACTTGCCATTCTGGAAGTTTCAGGGCTTTTTTGCGTGGGTGACGTGGATGTTTGTGCACTTGATTTCGATTGTAGGAGTAAAAAACCGCTTGTTGATTTTTATCAATTGGCTTTGGAATTATGTCACTTACGACCAATCGTTGCGCCTGATTATCAAACCAAAAATACTCAAAGAACGAGAAGACGTTCCTGAAAAGGAAACGGTGTAATTTGCCATTCTTCCCGTTTTTTTACTTTTCTTGTTCTCCCAAAACCATTCTTCCAAATCAGGGATAATCAGCGGAAGAAGCATGTACGTTTGTGCTCGAAATTTTAACCTCAAACTACTATGTTTCTGATAGTTATTGGTGCCATTGTTCTGATAGCAGGCTTTGCTATCAACACCCCTGCGTTGGCTTTTGCCAAATTTTCTCGCCCTGTTAAAACAATAGGTGCTATTGTGATGGTTGTTGGTTTTCTTACGGCTTGTATCAAACAAATTGACGCAGGAACGGTGGGAGTTCAATCTCTTTTTGGGAAAGTAAGTGATGGTATTCTGACGAGTGGGTTAAACTTTGTTAATCCCTTGGTAGAGGTAGAACCTATCGACGTAAAAACCCAAAACTATACGATGTCGGCGGTGAGGGACGAGGGCGACAAAGAAGGCGACGATGCTATTCGAGTGTTGACTTCGGACGGGTTGGAGGTCATCGTCGATTTGACGGTGCTTTACCGCGTGATTCCGACCGAAGCGCCTAAGATTTTGCGAGAAATTGGGCCTAATTACCAGGATAAAATTGTGCGACCTGTCACTCGTACGCGGATTCGTGACAATGCCGTCAACTACGAAGCCGTGGCCTTGTATTCTAACAAGCGTCAGCAGTTTCAAGACAAAATTTTTCAACAAATTGAGAAAGATTTCAAAGTTCGAGGGTTGTTTTTGGAGAGTTTGCTGATTCGAAATATCAACTTGCCCGAATCGGTCAAAAAGACGATTGAGTCAAAAATTAATGCTGAGCAAGAATCCCAAAAAATGCAATTTGTGTTGAGCAAAGAAAAACAAGAAGCCGAACGAAAGCGGGTAGAAGCCCAGGGGATTTCGGATTACCAAAAGATTATTTCGGAAAGCCTCACCGACCGCCAGTTGCAGTACGAACAAATCAAAGCCCAAAAAGAACTCGCGACGTCGCCCAATGCCAAAGTGGTGATCATGGGAGGTGGCAAAGGCGTTCCTGTGATTTTGGGGAATCAATAAAATTGTTTGAAAAGCGGAAAAATCCAATAAAGTGCCACGCTGAAAACGACGCCCCATACACTTCCCCAGATGAGCATTTGGGTGAGTAGGATGGGGCGTTTTACTTTGAAAGACAAGGCAATAAGGGTGCCCCCAATGGGTGTAAAAAGCAACGGTGTAAGGAAGGCAATGCCTGTCATGCCCGATTTTTTCCAGACCTTTACGGCCAAACGCGTTCGTGAGCTGAAAAGGCGGGGTTTTTGACGACGGTAGTTGCCGATGATTTGCTGAATAAGCGTGCCTAAAAAAGTGATGACCACGACGCTAATCATCATGCCAAGAAGCGTACAAAGGGCTGTTTCGTACCAAGTTAGCTGAAGCGCATAGCCCGTGACGGGGCCTGCTACAAACTTGACCATACTAGCTAAAATAACGGATAAATACTTGGCCCAGGGCATTTTTGGAAATACATCGTTAAGGTAAAAAGCTCCAAATTACGGATTAAAAGACGACTCTTCCTTGAAATTCAAAAAAATCTACTTAAAATCAAAAAACAAATTGTGTAAGTTTGAGCCAAATATTAGTTGACAATGGAAATTCTCGAACAAGTAAAAAAATACGGATACGTGCGCGAAACCGCCGCACCTGACCTTGATTTGGTCGCTGAAATCAATCGACTTCGCAAAGAAAAAAACGCCGTTATCTTGGCGCACTACTACGTGGACGGAGCGATTCAGGACTTAGCCGACTACATCGGCGATAGCCTCGGGTTGTCGCAACAAGCGGCAAGTACGCCTGCCGACATGATTGTGTTTTGTGGCGTTCATTTTATGGGAGAAACGGCCAAAATCCTTAGCCCCGAGAAAAAAGTTGTCATTCCTGATTTGAACGCGGGTTGCTCGCTGGCCGATTCGGCCCCTGCCGATAAATTTGCGGCCTTCAAAGCTCAATACCCCGATCATTTGGTGCTTTCGTACATCAACTGCTCGGCCGAAATCAAGGCATTGTCGGACATCATCGTGACGTCGTCGAACGCCGTGAAGATTGTGGAACAGTTGCCCAAAGACCAAAAAATCATTTTTGCTCCCGATGCTAACTTAGGACGCTACGTCTCGAAAAAAACGGGTCGCGACATGGTACTTTGGGACGGGGCGTGCATCGTTCACGTGGATATTTCGGAAGCAAAACTGAAAGCCCTCCGCGAAAAATACCCCAATGCGCTCCTAGTTGCTCACCCCGAATGTAAAGACAACATCTTGCTGCAAGCCGACTTTGTGGGCTCAACAACCGCCATTTTGAAGTTTGTGAGTGAAAGCGCCCACGACGAGTTTATTGTGGCCACCGAAGCGGGGATTTTGCACAAAATGAAGCAAGCAGCAGCGGGAACGGGTAAGAAGATTATCCCTGCCCCCGCTACCGAAAACAATACCTGCGCGTGCAGCGAGTGTCCGTACATGAAAATGAACACAGTGGAGAAGCTCTACAACGCACTTTTGTACGAACAACCCGAAATCAACGTACCCGAAGACATTCGCCTAAAAGCCTACCAATCGGTAGATAGAATGTTGGAGATGAGTAAAAATCTCTAGCGAATGCCTACTTTATACATCATAGCAGGACCTAATGGAGCAGGAAAGACGACTGCGGCTAAAGTGCTTTTGCCAGATGTATTTCAAGTAAATACGTTTATTAATGCAGATTTGATAGCAGCCAATCTCAATCCCACATCTCCTGAATCGGTGGCAATGGAGGCGGGCAGACAAATGTTAATTGAAATCGAAAACTGCTTAACCCAAAAAGTAACATTTGTAATTGAAACAACGCTTGCTACCAAATCCTACATTAATCTTGTGAAGAAGGCACAGCAGATGGGATATGAAGTAGTACTCATCTATTTTTGGTTAGAAAGCCCAAATCATGCCGTTGAGAGAGTGGCACGACGTGTTAGGCAAGGAGGACATTATATCGCTACTGAAGTGATTGTACGTCGTTATTGGGGTGGACTTAAAAACTTGATAAGACTATTTATGCTTTTGGTAGATAAGTGGATCATCTTTGATAACTCTGATTATACTGAGGGGCATCCCTTGCGAATTGCGGAACGATTGCCACAAGGTGATATGATTGTTGAAAACTCAGAACTTTGGCTTAAAATCAATAACAATGAAAATTCTTAAACGAGACCCTTTGTTTGAAAAAGTAGAGAAAGCGTTGCTAAAAGCTTATCAACACATCCCTGCGGAATTGGAAGCCGAAAAAAAGCGTAAATCAACCGCCCATTTTTCGTCCAAACCTCAACCAAAGTAAACTCTGTAACTATAATTTATCCAATGAAACCCACCCTCTTAATTCTTGCCGCTGGCATGGGAAGCCGTTATGGCGGCATCAAACAACTTGACCAATTTGGCCCCAACGGCGAAACCATCATTGATTATTCGCTCTACGACGCGATTCGTGCGGGCTTTGGCAAGATTGTTTTTATTATTCGCGAAGAGCTAAAAAACGATTTTGAAGAAATATTTGGCCCCAAACTTCAAGGTAAAATCGACTACGATTACGCCATTCAAGGGTTTCAGAGCCACGTACCTGAGGAATTGGGGACGATTGAGCGCTCAAAACCTTGGGGAACTGGGCACGCCATGTTGTGCGGATGGGAACAAACCCAAACGCCTTTTGCCATCATCAATGCCGACGATTTTTACGGCCTTGAAGCGTTTCAATTGGTGGCCGACTTCTTGACAACAAGTGCCGACGATTCGGAACATACCCTCATTGCGTACCAAGTGCAAAAGACCCTTTCGGAAAACGGAACGGTATCGCGCGGGGTGTGTGAGGTAAACGACGAAGGGTACTTGGACGTGGTGACTGAACGCACCAAAATTTTCCCGCAAGACGGAAAGATTTTCTTCGACGAGAGCGGCGACCTTACCGAACTTACGCCCGAAACGCCCGTTTCGATGAACTTTTGGGGCTTTAAGCCTTCGGTATTCCCGATTACCAACGAATTGTTTGCCGACTATGCGCGGCATAATTACAACGCCCCCAAGGCGGAATTTTACATTCCCGTGGTGGCTACGCACCTCATTAAGAGCGGAAAAGGAAAACTCAAAGTGATTCCCAACGCCTCTGAGTGGTTTGGGGTGACTTATCCAGAAGACAAACCGACGGTACAAGCAGCATTGAAGAAATTGCACGACGACGGAAAGTATCCGAATCAGTTGTGGTAACCTCACCCCCCCTTGCCCCCCTCTCCTTTCTGGAGAGGGGGGGATTCCCTTATGAAAACCATCCTTATTTTTTTTGTGCGGGCGTATCAGGTGATGTTGTCACCGTACTTGCCCAATTCGTGCCGATATTCACCTACCTGCTCTCAGTACATGATTGAGGCAGTGCAAAAGCACGGTGCGCTCAAAGGCGGTTGGATGGGGCTCAAGCGCATTGGTCGCTGCCATCCTTGGGGTGGCCACGGCCACGACCCCGTACCTTAGTGACTAGCTTCCCGAAAGTTTTATTACTTTCGGGAAGTTTTGTTTTCGGAAAAATCAAAATCCACCAGCATATTTGTAGAAAAAACTACGACTATGCCAAACTGGATTACGGCCAAAGAATACACCGATATTACCTACAAAAAATGCGACGGCGTTGCCCGTATCGCGTTCAACCGCCCCGAAGTGCGCAACGCCTTCCGCCCCAAAACCACCTTTGAACTCCTCAATGCTTTTGAAGATGCCACCCACGACCCCAAAGTAGGTGTGGTGCTGTTGTCGGGAGAGGGGCCTTCGCCCAAAGACGGGATTTGGGCTTTCTGCTCAGGGGGTGACCAAAAAGCCCGCCAAAAAGGAGGCTACCGCGCCGAAGATGGCCGCGACCGCCTCAATATTTTGGAAGTGCAGCGGCAAATCCGTTTTATGACCAAACCCGTGATTGCGGTGGTGCCAGGCTGGGCCGTAGGCGGCGGTCATAGCCTACACGTTGTCTGCGACCTAACGCTCGCGAGTAAAGAACACGCCATTTTTAAACAAACCGACGCCGACGTTGCCAGCTACGACGCGGGCTACGGTTCGGCTTATTTGGCACGGATGATTGGACAAAAACGTGCCCGCGAAATTTTCTTCTTGGGACGTAATTATTCCGCCCAAGAGGCTTTTGAAATGGGCATGGTCAACGCCGTAGTGCCTCACGACGAACTCGAAGATACAGCCTTCCAGTGGGCGCAGGAGATTTTGGGCAAGAGTCCAATGGCGATTCGGATGTTGAAATTTGCTTTCAACCTTGTGGACGATGGCTTGGTGGGGCAGCAGTTGTTTGCAGGTGAAGCCACTCGCTTAGGTTACATGACCGAAGAGGCGCAAGAAGGGCGCGATGCGTTTCTCGAAAAACGCAAACCAAATTGGGATAAGTTTGAGCGTTTTTCGTAAAAATTGGGCCTAAACCTATCAGGTTTTGTTCTCGATGGAGTACAAAACCTGATAGGTCTGGTTGCGTGTTTTTTGCCTAAACCTACAAGGGTTCGTTCTCGATAGAGGATAAAACCTGATAGGTTTGCCGTTTTACTACACTTCTTCAACACATGAAAAAAATCTCCGTATTCGCCTTTTTTTGCCTAGTGTGCAATACACTACTTGCCCAAACGTCATGGATACGTATCAATCAATTGGGCTATTTGCCCAATTCCACCAAAGTAGCGGTGCTGGTCAGCAAAGAATGGCCCAGTGTTTCGTCGTTTGAGGTATGCGAAGCGCTCACAGACAAGGTCGTATGGTCGTCTAAATCGGTAAAAACCTTCGGGGCGTATGCGGCGTTTAAGTCAGGTTTTCGACTCAATTTCAGCACTTTCAAAAAAACAGGGGCGTATTATTTGCGCGCAGCGGGTGTACGCTCTCCCAATTTCCGAATTGCCAACGACGTTTATGACGGCACGGCCGATTTTGTGTTGAAATACATGCGCCAACAACGCAGCGGGTACAATCCATTTTTGAAAGACTCCTGCCACCGCCAAGACGGCTACATCATTTACCATCCCGATTCTACCAAAAATGGCACGTTTATCGATGCGTCGGGGGGCTGGCACGATGCCTCGGATTATTTGCAGTACGTGGCGACTTCGGCCAATGCCACGTACCAACTGCTGTTTGCCTACCAACAAAACCCGCAGTCTTTTGGCGATAAGCACGATGCCGCAGGTCATCCCAAACCCAACGGCATTCCAGATGTGTTGGACGAAGCCAAATGGGGGCTAGATTGGTTGGTCAAAATGAATCCCGAAAAAGACGTGATGTACAACCAATTGGCCGATGACCGCGACCACGCAGGGATGCGTTTGCCCAACAAAGACGTCATTGTTTATAACCCCAATTGGGGCCTAGGACGTCCCGTTTACCGCGTCACGGGGCAGCCACAAGGACTTTTTAAGTACAAAAATCGCACCACGGGCGTGGCTTCAACGGCAGGAAAATATGCGTCGGCTTTTGCGTTGGGAAGTCAGGTATTGGCTAATTATTACCCAACATTTGCGGAAAATTTGCTTCAAAAAGCCAAAGATGCGTATGAGTACGGTAAACAGTTTCCTGGGGTGTGCCAAACGGCGCCTGGGCGTGCCCCTTATTTTTACGAAGAAGACAATTACGTGGACGACATGGAATTGGCAGCGGCGCAACTGGCACAAACGACCACTGCGGGTGCTACGTTGTGGAAAGAAGCGGCGGCGTTTGGACGAAAAGAGCCTAGTACGCCGTGGATGGGTGCCGATACTGCCAAACATTACCAGTGGTATCCGTTTGTGAATTTGGGCCATTACTGGCTTTCCAAACACAGCAATGTCACGCAAACGGAGTTTCGCCAGTTGATGAAATTGGGAATAGATAAAGTAAAAGCGCGCGGCGAAACCAATCCCTTTTTAAATGGAGTGCCGTTTATTTGGTGTTCTAACAACCTGACCGTCGGCATTTTAACCCAACTCCACCTGTACCGAAATCTTACCCAAGACCACCAATACGAAGAAGTAGAAGCTGCTATGCGCGATTGGCTGTTTGGCTGCAACCCGTGGGGAACGAGCATGGTTTGTGGCTTGCCCGAGGGTGGCGATTGGCCCAATGACCCGCATTCGGCCTTTACGCATTTGTACAATTACCGCATTGACGGTGGGCTGATAGACGGGCCTATTTACGGAAGTATTTTTGGGAAACTGATTGGGATAACCTTGTATAGTCCTGACGAATACGCTGATTTTCAGTCGAAATTGGTGGTGTATCACGACGATTACGGGGATTATTCGACCAACGAACCGACCATGGACGGAACGGCAAGTTTGAGTTATATTTTGTCGGCGTACCAAAAGGAAGGTCAGTCGCAAACAAAAAAAGCTGTCAAAGAGCCACAGGGCGCGTGGATACGAATGGATACCACCCAAAAACAAGTGTATTTGACCTTTACGGGGCACGAGTTTGGCGAAGGAAATCTAAGTGTGCTAGATGCGTTGAAGCAACAAAACGTGAAAGCTTCCTTCTTCCTGACGGGCGACTTTCTACGAAATTCAGCCTTTCAACCCGCCATTCGCCGAATGATTCAGGAAGGGCATTACGTGGGAATGCACTCCGATAAGCATTTGTTGTATTGTGACTGGGGAAAACGCGATTCGCTGCTGGTGACCCAAGCCCAATTTGAAAAAGACCTGCGCGATAATTTTGCGGAATTGGCTAAATTTGGGTTACGTCCTGAGCAAACTTCCGTGTTTATGCCTCCCTATGAGTGGTACAATGCTGCCGCGGAGAACTGGACGCGTGATTTGGGTTTGACGATGGTGAATTTTACGCCAGGAACAGGAACAAACGCTGATTATACCTGGCCCGACTTACCCAATTACCGCAGCAGCGAGCAGCTCTACGACCGATTAATGAACGTTGAAAAGACGTCCTCTACTGGTTTGAATGGGGCAATTGTACTAATTCATAGTGGGACAGACCCGCGCCGTACCGACAAATTTTATAATCATCTGCCCAAACTGCTCAAAGACCTGCAAGTCAAAGGGTATCGCTTTGGGAGGTTTTGATTAGGAGTGATTGTTTCTTGCCTAACTATTACCTCACAATTACGTCGCTATTTTAGCCTAAACGGTCTTTTGTCATAGCCAGAACACCAATAATATCTTTATATTTGCCTCAACTCAAAAACCTAACCTTCTCGTTTTCCACATGTCTGATTCTACTTCTGCGCGATTTAAACAGTCGCTAGGGTTGCTCGATGCAACCATGTTGGTCTCTGGTGCCATGATTGGCTCTGGTATTTTTATTGTAAGTGCTGATATGTCCCGAAACGTCGGTTCTACGGGCTGGCTTTTGTTGACGTGGCTCATTACAGGCTTGGTCACTGTGGCGGCGGCATTGAGCTACGGAGAGTTGGCAGGAATGATGCCCAAAGCGGGTGGACAGTACATTTATATCCAGCGGGCGTTTGGCCCCTTGTTGAGTTTCGTTTATGGCTGGACGGTCTTTATGGTGATCCAAACGGGGACGATTGCGGCGGTGGCCGTGGCTTTTACAAAATTCTCTGCGGTGTTTTTTCCCATTCTCAATCCAGAAAATATCCTTGTTACCCTTGGCTCCATCAAGGTGTCGGTGGGGTCGCTGTATGCCATTGCAAGCATTATTTTGCTCACTTTTATTAATACCAAAGGGATTCAGAGCGGGAAAATGATTCAGAATACCTTTACCATCGCCAAATTGGTGGCTTTGTTTGGGCTTATTGTGGTGGGACTTGGTTATGGTTTTAAAAGTGGAATGTTGTCCCAAAATCTTGAAAATGCGTGGGATGCTTCCAAGGCGACCAGCGAAGGGGGCATCACTGCCATCGGAGGTATGGCATTGGTGATGGCCTTGGGCGTGTCGATGATTGGTTCTTTGTTTTCGTCGGATGCGTGGAACAACGTGACCTTTATTGCGGGCGAAATCAAAGACCCCAAGCGTAATATTCCGCGTAGTTTGTTTTTAGGAACACTTATCGTAACCGTCATTTATTTGTTGGCCAACCTTGCTTACTTGAGCATTCTTCCGCTCAAAGGTACTCCCGATGGTGCCGACGTGCTGGCAAAAGGGATTCAGTTTGCCGACTACGACCGCGTGGCTACGGCTGCCATGTCGGTGATTTTTAGTGATTCGGCGGCGGGGATTATGGCGGCTTTGATTATGATTTCGACGTTTGGGTGTAACAATGGCCTTATTTTGGCGGGTGCACGTTTGTACTACGCCATGGCGCAAGACGGCCTTTTCTTGAAACAAGCTTCTACCCTCAACGAAAACGGCGTGCCTGCCAAAGCGCTTTGGTTGCAGTGTTTGTGGGCGAGTTTGTTGTGTCTTTCGGGCACGTACGGCGAACTTCTCAACTACTGTACGTTTGGTTCGTTGTTGTTTTACATGGTTACTATCGGGGGTATTTTTGTGCTTCGCCGCAAAGAACCCAATACTGAGCGTCCTTACAAAGCGGTTGGTTATCCGTTGGTGCCCATTTTGTACCTCGTTGTTACATTTGGTATTTGTTTGATTTTGTTGATTGATGACAAAACCCGTTTTGATACTGGCATGGGGCTATTGATTGCAGCGATTGGCGTACCTGTGTATTATTTTACGACAAAAACCAGAAAGGCTTAATCCAACTATGGAAAAGAATAAACCCTCTATCCTGAACGCGTGGTGCATGTACGACTGGGCCAACTCCGTCCATGCACTGGTGATTGTCTCGGCAATTTTTCCCATTTATTTTAGCAATACGGCCGTCAATGCGCAAGGGGGGCCTGATGTCGAGTTTTTGGGGTTGACCGTCAACAACTCGGCTTTGTTTTCGTTTGCGGTGTCGTTTGCATTTTTGTTCATTGCGGTGGTCAATCCGATTCTAGGAGCGATTGCCGACTTCAGTGGGCAGAAAAAGCGCTTTATGCAGTTTTTTGTGTATTTAGGGGCGTTGAGCTGTTTGGGATTGTACTTCTTTGACCGTGAACACCTCACGATTGGGATTTTGGCGTTTACGCTTTCGCTGATTGGCTGGTCGGGGAGTATCGTTTTTTATAACGCGTACTTGCCCGAAATCGCTACCGAAAACCGCTTCGACAAACTGTCGGCGCGGGGCTTTACGATGGGGTACGTTGGGAGTGTCTTGTTGTTGATTTTTAACTTGACTATGCTCATCAAACCCGAATGGTACGGTGGAATTGACTCGGGAACGGCCTGCCGTATTTCGTTTGTAACGGTGGCGGTATGGTGGATTGGTTTTGCGCAAATCCCTTTTTATTACTTGCCCAACGGAACTCCTTCCAACGAAGCACGTACGGGCGGGTGGATTTGGAACGGCTTTCGCGAGCTGAAAAAAGTGCTGGCCGAGCTCAACCATTTGCCCATTACCAAGCGATTCTTGGTATCGTTTTTCTTCTATAATATGGGGGTTCAAACCGTGATGTACATCGGGACGTTGTTTGGAAGCAATGAACTTCACTTGCCAGATAATGCGCTGATTGTGACTATCTTGTTATTGCAAATATTGGCCATTGTTGGTGCTTACTTTGCGGCGGTTTTGTCGGGAAAATGGGGGAATACCAAAACCATTGCCTTGATTCTATTTATTTGGATTGGTGTGTGCGTGTCGGGCTACTTCGTTTATACTGAGCTGGAGTTTTACGGCTTGGCTGCCATGATTGGTTTTGTGATGGGAGGTGTTCAATCGCTTTCTCGCTCTACGTACGCCAAACTTTTACCCGAAAATACGCCCGATACGGCTTCATACTTTAGCTTTTACGACGCTTGCGACAAGTTTTCGACGTTTTTGGGAACAACCATCTTCGGAATTATCACCCAACTTTCGGGAATGCGGAACAGTCTTTTGTTTTTGGCGTTCATTTTTGTGCTTGGTCTGTTGATTTTACGTCGAATTCCTTCGCAAAAAATTTACCGAACTCCCTTGAGTGGTACATAAAGTTACTATATTTGTGACCGAAACCTGCTAGGATCTTAGCTCAGTTGGTTCAGAGCGCTGCCTTGACAGGGCAGAGGTCATCGGTTCGAGCCCGTTAGGTCCTACTTCAAAACTGCAATTAGCTTTTCATAGTTGATTGCAGTTTTTTGTTTTTAATCCAATAAAACAGCAAGCACCGTGAAAATTTTAGCCCTAACCCTTCAGACCAACAACCTAAAAGCAACCGAGGAGTTTTATTCAACTACGTTGGGGTTGCAGTTGGTTGAAAAAACCGAACGTTCGCTTTCGTACGCAGTCCATTTTTCTCGATTGACGTTTGAACTGACCGAGGCAGAAGAAGTTTGTCCTACTTACCATTTTGCGTTCAATATTCATTTAAACAAGATGCAAGAGGCGCTGACTTGGTTGTCAACGAGGGTACAACTGATTCTCAACGAGGACCAAAAACAAATTGTTGATTTTAAGGATTGGAAAGCCCAAGCGATTTATTTCTACGATTCTAACCAAAATATTTTAGAGTTTATTGGTCGAGAAGGGTTACAAAATAACTCAGCAAAGGCGTTTGATACGGAGGGTATTTTGTGCCTCAATGAAGTGGGAATCGTAACGGAAGAGCCACTAAAACTGGCCGAAGAAATTCTGGGAAAAACCAAGGTAAACTATTTCGACAAAGGCCCCAAACGCTCTGATTTTGTGGCAATGGGCGACGATAACGGCCTTTTTGTGATTTCTACCGTTCACAGAAATTGGTACCCCACTTCACACCAAGCTCAAAAATACAACGTAGGCGTTGCCATTCGTGTTGGTGTCAACAACCCTTGTGATTATCAGCTTGAGTTTAATGATGGAAAGTTAGCGGTGCTCTTATGATTTGTTCTTTTTTTACGCTTTTACTTCCAGCAGTTCTTGCCAACGCGTGGTATAGCACCGCGACTTACGTTCTTGTCGCAAATGCCAGTTGCGGTCAAATCCCTGAACTGCTACCCGTACCGTATCGCGGCCCATACGGCGGTTAAGCTCGTCGAGCGCCCGCATCGCTTGCGTATCTAATTGACGCTTACGCCCGTCAAAAAGGGAGATTTGTACTTGATTTTCGGGCACAATACCGCTCATCATTACCCCCGCTTTTTTATAGTGATAACCTTCCTTAAAAACGAGTTCAAGCCCTCTGAGGGCATAGCGAATAATTTCAAAACTACTACTGGTCGCAGTCGGCAAATGAAGGACTTTGGAGTTGAAATACTGAGGCTGATCGGGGCGGTTGGGGTTGGTATATAAGAATACGTGCAAGATGTGGGCGCAGCTTTGCTGTTTTCGTAGCTTGGCAGCGCAACGAGCCGCAAAAGTAGCCACGGCTTCTTCAATTGGTTTTGGTTCCGACAACGATTTGCCAAACGAGCGAGAAACACAAATGCCTTTTTTGGGCGCAGGCTCGGTGTCGAGCTGATAACAAATTTCACCTTGAAGTTCACGCAGCATACGTACTCCTACTACTTTCATTTTTTGACGTACCCATTCTTCGCTGGCATTGGCAAGTTGTAAGGCATTGATAATATGATGCTTTTGTAACATCTCACTGTAACGCCGCCCAATTCCCCAAACATCCTCGATGGGAGTCGCGAGTAAGGCTTTTTCGGCGTCGGTATCAGTATCAATCAAATAAACTCCTCGCTGTGGTTGGTGTTTTTTAGCGTAATGATTCGCGATTTTGGCCAGGGTTTTGGTAGGAGCAATTCCAATACTGACAGGAATACCTGTCCATTGCCGAACGGTCTGGCGGATGTGAAGTGCCAGTTCTTCCAAATTTTCGTAGGGCATATTGCGTAAATCGAGAAACGCTTCGTCAATCGAATAAACCTCCATGCTAGGCACTAGCTCCGAGAGGGTCTTCATGACGCGGTCTGACATGTCGCCGTAGAGGGCATAATTGGACGAAAATACTTCGACCTGCTGTTTGTCGAAAAGCTCCTGCATCAAAAATGCGGGGGCACCCATCTGTACCCCCAACGCTTTCGCTTCGTTGGAGCGGGCAATCACGCAGCCGTCGTTGTTGCTCAAAACGACCACGGGTTTCCCTTCTAGCTTTGCGTCAAAAACGCGTTCACAGCTTACGTAAAAATTATTGCAATCAAGCAGGGCAAACATCCATTATTTGGGTTGATTAATGATGAACGTCACAACGCCCCAAACGATAAACTCCATACTTTCGGTTACAAGAATAGGTTCGTAAGCAGCATGTTCGGGAATAAGCCACACTTTACCCTTATCGCGCCGAAAACGCTTTACCGTATATTCTCCATTGATGACCGCAATGACAATGTCGTTGTTTTTGACCATCCGCGAGCGATCCACGACCAACAACGAACCATCAACAATCGTTGCCCCTTCCATTGAATTCCCCTTTACACGAACGCAAAACGTGGCATGGGGTTTATCGACGAGGTATTTGAGTAAATCGAGCGATAACTCCACGTAATCGTCGGCGGGAGAAGGAAAACCTGCTTCGACACAGGAGTGGTAGAAAGGTAGGCTTACACTTTCAGTGGGTTCCAAAAATGCGTAAATCGTTAACCCATCGGGTTGTTCGGGCAAGGGGTAAAACAAACTCATCAATGATGAAAGCTTAGAGATAAAGCCCTAATTAACCAATAAAAAAGACGTTTGTCAATATAAATCAACGATTTAGGCGATAATACTTTTTTTGGGTGTCCGTTACTGCTACTCTCCCTTTTTCAAAAACGACACCGTGTAATACGTTACTACATTGACGTCTTTGCCCCGTACGGTGCCAGGCTTCCATTTCAACGGAATCTCATTTAGCAAACGCTGTGCTTCATTATCGAAAGGAGCGCCAATACCGCGCCAAACCATGGGTTTGAGCAGGTTTCCTTGGTCGTCAACCGTGAGGACCAACGTTACTTTTTCAACACCTTTGAGGGCTGCCGCCGCTTGGAGTTGTTGGTTGTGCTCGTAGAGCCATTGTTCAAATGCGGCTTTATCAACCGGCTCAGGTTTTGTACTTAGCTCTCTGTCATCTTCTTTATAAACGGCCCGAACTTGCCCATTGGCGGCCGATTGAGTGGGTGCACACGAGTAGAGCGTAACAGCAACCACGAAAAGACTAAAAAC
This sequence comes from Runella sp. R5_40, assembly GCF_057652295.1. NCBI lineage: Bacteria > Pseudomonadati > Bacteroidota > Cytophagia > Cytophagales > Spirosomataceae > Runella > Runella sp. R5_40. Next base: position 69,458 of record NZ_JBYFCH010000024.1, on the reverse strand, counting down.
GAACGCAGCTTTCATTGGTAGGGTTGAAATTAGTTGTACTTACAATTTAGGATGTTGTTTGTGCCAAGTAGTAGCGTCTTGATATACTTTAGCAACGGCCAACAGCTTGGCTTCGGCATACAGTTGGGCGCTGAACGTAATACTGGTTGGCATTCGGTTACGGTTAAAACCGTTTGGTAAACAGATACTTGGGTGTCCCGATAAGTTGGTGTACGTCAGGTTGCCACCCGCATACGTGGGCGTAATATACACGTCGATTTTTTCTCGTTTTAGTACTTGGTACAAATCTTGAATCATTTTGCTACGAACGCGCTGGGCTTGCACGTACTCAACGGCAGGAATGTATCGGGCCGAACGGAACTCGTTGGGCCACGCATTTTTACCCTGACGAACCATCTGATCGTCTTTGTTGGTCAACGTAAGTTCGTCAAACGCAGCGCCGCCTTCTACCCCAATCGTAATAGTAAGATCACCAACGGGATACGACGGAAGCTCAAACGGAACCAATTCTGCCCCAAGCTGACGAAGTTTGGCAAGGGTCAACGAGTCGTTGGCGCGGCCTGGGTAATTTGATTCAAATGCCTTTTTCAAATAACCAATGCGCGTTCCTTTCAGCGTGGCAAGTGGTGCGTAGTTAAAAGGTAAATCCCGAACGGTAGCGTCTTTGCCGTCGGGGCCAACGATGGCATTAAACACCAGTGCACAATCCTCGACCGAACGAGTCATGGGGCCAATTTTGTCCATGCTCCAGCTCAGCGCCATCGCGCCAAAACGGCTCACCCGCCCGAAAGTAGGGCGCAATCCCGTAACGCCGTTGACGGTTGATGGTGAAACGATAGAACCTAACGTTTCGGTACCGATGGCAAATGGCAAACATCCCGCCGATACCGCCGAGCCTGAGCCTGCGGAAGAGCCACTGGCACCCGTTTTGGTATTCCAAGGGTTGCGGGTCATACCTTCAAACCAGACATCTCCCCAAGCAAATTCACCTACCGACATTTTTGCCACTAAAACCGCTCCTGCTTTTTCGAGGCGCTCAATGACTGTAGCGTCGTAGGGCAATTGTTGATTTTTGTAAATATTGGAGCCCCAAGTAGTTGGGTAACCCGTTTTTGCCAATAAATCTTTGGCACCGTACGGAATTCCGTGCAGCGGCCCGCGGTATTTGCCTGCCTTGATTTCGGCATCGGCCTGTGCGGCTTGTTTGAGCGCTAAATCTTCGGTGAGGGTAATGACATTGAGCAGGGTGGGGCGGTATTTTTTGAGGCGCTCAAGAAAAAAGGTGGTTAGCTCCACCGACGTAATTTGCTTGTTACGAATGAGTGCCCCCAATTCGGTCACGGTATAAAACGCCAAACTATCACGGTTTTGAGGCAAAGCCACTTTTCCTACGACACTGGCCTGAAAAGGCTTTCTCGTTTTTTCAAACTCAAATCCAACGGGAACGGGGTCAAAAAGCAATGCTGGAGCAACGTCGTTGGTAAGCGATACTTTGCGAACGCGCTCAAAACCTTTGAGTTGGTCGTTGAGGTTATCGAGCATCGAATCCCGTTCGGCGGCCGAAAATTCGATTCCAAAGACCTTGGAGGCGTAATTGGCGATGTCGGCGGTGATGGGGTTTTCTGCTGGTCGATAGGCTGTTCCTAGCAAAAAACTGCCTGTGCAAGCAGCAATAACCCCTAAAGGAAGTACAAGTTTTCTCATTGATTTTTAGGTTGATGGTAAAGTAGAACTAATAATAGCAACGATTAAAGCTCGAATGGTGTTTGCAATTTAGTACAAATCTGTATATTTGCAGCCCGATTCGCTCAAAATGCGCCCGTAGTTATAACGTAAGCATTTGAGTTTTTTGCGCCCGTAGTTCAATGGATAGAATTTTGGTTTCCGGTACCAACGATAGGGGTTCGAGTCCCTTCGGGCGCACAACTTTAATAGAATTTTGGTTTTTGGTATCAACGATAGGGCGGTTGGTTATCACCAAAGTTGGCCGCATTCGAATCCCTTCAGCTGCATCTACAGTTCTACAATAGGTTTTCAAGCTTCACTATCTCTATTTTAAGCTTCATCCGTATTTATTAGGATTCACTCCCTTTGATTTCTGTAACCGTGTCTTCTATGATAATTTTGTGCCTATCTTAAAAAGGAAATGGAAACAGATGAAAACATTGGTGAGAATTGAAGAATTGGCAATCGTCATTGGGAGTTATTACATAGCTCTTTACTTGGGGATTGACTGGTGGATATATCCTGCTGTCTTGTTTTTGCCCGATTTGAGTATGTTGGGATACCTCTTCAATCCAAAGGTGGGAGCATGGGTTTATAATTTATTCCACCATCGGGCAATAGCTGTACTATTAGGTTTGGTTGGAGTCCTGACCCACGAATCATTTTTACAGTTTTCTGCAATGCTACTAATGGGGCATATTTCATTGGATAGGCTTTTGGGATATGGATTGAAATATTCAAATAGTTTCCAAAATACTCATTTAGGATGGATTGGGAAGAAACTCTCTTAAATGAGTATTTGAAGGGTTGAAAGCACTGAAAACCATTGATTTAAACTATATTCTATTAAAATTAACAGCAACATGAAAACGTTTCAACAAAAAGTAGGAATAATTGCCCTACTTTCTCTTACGGCATGTAATCACAACGATTCCAAGTCGGTTTCGCCAGTTTTGGAGGAAAAAATTGAAATAGCAAACCACAAAATTCAAACGCGATTGAGTGGGGACGGTGCACCAACTGTAGTGCTTATTTCGGGAGCAGAGTCGCCACTTCAAATTTGGCAGCAAGTTCAAAATGAAGCATCATTTACCCATAAAGTATTAGCGTATGATCGTGCAGGGTATGGAGCTTCGGACGCAGTAAAAAATAAACGTGATGGAGAAACAGTCGTAGCCGAGCTTCATGATTTACTGTCAAAAAAATCACTAACTCCCCCATACATATTAGTAGCACATTCGCTAGGTGGGGCGTTTGCTCAATTGTATGCAGCAAAATTTAAAAATGAAGTTAAAGGGGTGGTTATGGTGGACTGTACTAGTGATGCAGAGCTGAGATTGACGGCACAGCTTCCTGAGGAGATGTTTGAACAAATTTTTGCAAAACTTAAATTTAGTGGAACAAAAGCCGAGCTCAAATCGCTTGGTGAGACAATCCAGCAAATACAAATGAAACAGGGGCTTCCAGATGTGCCGCTGATTGTAATTACCAACACCAAAGCGGAAACTGGAGAAACTCCAGCAGATAAAGAAAAAGACTGGAAAGAACAGGGAGAATGGCTAAAGGATAAAACGACTGCTTGGCAGTGGAAAGCTATGAATGGGCATCTTGTGCCCCTTAATGAACCTTCATTAATTATGAAAGCGATTACTGAACTCAGTAAATAGGTACTCCAAATTTTCTTTCAATTACAAATTGGCATTGTAGGTAGTTTTTACTTACAATGCTTTTGTGGCTATTACAACTATGAGCATACTACGTCGATTACTGTGGATAACGGGGTTTAGTTTAATATTTACTTTGTTACTTTTTTTTATTTTTTGGAACAATCCTATTAAATTGGATTCGGGTTTTATGCCATATTTAATTTTACATTTTTTTTATTTTGGGGGACTAACATTTTTGTATAATAAAATTTCTGAGAATCAGTCTATTATTTTTTTATACGATCCTTTCCCTGAACCTACCCTAAAATTAGTATTCTTTGGTATAATAGGTATATTTTGGGCAGCAGGGCTGCATGAGGTTTATCAGTTTGTTTTTGTGAATGGATTTACCTTCACAATTCAGTTTGACCAAGCTTCAAGGTTACTATATTATATGTATTTAATTACGCCTTTAATTTATTTTGGTGTAAATTATTTTTTTGATACACTTAGGCAATTTCAACAGGCATCGTTGGATGTGGAAAAATACCACTTAGATAACATTCAGGCACATCTTAGCACTCTCAAAAGTCAGATAAGCCCACATTTTTTGTTCAACAGTCTCAATGCACTTTCATCGTTGATACAAACTGATGAAACTAAAGCTATACGATTTGTAGAGGAGTTAGCCGCTGTATTTAGGTATTTATTAGAAAAAAATGAAAAAGAATTAGTGCCATTATATTCAGAGCTCGACTTTTTGAGGGCGTATCTTTTTTTATTACAAATTCGCTTTAGAGAAAATTTACGAATATCAGTTGATATACCTGCTACCTTATTAGAGGCGCAACTTCCTCCATTAACGCTTCAATTACTCCTTGAAAATGCTATAAAGCATAATATTGTCTCCAAAGAAGAGCCTTTGTGGGTGACCATAACAGCAAGTGAGGAAGGGTTAACAGTTCGCAATAATTTACAATTGCGTGCAAAAAATAGAACCTCAACGGGGGTTGGTCTTACTAATATTATCCAACGATATAAATACTTAACTGACCGTATGGTTGATATTCGGCAGACTGCGTCTGAATTTATCGCTTGTGTACCTTTGATTCTTGAAACTGAACGACCAAATTTATGATGAAGCACCGTATTTTAACACCTTTGTTGACTAACCAAAACCGAATATGGTTTTACCGATTGCTTTTAACTTTTTTAGCGACTAGCTTATTCAGTTTAACTTTTTTGATTGGTGATTCTCGCAAGGTTGGTGTAAATCCAATTGATTTGGTTATTGCTGTTTTTGTCGGGCCAATGTTCTATTGTTTTATTATTGGGCTACATTTTATCAACCGTATCTTTGAAAAACGCCATGAAGTTATGCCACATTCATATCGGCGGTATATCGAGGAGAGTATGATTGTTTTGATTTGGGCTTTTATTTTGAATCTTGTTTTTTTAGGGTTTTCTGTTACATCGGTAATGTATATAAGGTTTTTTGAACTCTTGGATTATGAACATGTTGCCCCAATGTTTCGTCAGTTGTTTACTTTTACAACATTAATATTTGGGTTATTGTATTTAGTGATTTCATCCTATTATACAATACAACATATCTATCGTACAGAATATATAGCAGAGCAGTTACGGAAAGATAATGTAAAGAAAGAATACCAGGTTCTCAAAAATCAGGTTAACCCTCATTTTTTATTCAATAGCCTTAATGATCTTTCGGTTTTGATTTATAAGAATAAAGGACATGCAGTGTTTTTTGTCGATGAACTTTCTTCTGTATATCGTTATATACTTGAACATAAAGATAAAGAATTAGTCTCTCTTCATTTGGAGCTTAGATTTATGGAATCATATGTTCATTTACTAAAAGCTAGATATGCTGAATATTTTCAGATTTTGTTACCAATGGATATTTGTTTTGAATCAATATATTTACCCCCACTGACACTTCAAACAGTAGTTGATAGTGCACTTAAATATAGTTCTATTACCAAGGAGTTTCCTTTTATTGCTCGGATATATGTAGATAAAAATAAAAAATATTTAGGTATTGAATATAGATGTAAATCGCGTGTAAATAATTATGATTACTCATCAAAAGACCTATATTTTTTGACGACTAGGTATAGATATTTAACCAGTCAACCTGTTGAAAGTGGTGTTTATGGTGATTTATTTTTTCTCAAATTTCCTTTGTTAGAAATTGATTGATTATGAAAGTTTTAATAATTGAAGATGAAGAAATTGCGGCTGAAAAATTGGCCTTACTGCTTCATAACTATGATCCTTTTGTTGAGATTGTTGGTACGATTGACTCTGTGAAGGGAGCCGTGAGATGGTTGAGCCAAAACCCGCTACCAGACTTACTTTTTTTAGATATATATCTGTCGGATGGACTTAGTTTTGAAATCTTTCAAAAATTAATCATAACTACCCCTGTAATTTTTACGACGGCTTACAACGAATATGCCATCAAAGCTTTCGAATTGAATAGTGTCGACTATTTATTGAAGCCTATTCGTCCAGAAGGTATTAAACGAAGCATTGATAAGTTTCAGCAGTTTCGTAAGGAGTTTACACCTAAAGATAAATCACTGGATTATGATAGGCTAATTCAGGTTATAACGAGACAAAATAAAAGTTATAAGGAAAGATTTATGGTTAAAATGGGAGAAAAAATAAGTTCAATACCAGTAGAACATATTGCCTATTTTTACGCAGTAGATAAATTAGTATTATTAGTCACTGTCGAGAATCGTCAACTTCCAATTGATTATACTTTAGAGGAGTTGAATGACTTATTAGATCCTGCTATGTTTTTTCGGGCAAATCGTCAATTTATTATTACTCATAAAGGTATAGAGGCTATGTACACTTATAGTAACAGTAGAATAAAAATAACATTGAGACCGAAAGAACCTAAAGAGATTATTATCAGTAATGAGAAAATGATTTTTTTTCGTAAATGGTTGGATAGATAGTCTCAGTAGTGTTTTTTTTAGCTTCATACTTTATTATTTTAGCTTCACTCTTATTTATTATTTTGTACGTGTTTACTGAACTAATTTTGTGTCGTTAAACATTTAAACACAGCAAAATGAAAACGATTCTTGTTACATCCGTAGTTTTATTAACTTCCTTTTTCGCAGTTTCACAAAATTCTACCACTCGTACACTATTTAATGGAAACCCCGCTAAAAATAATAACATAACTGGCTATGGTGCTGCTTCTGCTAAGCTTACCCGCTTTGCCGATAAGCCTGCCCTAATGACTGGGGGCTATGGAGGTGTACTGCTAAATCACGGCTTTATGATTGGGGCAGGAGCGTATGCACTTACTAATAATGTATATGTCCCTAATGAAAAATTGAATAACAATCGTGTTCGTTATGATATGGGGTACGTGGGGTTGGTAATTGAGCAAATGATAGCACCACATCACCTAATTCATTTTACAGGAAATGTTCTGTTGGGCGGAGGTTATGTTGCCAAAAGCGAAGCGGGTAAAAAGCCAGAAAATCTTGGAGGTAATCAAACTTGGGATCGTAGTTATTTTTATGCGATTGAACCTTCGTTGGGAGTAGAAGTTAATACTTTTAAATGGATGAAGGTAGCGGTAGGGGGAAGTTATAGATGGATTTCAAATTCAGAAACACCCTCAATTACTGATGCCCAAATGAGTGCGCCGTCAGGCTATGTTACACTAAAATTTGGAAAATTCTAAGCATAATTTTTGCTTAGGCAAACTTTTCTCAACTATGAATGCTACCCAAATTAGAATAGCTCGTCCTACCAATCGGTGGGACGAAGTTTTAGAGTTTTATGAATCAGGGTTGGGACTTCCCCGAATTGGTTCTTTTGAAAATCATGACGGATATGATGGTATTATGTTAGGAATGCCAAAGGCAAATGTTCATTTAGAAATAACCCAGCACCGTGACGGAAGTATTTGTGCTTCACCTACTGATGATAACTTACTTGTTTTTTATTTTGACACACCTCAAAAATATCAAAAGGCGGTAGAACAACTTGAAAATACAGGGGTTGTAGAAGTAAAGCCTGAAAACCCTTATTGGATAGGGAAGGGTAAGTCATACAAAGACCCAGATGGGTGGGGTATTGTACTTTTTAACGGAGTTTATTCCTCTTGACTTATACAAAACGTGGCTAAATTCACTTAAAAAAGGTTTAACCACATTTCTGTATAACCTAGGAGTTGTGGTATCATTCTTACACTTTCTTCGCAGGATTTCCGAAGACTCGCCCTCCCGCTGGGACGCTTTCTACCACTACGGAGCCAGCTCCTACGCTGGCTCCTTGGCCGATGGTCACTCCCGCGATGATGGTTACACCTGAGCCAATGAAGGCGTCGTTTTCAATTGTTACGTTGCTTCCAACGACGCTTCCAGCGCCAATATTCACAAAGTCGCCTACTTCGGCACCGTGCTCTACGATGGCTCCCGTTTGGAAGATGCTGTGACTACCCACTTTGGCAGTAGCGTTGACGACGCTTCGTGGAGCGAACAAATTTCCGTGGCCAATTTCGGACAGCGCCGAAATAACCGCTGTATCGTGAATGGCATTGACGGGCATCACGTGGCGGCGTTCGTTGAGCATTTCGACGAGGTCGCGACGGATAGTCCGTTCTTCGATGGCTACAAACGCTTCACATTTTTTGCCAATAAGTTTTAAAAAACCGTCGTCGTCGGTGTTGCCTAAAACGGAGTATTCACCAATTTCGCTGCCGTGGAGTGAGGCGTCGTCATCGAGCAAGCCATACACAACAACATTATTACGTTGAAAAATATCTAAGGCAACAAGTCCTAAGCCTTTTGCCCCAAAAATAAGAACTGGATTTTCCATAAATGATTTTCAGATGATTTCTGGATGCGGCCGACTTCGCTATTTCTTTTCAGGAAATGGAATAATGAGCTTTTCGCCGCGTGCAGTGATGTTTTGGGTCTTTTTGTTGGCGGCCATGAGTTGCTCTACTGTCACCCCATATTTGGCAGCTACCACCCGTAAAATGTCGCCTGGGCCTACGGTATGAATCGCCTGTACCCGAATTTTAATCTTGGTTACGCCCGATTTGACGTCTTTGCTTTCGTCCTGAATAGTTGGGTTGTTACCTTTGAGTGTAGTACCACGCACATTGTAGCGATTGGCAATACCATAAAATGTTTCTCCTGCCTGAACAACGTGCGTGATTTCAATGCCACCAGGGTCAACCGCCACGGGTTTGGGCTTTTCAACTGGTTTTTCTTCCGCTTTTTTAGGCGTTTCTTCCTCTTCTGGGCGTGGCGTAGCAGTCGCTAATTCTTCGTCCGCAGCGGGCGCAGGTGTCGATTTATCGTCGATAGCGACATCGGCATTTTCGGTTTGCTCAGTGGACGCAACAGCTGCAGGGTCTGTATTTTCAGGTACAGGCTGAAGCTCACGGGCGTTGGGGTCAACGGGTGTGTTTAAGAGCTGATCCACGTCGGCGGCATCGTCGGCGATATACTCATAGCCAACATAAAGTAGCCCAGCAATCATCGCAACCAAAACAAGTAAAGAGATGTAGGGTAGTTTAGAAGCCTCGTCAGGACGGCGGTTTCTATTTTCGTTTTCAGACATGTGTATTAAAAAAAAGTTGAGAACATTTGAGGATACTTCCGATTTGTACTATTCTCAGAAATAACGCCGCAACAAGCTACGGGACTGCAAAACAAAGGCAAATTTTATGCCACAGTTTTTTGGGCTTCGAGGCTCATTTCGGCTACTTTTTGCTTCAAAGACTCTTTGTAGTCGGCGAGTTGGGTGGCTACGTTTTCGTCGAAAGTACCTACAATTTGTACGGCCAACAACCCCGCATTTTTAGCGCCGTTGAGCGCAACCGTTGCTACAGGCACACCACTTGGCATTTGTAAGATAGACAGCACCGAATCCCAGCCGTCGATAGAATTACTACTTTTTACTGGAACTCCAATCACGGGAAGGGTGGTGAGTGAGGCAATCATGCCAGGCAAATGAGCGGCTCCGCCTGCTCCCGCAACGATGGCTTTTAGTCCCCGTGCACGGGCAGTTTTTCCGTACTCAACCATTTTTTCGGGGGTGCGGTGCGCCGACACTATGTCTATTTCGTAAGCGATACCAAATTCTTTTAAAACATCAACCGCTTCTTGCATGACCTTGAGGTCTGAGAGGCTGCCCATTATGATTCCTACCATGCTGTGTTTGTGTGTATTAGTTGCTATAATACGAGCTTTTGACGGCTTTGTCAACTCTATCGCATTAATTCTCGTTTGATTTTGCGTAAATTGCGGCACAAAAATAGTATTTTTCTAATGAGTAACGAATTAGAACAAACCATTATTCAGCTCACAACGCCTTTGTATGCGCTTTTGATTGGGCTGGAGGCTTTATTGAGCCACCGTCAGCACCGTGATTTTTACACCTGGCGTGACACCCTTACCAACTTCGTTTTGATGCTCCTCAACGGAGGCATTGATTTGGCCTTTCGGGCAGTCTATGTTGTTGTTTTGGTATGGTTTTATCAATACCATGTGACGGTCATAGATAACGTTTATTTGTATTGGTTTTTGTTGTTTTTGGCCGAAGATTTTGTGTTTTACATTTTACACGTCGTCGATCACTATTGCCGATTGTTTTGGGCAGTACACGTCACGCATCATTCGTCCGAGCATTTCAACTTAACGACAGGCTTCCGTTCGTCGGTATTTCAGCCCTTGTATCGTTTTGTTTATTTTATTCCATTGGTACTTTTTGGCTTTAAGCCTGCGGATATTGTCCTGATGTATTCGATTACCCAGACCTACGGAATTTTGGTACATACCAATTACTTAGGAAAATTGGGCTGGCTTGGGTATGTATTTGTGACTCCTTCCCACCACCGCGTTCACCATGCCTCCAATGTAGCCTATTTGGACAAAAACATGGGAATGTGCCTTATTATTTGGGATCGATTGTTTGGTACTTTCCAAGAAGAGCTTGACCAAGAGCCTGTGCGATATGGACTTACCAAGTCGTTGGAAGATACAAGTTTAGGTAATACCATTTTTCACGAATGGAAAGCCATTGCCAAGGATTTGGGGCGGAATGTAGGGATTACAACAAAATTAAAATACCTTCTCAATCCCCCTGGCTGGTCGCACGATGGGAGCACCCTAACGAGCAATCAGTTGAGGGAGTTGGAGGAAAAACAAAAATCTAGCTCTTCAGTGACGACTCTCTAATCACCAAGGCGGCAGGAAGCATCAGGCTTTCTGCCGAACTTTTTTGTACGGCTTCGTTCAAAAAAATACGGGCAGCTTCGGCCCCAATTTGTTTGCCAGGACGGCGCACCGTAGTGAGCGAAGGAAAGATATAGGCCGAAATGGGGGAGTCATCAAACCCAACGACGGCCACTTGATTCGGAATGTGCAAACCGCGCTCTTTGATGACGTGCATCGCCCCAATCGCTACTTGGTCGTTGACCCCAAAAATGCCGTCGGGAGGTTGTGGTAAATCCAGCAGCCGCTGGGTCGGAATGATGGCACTTTCGATTTTGAAATTGGTACTCGCAATCAATTCTTCCACAACGGGCAGATTGTATTTTTTCAAGCATTCGGTATAACCCAGAAAACGCTGTTCGGTAATGGCCAAACCTTGTGGCCCTTTGAGGTGTGCAATGCGTTGGCATCCCATTTTGATGAGGTGTTCGGTGGCGGCAAAAGCCCCTAAATAATCGTCGATAGTAACGCGGCCTGCTTCAAACCCTTCGTATTCGCGGTCAATAAAAATCAAGGGTACTTTGCGCTGAATAATGCTTTCGAGGTGTTCGTAATGGCCTGAGTCGTAGGTTTCTTGCGAAATCGACAAAAAAATACCTTCTACGCGGTTGGCCAATAGTTTTTCTACGTATTCTTTTTCCAACGCATAACTTTCATTGGTAACACAAATATTCATCAAATACCCTTGTGGCTGAAGCACACTCTGAAGCCCTTCGATGATGGTCGTTTCGTGTTGGTGATTGAGCGAAGGCACGATGACGCCCAACGTGCCTGTTCGTTTATTGAGCAAGCTCAACGACACCGAATTGCGCTGATAACCCACTTTTTGGGCATATTCTTGCAAGTTTCGGCGGGTATCTTCATTGATCAACGGATGATTGTTCAATGCCCTCGAAACAGTAGATGGAGAGCACTTAAACTTCCGTGCAATGTCTTTGATGGTAACGGGGCGGTCGGTGGCCATGCGAGTGGGGGTGAATTTGCTCGCTCGAAAGTACAGAATAGTGCTGAAATGAGCGTTATATTTGGAAGAAATGTACCTTTACATCTTCATCATCAACTCACTATGCTAACGAACGTAGAACACCTCGGTATTGCCGTAAAAAGCCTAGCGGCTTCGGACGAATTGTTTACCAAATTATTCAATGTTGCTCCTTATAAACACGAAGAAGTGGCTTCGGAAGGCGTGACTACTTCCTTTTTTAAAATCAACCAGACCAAAATCGAATTACTCGAAGCGACCAATCCCGACAGTCCGATTGCGAAATTTGTTGAGAAAAAAGGGGAGGGGATTCACCACATTGCGTTTGAGGTGGACGATATTTTGTCTGAAATGGAACGGCTTAAAAATGAGGGATTTGTGCTACTGAACGAAACGCCCAAAAACGGTGCAGACAACAAACTGGTGTGTTTTCTTCACCCCAAAGGCACCAATGGCGTGTTGATTGAGCTTTGCCAAGAGAAAAAAGACTGATTGAAGATGAACATAAAACTATTTATCTACATGGCCATCGTAGTCGCAGAAATCATCTGCGGCTATGTGGGTTTTCGGGAAGGCGTATATGTATTGAAGCCACTCATTATGTTATCGCTCATTTATTGGCACCTCGACTACCTAAAAACGCATCCGTTGCTGTGGATTGGGATGTGGTTTGGCCTTGGCGGTGATGTGTTTTTGATGTTTAGCGGAACTCAGATGTTCATGGCAGGGCTTGGGTCTTTTTTGGTGATGCAATTGTTTTACATAACAGCATTTACAAAGCAAAAAACGGCCAAAGGAAAGCAGGAATTAGCAGGAAAAACTTGGCAACTTGTCGCTCCCTTTGCGCTGTACGGGCTGAGTTTTTTGGCGATTTTATACCCTTCGATGATGAATAATGCCGCGACCAAGGGGCTTTGGATTCCCGTAGTGGCTTATTCGGTGTGTTTGTGCAGTATGGGAGTGGCGGCGGCCTTGCGCAAATATTCGGTTCGTCAAGCGAGCTATGTATGGGTTTTGGCGGGTGCCGTGCTCTTTATTTTGTCCGATTCTACCATTGCCCTCAATAAGTTTATGCAACCTTTTGATGCTTCATCGCTCTTGGTAATGACGACCTACGCCGCAGCCCAGTGGCTGATTATTTGGGGAGTGAAGAAGTAAGGGGCAAATTGTGGGGAGGGTTGCTCACAACCCGACGAGTGAATAGTCAGTACGAGCGAGGACGCTCGCGCTATCTCAACAAAATGCTAAAAAGGATAACCAATACCAATATTAAAGACGGGTAAATTGGCACTAGAACGACGGAATGAAAACCGTGGAAGCACATAGCGCTCGTCGATGGTGATTGGCTTTCCGTCGGCGTCTTTAGTTTCAAAAATGCGGCTCGGGTCATAGACTTTGATCCCCATGTCGAGGCGGAAAATGAAATAAGAAAGGTCATATCGCAGCCCTACGCCTGTGCCCACTGCAATCTCTTTGTAAAAACGACTAACGTCGAAAGCGCCTTTGAGGGTATTTTGGTTGGGCGTGGCGTTTTTGTCGAGGCGTAAGCGCCAAGCATTGCCAGCATCGATAAACAAAGCGTAATTAACATCGCCCACAAACCGAAACAGATGCCCCCGAAGTTCGAGGTTAGTTTCCATCAAAACGTCTCCTAGTTGCTCAAAACGATACTCAAAGCTGCTGTATTCGGTGACGCCAGGCTGCAAAGTGGTGGTCGTGCCGTTGCGGAAAATCGGACTTCCCGTTTGCAAATCGACGTTGGGGTAGGCCGACCCAAGCCCAAGCCGCCGAGGAGGCCATGCCCTGAGGCTGTTGCTACCACCGCCCGTGAGCGACTTTTCGTAGGGAGCAACGCGTCGGTTGTTGTAATTAAAAATCAAACCAGCATTGGCCCGATAGACCAGCGTACTTTTGGGGCCAATGGGGTGGTAAGTTCGGTATTCTCCGTTGAATTTTAGAAATTTATAGAGTTCAAAACCTGTGAGAATGAGCGGGAGTCTTTGTTGTCGGAGCAGGTTGAGCGAGGTTCCCCCAGCTTCTACAAACCAGCGCAAATAGTGCGCTTTTCGGTTTTGACCAATGATGTTGTTATTAAACACATACGAAAAACTCATGCTCGAAATAACCGCCGATTGAAAGCTGAATTTCAGGGGATTGCCTCCGTAGGTGTAAAGTGAATCCAACAAATAGGAAAACTTTTGGCTTTGTTTACTTTCCAAAATACTCAAATCAATGGGCGTGAAGTTGAGGTATTCGTACTCGCTTTTTTTCCAGTTGTAGCGCAAACTCGCCTGAAAACCACTTCGTACAAAATCAGGGTCAGCGCCTAAGAAATCGCGGTTGGTGTAGTTATAGCCAAGGCTTAGGATGCTTCGTGGGGTCTTGCGGTTGAGGCGCGACGCGAGTTTTCCAGGAAATAAAATACGGGGAAAAATAAGGGCGGTATTGGCACCCAGTTCTAGCGTACGAACGAGTTGAGAGGTATTATTTAACCCAAAATTGGCATCCAAGGCACCGCGTAATGACACTTCAAAGTTTTCGAGCCGTCCAAAAATATTACGAACCCGAAAAGTGCCATTCAAAAAAGGGCCAGGAAGGTTTTGTACCACGTTTACGCCACTTTCACCCGTTACTTGGTACTTGTCTTGGGGCAATACCCGAATAAGCGTCCGAATTTGGCCGTTGGTAGTATCCGATTCGATATTAATAAATTGAAACTGGTCAAGCACACTCAACTGACGGTAGGTTTCTTCCCAATCGCTTTGTTTGTAAAGTGCCCCTGGACGGAGCAAAATTTTGCTATCCAAAACGCGAGGGGCGTAGTTTTGTTTGGGCAAAAAGGAATACGTAATTCCGCGAAAAGAAGTGGTAGCTCGTGGTGTGCTGTTGGGGTCATTGGGAAGTGGCTCTACCCGAAAACCCACGCTGCTAAACCGATATTGGGTATGCGTGGTCTGATTGCGGGGGTAATTGACCTGCAAACCTTTAATGTCCACGATGTGAAACAAGGAGTCGGTGGCGGGGTCGTGCGCGCTGGTATCTACCAAAAAACCGCCGTAACGTTTCCCAAGGGCATTTTGAACGGGGCGAAGGTAGTTTTTATCAAAACCATAGTAGCCATTTTCACGCATGAGGCGTTCAATGCGTCCGCTTTCGTTGATGACGTCGCTATTGCGGTAGTTTTTGTTAGATTTCAAAAAAGACACTTCCTTGTTTTTTTGCAACAAGGAGTCAATGGCGGCATCTTTGTGGGTAAAAATATCGACGTTTCGGAGGCGGTGCGGAAGCCCTTCTTTGATGCTATAAGTGGTTCGGACGTGGCGCAAAAGGGTATCGGTGGCAAAAGAGACGTGGGCATCGCGGTAGCCTTGGTTAATCAAATAATTTTTGATTTTCTGGGCGTTGCTTTGCGCATCTTTGTCCGAAAAATAGACGGGAGGTTCGCCTACGGTTTGCATCCACCAATTGCCCGACTCGATGCGTTTTTGGTATTTTGTTCCCAAACGCGTGTATTTGCGACGCAGTTTGGCAAGCTTTCGGCTGTCGTTGGCATAGCGCTCAAACTGAAGTTCATAATAATTGGTCAGGGAGTCAAGTTTTTGGCGGGCGGGAGTGCGGTCGTAGCGTTTGTCGAAGTATTGATATACCCACAGCGAAACCGTTGCCCCAGGTATGGCCAAGAAGCGCTTGTTGGGGCGCTGGGGAAGGAGGGCGGCCAAATCTTCGGTTTTGACGGCACTATTTCCTCGGAAACTTTGGTTTCCAAGCAAAAATTCATCTTTTTTGAGGGTACTTTTGGGAGAACAAGCACCTAAAATAAGAAGAAAAATCAGCGACAAATACCCCAAAAAGGGGCGAAAATGAGTTGCCTTATTGTGCATTATCGACAATTATATACCTGATGCTTTCTAAGAACATATTAAAATACCTCACCTCGCTCCAGCAAAAAAAATACCGTCAAGAATACGGCGCTTTTTTGGTGGAAGGGGCTAAAAGTGTCCTTGAACTACTTGCCTCCGATTTCGAGGTAGAAATGGTGGTGGCAACCGACAAATTTTACAAAGAAAACACGCGAAGCTTAGAGAAACAACCTTTTCGGGTTGAAATAGCTACGCCTGACGAGCTCGTACGGGCAGGAACGCTGCAATCCAACGATGCGGCGCTTGCCGTGGTTAAAACGAAATCGAACGATTTTTTGTATGCCGAAGAAGGAGAATACGTGCTGGTACTGGACGATATTCGCGACCCTGGCAACCTGGGGACAATGATTCGGATTGCAGACTGGTACGGGATTCGTAAAATGGTGTGCTCGCTCACGACCACCGATTGGTACAACCCCAAAGTGGTGGCAGCCAGCAAAGGCTCGTTTACGCGAGTTCAGGGCTTTTACACCGATTTAGGGGCTTATTTTGAGGGGCGCTTAGCGCGCGAGGTGAGCGTGTATGGGACGTTTTTGGAAGGAAAAAATATTCACCAAATTACATTTGCCAAAACAGGCTACATCGTAATGGGCAACGAGTCGAACGGGATTGGGAGCGAGGTTGAAAAATTTGTGACAGATAAGGTGACAATTCCTCGTTTCGGAGAGGCCGAATCACTCAATGTGGGCATTGCCACCGCGATTGTGCTGGATAATTGGCGGCGAAAGTAGGGAGGAAGAGTTTTGGCTAAAAAATTGTATTTTTGAAAAAAGAACTACCACCATGATACAAACTTCACAAAATACTGTGCAATTACCTCGTACGCTGGAAGAGTTTCTTGATTGGGAACCTAATGACGGTTACAAGTATGAATGGAACGACGGGGATATAATTCAATTTACAGGAATGAAAAAAGAACAGCTTTATATCTATGACCTACTGCTTGGTCTATTTTTCGAACAAGGATATAAAAAAGTAGGAACTTTAGTCGCAGAACAGGATGTGATGTTGTCAGGTATTCAAATGCGCCGTCCAGACATTTCCTATTTTACCCGAGAACAAGTACAGAAGAGTAGGTCGGGGGAGGATGTAATTCCTGAGTTTGTGATTGAGATTATTTCCAACAATGACCAAATCAATCAGCTAGAAAAGAAAATTACAGAATATTTCAGAGCAGGTGTAAAAGTGATTTGGAACATCATTCCCGAACATGAAGTCGTGTATGTTTACACGTCTCGCCGCGATGTAAAAGTTTGCCTTGAAGATGATGTTTGCTCGGCAAAACCTGTGCTACCTATGTTTGAAATAAAGGCATCGGCTCTATTTTCTGGAGAAATGGATTAGCTGTTTTTCAAAATGAATAACTATGCGTCGGGATGTTGCTATCTCGGCGTTTTTTTTGCGTCGGAGACTACCCATCGTGTGCCCGATAGCGCGAGCGTCCTCGCACGTGCTGACAATTCTGAGGCTTCAAGCCTTGGTAGGGAAAATAAGGAGGCTAGAAGCCTGCTAATAAAAGGCACGAGCGGGGATGCTCGCGCCATCGGGGTGCGACGAACAGAAATAGAACAATAACTTTTTTTGATATGATACATGTTGAAGATGTAGAAAAATACCTGATTGAGATTGTAACTGACTATCTCATAAGCCAAGGTTTCGAGCATTTGGCAGAAGACCCTGCTTGTGTATTTACCAAATTCTTTCCGTTTGGTTTTGACCAAATCACTTTTGATATTTCCGAAGTGATTCATGGCAGTAGTGTAAAATATGTTCTCGTCAGAGGATATAAAAACATTGAAAAACATTGGGAGAAATATTATGAGATAGTAGGGTATCCATTGACTTCTGATGTACCTACAATAGCAACACATGCGATTCTTATTGATAAAAAATATGAAAAATATCCTGACGATGCTATGATGTACGGTGGGGCTGATTTAATAAGGAATAACCACGAACAACAGGACTTAAAACAATATTTTGAAGAGTTCAAATGGCAATATGAAAATCTATTGATACCCGTTTTAGAAAAATCAAGAGATGTAAGGTGGTTAGACCAAAAAATCAATGCCGAACCGCTGAAATTTAAAGATTTTGGAGAAATAGCTCCTATGACACATAGCACTGAATTTCACAAACTCATCATAGCCAAATTAGCAGGCAATCCGCGCTATGAGCAAATCTATCAGCTTGTCAGAGGTACGTTGGTAGAGTGGGCTAACGAAGAAGAACAAGGCAAAAATATGTTGTCTGCTTTTGATAAAGTCTATGAGGATTTAAAAGAAGTTAAGCCTTTGGAGAATCCTATTTTATCATAATTATAAAAAACATTCTATGAAGCTTCTGCTGGCGATTGCTCTGCTAGTGCTGATAATTTCAAGGCTTCAAGCCTTGGTAGGGAAAATAAGGAGGCTAGAAGCCTGCTAATAAAAGGCACGAGCGGGGATGCTCGCGCCATCGGGGTGCGGCGTATAGAAATAAAATAATAACCTTTTTTGATATGGTACATTTTGAAGATGTAGAAAAATACCTGATTGGGATTGCAACCGACTACCTCAAAAGCCAAGGTTTCGAGCATTTGGCAGAAGATCCTGCCTATGTATTTACCAAAATTCTTCCGTTTGGTTTTGACCAAATCACTTTTGATGTTTCCGAAGTGATTCATGGCAGTAGCATAAAATATGGCCTCATCAGAGGATACAAAGATATTGAAAAATACTGGGAGAAGTATTTTGAGCAGGCAAGGGGGTTTACATTTTTATCTCATTTGCCAACATTAGCCACATTCGGGACTAATGCTATTTGTATTGATAACAAATATGAAAAATATCCCGACGACGCTATGATGTATGGCGGGGCTGATTTAATTAGATACAACCGCGAGGAAGAGGATATAGTGCGTTATTTCGAGGAGTTCAAATGGCAATATGAGAATCTGATTGTGCCCGTTTTGGAAAAGTCGAGAGATGTAAGGTGGTTAGACCAAAAAATCAATGCCGAACCACTAAAATTTAAAGATTTTGGAGAAATAATGTTAATAGGATATAGCGAGGGATTCGACAAACTCATCATTGCCAAATTGGCAGGCAATCCTAACTATGAGCAAATCTATCAGCTTGTCAGAGGTACGTTGGTAGAGTGGGCGGCAGAAGAAGAGCAAGGCAAAAATATGTTGTCTGCTTTTGATAAAGTCTATGAGGATTTAAAAGAAGCCAAGCCTTTGGAGAATCCTATTTTATCATAATTATAAAAAACATTCTATGAAGCTTCTGCTGGCGATTGCTCCGCTCGTGCTGACAATTCTGAGGCTTCAAGCCTTGGTAGGGAAAATAAGGAGGCTAGAAGCCTGCTAATAAAAGACAAAAGCGGGGACGCTCGCGCCATTGAGAGAGACAAGTTTGTAATTAAATGCAAATACTAAGATGTTGAAAAGTTTGAAAAAACTTCAATTTGGCAGTTTAATGCCGTGTGAAAAAAGTAGTGACTTTGCTAACATTCCAAGTCAATATGCTTATTTTTTGGAATATACTAACGGTGGAAGAATCGAAAATGCAACTATTTTAATTAATGTGAATAATGAAGTTACTATTGAGTATTTAGACACTTTTATGTCTTTAGAACAATTGCTAAATAATGAATATTTGCTTGGCTACCTTGACTACTTAGAGTCAGATGAATACTTAATGTGTAAAAATATAATAGGCGCTTATAAAGTATTTTGTTCTACTATGGATTCTAATACCTTTTTTGCTTTTCGTGTTAAAGAAGAAATAAAAAATGATATCTACTTTATAGATTTAAACGGATACCCTTTTAAAGTTTACCATGTTTTTCAAGATTTTCAATCATTTATAGATAAAATAAGTGTTGAATAATGTTATCCACCCTCGTTGTGTATAGTATTCGGTAGAACACTGCGTACTGTCGATAGCGCGAGCGTCTTCGCTCGTGCTGACAATTTCAAGGCTTCAAGCCTTGGTAGGGAAAATAGGAGGCTAGAAGCCTGCTAATAAAAGGCACGAGCGGGGATGCTCGCGCCATCGGAGAAAATACAGCTAAAAATACTACTTGACTTCAATCTATCCTATTCCTCATCGTTGGTAGCGTTTTTTTTACCATTCATAATTTTTTTTAAAATAAAATTGGTTGATATGTCAACTTGTTTTACTTTTGCCGCATGGAATCTCAACAAGGAATACATATCAAGGAAAAAATCTGGAAACATTTGGGCCAGTATCTAACCTTCAACATCAACCACGTGTCTCATTTGTTTGTGAGAAAAATCAATCGTGAGTTGGGACAGACGGGGCTGTCGATTCAGATTGAGCAGTTCCCGATTTTGTTTTTAGTTCGCTATTCGGCCGATGAGCCACTTTCGCAGCAAGACATTGCCAATTTGCTCCAAAAGGACAAATCGGCGATTCAGCGCTCGATTCGTACCTTGGAAAGAGATGGTTATATCCGAATTGTGAGCGATGACGTGGACCGCCGTCGTAACCTTATCCACCTCACGCCCGCAGGGAAATTTGCCGTGGATAAAATCGCTGATTTGGCAGCGGTCATCAACCAAGACGTGACTAGTAAACTCACCCAAGAAGAATCAGAAACCTTGATGAAGCTTTTACAAAAAGTAGCTTCGACCATTGAATTTTAAATTTTTTGTTCAATTAGTTGATATGTCAACTTGTAATTTTTCTTAGTAAAGTACAACCATGAAAAAAATCGCAGTCTTTTTAACGCTTCTGCTGTCGGCTTCGCTACCGAGCTTCGCGCAGCAAACGTGGTCGTTGAAAGCTTGCCTCGACTACGGCCTTCAGCATTTTGGTTCGGTGCGAATCGCTCAGTACCAACAGGAGACGGCCAACGAGCAAGCTCGGCAAGCCTTGGGCACTTATCTGCCGCAAGTATCGGCGACTGGAAACTTCACCGATAACCTCAAACTCCAAAGCACGCTCCTACCAGCGGGCTTTGCAGGCCCCGAACCTAAGCGGATTTCGTTGGGTTCGAAGTACCAAACCGTGGCTTCGGCGCAATTGACCCAAACCATTTACGACAAAGCCGCTTTGCTTGGTTTGAAAGCCGCTGAGCCCAACCAAAAATTGGCCGACTTGTCGATGCGCCAAACGAAAGAAGAGATTATCTACAACATCGCGAGCAATTACTACCAAGTATTTATTGTAAAACAGCAGATTGCGTTGTTGAAAGATAACCTAGACCGTACCGAAAAAGTGTTGAATGTCTTGCGGTTACAGCGCGATAATGGCGTGATTCAAGCCATTGACGTCACCAATACCGAAGTTACTTATAACAACACGCGCTCGCAGTTGGCGTTGAGCGAAAGCAATTTGGCGCTGGCTCTCAACCGCCTCAAATACCAAATGGGGCTCACGCAAGACCAAGAGGTAGATGTCTCGGATTCGTTGCTACTTCGTCAAACGCCGCAGGTAGAAACGAGTCAATTTAACGCGCCAGGGTTGGTGTCGTACCAAAAAGCGGCGACCAATTTGGAATTACAAAAACTTCAATTGCAGCGAATTAAGGCAGGCTACCAACCGACGTTGAGCTTTACGGCCAGTTATGGTTCGATGGCGTTGGGTAACCAATTTGCCGATGGCTTTCGCAATTTTACGGGCTTCGGAAGCGTGGGATTGCGCTTAAACGTGCCGATTTTCGATGGTTTTCAGCGGGATGCGCAGTACAAACAACAGCGCCTCACGATTTTGACCCAAGAAGAACAATTGCGGATGAACGTGGCGGCGTTTGGATTGCAGTTTAACAACGCCCAAACCCAAATTCAAAAAGCCAGTACAAGCATCCAAAACGATGAACGTACCGTGAAGCAAGCTCAAGAGGTTTATAACGTCGTGACGTTGCAGTACAAACAAGGTACCAAGTCGTTGACCGACCTCATCAACGCCGACAATTCGTACCGTCAATCTCAATCGAATTACATTAACTCACTCATTAATTTTTACCAAGCGCGCCTCGACCTCGAACAGTCGCAAGGAACGTTGCTAACTTTCTATAATCAACTCTAGAAATGAAAAAGTCCTCATTTATCGTCGCTCTGGTTTTGGTAGTCGCTGCGTCACTGATTGCTTTTCGGTTGACGGCCAATAAAAAGAAAATTGATGCTCAAAAAGCATTGCCAACCACCAATAATAATACCCCTATTCCAGTCACTGTCAGTCGGGTAGCGGAAGGAGAGGTGTCTCAACAATTGATTAAAACAGGAAACTTGGTTCCGTTTAAGGAAGCGGCTATTACGGCCATGACCGCAGGACGTGTTACCAACGTCAACTTTGACCTTGGTTCGCAAGTGAGTCAATGGGCAGTTTTGGTACAATTGGATAACAAATTGAAAGAATTATCGCTCGAATCGACGCAATTGACCATCAACAAACTCAAAAAAGACGTGGATCGCTACACCACTTTGTTGGCAGGAAACGCAACCACCGAAATACAGGTCAACGAAGTGAAGTTCAACTACGAAAATGCCCTTAATCAGGCCGAACAAATCAAAAAACAAATTGCCGATGCGGCGGTGAAGGCACCAATCAGCGGTCGTATTGTGAAAAAAGACATCGAACCAGGTGAGTTTGTGGGTGCGGGTACGGTGGTCGGGACGATTTTGGACGTAGCACGTCTGAAAGTGGATGTTCAGGTCAACGAAAGTGACGTGTATCAATTGAAGGTAGGGCAAGTTGTGAAAGTAACGACCGATATTTTTCCTGATAAAGTACTGACAGGAAAGGTGAGCTACATCGCGCCGCAAGGAAGCAATGAGCACAATTATCCCGTTGAAATTACGATTGCTAGCCCTGCGGGATTGAAAGCAGGAACGTTTGTAAACGTCGATTTTTCCCAAAAATCAAATCAGCGGGCGTTGCTTATTCCGCGTTTGGCGTTGGTCGAAAGTTTGAAAAACCCGTACGTCTATGTGGTAAACAACAACGTAGCGCACCAGCGTATCATCAAAGTTGGGCGTGAATTGGGCGATAACATTGAGGTGCTCAGTGGCCTTGAAACAGGTGATTTAGTGGTCGTGACGGGTCAATTGAACCTCAGCGAAGGACGTAATGTGCAGATTACTAAGTAAAAAATTACAACCATGTCAATTACCGAAATAGCCGTTAAACGACCCTTGTTGGTCACTACTGTTTTTATCGTCCTGATTTTATTCGGGGTGCTGGGCTATAAACAGTTGTCATATAACTTATTGCCCAAATTTGAAGCCAACGTGATTAGCGTGGCAACTACCTATATTGGCGCTTCGGCCGATGAGGTAGAAACCAACGTGACGAAACGGATTGAAGACGCGCTGTCGTCGTTGGAAGGCTTAGATCGCATGACTTCGACGTCTCAACAAGGCGTGTCGTTGGTGACGATTCAGTTGAAAAATGGTGTAAATACCACTTTAGCTCAGCAAGATGCCCAACGGAAGATTGAACAAATTATCAACATCCTCCCAGACGAAGCCGACCGCCCGATTGTGAATAAGTTTTCGACCGACGAAATTCCCGTGCTACGTATGGGGGTAACCGCCGATTTGTCGCCCACCGAATTGTACGATTTGATTGATGATGAGTTGAAACCACAGTTGGCCAACGTGCCAGGCGTAGGTCAGGTCAACGTCGTAGGTGGAAACAAGCGTCAGATTCAGGTCAATGTCGATAGCGACAAGCTTCGAGCATACGGAGTGTCGATTGTACAAGTGTCACAAGCCATCAACAACGCCAATACCAGCTACCCAGCGGGGCAGCTCGAAACCCGTACCGCCCAGTACGCTATTCGTTTTGACGCGACGCTCGAAACAACGTCGCGCTTGCGTGACTTAGTGTTGGCGCGCCGTACCAACGGTAGTGAAATTTTACTCCGCGACATTGCCGAAGTAGTGGATGCAACGGCCAAACCAACGGCCATCAACCACATCAATGCCAAGCCTTCGATTGGGATTCAGATTAGCAAACAGTCGGATGCCAACGCGGTGTCGGTGAGTGAGTTGGCACGCAAAAAAATGGAGGTTTTGGAAAAACAATACGCCAAATCTCACCTGAAATTCAACATTGCCTCCGACCAGTCGGTTTATACTTTGGCTTCGGCGCACGCGGTGGTGGACGACTTGTTTTTGGCGATTCTTATTGTATCAGTCGTGATGTTGTTGTTCTTACACAGCTTCCGCTCGTCGCTGTTCGTATTGGTCGCGCTGCCTTCGTCGATTCTACCGACCTTTTTGCTGATGTACTTGGCAGGTTTTTCGTTGAACCTGATGACCTTGATGGCGCTTTCGTTGGTGGTAGGGATTTTGGTCGATGACTCGATTGTGGTGTTGGAAAATATCAACCGACACCTCGAAATGGGCAAAGACAAACGAACAGCCGCCCTCGATGGACGGAGTGAAATTGGCTTCACGGCTTTGGCCATTACCTTGGTGGACGTGGTGGTATTCGTACCGTTGGCTTTAACGGGTGGATTGATTGGAAATATTTTGCGTGAGTTCTCGCTCGTGGTGGTGTTCTCGACCTTGATGAGTTTGGTGGTTTCGTTTACGTTGACGCCGTTGTTGGTATCACGTTTTGGAAAACTCGAAAGCTTAAATCCAGATAGCTTGTGGGGAAAACTTAACCTCGGTTTTGAGCGCTTTATTGATAGTCTTACGGCTGTTTATGTCTATTTCTTGAAGTGGGTGTTGGGTCACAAACGATGGATGTATTTGACCATTTTGGGGATGTTGGTGGCAACCATTTACCTTGTACCAGCAGGCTTTATCGGAGCAGCATTTATGCCGCAAAGTGACCAAGGAGAAATGAATATTCAGCTCGAATTAGCACCGACAGCCTCGATTTACCAAACCAATGAGTTGTCGCAAAAAGCGGAACAAATGATTATGAAGCACCCCGAAGTGACCAACGTCTTTACCAACGTGGGTTACACAAGTACCAACTTTGGGGCATCGTCCAACAGCAACATTGCGGAGTTGAACATTAAGTTAGTGGATAAAAAACAGCGGACGCTTTCTACTGAGAAATTTGGGCAAATGCTCAAACACGAATTGTTAGAACTGCCAGGCATTAAAGTGACCGTAAGCCCAGCCAGTATTGTAGGGGCATCGCAAGCACCGATTCAGATTGCCATCAAGGGAACCAACCTTGAAACCATACGGAAATCGGCGGCACAGGCATTAGACATTGTGAAGTCGGTACCAGGAACGCAAGACGTGAAGTTTTCGGTAAAAGACCCTAAGCCTGAAGTGACTGTAAAACTTGACCGCGAAAAAATGGCACAGTTGGGTATCAGTGCCATGGACGTTGGGATGGCCTTACAAAACTCATTCCGAGGAAACGACCGTGCGAAATTCAAACAAAACGGCAACGAATACGACATTTTGGTCAGTCTCGACCAGTTTGACCGCTCGCGGTTGAACGATGTAAGTCGCTTGTTGTTTGTCAATAATCAAGGAAAAACGTTTGAGTTATCGCAGTTTGCGCAAGTGCAGGAGCAATCGGGTGAGAGTGTGTTGGAACGTATCAATCGCCTTTCGTCGATTACCATCAACGCCCAAGTCGTAGGTCGTCCTGTGGGTACGGTAGGGGCTGACATTCAGAAAAAAATGAACGAAGTAAAACTGCCAGATGGCGTTTCGGTAGAATATTTGGGGCAAATGCAACAACAATCTGATGCTTTTGGAAGCCTTGGCTTAGCCCTCGGAATCGCGATTTTGCTGGTTTATTTTGTGATGGTGGGTTTGTACGAAAGCGTGGTTTATCCGTTTGTAGTATTATTCTCCATTCCTGTGGCGTTGATCGGTGCCTTGTTGGCCTTGGCCCTTACGATGGAAAGTTTGACGGTATTCTCCATTGTAGGGATGATTATGTTGCTAGGTTTGGTGGCCAAAAACGCGATTTTGATTGTCGATTTCACCAATCACCTCAAAGAACAAGGTTACGACGTAGTGCATGCCCTGATTGAAGCAGGAAAAGAGCGGATGCGCCCCATCTTGATGACAACGCTCGCGATGGTGTTCGGGATGTTGCCGATTGCGTTGGCAAGCGGTGCAGGTGCCGAAACCAAGAATGGGATGGCTTGGGTTATTATCGGAGGTTTGACCAGCTCACTTGTTTTGACGCTCTTCATCGTGCCAGGTACGTACTTGGTGGTTGACCGTATCAAAGAACGTTTCAGCGGTCGCAAGAAAAAGAAAGCCAAAAAGGCCGATTTGGCAGAAGTAGTCTAGCGGTTTCTATAAATAAACTGATAAGCCCTCGTTAGAGAATTCTAGCGAGGGTTTGTTGTGTAGTGGGTTTTTGGTTCTCGGTTGGGTAGGTTAGCGTTTTGATTAGGGCAGGTTTGTGGGTCTCTTTCGGGCGAGTTGGTGTATCTCTTTCGGGCAGGTTTTGAGAAACCTGCGGCACGGTGTGAGCAGGTTTCTCAAAACCTGCGTATTCGGTTTCTCAAAACCGAAGGTAAGAAAAAACCATGTCCAATTTTAAAAACAAAAATGCGGTCGGGTAAGTACCTGACCGCATTTGGGTAATTGGGCATTGTGTATATATGAAAGGGATTTCTTGTTTCAGGCCACTTACTTGATGGTAAACTGGCTGCTTCCGATTCTAAAACCTTCAGAATAAACTTCTACGTTGTATTTCCCTGGGCGTAGGCGCTGTGGATTATCGTACATCATTTCAACAGTTTGATTGGTGTTTTGATAAGCCACGCGGTCTTTGGTCGTAAACATCATGTCTTGACCTTGCCAGTTAAACTTCCCAGAACCCATCGCTTCGTCTGTGATAACCGCTCCTTCGGGATCAAGAACACGAACATAAATTTCTTTTTCGTTCGTTTCTGTCAATGGGTTAGGCGGAAGCGTAAATTGCAATTTCAATTTGTCAACGCGTTTTGAACGGTAAGTGTCGTCGGTACGAACTTTGCCTTTTGGTGAAACGGCCAACACTTTGATATTTTCGGCTTTAAGTGCCGCCCCAATTGCTACTTTCTGGCTAAGTTCACGGTTTTTGCTAGAATAGGCTGTTACCGAATCCGTTAGCTGCATTTTAGTTTGCGTAAGGGTTTCTTTTTCTGTTTTTAGGTTCGTGTTTTCACTGGCTAAAGATTGATTTTCAACCGATAACAAACCATTTTCTTCTTTCAGCTTCGCAATTTCCACGTCTTTGTCGGCCAAAAACTGCTCGTATTCCTTGATTTTAGCGGTGTATTTACCAACTTCAAATTTGGCATTTTTACGCAATGCTACTTTATCAGCCTCCAACTTCGCTTTTACTTTCATTAGTTCCTCGACGTTTCCGCCCAACTGTTGCACTTCGGCAATCTTGATGTCCAAACTACGCGACACCGAGTCTAATTTTGTCTGAGTGAAGGCCAATTCTTTGGCTTTTTGGACGATGCTTACCTCTTTCGACTCCGTTTCTTGTTTTTGATTGTAAAACAAGATGCCAAACGTACCTGTCGCTAAAGTCATGATGATTAGCGCTACCCACGCAAAAGGGCTTTTTCCTTGCTGATTGTTTTCCATGATTGAAATTGATTGTTTGGTGTAACTTAATTAAAGCAAGTACAGCGTTGTTTCATGTTTTGTATAAATGAGGTCTCAATTGTGTTTGTATGCCAAGAATATCAAAAAAGCCATTCCTAGCCCAAAAACGCAGTGTTATGGGTAAAATTGTGGAGGAAGTTCCACACATTGAGTAAACGGTAAGAAGCAAAAGGGGAAGTTTTATTCCTCAAACGACAATTTCCAAGCGCCACGGAGGTCGTTGAGGGCGTAGCCTGTGGCTTTGTCGAAGCGGTATTTTTCCTTGATGGTAGAAAGCGTTGCTGAATTAATGTCCGATTTGGGGTTGCCGTGGCATTGGAGGCAAGTGGGCATCGCTACCCGAATCGGCTTGTAGTAAATAATGCCTTTGGGTGTTTGGAGGAGGGTGTCTTTGGGAGAATTAGCCGAAGCAAACGATTCTAGTAATTTGCGTTCAAAGAGGGATGCCGCATTTTTAGGATTGCGATTTTTGACCGAAATCCGCTGAATACGAACTTTGTATTTCTTTGACAATGAGTCGGTCAGGGGCATGGCTCGTTCACTACAAAAATCGACGGCATAGTCGGAACCTCCTTTTTGAATCGCGCCTAGTAAGTTACGCACAAGTACTTGTTGGGCTTGAAGGCTGAGGGAGTCGCCCAGTTTTCGGTAATCAATAGGAGCCTGCGAACTAGGCTGAAAAGCCGTGCCGACGATAGCCATAACAAACAACAATCCTGCCGCAAGTACCGATTTCATAGGAGACGATTAGTTTGAGTTTTTTTTCGGGGACGCAATTTTATACAATACCCAGCCGAAGCCCGCTACCAAATGTAGCAGAACAACACCAAAGAAAAAAGCAGCCATTTTGATAGATGTTTAATGTGCTACAAAAGTAGGCTGCTTTCAAATAAGAAACTGTGACATAGGTCACATAGGTCAGACGATAGTCAGACCGATGAATTGTTTGTGCTACGATGTTAGCTAAGTCGCTGATGAGGAGAAGTCTGACTACCGTCTGACTTGAGCATGAGGATGTCTCGGTCAGACGATAGTCAGACCGATGAATTGTTTTGTTACGATGTTCGCTGAGTCGATGATGAGGAGAAGTCTGACTACCGTTTGACTTGAGTAAAAAAGAGGATGATGTCTCGGTCAGACGATAGTCAGACCGATGAATTGTTTGTGCTACGATGTTAGCTAAGTCGCTGATGAGGAGAAGTCTGACTACCGTCTGACTTGAGCATGAGGATGTCTCGGTCAGACGATAGTCAGACCGATGGGTTTTGTGGGTTACAATGTTAGATGATGCGAAGGAGCCTGACTGCCGTCTGGCTCAATCATACAAATACTTGATTTTAGCTTCGGAAATTACTTGATAGGATTCTTGGTAAAAGCTATCCTGTTGAATACCAATCAAATCAAACGCGGGTTGTTTGCTAACCAAAGTACCACTCCGTAACCCTAAATAATCCCTGAACGAACTGAATTCCCAATCCTCTATTTTGGGGCAAAGGTTTGCCACAAATGGATTCTGATGTATGTAATGAAAACATACGAAAGGGTAATTGTTGCTTGGCTTCTCACCGTCGCTTTCCAAGTTTTTGAATTTCGTTTTTTGGCGAAATAAAGAGCCTGTTCTATGGTATTTCTTGTTAAACTCGTTGGCATATCCGCTAAGTAATAGCCTGAAACCATTATTTAAAACTGTGCTTGTCAATTGTCCCAACTTAACAGGTTCTATTGATTTTTGAGTCGTATTGATTAAAAAGTGAAAGTGGTTGGGCATCAAACAATAGGCTACTATTTCACAATGAGGGAGTACCTTTTCTCTGACGTGTCTAAGAAATTGGACATAGTCATCTTTGGTGTGAAAAATGATTTCTTGGTTGTTCCCTTGGTTATATACATGATACAGGCGTTCGGCTAAAACTTGCATACAGTGAATAGTTGAAATTTGCTCAAATTCAGACTATTACTTGTTTTATAAGTCACTATGGTGAGAGTCAGACGATAGTCAGACTCGGAGTGTATAGTCTAATTATCGTCGGTCTGACTTTTAGGTTACTGTAGGTCTGACTATCGTCCGACCTGGTCAATAATTCAGACTATTACTTGTTTTATAAGTCACTATGGTGAGAGTCAGACGATAGTCAGACTCGGAGCGTATAGTCTAATTATCGTCGGTCTGACTTTTAGGTTACTGTCGGTCTGACTACCGTCTGATCTGGTCAATAATTCAGACTATTACTTGTTTTATAAGTCACTATGGGGAGAGTCAGACGATAGTCAGACTCGGAGCGTATAGTCTAATTACTGTCGGTCTGACTTTTAGGTTACTGTCGGTCTGACTATCGTCTGACCTGGTCAACCTTGTCAAATACCCATTTCATCTCAGTCGCTATCTGCCGACAGCGAGCGTCGTAAGTAGCGCTTTCGGCGGGAGTATCGTCCGAAACTTTGGGGTCAACGTACATAATCGGTAAGCGTTTTTCAGCTCCTGGAATAAAGGGGCAGTTGGCCTCGGCGTGATCGCAGGTCATAATGGCGGCAAAAGCACTGCTTGGATTAGGAGCTTGGTCATAGACTTTGGAAAAGGCGATGATGGGTTGCGACGAATCATCAAAACTAATTTCGTAAACGGGATTGTCAGATTCGGTAGTCTTTGTGACTTTCAAACCTGCTCGCTCAAAAGCTGCAATGGTTCGAGGATTGCAGGCGGTGGTTTCTGTTCCACCAGAAAAACAATATACATCTTTGATCCCAAAATAGGCCGCTGCCACTTGTGCCCACACTTGCCCTAAATGGCTACGGCGGGAGTTGTGAGTGCAAATAAAGGTCAGATTAATAGGCTGTTGTGTCGCTAATTTACCTTTTATATATTTTACTAAGGATTGTAAAATAGCTTGGCGTTCGGCGGATACTTCGGTGAGATTGAGGGATTCAAAGTAGGTATTGAGTTGAGGAGTCATGATTAAAATTTATGACCGATTTCAAGTAAACATTTGTTAATCGTAAAAATACGATAAGGGAAATTGTAAAAAAACACCCACCCCAAATTACTTGAGGCAGGTGTTTGGAAAGGGCAAAGTTGTATTACTTCTTCACAGAACAAGTATTCAGTCCTATGAGTGTATAAAGTGGGCAAAAGCTTACCAGGCTGGTCAAGAAAAATACTGCCGCCACTACCAGAGCCACAATGCCTATGGTACCCGTAAGCGTTCCTGTAAAGTACAAAACAGCTACGATGGCTGCTACAACGAGGCGAATAATGCGGTCGGCACCGCCCATGTTTGGTTTCATTGTGATAGGGTTTAGAGGGTTCGACGATGGATAATTACTGTGCGTATGTACGTGGTAGTTGGTTGACAACGTGTTCCAACTGTTTTTTCTGCACTACGCCCGACTGCCGCCACACGACTTGGCCCTTCTGAAACACTACAAGCGTAGGTACACTTTGAATTCGGTAGGCTTGGGCAGCGGCGGGATTTTTGTCCACATCAATTTTTAGAACCCGCACTCTGTCACCCATTTGGCTGGCAAAATCTTTAAGGATAGGCGCCATCATTTTGCAAGGCCCGCACCACTCCGCAAAAAAATCAACTACGACTGGCGTATCTCCGCTAATGATGTCTTTGAAAGATTGTTGTTTCGAGTCCATGACATGTATGTGTTTTTTTATGTAGCAAAGATAATGCAGAAGGACGTGTTTGTACGTGATGAATATCACATAAGGACAAAGGAATAAAAATTTTGATAGGCCAACTTAGTTTTTTATGATTTGTGTTTTTGTGTTATAAAGCATGTCTTTACTAAGGTTAA
Source organism: Runella sp. R5_40 (assembly GCF_057652295.1). NCBI lineage: Bacteria > Pseudomonadati > Bacteroidota > Cytophagia > Cytophagales > Spirosomataceae > Runella > Runella sp. R5_40. The sequence goes on along the minus strand of NZ_JBYFCH010000024.1, from coordinate 38,550 downwards.
TTTGTTGAAATAGAGTGGTATATACTTTGTTCGTATATACTTTTTTGTGATGTATGAGGCATTTTTGTCTTGTTTTTGGTAGTTTAAAAAAGAAAAGAAGTGGTATAGAGTCTTATTTGGGATATTGAGAATGCTATTTTGGCACAATTGTTGATTTTGGCAACGTGAAAATCTATTCTCAATGTTGTGTTTAGCCGATGATAGTATATACCTCTGTTGATAGTGCCCCTCAACTGCAAAAATGTCGCTTAAAGGCATTTTTGATTAGAACTATCCTATCCTACGTTGCCTTGGGAGGGGTTGGGGCTTGCCAACAAAAGACAGAAACAGCGAAAGGGGATATTCTTAGTGTTGAAAATAGTATTCCGTTGTGTGTTGGAGGTGGGGGCTCAAGAGATATACTGAAAAACATAACAAAACCAGTCTTTAGAACGGGAATAGGAAATAGCCATTTAGAAATTACGACCAAAAACAAAGAAGCCCAACGATGGTTTGACCAAGGGCTCAATCATCTACACGGTTTTTGGCACCTCGAAGCGTACCGAGCGTTTCAGCAAGTGGTTGAAAATGACCCTGATTGCGCCATGGGATATTGGGGGATTGCCCTTTGTCAGCCAGGTTTTGGGGGAGATGATAAAAGCGTTTGGCAAGAAGCTATCGAGAAAGCAACGGCATTGTCGGGGACAGTTTCTTCCGTAGAAAAAGATTTTATCAAGGCAGCAGCAGTACTTGTCAACCAAGGATTGACCGAAACAACACTCCAAGTTTTTAAAAAACTATACCAAACCTACCCTGACGAACCCGAAGCCATTGCGTGGGCGTCGATTATGCTGCGCCAACACGAAAAAGAGGAGAGTCAACAAGAAGCGATTCAATTGCTCGAAAAAGCAATGCGTCGGTTTCCCGAAAACGTGGCGTTGATGCACTACTATATTCACGTTATGGAGTTGCGCCAAGAATTTGCGAAAGCCATCCCTGTTGCCGAGCAAATGGTGAAAATAGCCCCCAATGCCCCGCACATTACGCACATGCCAGGGCATTTATACTATTTGAAGGGGAGTTATGAAAAAGCAATAAGCGCTTACGCCAAAGCAAAAAAACAAGAAACCGACTACCATATTTCAGAAAAAATTCCCTTTTCGGCCAATCAAAACTACGTACATAATCTTCACTTTTTAGCGGTAGCCCAAGCCGAAGCAGGAGACGAAAAAGGAGCGCTTGAAACCGCGACTTCACTGGCCAACGTCACTCCCGAAACGCAACCCATCAACGAAGGCGCTGCAATGATGCTGCACTATGAAGGTAAAGTTTTACCCGCGTGGGTTCATATTCGTTTTGGGGAATGGCAAAAAGCAGTGGCGTACCTCGAAATACTTCTTAACGACTCGCAGCGTCCGATTCAGCATTCATTGGTGGCAAATTATTACCAAACCCTGCGTTTGTATTGCCTCGGGATGCAGGCCGTGCAGCAGCAGCGACTCCAAGACGCCAACCAATACGGCATGGAATTGAGCCAGTTGATGCACCAATACGAACAACAAGGTGCGACAAAGCAGGCGACGGCTGAGTTTAAGAGCATCAATGAAACCTACGATGTTATGAACATGATGCGCTACGAATTGGCGGGCTGGGTGGACAACATGGACAAAACCCAACCTTTCAACGAGGCGGCTTGGAAAGAAGCTTTAAGCCTCCAAAGCGCCATCAAATACGACGAACCGCCGCGCCTGATGGCGCCCGTAGAGGAGCAATTAGCATTGCTTCGAAAATTTCGAGGAGAACAGACAGCGTATCGTCAAGCCAAACAACAAGCATTGCAAAAAAGACCCAATAGCCGATTGATTGATCTTATCTGACACTGTGAAAGAAGCGTATTATAAACCATATTAATTCAAATAAATGTTATGAGAACCCATGTTTTACTCAAAAACAGCTACAAAGGATTCTTATATGTCATACAGGTAATGCTGGTGGCGTGTTTGGGGATGTTGGTGGGCTGGCCATTGGTATCCTTTGCCAATTCTTCCCCCAAAAAAGCTGCTCCGATGGTGGCGAATCCTGATTGCTACAAAGATTGGAACTTAGCGGCCAATAAAACGGGTATCACCATCACTTCGGGGTTAAATACTGGTGGAGGAAACCTCGCTGCACTCAGGGATGGGGATGCCACCACCAACGGTTTTTGGTTCCAAGCGAGTCAGGCCATAGCCAACAAAGAGGTATATAAATTTGTATTTCCCTCGGCGGCGATTTTGAATGGAATTGAAATTGTTGCTAATACACCTCTCACCAACGGTGCAACGTATCGGGTTGAAGGAAGTAATGATGGATCAAACTGGACAGATTTGACGGGGACGCAACCGTTTTCATCAGCCGCAACCGCTGCTGCTTATGGGGCATCTGGTAACTCTCGGAAATTTCCAATCACGGGAAATACAACACCCTATTTGCAATATCGCATTTATGGCATTTCGGGTACAACAGCCAATAGCTGGACCAATGAGCTTTACTTTGGAAGCCCTGTTTTAACGGCAGGTTTGTCGGATATTAGTTGTACCTACGGAGCAAATACCACTACAACTGCGGATGATGAAATTACCTTTAAACTCAACCCTCAAGGAGGTACTGGTACGTATTCAGTAGCTGTTTCGAGTGGTTCGGTGACACCAACGACAGGTACGTACGGGACAACGACAAACTTTAAGCTTCAACCAGGTTCGGCGGGAGCAGGCAATGTTTCCTTGATAATTACCAATACAACAATTACCTGTGACATCACCGAAACGATCGTTGATCCAGGCGTCGTACCTTTTGTGGATACCGACGGCGATGGCATTGGAAATAAAGTGGATTTGGACGATGACAACGACGGTATCTTGGATACGGTCGAAGACGCGTATTGTGGAGCGGTGAATTATAATACGAACCTCACCAATAAAGCCAAGTTACAAGTGTCAACGGACGCCGCAGTTACAGGAAGTATTAGCGTGTTATTGGATGGAAATATCGCCAATAATTCATTTTATTATACGGGAACAGCTCAAGCGGTGGCAGGGAAAACCTACGTTCGAGTTGACTTTGTGAAGCCTACCTTGTTAAAAGGAATGGAGCTGGCAGTGGGAGCGTATCTTTTCTCCAATGGAGCGGTGATAAAAGTGCAAGGAAGTAATGATGGTACCAACTGGACAGACATTGTTTCTTCGACGCGCACGGCGACTACTGCTGCTTGTATTTATGGTACTTGTGATGATGCTGAAACATTTCCTTTTGCCGCCAATATAACTGCTTACAAGTCATATCGTTTGTTAGGGGTTTCTGGAACGTCTCGTTCTACGCCTTGGATCAATGAATTGTTTGTCAACACCGCCGTTCAAGGTTTATGTGATTTTGACGGGGATGGCATTGCCAATAGCCTTGATTTAGATTCTGACAATGACGGGATTCCCGATAACGTGGAAGCCCAACCAACCCTTACTTACGTTGCCTCAAATGCGGATAACGCGGCTACTTATACAACCAACAATGGTGTAAACTCCGCGTATTTGGGTGGATTGACCCCGCTAGATACCGACACTGATGGTTGCGAAGATTTTTTGGATACCGATTCAGACGGAGATTTAGATTTAGATAAAGTAGAGTCAGGGCTAACCTTCAACGGAGTACCAGGCTTGAATGGTTTGGACAGTGGCTCAGAAACCGCCGATACCTATGCCGATGTCAACGGGATTGTCGATGTACCTAAAAATGTACTGGCAAGTTCAAATCCTGGCGTAAGTGAAGTCAAATACCGCGAAATTCCACCATTGAAGCGAACGATTACAGTATGCTATAGAACAGGAAAAGACTATGGTATTGGAGGGGCGCAACGCACAGACGCTGCTACTAAACTGCTCAGTGCTGCCAACTTTAGCCTTACAGGTACTTCTACTTTTACCTTTAAATTAGTCCCCTTTACGGTGGCCTTTACCAAAACAGGGCTCGAAGCAGCGGGTTGCCAAATTGTGGATTTGGGGATTGACAATACCGACGCAGGTGGAGCAACAGGTGCTTACACTGCGGCCGAAAAAACAGAACTTAATAACTGGAATGCAGCCTCTAAAAGCAACGTGATTTTAGCCTTCCAGAACTATGCAGGCGTGTTTGTGTCGGGATATACAGGGGTATCAGGTAATACTAACCCCAACGCCCTAACTACATTGGGAGAATCTGTTATCAGTGGTCCTTTTGGTAGTGTGGCCGGGTTCAACCAAGGAGGTGGATATACTGGCTCGTACTCAGCCATTCCCGCTTCTGCTTGCGTGATTGTACAAGATAATGCCAGCCCCACTAAAAGAACGACGGGGGTTATTGACAAAACTACCAATGATATTTATTTGGCGGATGTTGACTTGATTACCGAATTAGGTGGGCTAACGACTGGAAGTACAATAACAAGTAATACCGATAAGTTTTTTGCCAACCTATATCATTCGTTGGCCAAGCTAGTCGTGTTTGCACCGACCGATCCCTGTACTTATTTTAGTTGTGTAGCGGGACAAAATTCTCCTACGGTAAACAGCACTTCAATTTCTGGCTCAGGTTCGGTCAATCTTTCAACCATTACTGCCTCTAATTTACCTGCAAGTACGACGCTCACATGGCATACTGGCACGCCTGCAACCACGGCCAACAAGATTGCGAATCCAACAGCATACACCACTTCAGGAACGGTATATGCGGCCTTTTTTGATGCAGCCTCAAACTGCTATTCGGGGGCTGGAGTTGCTACTACGGCGGTTAATGTAACCATTACGGCAGCGGTACCTCAAGCCAATTTGAGTGTAGCCGTTGCCACGCCAATATCTCAAACTGGCGCACAAGGAGAGCAGCTTACCTACACTGTTACGCTGACCAATGCGGGTCCAGCCACCGCAACCAATGTAATCGTATCGGTGCCTATTCCAGAGCCTGCGGCCTCGTTGCTAACGGTGTCTCCCGCTTCGGGAACATATAATGGCACAACAAAACAATGGACGGTGCCAAGCCTAGCAGTGGGAAATACAACACTGACTTTCACCTTAAAAGTAAACTAATCGCTCACAACATATTTCTGAAACTCAACCATCGGATGAAACAGTTTTTTACGCTCATCGTAGTCCTAGGAATCATGTGTGGGATGATTTCCATGCAGGTTCAGGCACAATGCAATAGTTCTGCTCCTTCGGTACTCGCCAAATGGGATTTTAACTCTGGGACAGCCCAATGTAACGGCGCTGTGCCTTCTACCAAAGGCTGGTTGTACAAGCAAACTGTACCTATTCTTGCCCAAAATAAAAATACCTTTTGCCCCAACTCAAACAGTGGGTGTGGCCAGGCGCTACTTGGCTCGAAAGGATTTAGTAACACCAACGACTTCGCCAATGCACTTTGTTTGTCGGGATATTGGCGGCCAGGTACGAATCAATACGCAGTTTCGGAAGGGTGGAAGCCCAAAGACACCGTTTTTAAACCTGAAATCGGCGGTAATATCTATGTGGAGTACAAATTGCCTGCAGGAAAGTCAGGTACGTTAACCAGCTTTTCGGTTAAGCTTATTCAAAAGCAATATAACGGTACATCCATTCCTTACGAAAAGCAAGGTGTTGGCGTGTATCGAAATGGAGTGCTGGTTTATAACCAAACCCAAAATGTAGCGGCTTCCAATGTTAATGGAACACCTTTTACGTTTTCATTCCCAAATACCGCTGATTTTATTTCAGATGGTTCGGCCGAGGTAACTTGGACGGTTGTGTTTGGTTTGGTTAATCGACTAATTGAAAATGGAAGTTGGGGGTCAGTCAAAGTTGGCCCTGTCATTGGTTATGATGATATTTGTTTGAATGGAACATGCGGCGGTGGTGGCCCAGTGCCAGTAGCTGCCATTACGCCCGCAACTTGTGGCGCCACCAGTCCCAACAACGACGGTAAAATAACTTTGTCGAATTTTGGCGTAACGGATAAGTACGATTACGTCATTGGTACTACTTATACGGGGTCTCAGACGTACGCTACTGCCACGGCGATTCCAGCGGGGGGCGTCATTGCCAGTGCCTTGCCTAACCCCGCTTCGGCAACCACCTATGCGGTTCGGGTGTTTAACTCAGGAGGTTGTACCACTGATTTACAGGTAGTGCTTAACCCAACAAGCTGCCCATCGGGCGTGTGTACAAAACCCACCGCTACCTTGACGCCAACGCCAGCGACTTGTACGGGAACAAGCTCAAACAGTAACGCAAGTATTGCGATAGCGAGCGTAACAAATGGGGATAAAGTGGGAATTTCTCTAGGTGGAACCTATTCGGGAACGGCGTATGCTGCGGCACAAACCTTGACGGGGGGCGCTTTTACCTTTAGTAGTTTGCCTAACCCAAATGGCAACCAACTTTACACGGTGCGGGTTTTCAATGCTTCTAACGATTGCTACCAAGATTTTCCTGTCACCCTTGCCGAAACCGATTGTGGATGCAAGAAAATGGTGGTACAGGTAGTATCGGCCGATCAAGCTGATCCCAATTCTACGCCCAATAACAATAACACAAGCGAGGATGACTTAGCTACCTACGAGGTTTGTAAAAGCCCAACATTCATTGACTTGAAGTTGACCAAAACGGTGAACCCGACCAACGGGGTGACGTGTCCCGTAAGCTCAGACTTTGTTTGGACTTTGACCCTGACCAATGAGGGAACAATGACCGCTACTAACATTCAGGTAGTGGATAATATGCCACTCGAACTGTTGGTGTTGGGCAGTAACCCAGCTTCTGGAACGACCTATAACCCTATTGGTGGGTGGATTGTACCAAGCTTGGCGGCCAATGCGTCGGTGACGCTGACCATTACAACCAAGGCGACAAAAGCAGGGTCGTTTACCAACTGTGCGTGGGTAAATACAGCTTTCCCGCTGAACGACCCCGATTCAACGCCAGGTAATGCTCCAGCCTTGAACGAAGATGACGACGATTGTGCTACCATCACTGTCACAGGGCCAAACGTGCCAACTATTACCAAGGAGTTTAGCCCGTCGTCGGCCAAGCCAGGAACACCCGTTCGTTTGACACTCAAGATTAATAACAACGAAACAACGCCAATTACGTTGACTTCGACGTTTGTGGATAATCTTCCAAGTAGCCCAGCGCAGATGACTGTTGCTGCCAATCCCAACGTAAGCGTCAACAACGCTACGCCAGTCATTGCGGCTGCGGGAAGTAACGTGATTTTTATTCCAAACGGTACTTCGCTTCCGCCAGGTCTTACTCAGATTCAGGTAGATGTGACTGTGCCAGCGGAGGGGATTTATTGTAACAAATTAGTGCCAGGGGCACTTCAAACTAGCTCTTGTAGCACGATAGATACTACCGAAGCATGTATTGAATTTAAAAACTCATACATCGCGGCTCCATTATTGAAAAAAGCGTTTGCTCCTGCAATGGTACAAACCAACCAAAATAGTACCCTGACAATCACCATCGAAAACCGAAACAGTACGCCTATTACGCTTGGACAAGATTTCAAGGACGAATTGCCAGCGGGGGTAGTATTGGCAGGGGTGGCTACAGGAACGTGTGCGACTATCAGTACTTTTAGCAGTACTAACGAAGTAGGGTTGACCTCGGGCTCAACGATTGCCCCAGGTACCTGCACCATTATCGTTCCTGTGACCAGCGCAACGGCGGGCGATTACTGCAATACGATTCCGATGAATGCCATGATTGGCACTGTAAGCAATGGTAGCATTCCTGTAATGACAGGCAACGAAGACATTGCGGAAGCGTGTTTGAAAGTAGTACCTAATCCTATCTTTGACTTGGCATTACGTAAAACGTTGGCCCCAGGACAGGATTCGATAGTGACCCTAGGAGCAACGGTTAACTACAGGATTCGCCTCTTTAACCAAGGAACGGTAGATGCGACCAATATCCAAGTTACCGATTATATTCCAACGGGAATGAGCCTTCCGACAAGCACTCAATGGGCGGCAACGGCAGGGAAAGCAACGCTGATTACGCCATTACCATTGTTAAAAGCAGGTCGTGATACTACTTTGTCAATTAGCTTAACGGTAGAAAATACGGCAACGGGCGATTTGGTCAACCGTTCGGAAATCAGTGCCGCTACGGGCGGAACAGACATTGATAGTACGCCAGACGATAATCCAGCCAACGACGCGGGAGGGAAAGAACGGAGCCCAAGCGACGATAGCATTTACGGAAACGGCACAGGAAATCCTAGCGAAGTCAGTGCCTTGAGCGACGAAGACGATGCTGACCCCGCAGTAGTAAAAGTGGGTGAAGTCTGCTCAACGGCGAAAATGGCAGTGGGGATTATTCTTGCTCCTCAAAGCATTCGTACCCAAAACGACATAGTTTCGGTTACATTTGGTGTGGTTAACAACGGTTCTACAGTTTTATCAAACGTAACTTTTGAAGGAACGTATAAACTTTTCAAAGGAAGTGTTGGCGCACCAACGGTATTGACCGTTACGAAAAGCGGCGATGTCAACAACGATGGCATCATGCAGCCGCTTGAGTCGTGGTTATTTACGGCGACCATGACCAACACTCCTTACAATCCTGGGGATGTATTTTTGATTTGTGGTTTTGCCAAAGGATTGTGCGGTACGGATACCATCAAGGCAGGAAATGCCGACCTATTATTTACCGCAGGCGTGAATATGGACGTAGAAATTACCAACGACTGCGTGAAACCTGGCGAGTTTGTTGAGGCTGATTTGATTGCCCGCTTACTCATCGACGAAGATGCGGCCCAAAACCCAGGTACCGCCAACGTCGGAGGTATTACGATTACGTTGCCAAAACGCCGTTTTGAAGCGCGTAACATGCGTATCACGTCGCCGTTGTTGAACGGTGGCGCAGCATTTGATCCATTTAGTCCACCCATAGGTGTAACCATCCAAACTGTTACCGACCAAGGTGGGGCTGATGGAGGCCGCAATACGTCAAATATTTTGGACGAAGGCGATGCTGTTAATACAGCGCGCAAGCCTTGTTCGGCTTTGGGACAAAACGATGTCAACTGTGATTTCCCTGATTGGGTATTTAAGGTGAAAATTCAAGTGCCTGCCAATTATACAGGCGATAAGTTTATCGTAGAAGCAAAAGATGATTTTGACTTGTACGAAGCCAAAGAAGACCCCGCAGGAAGTGGAACATTCACGGCGTTTAGTAGCATTGGTGCTGCTACGGAGTCGGATAAAGATACCATCAATATCAAACCAAACGCAGGCCCTGACCAAACCTTGGCCTGTAGCAACGGCAGCTTACCAGCGACTGTTCAACTGACAGGAGCACCTGCCAATGGTACGTGGACAGCCTTGGCCGCCAACCCAGCAGGAATGACCGTGAGCAGCGCAGGCTTAGTGACCATCACCAATGCCAATGCCCAAGGAAAAAGCTATGGCTTTGTTTATACGTTGAATGGCTGCAAAGATACTTTGCAAATAACGGCACCTGTTTGTGCACCTACCTGTACTAAACCAGTCGCGGCGGTGAGTCCTAAAACCCAAACTATTTGCTCGGGAGCAACGGCCTCGGCTTATGCGGTAACGCCAAGTACGGGTGTAGAGTACAAGTGGTTCGGTCCATTGACCGATACAACGGGGGCATTTGGAACGGCTATTTCGGGTCAAACCAACGCCAGCTTTACCCCAACAGGTACGGCGCTGACCATCGCAGGTACGAAGTATTTTGCGGTGATTGTCAATACAACAGGAAATACAACTTGTTCGGATACGGCTTTTGTACAATTAATAGTTAATCCCAAACCTACGCCTGTCAACTTTGCGGCAGCAAGTGTTTGTGTGGGAGCAGAAGTTACCTATCCCGACCCATCGGGTACGAATGGTACTTGGACGGGGCCTGGCGTGACGGATACAGGAACAGGTGCAACGGTGAATACTACGGTAGCACTGACCCAGTTGGCAGCTACAGCGCCCAAAACGTTCTACATTTATTATACCCAAACCACGTCAGGCTGTACGCAAAAAGACAGTGCTGAGATTACGGTAAAAGCGCGTCCAGTCGTAACAATTTCGGGGCCAACGACGGTTTGCGAAACGAGCCTGCCAGTGAACTTTACGGGCTCGCCTGCTGGCGGCACGTTCACGCTTCCTCAAGGTTTCCCTGCGGGAGCAGCAACCCAAAATGGAAGTACGCTAACCTTGAACCCAGGATTTAATATCGCAAGCCTTACCTTTAGTTACAGCTATACGGACGCAACGACAAACTGTTCGGCAAGTGCTAGTCACTCAATTACGGTGAATCCCAAACCAAACGCAGGTCAAGATCAGACGTTGGCGTGTGCGAACCCATCGACGAACACGTTGACAACGAGCGCGACCTTGTCGCCAAGCCCAGCGGGTGGAACGTGGGCACAATTGGGAACTACCCCAGTAGCAGCGACGATTTCGGGTAACAACGTTTCAGGCATGACAGTCGCAGGGACGTATCAGTTTATTTACACGAGCACAGCAGGTTGCAAAGACACGGTAGCGGTCATTGTCCAGCCATGTGCAGGTTGTGTGAAACCAAATGCTGGCCCTGACGCGGCAGCGGTATGTCAGCCAACGAGCACGTCGAAATTGACGGCAGTGACATCGGGCGGCACGTGGGCACCGATTGGTAGTCCAGCCAACCCATCAGCTGCGAGCATCGACGCGAGTGGAAACATCACGGGCTTGTCAGCGGCAGGTATTTACAAGTTTGTGTATTCGGTAACATCAGGAGGACAAACGTGTACGGACACAGCGCAGGTAGAAGTGAAAGCCAAACCAGTGATTGCCGACGGCAGCGCGACGATATGCGCAGGTGAGTCGGTGGACTTGATTTCTAAAATTGTGAATTATAACACGTACCAAGGTCAAGTGTGGACAGTAGGAACGGCCAATGGCACGGTAGTAACCACGCCATCGTCGGTGAAACCAACGGGAACAACGACGTACATCTTGGTAGCGCAAAATGCGGCAGGTTGCAAAGACACGGCCCAAGTGGTGGTGACAGTTAATCCAAAACCAAACGCAGGTCAAGACCAGACGTTGGCGTGTGCGAACCCATCGACGAATACGTTGACAACGAGCACGACCTTGTCGCCAAGTCCAGCGGGAGGAACGTGGGCACAATTGGGCACAACGCCAGTAGCAGCGACGATTTCGGGGAACAGTGTTTCAGGCATGACAGTCGCAGGTACGTATCAGTTTATTTACACGACCACGGCAGGTTGCAAAGACACGGTAGCAGTGATCGTTCAGCCATGTGCAGGTTGTGTGAAACCAAATGCAGGTCCAGACGCGGCAGCGGTATGTCAGCCAACGAGTACGTCGAAATTGACAGCAGTGACATCAGGTGGCACGTGGGCACCAATTGGCAGCCCAGCCAACCCATCAGCTGCGAGCATCGACGCGAGTGGCAACATCACAGGCTTGTCAGCGGCGGGTATTTACAAGTTTGTGTATTCAGTAACATCAGGAGGGCAAACGTGTACGGACACGGCGCAGGTAGAAGTGAAAGCCAAACCAGTGATTGCCGACGGCAGCGCGACAATATGCGCAGGTGAGTCGGTGGACTTGATTTCTAAAATTGTGAATTATAACACGTATCAAGGTCAAGTGTGGACAATCGGAACGGCCAATGGCACGGTAGTAACCACGCCATCGTCGGTGAAACCAACGGGAACAACGACCTATATCTTGGTAGCGCAAAATGCGGCAGGTTGCAAAGACACGGCCCAAGTGGTGGTGACAGTTAATCCAAAACCAAACGCAGGTCAAGACCAGACGTTGGCGTGTGCGAACCCATCGACGAATACGTTGACAACGAGCACGACCTTGTCGCCAAGTCCAGCGGGAGGAACGTGGGCACAATTGGGCACAACGCCAGTAGCAGCGACGATTTCGGGGAACAGTGTTTCAGGCATGACAGTCGCAGGTACGTATCAGTTTATTTACACGACCACGGCAGGTTGCAAAGACACGGTAGCAGTGATCGTTCAGCCATGTGCAGGTTGTGTGAAACCAAATGCAGGTCCAGACGCGGCAGCGGTATGTCAGCCAACGAGTACGTCGAAATTGACAGCAGTGACATCAGGTGGCACGTGGGCACCAATTGGCAGCCCAGCCAACCCATCAGCTGCGAGCATCGACGCGAGTGGCAACATCACAGGCTTGTCAGCGGCGGGTATTTACAAGTTTGTGTATTCAGTAACATCAGGAGGGCAAACGTGTACGGACACGGCGCAGGTAGAAGTGAAAGCCAAACCAGTGATTGCCGACGGCAGCGCGACAATATGCGCAGGTGAGTCGGTGGACTTGATTTCTAAAATTGTGAATTATAACACGTATCAAGGTCAAGTGTGGACAATCGGAACGGCCAATGGCACGGTAGTAACCACGCCATCGTCGGTGAAACCAACGGGAACAACGACCTATATCTTGGTAGCGCAAAATGCGGCAGGTTGCAAAGACACGGCGCAAGTGGTGGTGACGGTGAGTCCCAAACCCAACGCAGGTCAAGACAAGACGTTGGCTTGTGCGAACCCATCGACGAACACGTTGACAACGAGCACGACCTTGTCGCCAAGTCCAGCGGGTGGAACGTGGGCACAATTGGGCACAACGCCTGTGGCAGCGACGATTTCGGGTAACAATGTTTCAGGCATGACGGTCGCAGGGACGTACCAGTTTATTTATACGACCACGGCAGGTTGCAAAGACACCGTAGCAGTGATTGTTCAGCCTTGTGCGGTTTGTACTAAACCGAATGCAGGAAATGACCAAACATTGGTGTGCGGTAGCGGTGGAGTTTCTCCAACGACTGCGACCTTAGCCCCAGTTACGACGGGTGGCGTTTGGAGTGTAATGGCCTCTAATCCTGCGGTTGCAACTATTTCAGGAAATGCAGTATCGGGAATGACAACAGCAGGTACGTATAAGTTTGTTTATTCAATCACAGGAGGAGGACAAACGTGTAGAGATACTGTGCAAATCATTGTGCCAACCTGCGTGCAAGAGCCAGTAGCTTGTACGATGAGTATGACAGCGACACCTGGAAGCTGTACCCCAGCAACAGGGACTTACACGCTAACGGGTAAACTTACCTTGAGTAACCCTCCAACGTCGGGAACATTGACTGTAAGCGTAGGAGGTGTTGAGCAGGTGTTTAGCGCACCATTTACGAGTCCTATTAATTATACATTGTCAGGGTTGCCAGCCGACGCTCAGGCACAGGTTGTTACCGCCGCATTCTCGGCAGATGGAGCCTGCAAGTCGTCGTTGACGTATTCGGCGCCAGCAAATTGCAAAACCAACCCATGTACAACTACCCTCACAGCAGTGCCAACGGCTTGTAATTCAACCACAGGTCTGTATGAGTTGAACGGTAGCGTAAGTTTTACAAATGCCCCAACGACAGGTACGATGACGGTGACGGTAGATGGACAAAGCCAAGTGTTTAACGCACCATTTACCAGTCCTCAGGCATACAACATCAAAAACTTGATGAGTGATGGGTCGGGTCACTTGGTAACGGTGAAATTTAGTGCCGATGGAAGTTGTGTAGGCACAGCCACCTATACGGCGCCTGCCAACTGCCGTACCAATGAATGCGGAGTATCAATAACAGCTACTCCAGGTAACTGTGTGACAGCAACTAACACCTATACTGTAAGCGGAACTGTGACGGTAAGCAATGCGCCAACCACGGGTACAATGACGGTAACGGTAGGCGGAAAGAGCCAAGTGTTTATGGCACCATTTAGCGTGACGCAGGTGTATTCAATCGCTGGTTTAGTAAGTGACGGAGCGCAGCATCAAGTGAAAGTAAGCTTCTCGGCAACGTCGATTTGTAGCGCTACCGCCACGTACAAAGCACCGCAGAATTGTTCAACAACCCAACAATGTGCCATTAACGTATCAGTAGAAGGAACGTTGTGTAATACAACCACGGGTAGTTATACATTGAATGGAGTAGTGAATTTTGTGAGTGCCCCCACCACAGGTACGCTGACCATCGTAGCAGCAGGTAAAACGTTGACTTTCAACGCACCGTTTTCAAGTCCAATGTCGTTCTCTTTGACAGGTTTAACGGGAGCAGGCAACCAGACAGTAACCGCCTCGTTTAGTGCCTCTAGCTGTTCGGCTACCACTACTTATGCACAACCTAATTGTGGTTGTGTGCCGTCGAATCCAGCCGTATTGGCGTCAAGTGTAACGGCTTGTTTGAACGATACTTTTCCAACGCTTCGTGCCACGGTGATTGGTCAAGCTACGATTGATTGGTTTACATTGCCTTCGGGAGGTGCGCCAGTAGCGGTCGGTACGACGAGCTTCAAACCCGCAGGAAATGTCACAGGAACGGTTACGTTTTATGTACAAGCCCGTAGTACCAACGGAACGTGTGCAGGAGAAGTAAGTGAACGAATTCCTGTAACGGTGACGGCTCAAAACTGCTTGGTAGAAATTGACTTGGCATTGAAAAAGTTGATTAGTAAGAAAATCGCTCAAGTGGGCGAGGAACTGACTTATACCATTAAAGTCTATAACCAGTCGGCTAATGGAGCTACCAACGTCGCGGTAACAGACACATTGCCAACGGCGGTGCAATTTGTGGCGAATAGTTTTGCCACAAGCCGAGGGGCAGCTACCCTGACGGGCAACATCATCAACTGGTCAATTGGAAATATTGCGGCCAACGGGGATACTGTAACGCTCACTTACCGCGTGAAAGTCTTGCAACCTGGCTTGTACTTCAACAAGGCCGAGATTACGTCGGCAGGGGAGAAAGACGTGGATTCAACTCCAGGCAATAACCAAGACGCAGAGGACGATTTAGACCGTCAGTGTTTTACAATACCAATTCCGTTGTGTAGCGGAAGCAAAGTAGAAGTAAGTATTGGAACCAACTACACGGGAGTGAAATGGTTCAAAGATGGTCAAGAATTGACGGCTTTGGCGGGTCAGCACGTAGTATTGTTGGATGCCGTAGGAAATTACACCTACACTGCCACCAACGGCGGATGCCCAACGGGAGGATGTTGCCCAATCATCATCCAAGCGGGTACCAACTGCTGCTCAGATCAACTTTGCGTACCATTTACGACGCGTAAGATTAAGAAGTAATTGTGCATCGGAGTTTGCTCAATTGTGTGTTGGGGTTGTGAGCAACCCCAACGAGCATCCGATTATTAAAAGATAGTTTTCATAACGTTGAGTAAGAAGAAAAAACAGCCCGTCAGCATTGCCGACGGGCTGTTTCGTATAAAAACTAATCTGAAAATAATAAATTTATGATGCTTTGGGTTTCAATAAAGACTGTGCTAAATCAGCCCCTAAGTAGCCCAGCAAGGTACCATAAGGGACCATGGTTTGCCACTGCGATTTGATAGGGCATGTGCCAGTGACGCAGCCAATTTCTTTCCAATACCAATAGCCGCCCACAGCGCCAATGCCCGCGCCAATCCATGCCCAGTTGAGGTTACTTAACTTCTTCATAAACGGTTTCTTCGTGAAGTGAAGTTTTGGATTGACGGTAATTGGGAGAAGCGCATCCATTCGACCCACAACAACCGACATTTAGCGCAGCTTGGAGGGCAAACAATCCCCCCATAAGACCCAACAACGGCTGGTGGTCGGCAAAGGCCGAGTAGATGAGCCAAAGCCCCATGCCCATGCGTAACATCCGCATTAGATCCCAATTTCTAAGTATTGCAGGCATTTGATTGTTTTTTGTTAAAATGTGTATTTGAACTTTTTGCCCCTTGCAAATTTGCTCCTTGCCTTTTGCCAACTTGCCTAATAAGGCCAACTCATCATGCCGCCCGAGAGGTTATAGACTTTTTCAAAGCCCAAATCACCCATCAATTGGCAAGCTTGGCCGCTGCGATTACCACTACGGCAATAAACAAAATACGTTTTACTTTTGTCCAATTTAGCAATGTTTTGTTGAAAATCCATTCTCATTAGGTCGATGTTCACCGCTCCTTTGATGGCTCCTGAACGCACTTCAGCGGCTGTTCTTACGTCGATTATTGCGGCGTTGGGTGTTTCTGATAGTAATTGTTTGAACGTAGCTGCGTTTACGTTTTCGTAATTTTTCTTGGTTTTAAAAAAGCTAAACATGGCTTTGAGGTGTTTAAGATTGTGAATGTATGGTACAAAGGTCAGGAAGAAAACAGCCTAAAAGCGTGATATTTGTTACACATGAGTAGAAATCGTACTAAAATAAACTTAGAGCAATGTTAAACTCGAATGAAAAAAACACAAACCCCATGAAATCCGCCTTATCTTTGCGTTTTGTTTTTGGTCTTATAGCTCTCTTTTTCAGTTGTACTATGTCGCGTTCTCAAACCGTCATTCCTCTTTGGCCCGATGGACAAATTCCCAATGACCTAAAAAATCGTAACATTCAGGAAAAAATCGAAGTCGGAAATGACGGAGTTTTGCGCATTAGCAACATTGTGCTACCCACGCTGTCGGTCTATATGCCCGAAAAACCGACGGGGGCGGCTGTGGTAATCTGCCCAGGCGGTGGTTATCGCATTGAAGCCTCTGGCCACGAGGGAGTGGATGTGGCGCAGTGGTTTAATAGTTTTGGGGTAACGGCGTTTGTATTAAAATACCGCTTGCCCGACGATGCACTTTGGGCCAACAAACACGAAGTAGCGCTCCAAGATGCGCTCAAAGCCATGCAATTGGTGCGTAGCAATGCTACCAAATACAAAGTTGACCCCAATCGCATTGGTATCATGGGCTTTTCGGCAGGAGGGCACTTGGCCTCAACGGTAAGTACGCATTGGCAATCAGCGCCTTCGATGACAGGGCTGAAAAATCTCCCTAACGTCGAAATTTGTAAACCTAACTTTTCGATTTTGATTTATCCCGTGATTAGTTCGGGACCTTTCAAACACGCAGGTTCGTTTGAGTTGTTGTTGGGTAAAAACCCATCTGCCGAACAAATAGACTATTATTCTAGCGAAAAGCAAGTGAGCGAAAAAACACCTCCTACGCTTTTGGTACATGCCACCGACGACAAAGGTGTACCCGTAGAAAACAGTTTGATGTACTACGATGCCCTAAGAAAGTATAAAATACCTGCTTCTATTTTGGTATATGAAAACGGCGGGCATGGCTTTGGTTTGGGGAAAAAACAAAAAGGCTCGGTCAAACATTGGCCCGACGGCTGCCAAGCGTGGATGGAAGGAATGGGGCTGCTCGAACCGAAAAATTAGAATTAATGCACTCTATTTTTGATAAAGTGTGACTTTTATAGCCCTTCCTGCAACTAATACTTCAAAACACATTAAGCCTTTATTGTTGTGGCAAAAGTTTCGTTGCAGGAAGAATTTTTACGGCTAATAACTACCCAGCAAAAGCTAATTCATAGCCTTTGCAGCCTTTATTTTTCCCAAAGCGAAGACCGAAAAGACATGTTTCAGGAAATCGTTCTTCAGCTTTGGAAGTCATTTCCTTCGTTTAAACACCAGTCGAAAGAATCTACTTGGATTTACCGAATTGCGCTCAATACCATCTTTACGAAGCTGAGAAAGGATAAGTCGCGCCCCAAAAATGAACCTTATTCGGACGATGTGTATCAGGTTTCGGAGGCAACAAGTTCACTCGAACTAACGCAGGCTACCCAAGAACTTTACGGGGCGATTGAGCAACTTTCCGATTTGGATAAGGCCATCATTACGCTTTATTTGGAAGAACACAGCTACGACGAAATCGCAATTATTTTGACCTTGAGTCGCACCAATGTCAGTACCAGAATCAATCGAATTAAAGCAAAACTCGAACGAATTTTAAAAACCAATGGCCATGAATTTAGATGAATTAAAACCACTGTGGGAGTCTTACAAAACGCAGGTAAACGACCAGTCGGAGTGGAGTGCTGCGGAGCTTTCGCGACTCATCCAACCCCGTCCTGCACCAGTGCTTTGGTACCAAAGAGTCCAACGGCCTTTGCTCCACTTTTGCGTAAGTTGTTTTCTGATGGGCATTACTTCTGGTTGTTAAACTCATAACCCTTTTTCACATGTTGGCATATATCATTTGGGATATTCATCCCGACCTCCTCACTATTGACTTTTTGGGAAAGGCTTTGCCGATTCATTGGTACAGTTTGTTGTTTGCCTTTAGCTTTTTGGTAGGAAAATCGCTAATTACCTTCATTTTTCAAGCCGAAAAAGTGGATACTGCCAAAGCTGATTCGTTATTGGTTTATGTGGCAGTTGCTACCGTCATCGGTGCTCGTTTGGGGCATTATTTATTCTACGAATGGGAGCTTCTTTTTTCCCAACCCAAGGAATGGTTGTTGTCGTTGGTGAGCCTGCCTTTCTTCGGCTTGGCCAGCCACGGGGCTATTATCTCCATTGTTTTGGCCTTGATTCTTTACAGTCGGAAGGCAGGTAACCCTTCATTTTTATGGTTGGCCGATCGGGTCGTCATTGCGGTGGCGTTGGGTGGAGCTTTGATTCGAACTGGAAATTTGTTCAATTCCGAAATTTATGGCAAACCTACCGACGTGCCTTGGGGATTTGTTTTTGTCCACGAAACTGACTTTCGTTTATTGCCTCTAGTTCCCCGTCATCCTACCCAACTCTACGAAGCCTTTTTCTGCCTATTTTTATTCGCATTGACTTTTTATTTATGGAAACAAAAAAGGCAAGTGCTGCCAGAAGGAACCATTTTAGGGTTGTTTTTGATGTTGCTTTTTGGCTTTCGTTTTATGGTCGAATTTCTTAAAAATTCGCAGGAAAATTTTGAAAATGAGATGGTTATAAATATGGGTCAATGGCTCAGTTTACCTGCTATTTTGATGGGTTTCCTTGTTCTGGTCTATGCCCAAAAGCGACGAGTCACTGCTGTGTCGGATGAGTAGTAAAGCAAAAGTTCTAGAGTAATTGAAAATAGCCTCGGTAGAGGCGCAACATTTGTAGTATTAAGTAGTTAAGCATAAATTTTAGTGTATTAGTAGTTTATATTGCTTCGGAGAAGCATAACTTGTTGATTTGTTATGCTTCTCCGAAGCAATAATTAAAAAATCGCCCCTGCTACTACAAATGTTGCGCCTCTACCGAGGCTATTTTGAATTACTTTAAAATTTTTGATTAAATACATAAAACCGATTTTGGCCCAAATTGTAGTTTGAGTCAAGGCAACAAAAAAGCCCCGACTGCAAGGTCGGGGCTTTTTTGTTGATACACAATTCTGTTTTACGGTAGCTTCACTACTTTAAGCGTAGTGTGCTTGTCCGAAGTAGAAACTTTCAAAAGATAGACCCCAGTTTCGAGTCCTTTTGTATCGAATTCTTCGAGGTGCGCATTGGTGTCAGCCATAAACGAACGGCCTGTAACCTGGCGCCCAGAAATATCCGTTAAGATTGTTTTCACTTCTTGTCCCTTGCTATTTTGTACGTTTAAGCGAAGGACATTAGTGATTGGGTTGGGCATTACTTCAGCGAAAGCTCCTTTTGTCATCCCGTAGGGATCTAAGTTCGCTGCTGCTTGCTTGGCTGCTCCAATACCTACACCATCTTTCGATTGGATACGGAACCAATATTCTTGGTAAGCAAGCACGTTGCCTTGGGCCTTACGCGTAGCGGGGTAAATACTTCCCCAGCCTTTCATATCCCAATAGCGAATACCTAACTTATACAACCCTTTTGGTAAACCTGCGTCATACACGTTTTGACCGCTTCCATTGTCTTGGTAGAATCCATAGGCAGGATGGTTTTGGGCATAAAGTTCGGTCCAGCCTTCGCGGTTGGCGTACATAAAATAAGGGGCGTTGTTTTCGTGGGTGTTAAACGAACGAACCACGCCCATTTCGGGGGTTGCTAACATATCAAACGTCAATGAGCCATCAGTTCCCAAACCACAAGCTTCCACATTGATGGTCCAGTAGCGGGGCGCGATTTTGTTGGCATTCTCCACAAAATACAAAGTCGGGTTTTGCTGCGTACTCTGTTCTAATTCTGGACCGCCGTCTCGGGTGATAAACTGGCTCGTCCATGCCGAACGGTCGTTGGTTTTAACGGCCGATTTTGACTCACCAATGTTAATGAGTGTCACCACAAAAGCATTCCAGTACACGTCGATTCGTGCGCTTTCGGCACTTTGGCATCCTCCTTCAAAGATACATTTCGCCCAGTAGGTTTGTTTGGTTACATTATTAAAAGAAACCTCAAAGCTTGGCGTATTTACGCCTGTGTTCCAAGACGTAGTGCTTCCCGCTGGGCAGTTGGCAGATATAGTTACGGACGTTCCCATACACACAATCTGCTGAGAGGCAGTCACTACAGGGGCAATCTGAGTAGGCGACACTGTAAAGGTGACTACGTTACTTTTCTCGCTTACACAGCCGTTTTCGGTTTGACAACGGGCATAATAAGAAGTAGTTTCGGTAGGAACGGTGGTAGGTAAGTTGGGCAATGCGATGTTTGTAGTGGCATTGTACCAAATGGTTTTTAAGCTACCACAAGTTGACTGACCACTGAAGCTTGCCGAAGAATTGCAACTTCCTGTAGCAGATAAGGATGCTGTAGGAGCGGCTGGGATGGTCACTAATTTTAAGCGCATTACGCCAGATTCGCTTTCGACGCAAGAACCAGTTCCACCAGCTTGGCGGCAACGGACGCGGTAGTTGTGAAACTGATTGTCGAGTAATGCTTGTGGGATTCCTGTGCTATATTCGCTACCATCTACCGAATAAAGAATGATTTCTCCAGCACCACACGTAGCGTTAATCGTCAACGTATTGGCTGACGAACTACAGACTTCTTTCGTCTCACCTGCGGCTACAGTTACACCATCGACTAGCAGAGATACATTTTGTGGAACAGCAGCGCGGTAATTGATGGTCAAGGTGTATGTTCCTGTCACGGTTGTTGTACAAGTCACGTCTGAGCACGCCGCTTGGTAGCGGTAGGCTTGGTTGTTGGAAGGTTGAGATGTAGGAGCTGTTGTTGACCAATCGCTCCATGCTCCGCTGCCCGCCTGAACGCGCCAAAACGGTGCACCCGAAACGCAAGATGTCGAAACTGAAAACTGCAAACTGTTAACTGGATTACTGTCAGCGTCACAAAGTTCGAGCGTTTTACCTTCTTCCAATGGAATGCCTACGTAAGAGATAGCCACGGAAGGTTTGGTATTTACTTTAATCGTGCCAGCGCGATTGGCCACGGCGCAGCTATTACCCGTAGTCACGATGCTGTAATTTGAGCTACCGCTGTTGGTAGGTGTTCCACTAATGGTAAGTACGTTTCCACTGAGCAAGCTTGTAATGCCGTCGGGTAAACCAGTTACCGTAGTGTTTGTCGCTCCACCACCTAACTTGTAGGTAATGGGTACCATAGGGGTATTGATACAAACAGTTTGATTTTCTGTAGCCGTGGCTGAAGTAAGCGTCAACGTATGCGCTGGAGAAATTGTCATAGAGCCAGTTGCACTAACTGTTATGCAATTGTTTCCCGTTGTCACGATAGTGTAGTTAAAACTACCACTTTGCGTAGGTGTTCCAGTAATTGTTAGGACTTTGCCAACAACGTTTGCAGTCACTCCGTTTGGTAAACCATTTACGGTTGCTCCTGTTGCTCCACCATCAAATCCGTAGGTAATGTCCGTAATTGGCGTATTTACACAGACAGTTTGAGCGGTAGTTGTAGGAACGGAGGTAAGGTTAATAACGTGATTAGGGTTAACAACGATGGTGCCCGAGCCACTGGCTGTAGTACAACTATTTCCTGAAGTCAAAATGGAGTAGTTAAAAGAGCCACTAACAGATGGTGTACCATTAATGGTTAATACGCCTGCTGTAACAGCGCCAGTGACTCCTGTTGGAAGGCCAGAAACGGTGGCATTGGTTGCTCCTCCACCAACTGAGTACGTAATGGCTGTGATGCCATTATCAATACAAAGTGTTTGATTAGAAGTAGCTGTGGCTGAAGTAAGCGTCAACGTATGAACTGGATTGACAGTAATAGTTCCAGTGGCAGTAACTGCTGGCGAACAACCGCCTGAAGTTGTTACGGTATAATTGAACGGACTACCCACGGCAGTGGTTGGACTGCCACTGATGGTGAAGACACCTGCATTAAAACTTCCCGTTACGCCGTCAGGGAGACCTGAAACAGTCGCACCCGTTCCACCGCCACCGATGGCGTAGGTAATAGATGTGATGGCAGTTGTGGCACAAACTGTTTGCACATTGCTACCTACTGCCGACGAAAGCATAATCGTTGGGTCGGCACAAAGGTTTAATCCAATCAGAATTGGGTCGTGGTCCGATGAGCGGAAAACATCATTGCTGTACAAACTTGACTGCTGTCCAGTTGTTTTATTTTCAGTGTTGTAGTCCAAAGATGTAGGTTCGTCGGCATTGATGTGCCATTTTTCGGCACCTGTTACTTGGCTTGTAATTGAAGCATTACCTACAGCATGATCAAGCGAACCAAATTCCCCTCCAAACAAATAAGAATAAGATGTTGGACTTAACAAGTTGGTGTATCCACCCGTAGCAAGAGCTGTCATTGGGTCTTCTTTGGCATAGGCATTAAAATCACCAATGAGTAAATAATCGGGGTCGTTGGTGCTTGTTGGTTTTGTCGCTAACCAAGCTAGTAAAGCTTCAACTTGACGTACACGTGTGCCATTGGAAGCTCCCTGTCCATCGTTAATATCGACGTTTCCCGAGCCAGTTGAGCTTGAACCTTTTGATTTGAGGTGGTTAACAACCAATGTAAAAACAGCCCCATTTGATTTTTGACGGATGGTTTGAGCCAAAGAACTACGTCCTACTATGGCAAAATCGCCAGTTAATGGAATTGCTGCTGAAGGACTTACTAATTCTACTGCCGCAGGTTTGTAAATCATTCCAACCGTAATTTGGTCGGTTGAAATATCGCCAGAGCGAACAAAGTCGTACGTATCACTGGCTGTAGCAGCATTGAGTCCGTTGACAAGGTCTTGGATGGCACTAGCTGCTCCTGCGCCATCATCTTCTAATTCCATCAAACCTACTACATCGGCACCGCCTGTCACAATACCGTTGATGATTTTAGCCCGTTGACGGTTGAATTCATTGAGGTTATCAGCACCGCGAGAGGTAGGAAAACCACCCCCAGCACCGTTACCATTGAAATAGTTAAGGATATTGGCACTTCCTACTTTGAGTGTTGCAGCGCCTAATGATGGCGGCGTGGCAGGGCGAGTATTGGTAGCAATAAAGTTGGGACTAGTGAGGGTTTGGATACGATATCCTTCAAAACGGTGGTCGAGGACACCCGCAAGTTCTTCGACTTCGTCGCCCGTACGAAGGGTATTAGAAGCACTCAATGGATTACCGCCTCTCCCAAAAATAATGGGGTCGGGATAAGAGCCGCTGCGGCCGTCGTCTAAAATGATAATACGTTTGGCGTTTTCAGCTTCGTGTGTGGCGTAGCCTGCCGTACTTGGCGCGTTGAACTGCGTATATTGGTCAAGACGGGCATCGGTGCCAGGTTGGTTGTTGCCTCCGCCCGATGAAAGCGTCAACTGACCGTATTGACCAAGTGTATAATTGTCCGTAACGGCTAGGTTTCCTGATGCCGCTTTTACTATTACCCGCATCCCTTCGTATCGTTCCCAATCAGAAGCATTAGCGATGGGTAACTGTACATTTTGGGGCGTGGGAAGTGGGTTGCCCGAGCTTACAATAGAAATAATGGGGTTGGTTAATTGGGTCAAACTACTTGAAGCACCTGAGGCATATTCTGCTACAGTACCTGATACACAAACTAGGTCACCTACATTTACATCAACGATAGCGGCTCCACTTCCTTCAAAAACAAAGATACCTTCAGCGGTGGCAGGATTTCCATCTTGGTCTGCATCTTCTTCTTGCACGTAGAAACCACCTAAGCGAGTAACCCCTCCTGTGTTTTGAAAATCACCCACAACTATCCCACGAATAACTTGCGTACCCGAAAATGAAGTGGTAGCTCCTGTTCCCTGAATGGTAGAAATTAAGGTTGGCGTGGCGCAGTTAACGTCATCGTTGGTGATGGTTCCAAGACCTTGGGCATCACTTACATTGGCTCCTGTAACATTGGTGATGTTGACAAAGAATGTCTCGTTCGACTCGGGGTCTGTATCTCCGTTAATAGTGACTGAGAATGTTTTAGTCGTTTCGCCTTGGGCAATGGTTTGTGCTGTTAGCGCATTGCTGACATAGTCATTATTAGCAACAGTCGCTGTATTATCGGCGGTTGCAATGTCAAAAGTAACTCCACCTGCGGGTGCTGGGGAAGAAAGCGTCACCGTAAATGTCATGGTAGTCGTTCCAACATTCCCTTCAGTAACTGTTACGTCATTGATAGAGAGGTTAGGAACCACTACTGCCGCATCGTCATATGGGGCAAAGGCTATTCCTCTGAATGCAGTATTATTAGTAGCAGTAACGAGTGTTGTTACTGTTCCTGATAGGGTACCGTTGTAGCCTGAATTATCAACAAAACTCACCAAAGTAGAGTTACCAGTAGCATACAATGTAACGCTACCTGCATTGACCGTTGCTACTATGCCTCGATACGTTCCTGAAATAGAACCGTTGGCAGTCCAAGTGCCACTTACGAGTGAAAATTTCTTTAACCCTCCTCCATCATCAGCAATATAGAGTACGTCAACCCCTGCAACTGATGCGTCAAGATCAGCAAAGAAAAAACCATATGGGGTAATTGTCGTAGGAATGCCTGGAAGACCAGTCATAGTTTGTCCACTCGTAGTTGGAGTCCCTGTTCCTACTGTTGCAATTTTGATGTTAGCCGCTCCTGAAGCATGAGATACATAAAGTTGATTATTAATAATATCAACATTACGTATGTTTGTAACGGTGTTACTTAATTGCGTTGAGGTAGTAGCTCCTAAGGTAGTATAGCGTACTCCTGCATTAGAGGCTGAAGAAGCTGTACCAGCTACCCAAAAATCTGTACCGTTAGTTGTTACAACCGAACGAATATTACTTCCACTAAACCCATCTGTTAGCCCAGTAGAAGCATCAATCGTACCATCATATTTTATTCTTGCAATTGTTCGATTAATAGTACTTGAAGTTGAAGTAGTAATATTTGCTGTTCCGACTTCAGCATCATAACCTGCCACTGTTAAATATTTAAAATCAACAGAACGAGCTAAAGCACCTTCAGAAGTAGCTGTACCTGATAACACAAGGCGTTTATTTATCCCATTAACAGTGGTAGGTAAAGAAATGGACTGAACGGCCGTTCCTGCAGTAGTGTATTCTCTTAAAAATGCGACTGTTCCAGTACTACCTAGTGATGCTGCCCCGTCTCCCACTTGCACAACTACAATATTCCCTTTTGTAAATGACGCTTGAGAAAATGCGGTTACTTGAGCAGTAAACATACAGAGGAGGAGAAAGCTTAGTTTCGCCAAAAAGGTTTTTGAATACCTTCGCCTAAAAAAATGATGTAGAATTTGAGCCATGGAAATTAGTTTGATTTGTGTTGATATTGTAATTTGGATTAAAAGTATTGTTGATTTTCTTACCATAACAAGCCACGAAATTACCCACTACTACATTACCAAAATGTTATATTTGGGATAGCGACCTGTCTAAGTAACATCCCAAATATACAACAGGTTACGCGTAATTTTCAGATATATACGTAGCATATTTGTAAAAAAGTGCCCAAAAGGAAGTATTAATTTGTTCCTTTTATTTACTGTTCTTTGAAAAAATCAACCATTTGTAGAAATATGAATATTGGCAAAAGGTGTGCTTTTTGCTGTAAGGCGATTTTTACTGCTGTATGTATGTTTAATTAGAAGAAAATATATTCCGTTTATTGTTGTAATATTTTGATTATCAGTAGAAATACGTAAGTAGTTTTTCGTAATTAGTGGGAATAAAAACGGGCTATTAAGTAAAAAAACGCATTTTTTATTTCCCGTATTTCCACTCTAAAAACTTAGGAGGTTATCAGCGACCTTTGCAGAGAGAATTCTCAACGTTTATTTCCTTTCACCTTTAACTCTTTTGTCAACGAGTATGGAAACAATTCGATTAGGAAATGCTGCAACCTTGGATGATCAGGTATTTAACTCATTGGTTAAAAAAGTGACCGACATCCTCAAACTAGAAATTTTGCAAGAGCTTCAGGTGCGCTCTCAGCCAACTGTATTTAAAATGAAAAAAGGGGCTAGTAAAGCGGGGACGGCAGTTGCAAACCGCATCGCTAAAATGCCCGCAAATCGTAAAGCGGCTTTTGAAACGCGCGTAAAAACAACCAACCTAATGGCACCTGAGCTGCACAGCTTTGCTGTTTTAAAGGGAGTTGATTTGCGGGCTACGAAAATTGCCTCAGCGCAGTTAAACCTCAAAAGCGAGTTTGCCTTTGTCAATACGACTTTCAATGAGGCGTATTATCAGAAGTTTACGGAAAAGTACCTTGGAGTGCAGTTATTGGGCAATGTGGGTGGAGCAGTGGTCAACAAATCACTGCGGTTTAATGTTCATTCGGTTAAATGTGTGGACGAGACAAATCCTGAATGGCCTGGAAGTGATGAAATTGCCATGGGTGGTGTTGCCCTCGACGACGCCAAAAAAGAATCTATCATCAGTGAAATTTTTGTGGGCGGAGATTTTGACGATGGCGACGTAAAATCGTACAATCCTGCCAAAACCATTAAGCAATTTGCCCTTACTTCAGCAGGGAAATTTCCCAAAAGCTTTGCGGTGTTTTTAGCACTTTCAGAAAAAGACGGCGGTGGTTTTGCGAGTTTTATCAAAGACCTTTACGATGCTATCAAAGACAAACTCCAATTGGTTTTTACGGCCGTAGGTGGTGCTATTGGGACGGCAGTGGGCGCTGCGATTGGTGGCACTGTTGGTGGGCCCATTGGCATCGTAGTTGGGGCAGCGGTAGGGTTTATTTTGGGCGCCTTGGTGGAGTGGATTGTTGGACTTATCCAAGATGATACTTTTGCGCCTCAAGTGGCGATTGCCGAGTTTGGAAGCATCAATGCTACTTTTAACGGTAGCGCTAACTCGCCCATTCAAACGTTGAACTACATCGACCACGGAGGCCACTATCAACTGCGCTATAGTTGGCAAATCGCGAGCTAAGTGAACAGTCAGAGGCTTAATGCCATTTGTGTCCCGACAGTAGAGTATGTCGGGACACTTTTTTTCTATTTCCGTAGAATTTTCTCCATCGTTTTACCCTTCGCCAGTTCATCTACGAGTTTGTCCAAATAACGGATTTGTTGCATCAAAGGATCTTCAATGTCCTCGATGCGGTATCCGCAAATGACCCCCGTAATTTTGTTAGCATTGGGGTTTATCAGAGGGGCTTGCGCAAAAAACGTTTCAAAATCGGTGCGTTCATCTATCACTTTTTGGAGAGCAGTTTCGTCGTAGCCCGTTAGCCACAAAATCACTTGGTGCAACTCTTCTTTGCTACGTCCTTTTTTCTCAACTTTCTGAACATAATGCGGATAAACGCCCGCAAAAGCCATTTTATAAACTCGGGTATTGTTCATTTTTTATAAAGTTTCCTTCAACCATCGATAAAATTCATTTTGCCAAACTTGGGCATTTTGGGCGCGGAGTACCCAGTGATTTTCTTCGGGCAGCACCACCAATCGACTTTTGATACCCCTCAACTGCGCTGCTTGAAATGCTTGCAAGCCTTGTTCGAGGGGAACTCGGTAGTCTTTTTCACCGTGAAAAATCAAGATAGGCGTGTTCCATTTAGCGACAAAATTGCTGGGTGAAAATTGGCTATAAGATTTTTGAGCTGCCGCATTTTTGGTGTCCCAGTACGGACCACCGTAGTCAAAATTAGGAAACCAAAGCTCTTCGGTAGAGCCGTACATGCTGCGAAAATCAAAAATGCCATCGTGGGCAATGAAGGTTTTGAAGCGATTATTGTGCATACCTGCGAGCATAAATGCGGAGTAGCCTCCGTAACTCGCCCCCACGCAGCCCAACCGATTTTTATCGACAAAAGGCTCTTTACTCACGTTGTCAATCGCTGCCAAATAATCTTGCATCACAATACCGCCGTGGTCTTTGCTGATTTGTTCGTTCCATTTCGTACCGTGGCCAGGCATACCGCGTCGGTTGGGAGCTACGACGATGTACCCGTTGGACGCCATGAGTTGAAAACTCCAACGGAACGAATAAAACTGCGTCAGGGCGCTTTGTGGGCCACCTTGGCAGTAAAGTAAGGCAGGATATTTTTTGTTTTTGTCAAAGTTAGGCGGATAAATCACCCATACCAACATGCTTTTCCCGTCCACGGTTTTGACAAATCTGCGTTCGGTTTTGCACATTCCGAGGTTTGCGTATGCTTCGTCGTTGACGTGCGTGAGTTGGGCCATGGTGCCGCTAGCAATATCCACGGTATATAATTCGCTGGCGTGGTTCATGTCCGCGCGGCTTACGACCAAGGTTTTACCGCTTTGACCAATGATTCCATTTACGTCAAAATCCCCCTTGGTGATTTGCGTAATGATGGGCATCATTTTGGTCAAGCCAGGATAGGTCACCTGAAACAACTGCGACGTGCCGTTGGTAGCGGCGGTAAAGAACAAGCTACGCCCATCTTCGCTCCACTTAAAACCGTCCACGTGTAGGTCGTCGCGCTGGGCGGTAAGGTTCATTTTGGTCGTGCCGTTACTTACAATAATGTCTTGTTTATCAGATTCGTATCCGTCGCGTTTCATTTGTAGCCACGCGAGTTGCCCTTGTTGGTTAAAGGCGGGCTGAAGGTCGTACCCTTTGTTGTCTTCGGTGAGGTTGGTTGTTGTGCCCGTGGCTAAATCGTACGCATATAAATCGGTATTGGTGCTGATAGCGTAGGCCGTTCCAAATTTTTTCTTGGTCACATATACGATCTTTTTCCCATCGTGGCTCCACACAAAATCTTCATCACCGCCGTCGGGTTTGAGCGGGCAATCGTGGGGCTCGCCTTCCATGAGGTCTTTGGCGGCTCCGCCTCCCGTGGGCGTGAGCATCACGTGCCCAAACTTCCCATCTTCCCATTCGTCCCAATGGCGGTAATTGAGTTGGTCATAAATCAGGACGTTACTTTTTGAAAGCTGAGGGTAAGCATCTTTGCCCGTCACTTTCATTACTTTTACTTCTTCACTGCTGATTTTGAACTTTCCATCGGGCGAAATTTTAGGATTAACGAGCAGGTCGTCCACGTTGGTAATGAGTGAGGGATTTCCGCCGCCGATGGGGATAACGTACGTTTTGCTACTACTTTTGTTTTCGTCGATATTGGGCGTACTGACGCTATAAACGACTGATTTACCGTCTTTAGAAATGCCTTTACCACTTACCCGCCCCAACTTCCAGAGTTGTTCGGGCGTTAATAGCGTTTGGGCTTGGGCCGTTAAGCCCATGAAAAGTAGCCCAAGGAAGCCTAGATTTTTCATGCTGATTTTCAGGATAGTGTTTAACAACCAAAGATAGAGAGGGAAAACATAAAGCCCAAAAAAGCTGTAGTGGTGTAAAAGGGCTTCTGTCATTTTCTATCATCTACCAAAAGCTTCGGAGAGGTAAAATATTTGTAACATAAAAAAGCGGAGTCGTCAAACTCCGCTTTTTGGTAAGTACTATTTTTGATTTTATTACCCTTTCACAACCTCCGTTGCTTGTGCCGCTACGGTAATTTCTGTTCCATTAATGGCCAAACTTAACGCTTGTGACGAAAGGTTTTCTACTTCCACTTCGCCTGGGCGAACGGCGACGCGAACCACTTGCCCACGGAAACCAATTCTAAAGGAATAACCTTTCCATTGCTCAGGCAAAAAGGGCGTAAAGGCCAATTTCCCGTCTTTGATACGCATTCCCCCAAAACCCTTGACCACCGACATCCACGTACCCGCCATACTGGTGATGTGTAGGCCGTCTTCGGTGTCGTTGTTGTAATCGTCGAGGTCGAGGCGTGAGGTACGAAGGTACATTTCGTACGCTTTTTCGTTGTAACCCAATTTCGCCGCTTGAATCACGTGTACGCAAGGCGACAACGACGACTCGTGTACGGTCATGGGTTCGTAGAAATCAAAATTGCGACGGATGGTTTCGGTATCAAACTCTTCTTCAAAGAAATAAAGCCCTTGCAATACGTCAGCTTGTTTGATAAAGCAGCTCCGTAAAATGCGGTCCCACGACCATTTTTGGTTGATAGGACGGTGTTCTTTGATGTCTTCGACGGTCAAAAGTTCTTTGTCCAAAAATCCATCTTGCTGCAAAAACACTTGCCGCTCGGCATCGTAAGGATAGTACATATTGTCCACAATATGCTGCCATTTGGCTAATTCCTCCTCACTCAATGTACCCAACACCGCAGGCTGCACCCCACTGTCTGCTGCCTGCAAACTGCTGACCGCTGACAACGTATAACGCAAACACCAAGCCGCTAGGTAGTTGGTGTACCAGTTGTTGTTGACGTTATTTTCGTATTCGTTAGGGCCAGTTACGCCCAGCATCACGTATTTTTTCTTGTCTGCCGACCAGTTGACGCGTTGTGCCCAAAAACGAGCAATTCCGACTAATACATCTAGGCCATACTCGGCTAAATAAGATTCATCGCCCGTGTGGCGGATGTAATCGTGGATAGCGTAGGCAATCGCGCCGTTGCGGTGGATTTCCTCAAACGTAATTTCCCATTCGTTGTGGCACTCTTCGCCCGTCATGGTCACCATCGGATACAACGCGGCACCGTTGTTGAAGCCCAGCATTGCGGCGTTTTCAATGGCCTTTTGTAGATGCTTGTGGCGGTAAACCAAGAGGTTACGCGCCACTTTTTGGTCGGCCGTAGCGAGGTAAAACGGCAAGCAGTACGCCTCCGTATCCCAGTAGGTACTACCTCCGTATTTTTCACCCGTAAAGCCTTTCGGGCCAATATTAAGGCGAGCGTCTTCGCCCGTGTAGGTTTGTTCAAGTTGGAAAATATTGAAACGAATCCCTTGCTGCGCCGCATCAGTGCGACTGTCCGAATCGCCTTCGATGATGATGTCGTTTTGTGCCCAACGTTCGGCCCATGCTTGGGCGTGTTCGGCTTTCATTTGCTCAAAACCTTTGGCCGAAATGCGCGCGATATAGGCTTTGGCATTGGGGAGAAGATCTTCAAGTGCGTGGTTCAACGAAGCCAAGTTAACGGCATATTTGTACAACGTAATCTCTTCGTTGGCTTTGGCTTTTAGCTCAATTTTGCACGCAACATATTTCGCAGACTTAACGGGTTTGCTTTGAAAATCAACACTTTCTCCGTTTACGAGAATGTCAATTTTCATTCCTGTACATACGTTGAACAACTCCGTTTTGAACGGGGTGTCTTTCGTACGCATCTCAAGATAAGCTTCCCCGAAGGCCGTTTCTTTATGGATTTCGTCCCAAAATTTCTCGCCGTAATTGGAGTCTTTGTTGCTAATATCGCCATCGAGCGAGGGCGTCAGGGTGATGGTGCCGTCAAAATTGAGCGGCGTCACCGAATAGCGAATCGCTCCCGCTTCGTCATCAACGATGCTGCAAAAACGTTGGGCGTGAACACGTACCTGTTTGCCGCTCGCGAGGGTAGCCACAAAAGTACGCTCCAAAATACCCTCTTTCATGTTGAGCACGCGCGAGTAATCCGAAACGGTGCAGGTTGCCAAATCGAGCGTTTCTCCCTCGATGTCAACGTTGATGCCAATCCAATTACAAGCATTGAGTACTTTGGCAAAATAGCGCGGATAGCCGTTTTTCCACCAACCTACGCGGGTTTTATCGGGATAAAAAACGCCCGCTACGTAGTTTCCGAGTAGTGTTTTGCCCGAAAATTGTTCTTCAAAGTTACCTCGCTGGCCCATGCGGCCGTTGCCAAGGCTGGTAAGACTTTCGGTGATTTCGTTGTATTCAGGATAAAATCCTTCCTCAATAATGCACCAAGGGTCGTGTTTTATGTAATTTTTCATCGTTAGAAGAGCCCCACCCACTAGGGAAAGTGTTTAATCAGACCCCAAAATTAGGCATTTCGAGCGAGGGTTTTTATAACGATTTTTTCAATAATTAATGGCTAGTTAACTTTTTGGACGTTTACCATTCACTCAAACCCGCTGAAAACAACAGGGTTGCCTTCGCTTTTTCGTACTTCGATTTCATGGATTCGAGCTTTACTTTCAGTTCATTGAGTTTCGACTCGCGCATATTTAGCTGAAGCAATTGGGTTTCTCCAATGGCAAACCGCTGCTCGTCAGCACGTAGCACTTGTGCTTGGCGTTCAATAGCAATTTGCTGGTTTTGAATCTGTTTTTCGAGGTTCAGCACTTCGTTGTACGATGCCTGCACGTCGTTGTTGATTTCGCGACGTACTTGCTGGAGTTCGAGGTTGTTTTGAGCTTGTTTGATGCGGATGGTTTCGAGCTTACCGCGCTCTTTGCGAAATAACAACGGCATCGAAAAATCAACGTTCAGCTTGTAAAAAGCAGGAAACGGCCCTGTATTGGGTATTTCGAGCCCCGTGATAAAGCGGTGGGTATAGTTGAGCGACGATAGCCCAATGTCGAATTTGGGTTTGAGCATTTCGCGACCTAAACGCTCGTCAATGCGTAATTGCTGGGTCTTAATGTCCAACTTTTGAATTTCGGGATGTTTTTGTCGGGAAATGTCCAATAGTTGTGTAAGCGTATTGCTATCAATGCGTTGGGCAGGACTAAGCTGAGGAACGGCATTGCTGGGTAACTCACGCGGGCCATTGTTGTCGTCCCACAAATAATTGGAAAGAATGAGTCGGGCATTTTGAAAATCTACCAAGGCTTGGTCGAGCATAATTCGTCGGTCGAGGAGCGTAACTTGGGCATCGGCGGTATCCACCGCGGGTAAGTCGCCTTGCGCTACGCGTTTTTTGACCAAATCGTACCGTTGTACGGCCAAGTCGTGAAATTCTTGGACGAGGGCGTAGTTTCGGTACGCAAAGTACCAAGTCCAGTATTCTTTGGCGGCCGAAAGTATCAATTTATTGACCAACTTAACGCGTTCTACTTCGGCCATATTTTGAAACAAACGGGCGTTTTGGAGGGTTGCACGGCGTTCGTCGATAACAAATCGCTGCAAGACGGGAACGGTGAAGCCTACGTAACTGAGCCCATCGAGTGGGGTACGAATATCGGTTCCCAGTACGTCGCCTACATTTCGTTCAAAACCCGCTTTTACATCAATTCCCCCCCAATAAAGTGGTACTTTGAGTTGGTTGTCCCAAAAGTTAAAATAAGCTTTGTTGTCAAAATATTTACGGTCGAAGCTGGCTTCGAGTTTTGGGTCAAAGCCTCCTTTTGCCATCAGCAACTCAGCTTTGGCTTGGTCGGAAAGGTTACTGGCTTGCCGCAATACGGGGTGGTTTTTGGTCACCAACTCATAAAAATCGCGGTAAGAAAACACCTTGCCTGTGTCGGTCTGTGCCCATGTAGGTAAAAAACCCACGCAGCAAAGTAGGACGACAAATAACTGTATGACGAATTTCATCGATGTACACTTTTTATTTTTTTTCATTCCGACTAAGGAAAAGGTTGTCCGTGTGGGAATTTAGCTTGCAGTTTCGTCGGGTTGTGAGCAACCCGACGCACACTTTTGTTGATTTATGAGCAACCCAACGCACGCATTTGTTGATTTATGAGCAACCCGACGCACGTAAATTTGCCCTTTGCGAACTTGCCTCTTGCGAACTTGCCCTTTGCCCCTTTTTATTTTTTCTCCTTCTCTTCCGCAGGCAAAATATCGCTGAGGTAGTCAGGCGGGAAACCGTTGAGTTGGCGCCATACTTCCCACCAAATCGGGACGTCTTTGAGCATCACAAAACCGTTCACTCCCGAACCAATCCGTAGTTGGTCGGGCCATTTGTCGTTTTCGTTACCTTCGTGGTCCGACTTGATAAGGAGGCGGTATTCGCCGTTTTTACTGTTGACGCGGTCAACAATGGCGACTGTTCCACCAAAAGTTCCGACCGAAGTACCAGGCCAGCCCGAAAACTGCAACGCAGGCCATCCGTCAAATTCCAGTCGTACGTGGCGTCCAGGTTTGATGAGCGACAAATCCATGGCTTTTATGTACAATTCTACGGCCAAATCGGGTTTGTCGGGTTGCAGCGTAACAATGGATTCGCCCTCTTTAATGGTTTCTCCAATACCCGCTTTGAGGGTTTTGATAATGTAGCCATCTTGCGGGGCGTGAACAACGTACTGTTCACGACGAATACGGATATTTTCGTATTTGTTTTTGAGTTTAGACAACTCAGATTCTCCGTCGGCGAGGCTTGACAAAGCTGAACTACGGTCAGAAAATGACTTAGCAATATCTTTTTGGTAATCAACTTGAACCGAACTAAGTTCGATGCGTGCGTTGATGAGCTCATTGCGCGAAATGGCCAATTTCTGGCTTTGGGACGTTACTTTTGCTTGGTCTTCTTGAAACTTCACCCGACGACTCTCCAAGTCCACCAGCGAAATCGTTCCATCTTTGTACATGGCTTCGCCGCGTTCGAGTCGCTCTTTGGTAATGTCAAAACCACGATTTATGGCGATAAAATCGGCACTGTCACTTTTTACTTTTAGGCGGGCTTGAAGCAATTTGTTGCGTGTTTTTTCAAGGCTCAATTGTAGCCCTTGACGTAGGGACGAAATTTGAGAGTCAGTGGCTTGAATTTTGGCATTGTAAGCATTGATGGCGGCTTGTTTGGCCTCAATTTGCTCCTGCGTTCTGACGAGTACTTGAGGGTCAAAATAATCGTCTTTGATTTCGGAAATCGTTAAAAGCGTATCTCCTTTTTTGACATAATCACCTTCCCGAACGTACCAATGCTGGATTTGTCCTGCTACGGCGTTTTGGATGTTTTGTGGGCGGTCTTTGGGGGTAAGTGCCGTGACGTAGCCCTTTCCGTTGATGTTTTGTTGCCACGGCAAAAACATCACTAGAATTAAAACAATGACAATACCCAAAATCCAGCGATACACAATCCGTGCTGTTTTGGGGGAATGGAGGGTATGAAGTGAATTGACTTCGTTTTCGATGGCAGGTACATTGACCCGCTGTTTTGATATATTGAGCATGGTCTTAGTTTTCGAGCGTTGCAACGTGCTTTAATACAGTTTTGTAGGGGCCTTCGGCAATAATTTGGCCTTCTTCCAAGACCACAACACGATCACAGGCTCCCATGAATGCAGGGTCGTTGGAAAGCACCACAAGCGTCCAATCATGAGCAGGGTCAGTCAAGAACTCAATGATTCGGATGCGTTCGCTGCGTTCGATTTGTCGAAGAGCATCGGTATATAAGAGCAATTTAGGCTGAGTGAGCAAACAACGAGCAAGGGCTATTTTGGTGACAAAACTCAACGAAAAATGACGCCCTCCCGAAATAATGGAGGTGGCAAGGCCATCGGGCAATTGAGCAATTTCTTCCGTAAGGTGTAATTTTTCTAAGGCATCTTTGACGCGTTCCAACGTAATTCCTGCCCGCCCCATGGTCAAATTTTCGAGGATAGTACCGTCAAAAATTTCTTGGTTGGGAAAGTTCATGCTCAGGTAATTGCGGAGGGTAGTGATGTCTAAGTCACGCATAGAAACGCCATTGTAGATAAGACTGCCTTCATACTCAGTAAGTATGCCAGAAAGCAATTTTAGAAGGGTATGTTTTCCCGAACCGTTTTGTCCTGTCAAGCAAACCCGCTCACCAGGCTGAATATCCATCGAAATATCTTTGATGGCGGGATGAGACGCATCCGGATAAGCATAACTTAAATGGCGTGTTTTAAGCTCAAGTCCTTTGGGAAACTGAGTGGCCGAAAAGCGAAAACCACCTTCTTTTTCTAACGTTAAATCCGAAACGTACCCCAATTTATCGACGGCAGTAAGAAGGTCAAAAACCACATCAATACTTAGAAGTAATTTTTCAACGGCTCCCGTCAACAACACAATCACGATTTCGGAAGCCACAAATTGCCCCAACGAAATTTGGCGGTTGACAAGCAGGTAGGTACCCAAAATCAACAAACCACCAATGACAACGACCTTAAATGCCAACGAATAGTAATAAAACCCTTGTAAGATTTTAAAGTGTTTGTTGCGATACGTGAGGTAATTGGTCACGAGCCCGTCCATGCGCTGAATGGGGAGGTGGGTTGAGCCTGCGGTTTTAAACGAAAATAACGTGCTGGCCATTCCTTCGAGCCATGCCACAACGCGGTATTTGTATTTTGATTCTTTGATGCTAGTTTCCAGTCCTTTACGACCATTGATGCGAATGATGGCCAAGAAAATAAGGATGACAAATAAGCTAAAAGCAATAAAGAAGGGGTGATAAAATGAAAGTAAAAGTAAACCAAAAATGATTTGTAATAAAGCAGCACTAAGCTCAATCAAAAACTTGGGAAGCGATTTTTGGATGGTCAACACGTCAAAAAAGCGGTTCATAAGCTCCGTAGGATTGTCCTGACGTAGGGCTTCGTATTTCAAACGCGGCACACGATAAGTGAACTCAAAGGCAGCTTTGGCAAAAATCCGCATTTGGAGGGTTTCTACCAGCGACACTTGAATGATTTGCATGATACCGCTTCCAATAAGACCCAAAACGACCAAGCCCATCAGCACATAAACCGAGCTAAACACCGAACCACTCGAAACCAAACTAAAGATGGCTTGCACGCCCAAGGGCAACACAAGGCTGATGAGCCCCACTACAACGGCATAAAAATAAATGTAACCAATGTCCTTGCGTTCGTTACGCAACAGACGTATCAACCGCTGAACGGGACTGAGAATTTCGTTCTCGGTTTGACTTAGCGTGCTGTCGTCGCTGACCAAAGGCTGCATCGGAAAAGCCGTGATGTACAGTACTTGGCCATTTTTGGAAGTGTCGGACTGGTTTTCAAACACCAGCGGAGATAATACCTCTGCTGTTGTATGACGGGGGCGATTTTCGATGATGGGGCTCCAGAGAATGGGAGTTCCTTGGTCATCTTTACCCACAATCACGGGTGTTAGACCCAAATTATGTTTTTCAAAATAAAGAACGGGATGGGTCGCGGATTCAATAAATGGAACAAACTGATTCTTTGGTAAACAATTGACGACCAATGTGAGGTTGTTGTGCCGTGCGCTTCGGTGAAGGTCTTCAATAAACCGATGGATGTCGGTTCCTGAATACGAAGACGTTTGCTCGACTTGATCGTAAGTCGTTCGGTGGGTTACAACGGGTTGCCCAGTCGAAATGGCAAGTTGTTCTACAATTTGCCTTATATACTGCGAATTCATGCGGTTTCTTGGATGGGTTGATAGTTGAAAAAGCAATAGACCGTTATATTTGTTCCAATATTAATTAATTCTAACTCAATTCTAATATAGGTCTATTTTGGCAAACAAAGACGAAAATAGGACAATGAGGCATGTACATTTTGCTTTTCGTATGACCATTTTGTTAAGAAGTTGTTCTTTACTAAACTGGACTTTGATAGGCATGGTTTTGACTTTTGGGATAAATTCTTGTACCTCTCCCTGCGACGATTGCGAAACCACTGTGAAAGGTAGTGATTTTTTTCCACTGGAAGTAGGGCGATTTGTGGAATATGACGTAAACGAAGAAGAAGTAGCCCTTGGACGTCCTGCGGTGGTTCGGGCGTTTCAATGGAAAGAAAAGTTGGCAGAAAGTTATCTTGACCCTGCGGGAGAGAAAGTGTATCGCATTGCTCGTTTTCGCCGAACACTGGAAGGTCAACCGTGGACGCCAGATTCTACGTTTACAGTACGGTTAAAAATTGATTACGCAGTCCGCAACGAAAGTGGGCGTGACTACGTAAAAATGGTATTTCCTCCCTCCGAAAAACGTTCGTGGAATGGGAACAGTTACAACAATTTGGGGGAAGATGAGTATGTACTAAAAGACGTAAACAAAGCGTTGAAAATAGCAGGAACTGCCTTTGACCGAACAGCAACGGTGGTTCAGCAAAACGACTCGACGCTGGTGAATCAAGATAAACGGATAGAAACATACGCAGCGGGCGTAGGGCTGGTTTATCGGGAACGTATTAATGTGCAATTTTGCTCATCCACACCTTCTTGCATCGGCAAGGCACAAATAGACTTTGGAACACGGCAGTTTGTACGTTTCAAGCGCACAGGTATGGAGTAGGGTTGCTGATGTGGGGAGGGTTACAAACGTGGTGAGGGTTGCTCACAACCCGACGAGAGAGTGTCGAAAGTAGAATGCAGACGGGGTCGCCCGAGCGATGTCGAATCGTGGGGAGAGTTACAAACGTGGGGAGGGTTGCTCACAACCCGACGAGAGAGTGTCGAAGGTAGAATGCAGACGGGGTCGCCCGAGCGATGTCGAATTGTGGGGAGGGTTACAAACGTGGTGAGGGTTGCTCACAACCCGACGAGAGAATGTCGAAGGTAGAATGCAGACGGGGTCGCCCTTTAGGTTTGTACTATGGTAAAATTTCAAGATTGAGTATTTTTAACAAACAGTACCAGAGTGGGCTTCCCTA
>NZ_JBYFCH010000023.1:52922-101058 GCF_057652295.1 Runella sp. R5_40 | reverse complement strand
ATGTGGAATTTTTCCTTTATCGGCTAACGCAGTTATATGCTTAATCCAAGTTGCTCCACAAATTTTGGTTTTGATCCCTATTTTGGTCGTAGAGGGCAAAATAGCCCCATTTTGGAAAAGGACAGACTTCTTGGCGTTGAAAACCACTTTTACCGCTGGGTTCACGGATTTGTTGACGATTATTCTACCGTTTGTTTCAAAAAGATATGTTTTGTAAGTCAGTGGAATATCGATGACAATGTCATTGGAAGGGCATTGGTATTCATAAGCACCTGCGTCGGGACGAAAATTTTTAACCCGTGTTTTCCCCGCTAAATCTTTGCTGCCTGCGGAGTCAGTGGCAATGGAGGAAAGGTCGCTGAAGTCGTACGCGGGGGATGATTCTGAACTAAGTCGGAAATTAGCACTAGCCACGTCCTGAAAAAGGGGATTGGACGAACGAGAGTTTTGGTCTTTGGATTCGTTGGTTTTAAAATTTTGGAGTCCATAACTATCGCGTTTTTCAAACATAAAGTGGGGATTATTGGTAAAAGTAGAGTGCCAAATGTTGTAGTCAGCGCTCAGCCCAATGACAAATTGAGCGGCGGGTTGCCAGCTATTCAAGAGTTTAGAACGCCCGCTGATGGAGGAGTAAAAAATATTGTTTCGGATGGTGCAGTTTTCTGAGTAGTCCAAATTAAGTTCGCCGTAATCTTGGGGCGATGTTTCAGAAGGCTCTAGTACTGAACTGTTATAATTGTTGACGCAGGTATTATTGATTATCCAACAATCTTTGATGCGTCCATTTTTACACCACGAAGTTTCTTTACAACCGCCTAAGCCAATTCCTCCTCGTGAATTGTTGTAAGCCAGGTTGTTGCGAATGATTACCTTTTCGGCGGCAGCGTTGACGACACTAAATTGGTTTTCGCAATTGATTTGAAATCCCCGTTGACCGTTTCGGCAGGTATTTTGTTCAACCACAATGTTCTTTCCGCCATCGACATAAATGCCTGCGGCCAAGGCGATTGGGCTTTTGCAGTTTTCTACCAGATTGCCCCGAATGATTCCGTTGCGCGCTTGGGAGTTGGAGGCGGAATTGTTACACCAGTTGTAATACCCTGCGGCTACAATTCCAATATTTCCAGTGTTATTGATATGGTTATTACTGGCAAGGAAACCATCGACATTACCGACAAAAGTTAATGCTTCGCTTACTCCCGTACGGCAATCAAAAATCGAACAACTATCGACGACAATGGCATTGATTGAGGTGGTTGAGTGGCTTCCACAAACTACGAAGGGGTTGAAGCCTGCGTTGGGGGAGGCGTAGAATTGGCTGAATTTACACTTCTTTAGTTCGAGGTGATGGGACGTTCCTTCTATCTTGATTCCCCAGGCACTCCCCGTTAGATTTTTAAAATGAAATCCCTTGATTCTGACGTAGTTTTTGCTACTAATAAGCACAAAATAAGCTGCCGCGGCATTGCCATCAAAAATGGGTTCTTCGTTGGCATAGTTAAGAAATTCGATGTACTGATTAGCGTTGCCTGAATTGGGGAAGTTGATGTAGGTTTCGTTATAAGTACCTCCTCTAAAATAAACTTTGTCGCCAGCGGTGGCAGTACTACACGCTTTTGCAAACGTTCGCCAAGGTGTATTGATATTGGTGGGGGTAGCGGAGGCATCGTTCCCGCTTGGGGAAACGTAAAAAATACGCTGCGCTTGAAGGCGGCTTACCGATATAAGTGCTACAAAAATGAAAAGGAAGCGTTTCATTGGCTATTCGATTTAAAATGAAAAGACGAAGAGTAGATTTTAGTTGTAAATTGAAAATTTTATTAGTTGAAGTCAACATTGGAGGAATGTTTTTGCTTAACAATTTATCAAGCGTCAATTTTTGGTGAAGAGGTATCTGGTTTTAGGTTGAATCCTGTATCTTGCTTTTTTTTCAAACCAACCTATTACTTTACCTCCTTTTCATGAAAGAATCACTGGCGGCTCTGGATTACATTCGCCTCAATTTTTCTGCCGAAAGTTCGGCGGTGGTTAATATTGCCCTTGGCCTCATGATGTTTGGGGTGGCGCTTGACATCAAGCCGCATCATTTCCAAACACTGCTTCAGCATCCACGTCAGTTACTGGCTGGAGTTCTTAGTCAGGCAGTGGTGATGCCTGCGGCTACATTTTTGTTGGTCATGGCGTTGGGCGATAACATTACGGTAGGGGTGGCGCTAGGGATGATTTTGGTAGCGGCTTGCCCAGGGGGAAATATTTCCAATTTTATTACTTCGCTTGCCAAGGGAAATGTAGCGTTGGCAGTGAGCCTGACGGCCATAAGTACGATGTTGGCGGTCGTTATGACACCATTCAATTTTACTTTTTGGGGAAACTTGTACGCTCAAAGTAGCTCGTTGGTACGGCCGTTGTCGCTCGATTGGCGAGAGTTGCTCAAGTCGGTATCTATGATTCTTGGCTTACCAATGATTTTAGGAATGCTATGTTCTTATTATTTACCCAAAGTTGCTTTGTTTTTGCTCAAACCATTTCAGGTGTTGTCTTTGTTATTTTTTGTGGCGTTAGTAGTCATTGCCTTTACCCAAAACCTAGCTATTTTCTTAAACCACATTGGTTTCGTGTTTGTGGTGGTTTTGCTGCAAAATACACTCGCAATGGCTACGGGCTACGGAATGGGCGCCGTCTTTGGGCTTTCAAAACAAAACCGCAGAACGCTCAGCATCGAAACGGGAATTCATAATTCGGGGCTTGGACTGGCCTTATTGTTCAATCCCGCCGTATTTCCTGTGGATTTACCTTTGGGTGGAATGGCCATTATCGCAGGTTGGTGGAGTATTTGGCATATCTTGGCAGGAACGTCGATTGCATTTTATTGGAGTAAAAACAACGCATAATAAAACCTAACCATGACCACATCAGCTATTTCAGTAGGGGTAGTTGGACTAGGGCTTATGGGGTGCAGCATTACTACTTGTTTGCTAATGGCAGGACATAAAGTAGTAGCAGTAGCTCCCTTGCCTTTGGATGTCCCAACTGCCCAACCGCGTATTCATGAACACCTTCAAAAATCGCAAGCGGAAGGATTGACTACTTTTGCGCCCGAGCACTTTTTTGCTCAATTAACGATTACGGAAGACTACCACTTGCTGGCCGATTGTGCGTTGGTCATTGAATGTACGCTCGAAAGTTTGCCCATAAAAAAATCGGTCTATGAGAAAATTGAGGCTGTTGTCTCAAAAGAAGCGATTATAACGAGCAATACGTCGGCGATTCCCATCAGTATTTTGCAAAAAGAAGTGGCTCATCCTGAGCGATTTTTGGGACTTCACTGGGCGGAACCTTCGCACACAACCCGTTTTTTGGAAGTAATTTGTGGGGAGTTG
Organism: Runella sp. R5_40; assembly: GCF_057652295.1. Lineage (NCBI taxonomy): Bacteria > Pseudomonadati > Bacteroidota > Cytophagia > Cytophagales > Spirosomataceae > Runella > Runella sp. R5_40. The sequence continues at coordinate 97,678 of NZ_JBYFCH010000023.1, read as the reverse complement.
AGTGATGTGTCAAAAGGAGAGTGGTTGTACGAAGTTTCCCAAAATTGGGGAAAAGAGCCTACCTTGGTTCGCAAGGATATTCGTGGGTTTATTACCAACCGCTTGATGTATGCGCTTTACCGTGAAGCGTTTCATTTGGTGGAAAATGGCTACGCGACCGTAGAAGATGTGGACCGTGCCTGTCGAAATAATGCGGGTTATTGGATGACGTTGGTAGGGCCGTTTCGGTGGATGGATTTGACGGGCGTTCCCGCCTACCATACCGTGATGAAAGATTTATTTCCAACCCTCAGTACATCCACCGAGGTGCCGAAGTTAATCGATGATATTGTAAAAGAAGGAGGGAAAGGGGTGGCCAATGCACACGGTTTTTATCCTTATTCCGAAGAGGAAGCGCTTTTGTGGAAAAAAACCTTTGAGGAGTTTAGCTACGAAATTCGAGCGTTAGCTTTGCGTTATCCAGCCGACGTTATCAAAAAGAAAATGGAACAAAATGGATAAAAAAATACCCCGATTCATACTTGAGTCGGGGTATTTTTATTTTTTAGATATTTCCTTTTTTGCGTTCCTTCACGGCGAAGTCAACGGCGCGGGCCGTCAGTGCCATGTAAGTAAGTGATGGGTTGACGCACGAAGCTGACACCATACAAGCACCGTCGGTAACGAAAACGTTTTTGCAAGCGTGTACTTGGTTGTTGCCATTCAAGACCGATGTTTTAGGGTCGCGGCCCATACGAGCAGTACCCATTTCGTGAATCGCCATTCCTAACCACGAACCACGGTCGTACGACTTCACGTTTTTCACCCCCGCTTTTTCAAGCATTTCGGCGGCGTCATTGGCCATATCGACGCGCATCTTTTTCTCGTTTTCTTTGAGTTCGGCGTCAAATACGACCAGTGGCATTCCCCACTTATCTTTTTCTTTCGGGTCGAGGTACATGCGGTTTTCGTGGTAAGGCAAGGTTTCTCCGAAACCACCTAAGCCCATGCTCCAAGGTCCTGGTTTGGTCAATTCCTCTTTGAAGTCAGCGCCAAAACTCAATTCGGCGACGTTGCGTTGCCAACTCGCACGGCTTCCGCCTCCTTGGTAGCCAAATCCGCGTAGGTAATCACGTTTGTCGTTGCCAATGTTGCGGTAACGTGGCACGTAGATACCGTTGGCGCGGCGACCGAAATAATATTTATCGGCATCACCTTCCCACGTTCCACTCGCTCCCGTGCGGAAGTGGTGATCCATCAAGTTGTGTCCTAGTTCGCCGCTGTCGTTTCCAAAACCTGTAGGGAAACGATTTGAAGTTGAATTTAGCAATACGGCCGTTGTGCCAAGTGCTGAACCGCAAACAAAAATCAAGTTGGCGTTGAAGATACGTTCCTCAAGCGTTACGGCGTCAACCACGCGTACGCCCGTCGCTTTTTTCTTGTTTTCGTCGTAAATCAAGTTGGTGACAACCGAGTCAGGGCGCAGGGTTAATTTACCCGTTTTTGCGGCCAAAGGCAACGTACACGATTGGGTACTGAAATACGCGCCAAACGGACAACCCAAGGCGCATTTGTTACGGTATTGACAAGCAGCACGTCCGTTGTCAACCATAAACTGCGAAGGTTTGGTTAAGTTCGCTACGCGACCGATGGTCATCGTACGGCCAGGGAAATCTTTTTCAATGCGTTTACGAACTTCTTTTTCAACGCAATACATTTCCATTGGAGGTAGAAATTCGCTGTCAGGAAGCTGAGGCAGTCCTAGTTTTTCTCCCGAAATCCCCGCGATTTTTTCTACGTAACTATACCAAGGTGCAATGTCTTTGTAGCGAATCGGCCAGTCAACGGCAATGCCGTCTTTGAGGTTGGCTTCAAAATCAATATCACTCAAACGGTACGATTGACGCCCCCACATGATGGATTTTCCCCCTACAATGTTGGGACGGTACCAGTCAAAGCGTTTCACTTCTTTGTACAATGAATCAGAGTCGTTCATCCAATACTTTTCCGACATCTCGTTGTACGGATAATCGCGACTCAATTTTGGGTGCGTTTCTTTTTGCTCTACCGTGAGGCGACCGTTGTATTTGGTTTGCCAAGGGTCTTTCATGGCATTTTCGTAGCCCGTTACGTGGTCTAATTTATGCCCTTTTTCGAGCATCAAAACGCGTAATCCTTTTTCGGTGAGTTCTTTGGCAGCCCAGCCACCGCTCACTCCCGAGCCCACAACGATTGCGTCGTAGGTCATTTCTTTTTGTGCATCTATGTTTAAATACATTGGAATCTAAATTTGAAACTACTGGATAGATAAATGAACGTATCAGTTCGGCATTGCTCGAATTAAAGTGCCCAGGCTTTTTGTCCTGGTTTCAGCGGAACACATCCTTCAAAACGTCCAGGAATTGGTAAATACTCAAGTGCTTTTGTAGCCCCAATCTCTGATGTGAAATACCCTGTCACGGTCAACTCTTTCATGCGCAAGAAAAACGCTTTATCGCTGGTAGTGAGTGATTTAACAGCCTGAATTTTTTGAGCGGCGTCGAGTTCAACAAAACTTTTTCCAAATGAAGAACGGCTGTCGGTGTTCAATTTGGTAAGCCCTGCATAGAACTTCTCTTGGTCTTCTTTGGGGAAACAATCGCGCATGACACGCACGATAAATTTCTCTACACCAGCGGCTTTGGCACCTGGGGTAGAAGTAGTTGGGATAATGACATCGGCTAATTCAGAAAGAAAAGCTTCTTGCTCTGCACTTACAGGAACGCTTTCGCCGAAATTCGTTTTTTCTCCGAGCACTCCAGCCATTGCGGGTGCGGAGATCATGCCCCCTAAAAGGAGAGCAACCTGCTGTATAGCATCTCTACGGTTCATGTTTGTATCGGGTGGTTTTGTATTTATAAAGTATAAGGTAGGAATATCTTACTATTGGTCTGTGCGAAAACAATCAGCAAGGGTTATTTTTTTGTGAAATAATCCCACGTAGCCTTTCCAATATCGGCAATGATTTTTTCATTGGTGGCTTCGCTTTCGGTGGAATTGGTGACAAATACACTGATGAAGACAGGACTGCCCGAGGGAAGGAAAAGTACCCCAATGTCATTGACAGCGGCGGTTAGTCCTTCGGCGTTGGTGCCCGACGAACCTGTTTTGTGAGCGAGCACCGTTTCGGCGGGAAGCTGACTTCTTAGCCGATTTTTGCCCGTTTTTGTTCCTTTCATCACCGACCACAAAAATTCATGGCTTTTGGATGAAAGCAATTTTCGTGAATTAAAATAATAGGCCGCCAATAGGTCATTGGCTGCTTTGGGGGTAGTCCAGTTTTGGTATTGTAACTCCCAGTTTTTTTGCATCACTTGTTCGTTGATTTTAATGGATACGTTCTTAAAACCACGACCCAGCAGGTATTGTTCGACGGCCTGTGGACCACCGAGTAATTTGAGGAGCAATTCGCAGCCGACATTGTCGCTTTCAGCTACGGTGTATTCAATGATTCTGGAAAGCTCGATGTCGCCGCCGTTGGGATACGCATCGCGGAGGGGACTGTACAAATCAGGGATAAGGTCAGCTTTTTCGACCTTGATGGGTTGGTTTAACTTAAACTTACCCTTGTCCACTTCCGACAACATCGCCAGTCCAATGTGTAATTTAAAAACGCTTTGCATCGGAAAACGGCCATTTCCGTAAAAGGACAACGTATCAGTGGGAGTAGGTCCCAAGATGGCGACGCCGACTTTTACTTTTTTGCCCGCGACGATTTGGCTAATTTTTTTCTTCAAATCGGGAAGCTGGGCCGAGGTAGTGAGTGAAAAAGTGGCAAAAAGGAGAAATAAGAGGCGTAAAAAGGAGGTCTGCATAGTTTGTGAGTGGGTCAACTTGAACAACGCCACGAAACTAGGCAGGAAAAATGAGATTCAAAATTAAAGGAAATTTAGTAATATGACGAGCGAGCTACCTATCGCTACTAAGTTTTTGTTTGATATTTTTTACGAATTCGACTGAGACACCTGTGATGTCAGCAATTTGTTCAACAGTAAGGCTCAATTTTTCAAGCAAGTTTGTAACAAACTTTGTTTGTTCCTGTTCTCGTGCTTTATCTTGCCCAATCAAATAGGCAACATCTCTTTTTTCATCTATATATTTCGCAATGCTATCCATGACAATATCTTTTAATTTTGATTCCAATTTACGAAGTTGTGCTAACACTCGCAATTGATTGAAATACTTTTTAAACGAGAATTCTCCATTTGTAGTTTCGTCAAGGCGTTGGATTATATTTTTCAAAGCATTTTCGGGCATTTCTCCGTCAAAATTGGCCAAAATAGCCAACACAATTTCTTCGGGCTTGTTCGATTTGAGAAACAAATTGTAGTCTATGGCTTTGATTTCAAGCAAGTTGTATTTGAAAGTTAGATTGATACTTTGTAGCTCAGTTGCCATTCTCACTTTGCTTGTGCCTAGGTAGATGGCATATTGATGAACGGGTAATTCGTATTTGCGACTTAACATGACGTAATATTCCAACATCCGATAAACCATAGTAGTTAGGAATATCCAAAGGAGAAGAGCTAATTAGGCACTCACTTTGCGAAAACTCTATATAACGAGGGAACGCGCTAAAAAACGGAGAGAGAATAAGATAATATGTTAATTTTGTTACCTCGTAGAGGTCTACGGCTGCCTACTGAGAAACACAAAAAGCAACTGAATTGTCATTTAACTTGTTATAAATACGCTGTTTATTAATCTATGTAACACCCCGAAATTCTGGTTAATTATAATTTGCGAAAGTGTTGCTAGACAGAGAATATGGATATTAACGCATTTTTTTGGATGACTAAACTATTATAAAATGCCATTTCAAAATCCTTTGACAGAAGAGATATACAAACAAAAAAGGAATAACGTTGTAAATCGCTTCCCTTTTTTAACATCAATTCAACATATTATATCCTTTGAGGATTATTATAAAGCTACTCCACAAAGATATTACAATAAAGAGGCTTTTAGCGATTTTTTGTATTTTTTGAATATATTAAAATCTGATTGTTCGCACACCTTGAATAGGTTATTGGTTGAGCGAGAAGAAAAGATAAGTTTAGCTATTACAAATCTCGAGTCGGTAAATAGTCGGGAAATTCATAATGTTGCTTTGCCAAAAGAATTTTATCTCTCTCATTTTATTCAAGAAAATATATTATTTAACTTATTGAAGCTATGGGAAAGTCCTTTGTGCGAGTTCTTATATATAGTAGCCTTTTTTTCAAGAAATGATAGAGGGGTAAGTACTGATAAATTAGATATTTTTAATATAGTTGAGGAGTTGAAATTTCTGCCAACTAACTTTGAGAGATTTAAAAAATACAAACGCTTATACAATAATACTATTAGAAATGGCATTGGACATGGCAAAGTGGAATATTTAGAAGATCGAATAAATTTTATTGCTAGGAATGAAATAATAGTGAAAGAAAATAGACAAATTGTTGGTATTTTTGATGATTTATTAGATGTTTTAAACGGGTTTTGTTTTGCTTTAAAGACATTTTATTTAATAAATAAAGACTATCTAAATGAACAAAATATCAATATTCCCAACTCTATAATGCTTCAAGAGGTGGTAGCAAGTACTTCTGCTCCTAAATGGAATATTAAGGGGTATTTAGAAAGTACTATCCAAGATAAAAAACACATAAATATCTTCGTTGAGACAGAGTTTAGAGATTTAACCACTTTACGCATCAATATCTTCCATACAGGTATTTTAGCAGCGGAACTTACAAATAAATATGATATAATAAGTCTACAATTGCAAAATAAGTTGAGTGGGCTTGCAGTAATTGATGCTAAAAAAGTTCGTGAAATCAGTTTAACGCACCCGAATCCTCAACTGGTAGATTATATACAAAAAGCGTATTTTCAAAACTTAGAATTGCTATTTTTTTCAAAGCCTGATTCTTGGAATATTCTTAGAAGAATTAATACTATGAGATATATTGCTCAATTATTAATTCCTATCTACTTCAAACATTTTTATAAGAAATTTAGAAGAAAGTATGAAATAATCTCTACCAATATTCACTCTAAAAAGTGTTTTAATGTAGTTGAAGGAAAGGTTATTTTGGACTCAACAAAAATTGAAGATATACAATTGTATGTAAAGAGAAATTATAAATCAATAATCAAAGAAGTAGTAAAAAATGCAAAGGCAGATAAAGGTATTTTTTCAACTTTATGGCTACTACCTGCAAAATTTGTGACCGTACAAATATATAGTGATAATGTAAGGGTAAGGGAATCACGAATCTCTAAAACTAAAGGAATTCAAGTTTGTTCACTCAGACTAAACAGCACAAAATCTATTGAGACACCAATTGCTTTTCCAAATAGTACAGATGTCATGGGTAACTATTCGATTTTATGGAGTGATTACTTGGACGAAATTGATTTATAGAGAGTTAAGATTCCTGTCAGTGTGAGTTTCGAGGTAACCTCTTGTAATTAGTCGTCGTGGTTGTAGAAAATACCCACTTCTGTCACTCCTTAGAGGTCTAAAATCGCCTATTTGGAAGTAGAAAAGGCAACAGAGTTGGCACTTGTTTATTGGGAGGGTGTTGTAAGTGGCATATGGAGACACGAGGCCACGGTTTTACATTACAGACTACGGTTCACTCAGAATCATTTACTATAAATGTTGCTCGGTTAAGTAGTTCATCATAAGTAAGTATTTCTATATCTTTTGAGTTTCTTCTGTAAAGTTCAAATGTCTTTGCTTTAATTCTACTATTTTGATCTGTACCAGAAAACTGTTCAGAATGACCTATAACTAATATTGTTTTAGGGTCAAAGGTTTTTTGTGTAATTAATTGACCAGAACTGTTATACTGTGAACTTTCACTTTTGAGAATCCAAGAAGCTTTTTGTTCCAGAATTTGAGATACAGCAAAAGTCAGGTCTTTAGATAATTGCCAACTGCCAGCTCTATTAATATCTTTTTCAAATAATTGTGTGTCGGGCCTTTTAAGTTCAACGATTGCTGTAAAGTTATTATCACCAACTAAGAAGTCGGTTGTACTGTCGTTATTGCTTGTCAAATTGGTATTTGAAACATGGGCTTCTCGTTGTAGAATTTTAAAGAAGCGATAATTTAATCCATATCCAAAAATCCAGTTGTTATGCTCAAAAAATACTTGCCAATCAGTTTCCTTCCACTGCGAAAATTCATTTAATTCACGCTGAAAGACTATTAAATTTTCTTTTCGTCCAGAGATAATATTAATGTCATTTTTATTCAAGTTTAAACCCTTAATCAAGGAAAGAAGTTCTAATTTATCTTCTTCAGTATTGCTTTTTAAAATAGAAAATAGTTCTGAAATTAGTAGTAAAGAATCTTTTTTAGATGCCACTTTTGACCAATATCTTACAAGGTCTTCTCCCCCTTTTTCAAATAGGCTATTTAAGATATTACTGTCTTCAAGAACTGTCTCAATTATTTCATTTGGATTATGATTAACTACTGATAAAGTATTCAATGAAGATTTACTCACAATGACATAATCTCCTTCTATAGTTGGTTTATTTCCTTTAATGAAAACTTCTAATAATTTATATAAATTATCAATTTCATCATTTTTATTAGATAACGTAAATTTATTTTCAATGTTAAAAAACCAACCTTTGTTTTTTCTGCTTTGAACATCATAAATATCTAGTGTAAAGTGCTTAAACTCTCCATCATTTCTACTTTTGATTTCATAAATTATGGCAAGTTTATACGCTCTTAACCCTTTTCTTATATATGCTGAATGAATTAAGTTAAAATTAGGATTTTTAGTAGCTTGCTGAGTATTAATCTCAATGATTACATCATCTATAGTTGCTTTTATGTCTAAAGTAGGCAATCCAGTAGTATCAACTGAAAAAGTGTCAAAAGAAGCATTTTCCATAGGTTATTGTGAGTAGAATTGTAATTTTTGTTCTCGTTCCAACTTGTTATTAGATGAAATAGTATTTCACTATGAACACCTGATTATTTAATGTTTATAGTGAAGTAGGATGTGTTTGCCCTTTATTATCAACGCTTACAATAATATTGAATGACAATGATTTTCCCAAAAATAGTTAGTAAACGGTAAAACCCCTCCCACACCCCAACAAAAAAACAGCCCCACCTCGCGGCAGGGCTGTTTTGCATTTATAATCCTTGATAGCTGTGGGCGGTCTGACTATCGTCCGACCGTGGACCATTGTCCGTGGACTATCGACTAAAAAAATTACTTCACTTCTTCAAAGTTGACAAACTCACCTTCTTGGCCGTTGCCAGCGTTGGCTTGTTGACCAGCGCCTGCCGATGGGTCTTGTGGCGCACCTGCGTCAGCACCTGCGGCGTAGATTTCTTGCGAAGCGGCGTTCCAAGCTTCGGTGATTTTGGTCATGGCGGCGTCGATAGCGGCAGCATTGCGGCTGCTGTGTGCGGTACGGAGTTCTTCCAAAGCCCCTTCGATGGCCGATTTGTTTCCTGCCGAAAGTTTGTCACCGTATTCCTTCAACTGCTTCTCCGTGCTGAAAATCATTGAGTCAGCTTGGTTCACTTTCTCGATTTCTTCGCGGGCAGCTTTATCAGCGGCTTCGTTGGCTTTGGCTTCTTCACGCATCCGTTGGATTTCAGCGTCTGAAAGACCGCTTGATGCCTCGATGCGGATTTTTTGCTCTTTACCCGTTCCTTTATCTTTTGCCGTTACGTTCAAGATACCGTTGGCGTCCACGTCAAACGTTACTTCGACTTGTGGCACACCGCGTGGGGCTGGTGGAATACCGTCGAGGTGGAAACGGCCGAGGGTACGGTTTTGAGAGGCCATTGGGCGCTCACCCTGCAACACGTGCAATTCTACCGAAGGCTGGTTGTCAGAAGCCGTCGAGAACGTTTCTGATTTTTTGCTTGGGATGGTTGTGTTTGCTTCAATCAGTTTGGTGAAAACACCACCCAAAGTTTCGATACCCAATGACAATGGAATTACGTCAAGTAAGAGTACGTCTTTTACTTCACCCGTCAAAACCCCACCTTGTACGGCAGCTCCGATAGCTACTGCTTCGTCAGGGTTTACGTTTTTAGAAGGTTTTTTGCCAAAGAATTTCTCTACTTCTTCCTGAACGCGTGGAATACGGGTTGAACCACCCACAAGAATCACTTCATCGATGTCCGAAATACGAAGACCCGAGTTGTTCATGGCACGCTTGCAAGGTTCCATCATGCGTTGGAACAAGCTGTCGGCCAACTGCTCAAACTTCGCTTTTGTCAATGAACGTACCAAGTGTTTTGGAATACCGTTCACTGGGAATATATAAGGTAGGTTGATTTCTGACTGCGTTGAGCTTGACAACTCAATTTTAGCTTTTTCAGCCGCTTCTTTCAAACGTTGAAGCGCCATTGCATCTTGACGGAGGTCGATGCCTTCGTCTTTCTTAAATTCGTCGGCCAACCAGTCGATGATTACTTGGTCAAAGTCATCACCCCCAAGGTGCGTATCACCGTCGGTTGATTTTACCTCAAATACGCCATCACCTAATTCAAGGATAGATACGTCGAACGTACCACCACCTAAGTCAAAAACGGCGATTTTGATGTCTTTTCCTTGTTTGTCCAATCCGTAGGCCAAAGCCGCTGCGGTAGGCTCGTTGATGATACGTTTTACGTCCAAGCCAGCGATGATACCCGCCTCTTTGGTTGCTTGGCGTTCGGCATCGTTGAAGTAAGCAGGCACCGTAATCACGGCTTCGGTTACTGTTTGTCCGAGGTAATCTTCGGCGGTTTGCTTCATTTTTGTCAAAATGTGCGCCGAAATTTGTTGAGGTGTAAACAGATGCTCACCGATACGCACACGAGGTGTGTTGTTAGCTCCTTGTTCGACAGTATATGCAACGGTCTTGAGTTCGCTTCCTACTTCTGTGAAGCGCTTACCCATGAAACGCTTGATAGAAGAGATGGTATTGTGAGGATTGGTAATGGCTTGACGTTTTGCAGGAGCACCTACTTTGCGTTCGCCGTTTCCGTTGTCCATAAACGCTACCACCGAAGGGGTGGTGCGAGCACCTTCGCTGTTGGCAATTACGACGGGTTCGTTCCCTTCCATTACGGCCACACACGAGTTAGTAGTGCCTAAGTCAATTCCAATTATTTTTCCCATTAGTAGTAAATTTTAAGTGAGCTTTTTAAGCTCGTTTAACAGATTTAAAGAGGGAGGGCTTTTGGCTGTTGCACCCCTCTTACGGGGCTAATATGTACAACGAGTGTGCCAGTGAAAATTTTAAAAGCTAAAAATGACAATTTGGCAGAAAATGCGCCGCTTTGCGTCAAATCGCGAAAAAAGGCATAACGTAAGGATTAGGCTGCCCGTCACATCGTCTTGTTTTGTCAAGCGGCGTTGGGAAAAATAGGCAGTTTTGACAGCCGTTATTCGGGCAAGGATGGTGGATTTACCCAAAACTTTCTCGAAATTTGTGGCACAATTATCCGAACCGAAGATTTTGAAAGGGATTCTGTCATTTTTTTGCTTGAGTGTAGCTTTTTTGAGCGTAGTTGGGTGTTCTAGTGATACCCGTCAAAGTACCCGTATCCCACCACTGCCGACCGATGATGCCACGCACCGCATCAAAGTCGGAATTGAGTACTTAACCACCGTCATCCGAAGAAGCCCCCGTTCGGCCGCTAATTATCACAAACGCGCCGAGCTTTACGTGGCGCTGCGTGAGTATGACCGTGCACTCGAAGACATTGAAGAAGCCCTTGACATCAGCCCCAGCAATGGACTATTTCTGTTGACCCGAGCTAGGGTATTGCGCCAATTAAAAAAATATGACGAAGCGTTGGCCTCTGCCCGACGGGCGGAAGTTTTGCAACAAGATACGCCTGAATTATACGTATTGTTGGGGGATTTGACCCAACAAAAACGCCAGTTTCGACAAGCAAAATTGTATTTAGCAAAGGCACTCCAAATGGCTCCCTACGACGGAGAGGCGTATTTTTACACGGGACTGCTCGATGCCCGACAGGGTGACACGCTTTCGGGGGTTGCGTTGATGCAGCGGGCTTTGGACTTAAAGCCGCGCTTTCTGCCTGCTTACGTGGAGCTTACGACCATTCATACCCGCTTGAGAGAATACGATCAGGCGAGGGAAATCAACAGAATTGGCTTAAAGTACTTCCCGAAGGAATCACAGTTGCATTATGCCCGAGGTGAGATGTATTTCACCCAAAAACGGCTGGACAGTGCTTTGATTAGTTATCGAAAAGCCATTGTATTTGATTCTACTAATTACATAGCTGATTTTTACGCGGGTATTATTTATTTAAAATGGAACAGTATTCCGCAAGCCATCAAGAGTTTTCAAAAAGTGCAGCGTTTCAATCCCAAATACCCGCAAATACATTTCTTATTAGGTACCGCCTATGACCGCGTTGGAAATTTGGACGGTTCTATCGAACAATACAGCCTTGCCGCCGAGCAAGACCCAACCGATTGGCGCTCCAAGGGGCGGTTGTACCGCGCCCAACAACGTAAAATGTACTTAGAAACCTACGGGACGTTGCCGCCTGCGGCGCCCGAAGCCGTGGCGGAGGCCGAGGATGAAACAACTGCTCCCGAAAAGGCATTGGATCCGTCGCGGGTGCAAATCGAGGTGCTAACCCCGAACCTTCAATTGAAAACAAAGGCAGATACCAGTCGAAACTTCAAAATCAAACCGTAGAGAGGTTGGCAAAATTCAGAAAAAAGCCCAATTTTGCGCCCAAGCAATCCGTGTAGTACAAGTAGTAGATGGTTGTCGTTTAATCGTTCGCCACTGAGGACGTGGATTGTATCTCCAAACAATTTAACAAAATGTCTGAACAAATTAACATTACCTTGCCTGACGGTAGCATTCGTAAGTATGCCGCAGGTGTGTCCAGCATGGACATCGCGCTGAGTATCAGCGAAGGGCTCGCACGTAATGTGCTGGCTGCCAAAGTAAATGGACAAGTTTGGGACGCAACGCGCCCCATTACGTCGGATGCTAACGTCCAATTGTTGACCTGGAACGATACCGAAGGGAAAGCCACTTTCTGGCACTCGTCGGCGCACTTGTTGGCCGAAGCCATCGAAGCGTTGTATCCAGGAACCAAATTCGGAATTGGTCCAGCCATTGAAACAGGTTTCTACTATGACATCGACTTGGGAGGAAAAACGTTTTCGCAAGATGATTTCAAAAAAGTGGAAGACAAAATGCTGGAGTTGGCGCGTCAAAAAAATGACTACAAGCGCAGCGAAGTCAGCAAGGCCGACGCCATTACGTATTTCACCGAAAAGAACGACGAATATAAGCTGGAATTGATTGACGGATTGGAGGATGGCCAAATTACGTTTTACGAACAAGGTAGCTTTACCGACTTGTGTCGTGGACCGCACATCCCTAATACTGGTTTTATCAAAGCCGCCAAAATCATGAACGTGGCAGGTGCCTACTGGCGCGGCGATGAAAAACGTCCGATGCTGACGCGGGTATATGCCGTGACGTTCCCGAAACAAAAAGAACTAGACGAATACATCCACTTATTGGAAGAAGCCAAAAAACGCGACCACCGTAAGTTGGGGAAAGAACTAGAACTCTTTACGTTCTCCGAAAAAGTAGGACAAGGGTTGCCGTTGTGGTTGCCGAAGGGGGCGTTGTTGCGCGAGCGTCTGGAAAGTTTCTTGCGTCGGGCGCAAGTACGGGCGGGTTATTCGCCCGTTGTTACGCCGCACATTGGGGGTAAACAATTGTACATTACGTCAGGACACTGGGAAAAATACGGAAAGGATTCGTTCCAGCCGATTCATACGCCCGAAGAAGGCGAGGAGTTCATGCTGAAACCAATGAACTGCCCGCACCACTGCGAAATTTATAAGTCTCGTCCGCGCTCGTACCGCGAATTGCCATTGCGATTGGCAGAATTTGGAACGGTTTATCGTTACGAACAAAGCGGTGAGTTGCACGGACTTACGCGCGTACGGGGCTTTACCCAAGACGATGCCCACATTTTCTGTCGGGCCGACCAAGTGAAGGACGAATTTAAGCGGGTGATTGATTTGGTTCAATACGTTTTCCGTTCGTTAGGTTTTGAAAATTACAGTGCCCAAATTTCGTTGCGTGATCCCGAAAAACCAGAAAAGTATTTTGGTAGCGACGACGATTGGAACAAAGCGGAAAGCGCCATCATCGAAGCGGCAGCCGAGAAAGGGTTGAATACCGTGACCGAATTGGGCGAGGCAGCCTTCTACGGCCCTAAGCTCGACTTCATGGTAAAAGATGCGTTGGGACGTAAATGGCAGTTGGGGACTATCCAAGTAGATTATCAGTTGCCACAGCGTTTTGAGCTCGAATACATGGGTTCTGACGGAGGAAAGCACCGCCCCGTGATGATTCACCGCGCGCCGTTTGGTTCGTTGGAGCGTTTTATCGCCATTTTGATTGAAAACACGGCGGGCAACTTCCCACTTTGGTTGTCGCCTGATCAAATTGCGGTATTGCCAATTTCGGAGAAATACCAAGATTTTGCCAACGATGTGTTCTTGCAGTTGCAGGAAGCCGACATTCGTGGGTACGTGGATCACCGCGATGAAAAAATTGGTCGTAAAATCCGCGACGCGGAAGTGAACAAATTGCCGTACATGTTGATTGTCGGAGAAAAAGAACAAGAAGAACGCAAAGTGTCGGTACGTCGCAAAGGCCAAGGCGATTTGGGTCAAATGCCTTTGGAAGAATTTATCGCTCACTTTAAGTCAGAAGTGCAAGGAACAATCGCCACGTTTGGTTCTTAAAATAGCCGTTGGTAAAAGTACCACAAAAAAAGAGCTTCTTGCCCTTCTGGGTTTAGAGGCTCTTTTTTTGTGCTAAAGGTTGAGTCTCGCGAAAAACTAATTAAATTCTAATGACATTTGTTTCGTAAGATGAGTACTTTAGTACTGAAATGAAGGATTCTTGCGTTACATTATAAAATGTTCTAAATCATTCCTCACTACTGAAATAGCCATGCGAAAAACAATCTACCTAATTTTACTTTTTATCGCTAGTATGGGATGTGCCTATGCCCAACCGCAACAAACGCTTGATGCGAATGAGTTGTTTCTAAAACAAAATCCCCAATACCGTTCTACCTTTACCAAAGATGGTGGAAGGTACTTAGTGCTGGATGTGTATCGAATGGGCAAAATTCGTCGGCACCGTTTTTTTGTGGGAGATGAACTGATATTTTCAACCAAAAATAAACGGAAAAGAAGCAAACAAACCATCGTGGCGGTTTCGGATAGCTCTTTTACGTATTCTACGTACAACGACATCTTGGGAGAGTATGAACATACGGAAGTCCTGATTGCTGATGTTCATAAAATCAGGCTTAGTCGAAACATTCCTTTTGTTACCCAAGGCGCGGTCATGTTGCCTCTGGCAGGGGGCGTTTTGTTATTGACAGATACTTTTATTACAAAGGGTGGGGTCGATTTTTTGGTTCAATTTGATCCCAAAACTGCCTTAATCGCGGGAGGAATCGCTTCGTTGGGAATTTTATGTGCCAGGGCTAGTTTTCCTAAGTATCGGGTAGGAGGGAAGCATCAGCTGAAGGTACTGAAAGTATATTAAAAGTCGTGCCTTCTTCGGCTATGTGTGAATTGGGGAAAACGGCTTGTGCTTCGGTTAAAAACGAATCCACTTCTTTGTAGCGCGACGAAAAATGCCCAATCAGTAATTTGCCCACGTTGGCTTTTTTTGCAATGGTCGCGGCTTCACTGGCGGTCGCGTGAAAACGTGCCGAGGCTTGGTGTGCCAAATCATTTTGAAAAGTAGCTTCGTGGTACAAAAGCGAAGCCCCACGAATGATGGGAATAATTGCCTCGTCGTAGCGGGTGTCCGAACAATAGGCATAACTGCGGGGTGGCGGAGCTGGCAAGGTATATTCGGCTACACTGTAGAGGAGGTTGCCACCTTCGTCGTAAATGTCTTCCCCGTTTTTGAGTTGACGTAAATAGTCAAACGGAATCCCGTCCGTAATTTTCTCTTTAATGAGTTTGCGTTTGTGGGGTTTTTCTTGAAACAAAAATCCAGCACAAGGAATGCGGTGACTCAATGGAATGGTAAAGACGGTGAAACACGGATGTTCGTAAAGAAGCGTAGAGGTAGTTGTGTTGGTCTGCGTAAAAATAATCCGAAACTGCAACGGCGTCTGAGAGTACTTAAACTGGAGCGTGAGTACTTCGTCCAGCCCTTGGGGGCCAAACAACAACAAATCGTCGGTACGCCCACCGAGGTTGAGACTCGACAACAAACCAATCAACCCGAAGTAATGATCTCCGTGTAAATGACTAATAAAAATTCCCTTGAGTCGGCCAGGACGTACTTTGTAGTCGAGCAGGCGAAACTGCGTACCTTCTCCGCAGTCAATCAGAAAGTGGTCACTTTCGTAGGTGAGTAACTGCGAAGAAGGGTGGCGGTTGAGGGTGGGGGTAGCTGAGCCAGCCCCCAAGATAAGTACAGAGAATGGCATTACGGTTTTTCGCTCTGGGTATAACCGTCCTCGTCCATGTCGTCGTCGTTGAAATCATCACTTTCGGCGCTGAACTCATTTTCCAAGTCATTCATAAATACGGCGTCGATGCCTTCTTCTACGCTTGGGAGAATGGTGACGTCGCGTATTTTGCCGTCGATGAGCAAATCCACAAAGTCGTCGTTGTCAGAGACCAAAACCATCAACCCAAGTTCACGTGAACAAAGCATGTTGATTTTTTTGAGAATGCTGATTCCCGCTGAGGTAATACTCGTTGCTGTGGCAAAATTGAGAATCAAGTTATGGAACCCTTCACGAAACAGTCCACGAGCGACGGTTTCTAACTCAGCCGCCATGGCATCGTCAAAGGCAGACTCGTGAATATTAACTAGGGCGTATTGTTCGTGTTTTTGAATGGTATGTGTCATAAGTCTATAACGAATAAAAACTAAAAATAGGTAAGCTCGTTGAGTGAACGATTAAGACAAAGTTAGCGAACGCGTAACATTTTCTTCAATCCGACCCAAAATATCTTGTGATTCTGACTTTACAAAGGGTTTTCCCGTTACTTTTTCGTAAAGTTCAATGTAACGCGCCGAAATTTGAAGAATCCATTCGTCTGACATTTCGGGAACTACTTGGCCTTCTTTACCCTGAAAGCCGTTGGCAATCAGCCATTCGCGAACAAACTCTTTGGAAAGTTGCTTTTGTTGAATCCCTTTTTGTTGGTTTTCTTCATATACATCAGCGTAGAAATATCGAGACGAATCGGGCGTATGTACCTCGTCGATGAGGTAAATGGTGCCGTTGTTAGATCCAAACTCGTATTTGGTATCCACCAGAATCAACCCTTGTTGCGCGGCCATTTCGGTGCCACGGGCAAATAGCGCTAAGGCGTATTTTTCGAGTTGGGTATATTCTGCTTCCGACACAATGCCTTTGGCAAGAATATCTTCGCGCGAAATATCTTCGTCGTGGCCTTCGTGGGCTTTGGTGGTGGGTGTAATGATGGGCGTTGGAAGTTTGTCGTTTTCTTTCAAACCTTCAGGAAGCGTTACTCCGCACAACGTACGTTTGCCCGCTTTGTACTCCCGCGCGGCATGACCCGCCAAATAACCGCGAACGACCATTTCTACTGGATAGGTTTCGCATTTTTTGCCAAGGCTGGCGTTGGGGTCGGGAACCTCAAGAAGCCAATTAGGGATGATGTCGGCTGTTGCCCGCAGAAAATGCTCCGCAATTTGGTTCAACACTTGCCCTTTGAACGGAATAGCGCGGGGTAAAATGACGTCAAAAGCCGAAATTCGGTCGCTGGCAATCATGACCACGCAGTTTTCAAAACTATATACATCACGGACTTTGCCGCGGTAAAATCCCGTTTGGTTGGGAAACTGAAAATTGGTTTGAGTGAGAGTTTGCACGCTATGCGTAGTTTTTGGTGGATTTTTCTACCTTATATAGTATATATACTACCACTTCCCTTTGGTGTCGTCGTTGGCGGTCGTTCGGTGGCGTTGTTGTTGTAAGTACTGAATTTCGGATGCTTTCAAAGATTCCAGAATAATCATGGCTTGTTCTTCGCTCATTTTTAAATTTTTGAGCTGGTTCAATAGATTTTTCTTCTCCTCCGTTTGTTTGGCCACTTGCTCCGTTTGGGGCTGGGGTGCATTTTTTTTCGGAGCTAGGTCGGGAGGCGTCTGCGGAGGTGCTTTGGCTTCTTTTTCTTTGCCATGATAGCGTTTTTTCAGTAGTTCATAGTTGTACTGCGCTTTATCATTGTCGGGATTAAGCCGTAAACTTTGCCGAAAATAAAACAAGGCCTGCGCCGTATCCTTCTGCATGGTTTCGATAACCCCCAGTTGGTTCAAGGCCCTTGATGCCAAAAATGGATTAGACACCAAGGAGAGCTTGGCGTAGTATTTTTGGGCGTTGCGAAGCTGTTTCAACTGAAAATACGTATGTGCTAAATTGAGCCGAGATTCTGGTTCGGCAAAAAGCGAAGCCGTCGAAACATTCTGATAGGCTTCAAGCGCATGTTGATAGTCTTTCTCGTTGTAGGCTTGTTGTCCCTCAATTTTTGCGCGGTTACTCCGTGAAATCGTGTCAAACGAACGATTGTCCCAAATCCAAAGCAGTAATGAAAAAAGCAACGACTCAATCATCGGTGGTTGGTCTAGTAAGGCGGTGCAAAGATAACGTTTTTTAATTTTTGGCACAGTTTTGGAGATATTGGACATATCGCCTTACATTTGATTCGTTTTCCAATTTGAGCGGTTATGTCAAAATCTAAAAAAGGAGTACCTCAACCCATAAAAACACCTCAGAAACAGCAAGTTGAATCAGATTCTTCTTCCGTTTTATCGACTGAAAGCTTCACTGGAGTAGAAGCAAAAACGCCCGTAAATCCCCCAATTAAGGACGAACTTTTTCGTAAAATTTTTTGGGGATTGGCCTTAGTTTTACTCATTGGTATGCCAATTCTTAGTACGCAGTACGGAATAACGGCCGATGAATGGGGAAACAAAGCCTATGGTGAACTGTGTTTGGATTATTTTACCAGTTTTGGTGATAAAAAAGAAGCACTTACTTATGCGCCTCGCGGAGGAGAGGTCATGTATTGTTATGGCCCTACGCTTGATTTAATTTCGGCGGCCATTTACCGTACCACTGGTGCCGATCCCTACCTGATTCGTCACATGTTACTCTCGCTCATGGGTGTCCTTATTTTTGTGGCAACGGGCTTGACGGGGCGGTTACTCGGTGGAAATTGGCGCGCGGGTCTGTTGGCCTTGATTTTTGCGCTTTTCTCTCCGCGTTTGTTTGGCGATTCGATGAACAACCCGAAGGACATCACTTTTGCGGCTGGCTATATTCTGACCATTTGTGCATTGATTAAGTTTATTCAAGAACTTCCCCAACCTTCGTGGAAAACAACCCTGTTGGCCATTGCAGGTATTGGTATCGGTTTGGGAAGTCGCGCACCAGGGTTGGCATTGGTAGCCTACGTTCCATTTTTTGTTGGGGTCGAAGTCCTTTTTCGCAAGCAAGTGCGTCAAGCTGTGTTTGGAGACAGTGCAGTGTTAAAAAATGTGGCCCTCAAAACGGGCGTAGCGACGTTGGGTGGCTATTTGCTCGGTATTTTGTTCTGGCCGTTTGCCTTGGCTAATCCCTTAAAAAATCCCTTGACGGCTTTAGAAACCTTGACTAATTTTCCTATTAGTATAAAAACCTTATTTGAAGGGACAAAAATATACTCAACGTCGCTTCCTTGGTACTACGTCCCTAAATACATGATGGTATCTACGCCTTTGTATTTCTTACTGGGAGTGTTGGTATTTTTGGTTGCTTTTCCGTTGGCGCGGCGGTATTTCAACCAGCGCTATTTGTTTTTGGTGTTGTTTGTTGCGCTTTTTCCGTGGTTGTATGGGGTATCAAAACATTCGGCCTTTTACAACGGCTGGCGCCATACCACCTTTATTTACCCACCTTTGTTGGCGCTAACGGCGGTAGGTTTTGAATATTTCTTCCGTCGATTGGGAGGCGTAGGGCAAAAAGCGCTCGCGGGAGTATTGGCCGTGTTGGTGGCGTTGCCTTTGTGGTTTATGATTAAAAACCATCCTTACCAATATACTTATTACAACGAATTGACGGGGGGTACCAAAGGGGCATTTGCCAATTATGAAACGGATTATTTTGGGGTAAGTACCCGAGAAATCGCCGATTGGATGAAGACAAATATTCCAAACATACAAAAAGATACGGTGGTCATTGCCAGCGATTATTTTGTGCCTTTGAAAGATTATTTTACCGATTATCCCAAGTTGAAAATGGCTTATCGCCGTTATTATCAGCGTTCTGAGTTTGATTGGGATTATGGTGTGTTTTTAACGGGACACCTCAACCCAAGTCACTTCCGAAATGCTGGGGTATTTCCACCTGCGGGGACTATTCATAAGATTGAGGTCAACGGTGCTACGATTGGGTTGGTAATAAAACGCATCAGCAAAGACGATTTTATGGGTATTCAGTTGATTAAGCAAGGAAAAATTGCGGAGTCTATTCCGTATTTGGAAAAAGCCCGTCAACTTGACCCCAACAACGAAGTGGTTCGCTTGTACTTGGCCAATGCGTACGTGAACGTGGGTAAGTTTAATGAATCGTTGCAGGAATGCCAAAAAGCCTTGGAAATTTTCCCTGAATATTTGGGTGCGATGACTACCATGGCCATTGCGTATATCAACCTCAATCAAAATGACAATGCGGTATTTATGTTGAACGAGGTACTAAGTCAAGATCCTACCAACCGCGATGCGGCGCAGTACTTGGCCATCGCTTACGAACGACAAGGCAATACCGCCGCTGCCAACCAAATCAGGGCGCAGTTGCAACAACAACAGTGATAGAATCACCGTTATTTTAGAAAATAGAAGAATCCCCGCCCTTGAATGGGCGGGGATTTTTAATTAGAAATTAAGTATTGAAAATAGGCTTTGTTGCCCCGAAAGGAGTAACTATGTAGGGTCAATTTTAATCACTATACACCAATAATTAGCAAACAGCCTAATTGTCAGTTATTTATGAATCGTAAACTTTTTTGTTCTTTCTTTTTTTGTATGCCTTTCTGCGGCCTAGTTGCCCAAAACCTCCAAATCCGCTTACAAGATGGTTCAAAGGCCGCGGTCATCGGAGCAACGCTTCGCTTGGCCGATCGTGCCGACTCTACCAAAAAAATGTACGCGGTAGCAGACACGGCGGGTGCAGCTCAATTTAAGGTGACGTTTGGGAAACAGTATCTGTTGGAAGCCACTTCCATTGGTTTTAAGCCCTTTCGGAAACTACTTTCTCCTACGGAGAACCAATCTTCTTTTACATTTTTGATGGAGGCCGACAAAACTACCCTCAATGAAGTGGTGGTCACGGCGCCTAAACCATTGATTCAACAAGAGGATGATAAAACAATTGTTGATCCCGAGCCTTTGGCCAACAGCAGCACCAGTGCAATGGAAGTCATGGAAAAAATTCCTGGCGTTTTTATGGATCCCGACGGAAACATTTATTTGAGCAGTACGACGCCCGCCACGGTCTATATCAATGGCCGTGAGCAAAAACTCAGTACGGCCGACATTGCCTCCTTGCTGAAAAATCTCCCACCAAACAGCATTGCCAAAATCGAAATTTTGCGAACACCCTCGGCAAGGTTTGACGCCAGTGGCAGCGGAGGGGTGGTCAACGTGATTTTGAAAAAAGGGGTAAAAATTGGGGTGACGGGTAGCGTGAACGCAGGTATGAACCAAGGCCGCTTTGGAAATCAGCTACTGGGCGTGACGGTGAATAATAACGACGGTAAAAAAACATCGTACGTCGTGGTGAACTACAACCGTCGTAATTCCTACGACCAAGTCGAAACCGACCGCCCGTTTACCTTAGATTCGCTCTTGCGTCAGCGTTCCTATACCACCACCCCGAGTCAGACCTTTTATACAGGTTTTGGAATGGGCTTTACCCCTTCCAAAAAATGGGAGTTTAACTTTGACGACCGCATCTCGTGGAACCAATACCGTTCGTCGGCCGAGAACCACAATGAGATTACGCGACTAAGTGTCGATAAATTGGTGGTCGAAAACGTCAATCAGTTAGCAAGTAAAACCAAAGCGTTTCTATTTAACCAAGATGTATCGGCCAAGTACAAAATAGATACGCTCGGGTCGGAAGTGACGGCGGAGGCATCGTATAGTTTTTCAACGAATCAAAGTACTCAACTTTTTTCAACTGATTATTTGTTGCCCGCGCGTTTTAGTACGAGTGGTGATGGAGACATTGGCAACAATCGCCACGCTTTTAGTGCCCGTACAGACTTTAAATACCTTTTTCCGCAAAAATTGGTGGTGGAAGCAGGGTTGAAAACAGCTTTTCAGTGGTTTGAGAATGATACCAAGTATTTTAACGTCATTTCAGCCATTCGTCGTGCCGATGTGGTTCGTACCCGTCAATTCGATTATCACGAAAACATCAACGCAGCGTATGTCCAAGGTTCAAAAACGTTTAGTGCTTTTACGTTGAAAGCAGGCGTGCGGCTTGAAACCACTTCCATGGACGGACGCCAACGGATTCCTACCGATACTTCTTTTCGATTGAAAAGGGCAGATGTGTTTCCTTATGTGTATTTAAGTCGTCGATTGGCCAAAATTGCGGGGTATGAAATGCGTGGTTACCTGGTTTATCGGCGCTCAATTACGCGCCCCGTTTATGAATACCTCAATCCTTCGCAGCGGTATTTGGATCAGTATTTGTTTGAAACTGGCAATCCGACCCTGCGCCCGCAGTTTACCCAAAACATCGAAGCCAACATTAGTGTCGAAGAGCGGCCTATTTTTGCGATTGGTAAAAATTATACAAGCGATATTTTTACCAACGTGGTTTACCAAGACCCCAAAAACCCAAGCGTTGCGTTTCGTACTTACGATAATCTAGGCAAGAACGAAGAAACCTATTTTCGGTTGATGGGAGCCATTCCACCAGGGGGTAAGTACTTTTTTGTGGTAGGAACCCAGTACAATCACAACAAATATGAGGGCTTATACGAAGGGAAACCCTTAACTTTTCAGCGCGGTTCGTGGTCCATTTTTACTTTTCATCAACTCAAACTAGACAATCGTTCAACCCTAAGTCTCAATGGCTTTGTTCGACTTAACGGGCAGTTGCAGTTTTATGAGTTGAGCAATTTTGGCGGGCTGAATATGAACATCAACCGACGGTTTTTTAACCGAAAAATGACCGTAACGATGTCGATGAATGATATTTTTTACACCTTACGAAATGAATTTACGTTGAAGCAAGGAAGTGTAACGGCTTCGGGAATGCGTCAGGGAGATACGCGTCGTTTCGGACTCAACTTGGTGTATAATTTTGGGATTCGTAAAAAAGAAGAGCGAACGAATATGATGAACTTCGAATCTTTGGAAAAAAGCGTGAATTAGTTTTAAATGCGTTAGCTGTTATTGGTTATCTGTTAACCGTTACCTGTTATCCGTTATCTGTTAACCGTTATCCGTTATCCGTTATCCGTTATCTGTTAACCGTTATCCGTTACCTGTTATCGGTTAACCGTTATCTATTAACCAGTAACCAATAACGAGTAACCAATAACACTTACTTCAGCAATTCTTTAATAATCAATGTCATAAGCGGCTCTGCTTGGTAAGCGGCCGCTAAAATTTTGCTCAATTCGGCCTTTTCAAGAGTTTCGGGAATGCACATGTCAGTAATGACCGAAATGCCAAAAACGGGGAGATTCATGTGGCGGGCCACAATCACTTCGGGAACGGTACTCATGCCGACGGCATCTGCACCAAGTTGGCGAAGCAGTCGGTATTCCGAACGGGTTTCGAGTTGTGGGCCTGTCACACTCACGTAAACACCTTTGTGCGCACGAATTTGATGTAATTCGGCAATTTGGGCCGCTTTTTCGAGCATGGAGGCATCATAAACTTCGCTCATGTCGGGGAAGCGGTCGCCTAATTCGTGGAGGTTGGTACCACGGAGCGGGTTTTCTGGCAAAAACAAACTGATGTGGTCTTGAATCAGCATCAAATCGCTGGTTTGGTAGGCAGGGTTCAGACCTCCTGCGGCATTGGAAACAATCAGTTGCTCAATTCCCAACAGTTTCATCACCCGAACAGGAAACGACACTTGTTGCATCGAGTATCCTTCGTAATAATGAAAACGACCTTGCATACACACGACTTTTTTGCCCGAAAGGGTTCCAAACAATAGTTTTCCTTTGTGAGACTCAACGGTAGATACGGGGAAGTGAGGGATAGTCTCGTACGAAATACTTGCTTGAATTGTAATGTCATCGACGAGGCTACCAAGGCCAGTTCCTAAAATAATACCCACTTGAGGTTGAAAATCCTGCGTTTGGTTTTTAAGAAAGTCAACGGCCTCTTGAATGTGTGAAAATTCCATGCGTAAAATGAAAAATAAATGATGGGTGAAGGTCGATAAAATTTCTGTGATTACAAAAAAAGCCGATACCTTCTCAGGCATCGGCTTTTTTTGTCAAATGATTATTGTTAAGGAATCAATTTCACAGTATGGCAACCTTTAGGGGCGCTAATTTTTGCCATTTGTTTGGTTAACGAGGGCGTACCACCTTTGTTGACTTTAAAAAATTCGACGCCACCGTCACGGCGACCGTAGTCAAAGTATTCAAAGACCGATACCGCCACGTTGTCGCCTGATTTGTCGAAGATAATGCTTTCAGGAGCAATGCCTTCAATTTCATAATCAGCTACTTTGGTTGCTTTGCCATCTTTTGCCAAAGACAAAAGTGTCACACCCGCTTTGCCTACGCTACCTTCCCAAGGTTGGGCGGAATTGGCTTTGTTAGCCGTTACGATCAACGCACCGTCTGGGCTAATGGCAAAACTCTCAACGCCAGCCGCTACGGGGGTTTGAGCTACAATTTTATGTTCAGCTGTTTTAGGATCAGCGGCAGTTGTATTAAACTGGATAGCTACGAGTTCACCCGCTGCACCGTCTTTTAAGTCAGAAACGATAAACAAACTACCATCAGGGGTAAACGAACCTGGGCCAGGTTTGCCCGTCAATTTTGCGGGAGTTCCGAAAGCTTCAAACGTAGCGATTTTGCCTTGTGGGTTACGTTTTGCTTTGTAGAGCCAAATTTCTTTGGTTTCTTCCACCGTAATGGCGATAAATTCGCCTTCTGGATGCCAAGTGACGTCAGTAGCACGGGCATTTTGAAGATTGAGGGCGATAGGTACGTTACGCGTTGGCAATCCGCCAGCACCAATCTCGAACATACGCAATTCTTTGGCGGCTTCTTCCGAGGTAATGAGCATATTGCTTCCTAACATATCGACGGCCAAAGGATTTTTACCCACGGTAACTTTACGCGTTGAAGGCTTGGCCATGTTTGAAATGTCAACAATGTACATGGTACTTCCCGCAGGGAAATCAGTGGCTACATTTTTAACCGTTTTCACACTGTCGGTAGTTTGACCACGCGTTTCAATGACGTAAGCGTAACGTCCGTCGGACATCACAGCGGCACTGCGCGACCAGCCAATGGCAGAGTTTGGAAGGGGGGCACTTCCAATTTCTTGTCCCAATTTCAAAGGAAGCGGATAGACGCTCAAAGCATCCTTTACCCCAACTTCTTTCATCAATTTTCCGTCAACTACCGCCGAAGCCGCCATGTCGCCGTCTGAAAGGGCCAAGATTCCGCGGGCATTAAATTCAATGGTGGGTTTTTGGGCAATGGCTGCGCTCGCACTTAACAACGCCATTCCCAATGTCAAACGCATTCTTTTCATGAGTTTTTTGTAATGGTTAACAGGTTATACAATCTATTACTACTAAGTATGAAAGCGCATAATACGAAAAAAACCTTTAAAGCACGGAGCTTTAAAGGTTTTTCTTTGCAAAAAAGTAAAATTTATGCAGTTGCTACCGCAAGACGATTAACGTGTTTCGCCAATTTAGACTTGAGGTTACTAGCTTTGTTTTTGTGAATGACATTCTTTTTTGCCAATCTGTCAAGCATAGAAGATACAGTTTTGTACAATTCTGATGCAACAATTTGGTCTTTGGTGTCACGCAACTTACGTACCATTGTACGCGTAGTTTTGTGTTGGTAGCGATTTCTAAGGCGTTTTGTTTCGTTGGCCCGGATTCTTTTTAATGCTGACTTATGATTTGCCATTGGTTTTATAAAAAAATAATGTATTTCTGTTCTATAAAAGGAGTGCAAAAATAGTCCTTATTTACTAGAGATGCAATTTTTTTGAAGGAAAATTATAGCAAATATTTGACAACGTTAGAAACGACCCTAATTCGTGTTTTGTAAGAAGGAAGAACAATTTATGGGCAATGAACCAAGGAATTTATACGTTTTAAAGTTTGTTTTTCGTTCTTTCGCAAAAATAAATCTTGTACGGAAATTTTATCGTACTTTTCGATTTTTACATCCTTATTTACCACATGTTTCTCAAACGCAGCCTTCTATCCCTGTCCCTTTGTGCCCTTTCGTGGGAGGCGATTCACGCCCAAAACACCCTCGGTTATACTGAGGCCGATGTTCACTACCGAAATGGGGTCGAACTTTTTGAAAAATCGAACTATTCGGCGGCCAAACAGGAGTTTCGTTATTATTTGGAAAAACGCCCAGCGTTGCTCAATACCAACGATTACACCGCCGTAAATGCCGAGTACTACACCACCCTGTGTGCGTTGTATGCCGATGCGCCCGAAGCAGAGTTGGCCGTCGATCGGTTTGTTCGCAATCACCCCGAACACCCCAAAGCAGCGCTTATCTACAGCGATTTGGGAAAGTACTATTTTGATCGGGGAGATTATGCCAACGCTATTACGTACCTTACCAAAGCATTGGACCGCAGTTCAAACTACTACGCGGCCACCGAAACCCGCTACAAATTAGGGTTGTCGTATTACAGCACGAAGCAGTTTGCGCCCGCACTCCGTTATTTTGCGGAAGTACAACAAGACGCCACCAGCGATTATTTTGCGCCAGCGGCATATTATGCGGGGGTCATCAATTATCAAAACGGCAAATACGACGATGCTTACCGTAATTTCAAAAACATCGAATCGCATCCACAGTATAAAATGGACGCCCCCAACTGGATTGTGTCTTCTTTGTACCAAGCCGAGCGCTACGACGATTTGATTGCCTACGCCGAGCCGTTGTTGCGCCGTTCGCAAGGAGGAGGAGTTAAACTGAATGACGTTGCCTTGTACGCTGCCGAAGTATTTTATAATCGGGGTAACTACGCCGATGCGGCCAAATATTATGCCCAGTATGTTCAATTGAAGGGACGTGAAACCCCCATGCCAGCGCCCATTCAGTTTCGTTATGGACATTCCTTGTTCAAAACGGGCAATTATCCAGGAGCGGTTGATCAATTAAAAGGTGTGGCAACCCGCAAGGACACGACGGGGCAGTTTGGGTCGTATATTTTGGCCATCAGCCACCTTCAAACCAAGAATCCCCAAGCGGCCTTGACGGGCTTTGACAATGCGGCCAAGTTGAAATTTAACAAAGTGATTCAGGAAGAAGCGTCTTTTAATCACGCCAAAGTGCAGTTAGAGCTCAACAACCAATCGGCGGCTTTTACGGAATTTCAGGAGTTTATCAAAAACTTCCCAAACAGTGAGTACGAAGAGGAAGCCACCAAGCTGTCAATCCTAGCGTTGACCAAATCCAACAACAGTGCAGCTGCCGTGGCCTACATCGAAAAATTGAAGAAAATTGACGAGGCGACCAAAGCGGCGTATCAGCGCCAAACGATGAATTTGGGAATTGCTGATTTTAACGCCGAACGCTACGCCCAAGCAATTGTAAATTTTGACAAGTCGCTCAAATATACCCCCGATTCTGAAATTGCGTTGGCGGCTACTTTCCAAAAAGGAGAAGCCTTCTCGGCCTTAAACCGCTACGGAGAAGCCATTCCGATGTATCAGCAGTTGATTCGGAGCAATCCTACTTCTCCCTACGGCATTCGTAGTTTGTATGCATTGGGCTACGCCTATTACAATACCAAAGACTACAAAGCGGCGGTGACGAATTTCCAACAGTATATCACAAAAGGAAAAGGTGTGGGAGAGCCTCAATCGATTGAGGATGCTACCATCCGCATCGCAGATTGTTATTTGACCGATAAAAACTACGCCCAAGCCACCGCCATGTACGACAAAGCCATCAACGATGGCCGTTTGGATCGTGACTATGCCTTGTATCAAAAAGGGTTGATTTTAACATACCAAGAAAAAGACACGGAGGCAAAAGCGCAGTTTGATAAGGTAATTGCACAATTCCCTACTTCACGCTATGCCGATGACGCCTTGTTCCAGTCGGCCAACATTGATTTAGAAAAAGGGAATTACCAAGCATCCATTCGTGCTTATACGCGTTTGGTCAAAGACAAACCACGCAGTTATTTGATTCCGCCTGCGTTGTTGAAGCGCGCCTTGGCTTATAACAACATTCAGGTGTATGAAGAAGCCATTCGCGACTATAAACAGATTTTGTCGGAGTATTCGGATGCTCCAGCGGCCAAAGAAGCCCTGCTAGGGTTACAAGCGACGTTGGAAAACGCAGGCCGAACCGAAGAAATGTCGAACGTATTGGCCGATTATAAGAAGAAAAATCCTCAAAGTACCGAAACCGAAAAATTGGAATTTGAAACGGCCAAAGGGTTGTACGGCGACGGCAAGTACCCACAAGCCATCAAGGCACTCCAAAGCTTTATCCGCGATTATCCCAACAGTAAGCTAGCGACGGAAGCACGTTATTTGGGGGGAGAAAGCTATTACCGCAACAACGATAACGCCAATGCCCTCAAACTCTTTAGCTTGGTTATTTCGGAAGGTGATCAGCGGTTTTCACCCAAAGCAGCCTTGCGGGCGGGAGACATTGAAGTGCAAAACCAAAACTACCCGCAAGCGGTTCGCAACTTTAACTTGCTCTATGCCCAATCAGATAGCAAAACCGACCGCGTGACGGGCTTGATGCGTTTGATGGATACGTATTTTTCGATGAAAAAATATGATTCAACCGCTTACTACGCGCGGGAAGTGATGAATGCAGGAGACGTTATTCCTGGTTCGACCAAAAAAGCGCAGATGCAAATCGCCAAGGTGTATATCGAAAAAGCAGATTACAAAACGGCGGATGCAGAATTGAAAAAAATAGTGGCTGCCAACAAAGACGAATTTGGGGCTGAGGCAAAATACTGGGCGTCAGAGTCGTTGTTTCGTCAGGGCAAATTGAAAGAAGCACAGGCGTCGGTGATGGAACTCAACAAACAATACGCCGATTATGAGCGTTGGCGGGTTCGTGCCTTTATTTTATTGGCCGATGTGTATGTAGGGCTAAAAGACCCCGACCAAGCCAAAGCCACTTTACAATCGGTCATTGAAAACGCCGAGGACAAAGACGCCATTGAGTTGGCCAAATCAAAACTAGCCGCTTTACAATAACCTTAGCACTTAAAAAGAATGAAGAAAGTCCCATCGATAAAACCTCTCCGCTTGCTGGTGGTAGCAAGTTGTTTTTCGCTGCCTGCGTTGGCACAAAAACAATCGGGAGAAATTGACAGCCAAACCTTTGAGATTGAGAAAAAGAAAAAAATTGAGCTGCCCCCCGCCAACCGTCTTTACAACAAACTGCAACCTTTTACCAGTGAAGAAGACAACCGAAAGCTAAATTATGAGTTTCGTACGCCCAAATTAACGCTCGGAACACCCAAAATCACGCCTACGGTATTGCCTGTCAACGGGGAAAACAAGGAAGACGAAGGCGGCAACCTCAATAATTACGTCAAAGTAGGGGGAGGTAATTACGGTAAAATTTACGGAGAAACATTTATTGGAAACAATACCGAAGATTTAGCCTACGACATTCATTTCAAACATTTGTCTAACCAAACGGGACCCGTTGACGGTCAAAACTCGGCTAACAGCGAAAACCGCCTAAAACTCAACGGACAGTACATTGGTAATTCGTTTAAGTTGGGTGGAACGGCCTTTTACGACCGTGACAACTACTATTTTTACGCCAATCGCTCGGCACCCAATGCCGAAATTTTGAAAGGAAATATCCGCCAAACAATCAACACCTTTGGCCTACAAGTGGGGTTGGATAACATTGATAACAACAAGTTTATTGATTATTCCATCAAGACCTCTTTGTACCGACTCAGCGACCGTTACAGTGCATCTGAGACCGATTGGGGAACCAATTTCTCGGGTTCAGTTCCCATTACTGAAAACATTTTTGCGTTGTTGAATGCCGATGCTTACGTTTCCCAACGCACCGATGCCGAAACGTTCAAACGGAATTTGTTTAGTGTTAAACCTGCTTTTAAATTTTCGTACGATGCCTTTACGGTAACGGCAGCTTTCAAAGCCGTCAACGAAACCGACGACCGCCTCAAAATCAACCGTACGGTTGGTTTCCCACAAGTAGAAGTGGATGCAGTTCCATTGGCGGGAGTACACGTATTTGCAGGCTACGGTGGCGACCTCAACCGTAATACATTGCGCTCATTATTGGGCGAAAATCGTTGGCTAGGCCCCAATGTTACCATCGCCAATACCGAACGTAGCCGTGATATTTACGGAGGTTTTAAGGGCGAATTAGGGCCTAGTTTTCAGTTTGAAGGAAAAGTGTCGTACGCAACCTTCAAAAACTTCTACGGCTTCAACAACGATTGGTTGGATAGCACCAAATTTGCGGTTGTGTATGATGCCGACTACATCAAAGTGTTAACCGTGTCGGCCCAAGTGGGGTACCAATATCAAAACATTGTTCGCTCAACACTTCGGGGAGATTTCTATGATTACAACGTCAAACGCCTAGAAGCACCTTGGGGCCGTCCCCGTTCGACCGTGACTTGGAATAACTCTTTTGTCTTTAGTAAAAAAATGTTTGCAACCATCGACGCCTATTACATTGGTGGGTTAAAAAACAAAAACTTTCAAACAGGCACAACGCACAACCTCAAGTCCATCGTCGATTTAAACCTTAAAATAGATTATTTGTTGACGCGTAATTTTTCAGCATTCGCTTCCATCAATAACCTATTAGGCAAGAACTACGAACGCTACTTGTATTATCCGCAACAGGGCCTCAACTTCTTAGCGGGATTGTCGTTTCAGTTTTAGATTATTTTTTTTGGACGCCATACCGTTCTAATCTAAGCAATTAAGGCACTTTATTCGACCTAATTCAAAGCAATAGCCCACGCGGCTATTGCTTTTTTTTTATCTTCTCTGTACCTTAGTACCCAAATCCCCATAAACAGGTTACATAACAAACATGATTTCTGTCCTAGATTACACCCGTAAACTATTGTATGAACATGACTGCGTCGTGCTCCCCGATTTGGGTGGTTTTTTGGCGTATTTTAGTCATGCGTTTTACAGCGAGCAAAACGCCCTTTACCATGCACCGCAGAAGCGAGTAGCGTTCAATGAGGCGTTGAAACTAGACGACGGATTGCTGACTCACTACATGACCATCAACGAACAAATTACGCGGGAGGAAGCCCAAACGCGCATTCGTCAGTTTGTGGAGGAGATCAAAAATACCATCAAAGAAAAAGGAAACTATACGTTGGAGGGTATCGGTATCCTTGATACCAACGACGAAGGTAAACTTCAATTTGAACCAACAGTGGATACTAATTTCTACGCCGAAGGCTTTGGCTTGAAGTCAGTTTCGCTGGCCCCTGCTGCTTCCATTGACGTCTCTGGAAAATCCAATGAAGATTGGACTTCCGACGACCGTCCTGCGGAAGAACTAGAACTAGAAATCCCGCGCCGTCGCCGTACCCGAATTGTGATGTACATTGGTGGGGTGCTATTGATTGGTACGGTGCTTTTTGCCAGCATCACCCAGCTTCCATCCGAAAGTTTAAAGTCAAGCCTCAATCCTTTTGAATTGGTGACGACAGTGAAGGGTTGGTTAGCAACTGATAAAAAAACTAACACTGTTAAAAAAGAAGAGGTTGTCGCGACTGAAAATGTGGTTGCACCGAAGGAAGAGGTTGTTAGTGAGGTAGTTGCTCAAGATGAGCCCGTGGTAGCGGTTCAAAAAGAGGAGCAGCCAGTAGCCGTTACAAAAGAAACGGCGAAAGTGGAGGCAAAACAAGTTATCCCCGTTTCAAACGAAGCAACGGTGGTAGCCCCCGCGCCAAGTTCGGATGTAAATGGCGAGTTTTTGGTAATTGCAGGTGGATTTTCTAAAATTGAAAACGCCCGTAACCTGACCGCCAAACTCCAGAGCCATGGTTATAATGATGCCACGATTTTGAATCCAGAGCCAAACGATGGTAAGCTTATCATTGTATCGGCCATCGCCTGTGAATCATCGGCCAAAGCCAAATCACAAGTTGCACAAATCAGTCGCTTGGCAGGCGCAAAAGCGTACGTGATTCATAAATAACTTAGGTAGTAAATAATTAAAAAAGGGGCAAAAGCCCCTTTTTTTTGTGCTCGTATATATTTTACCCTTATTTTGCGTTAATTCAAAAATTACACACATTCACCCATGTCGATACTTGTCAATACGAAAGAAGACAGAGAGCACCAAATGATAGGATTAGCGGGTGCGACTATCATTACCTCTGCGCTTATTACGATTACACTTTTTGTGAAAATTTATCATGCGCTTCCCAAAACTGAAGCCATTGAGTACGTGGAAGTGAATTTCGGTACGGATGATGCGGGTTATGGAAAAATCCAGACCTATAACAAAGCGAGTGATTCACCTCGGGCTGAAAACGTAAAAAAATCGGATGATACGCCCAAGGTAAAAGCTACGCCCACCCCCAAAGTAACGCCGCCACCCACGCCTAAAGTTGAAACGCCTAAACCAGTAAAAACGGCGCCCGTAAAACCGCCAATTACAAGTAAATTGGAAAGTCCCGTCGAGACAAAGGCAGAAACCAAACCTACCAAAACGGAGTCAAAAGCAACGACCCCCGCGCCACCTGCTCCTACAAAACCTGCCCCTGAGCCCAAAAAAGTGGATGAAGATGCTTTGTTTAAAAAATCATCGGGTAGCTCAAAAGGAAGCAATGGAACCAACGGAACAGCCTCGGGAACGGGCGGTAATAACAATGGAGACAAACCTGGAACGGTAGGAGACCAAGGAAACCCCAAAGGAAGTATCGACGCTGGAAGTCTCTATGGTAAGCCAGGCGGTGCTAAAACAGGCTTGGCCCTCAACGTATCAGGGTGGGGAATGGGTGCCCGTCCGCAAGTGAATGACGATTCTGACGAATCGGGGCGGATTGTTTTTGAAATTACGGTGGACGATACGGGTGACATCATCGGCGTGCGGGTGAAAGAATCAACCGTTAGCCAGTCGGTGGTAGAAGTCTATAAACGTGCAGTTAGCCGAATGAAATTGGTACCAAAGTCAGAAAATGTGCCGTCCACGTCCAAAGGAACCATTACTTTTAACATCAAGAGTAGATAATTCTTTCCATAAAAAAATCCCTAGAAAGGGAATAAGGGGGCTAAATTGCCCCTTTATTTTTGTTATCCCATGAACTACGAACAAACCATCTCCTATTTGTACAGCCGCTTGCCCGCTTTTCATCGCGTAGGAGCAGCGGCGATGAAAGCAGGATTGACCAACATTACGGCCTTGTGTGAAGCTTTGGGAAACCCACATACTCAGTTTAAAAGCATTCACGTGGCAGGCACAAATGGCAAGGGGAGTACCTCACATTTGCTTTCGGCGGTGTTACAATCTGCGGGTTATACTGTCGGATTACACACATCACCGCATTTAAAGTCGTTTACCGAACGCTTCAAAATCAATGGACAACCGTGCCCGACGCAAACGATTGTGGACTTTGTCGCCAACCACCAAGGCCTTATTGAGCGCATACAACCTTCATTTTTTGAAATAAGTGTGGCGTTGGCGTTTGATTACTTTGCACACCAACGGGTGGACATTGCCATCATAGAAGTGGGTTTGGGCGGACGGCTGGACTCTACAAACATCATTACGCCCCTTTTGTCAGTCATCACCAACATCAGTTTCGACCATACTGATTTATTGGGAGATACCTTAGAAAAAATTGCGGGAGAGAAGGCGGGAATTATTAAACCCCATGTGCCCGTAGTGATTTCAGAAACTCAGCCTGAGACGGAACCCGTTTTTCGGGCCAAAGCTCAGGAATGTCATGCGTCCATTGTCTTTGCTGATCAACACTTCCAAATCATGGATACTTCGCTAGCTGCTGGGTATCGAGAAGTTACTGTTAAGTCTATTACTTCGGTAATTAAAACCTACAAACTAGACTTACTTGGTAGTTATCAGGCTAAAAATGTCTTGGGTGTTTTGCAGGCGGTAGAAGAATTAAGAATGCAAGGGTGGGAGATAAGCGAGGCACAGCTTGAAGCAGGTTTATCCCAGGCTACGCAACTCAGCCAATTGAAAGGACGTTGGCAAGTTTTACAACAAATGCCAATGGTGGTGGCTGATGTCGCTCACAATGAGGGAGGACTCAAAGAAACCCTGAACCAACTCCATTACTACGATTACACAGGATTACGTTTTGTACTTGGTTTTGTCAAAGACAAAGACGTAGCTGGCGTACTGGGGTTATTTCCAAAAGAGGCCACTTACTATTTTTGCGCGGCTGATTTACCAAGGTCTTTGCCTGCAATCGAACTACAAACCGTTGCGGCCTCTTTAGGTTTATTGGGGGAGACGTATCCCTCGGTAACGGAAGCTTTTAACGCAGCTCTTAGTGAAACCCTACCTACCGATATTATTTATATTGGCGGTAGTACATTCGTAGTTGCTGAGGTGTAATAGTAGTCTATAAAACCTATTTATATTACTATATATGTTATATAAATAGGTTTAAATGTTTTTATTCAAAATGTGGTTTTTTGTACTTTTACAATTCGATGAGAATTGATTATACAGTACCAGATTACAGTTAACTTTTAAATATTAAAATCTTGAGCCGTCAGAAACTTATACGTTTTGCTGCAAATGCACTGGCTACCAATGTATTAGAGGTAGGAAAACCCTTGTTTGAAACCATTAAAGGAAAATGGAACGAAACCTACTTTTTGAACAATAATCCCATTGTGCTTGAATTGGCGTGTGGAAAAGGTGAATATACGGTCGGATTAGCCCAAGTTTTTCCAGATAAGAATTTTATTGGGATTGATGTCAAAGGAGACCGCTTGGCGATAGGCAGTCAGCAGGCTATGGAACTTGGTTTAAAAAACGTGGCCTTTTTAAGAACGAATGTTGAGTTTCTCCAAAACTTTTTTGAAGCAGGGGAGGTTGCCGAAATTTGGATAACTTTTCCCGACCCGTTCAATATTAAAAAGAGCCTGAGACGTCGATTAACGCATCCTCACTTTTTGGAAAAATATGTGGCTGTTATTAAAAAAGACGGGCTGTTGCATTTAAAAACTGATAATAGAGAGCTTTTTGACTTTACATTAGAGGAGCTTGCGCAGTTTGGATTTTATGATTTGGTTGCTACTTTTGACCTTTATCAGTCAGAATTACACGCCGAACACTTCGGAATTAAGACGCGTTTTGAGAAAATTTTTACCGAAAAAGGCTTTCCAGTTCACTATTTGCGGGGTCGCTTTTTAAGAAATTAAATGAATCTGAAGGTACTTTGAATGAAGAAGTACCTTTTTTATTTTCTTATAAATGAATAAAAATTCAAATATGAATAATTATTCATATTAAAAAATAAGTAGCTTATTATCAATAAGTTATATTAATTTATTTGTGATAGAAGGAATAGGAGAGAGGCATAAAAAAGGGGCTTTCTCATGATTGAGAAAGCCCCTTTAAATGAGAAACCATTATTATAGGAGAAATCAAAAGCTATGTTTTCTCAAATTAATAAGCGGGTTTTGCGAATTATTGAGAAATCAATTGTGCAAAAAACTTAACTGTACGAACGAGCTGGCTTACGTAGCTCATTTCGTTATCGTACCAGCTTACTGTTTTTACCAATTGTTTATCGCCAACTGTAACAACTTTTGTTTGCGTTGCATCAAACAAGCTACCGAATGAAGTACCGATGATGTCGCTGCTCACGATTTCGTCTTCGTTGTATCCGAAACTTTCGTTGCTAGCGGCTTTCATTGCAGCATTTACTTCTTCAAGCGTTACTTTCTTATTCAAAATAACAGTCAATTCGGTTAAGCTACCAGTGATTGTTGGTACACGTTGCGCACCGCCGTCCAATTTTCCTTTTAGTTCAGGCAATACTAAGCCGATTGCTTTAGCGGCACCTGTGCTATTAGGAACAATGTTAGAGGCAGCAGCTCTAGCACGTCTCAAATCGCCTTTAGGGTGAGGAGCATCAAGGGTATTTTGGTCGTTTGTATAAGCGTGAACAGTGGTCATGCTACCAATTTCGATGCCAAAGTTGTCGTTTAATGCTTTTGCCATCGGAGCAAGGCAGTTGGTTGTACAGCTTGCGCAGCTAATAATTGTTTCAGAACCATCCAAAATAGAGTGGTTAACGTTGAAAACAATCGTTTTAAGGTCACCAGTAGCAGGGGCGCTGATAACAACGCGTTTTGCACCAGCAGTAATGTGTGCTTCTGCTTTGGCTTTATCAGTAAAGAAACCAGTACATTCTAATACTACATCCACGTCGTGTGCTCCCCAAGGAATTTCTGCGGGGTTTCTTTGAGCATAGATAGTAACTTCTTCACCATTAACGATAATACTATTATCTGTAGATGTAACAGTTTCGTTGAATTTACCTTGAGCTGTGTCGTATTTTAGCAAATGGGCTAGTACAGAAGGGCTAGTAAGGTCATTAATAGCTACTACGTCAATGCCTGGCATGTTGTAAATCTGACGGTATGCTAATCTTCCAATACGTCCAAAGCCGTTGATTGCTACTTTTACTTTTGTCATTTTGCTTTTTGGTGGTTTAATGGGACATCTTTATTTACTTTCATGGGCAAAGATACTTATTTCTTTTTTATTTGTTAAAGGATTATTTTTTAGCAATACGATAAAATAGCTTACCTCACTTTAGTAGATATTAGTATTTTTTACTAACAAATAGACGTATTTTTAGTATTGACGTAGTAATATTGCTAAATACTTAGCATAATGTTTAGTATTTTACTAATAATTATACTAAGTAGTCGATAATGGTGCTAAATTAAATACTAAATCCACAATTTAGCTAAAAAGGATTATAACAAGCATTAGTAAATATAAACCAAAACGAATGGATACAAATAGAAAATAGAGTAGGAGAGTAAAACAGACGTAAAGTTGGAAAAGAGTGTATTTATTAGTAAATTACAGTATAAACCCAAAAGAAAGTAAAAGCATTGAAACATACGTATCACAGAAACTACAGTGCAAGAAACGCTGAACAAGACCATAAAAGCCACAAGACACACTTACAAGCAACAAAATAATATAATCCTATAGAAAAGTACATTTTTGCATATTAAAGAAATTAAGAGTGTTATAACCTTAAATAAACCTATATCAGAAGGTTAGATTAATTTAATTGAAGTACAACTTTAATCAAGAATGAAAGAAAAAGTACAAATTGAAGCTGCTTGGGAGAACAGAGAACTCACCAAAGACCCAGAAATCATCAAGGCAGTAGAAACAGTTATCACCGCCTTAAACGATGGAAACATCAGAGTTGCAGAACCAACAGCAGAAGGATGGCAAGTAAACGACTGGATTAAGAAAGCAATCCTCCTTTATTTCCCCATCCGTCAAATGGAACTAAAGGAAGTTGGTATATTCGAATACCACGACAAGATGAAACTAAAAACTGGCTACGACGCTTTAGCCGTACGGGTCGTACCACCAGCTGTAGCACGCTTTGGAGCGTATTTAGCAAAGGGGGTTATTCTGATGCCTTCTTATGTTAATATCGGCGCCTACGTTGACGAAGGCACGATGGTCGATACTTGGGCAACTGTTGGAAGTTGTGCCCAAATTGGAAAGCACGTGCACCTTAGTGGAGGCGTAGGAATAGGTGGCGTATTGGAACCACCACAAGCAGCGCCTGTCATTATAGAAGATGGTGCTTTTATTGGATCACGCTGTATCGTAGTAGAAGGTGCTCACATTGGAAAGCGTGCAGTTCTAGGAGCGGGAGTAACCATTACTGGTAGCTCAAAAATTCTGGATGTGACTGGCGATACCGTCATCGAATACAAAGGATACGTTCCT
The DNA here is from genome assembly GCF_057652295.1 of Runella sp. R5_40. Classification (NCBI taxonomy): domain Bacteria; kingdom Pseudomonadati; phylum Bacteroidota; class Cytophagia; order Cytophagales; family Spirosomataceae; genus Runella; species Runella sp. R5_40. Next base: position 60,386 of record NZ_JBYFCH010000023.1, on the reverse strand, counting down.
GACGATTGCGTGGTTATTCCAGGAAGTTATCCAAAAACCTTTCCAGCGGGCACTTATCACGTGCCATGTGCTTTAATTATAGGCAAAAGAAAGGCTAGTACCGACTTAAAAACATCGCTTAATGATGCTCTCAGAGAAAATAACGTTGCTGTTTAAGCAGGCGAGGAGAGAGGCCATTGCGCATTATAAAAAAAGAGACACTCATAGTGTCTCTTTTTTTGTGCTATTACCCCATAAAAATTACTGTCGTGTCAGCAAACTCTTCCAATAGTGAGAATTACCTCTGCTATCTTCAGCAATTGTTGATGCAAACATAAATCCAAATTACAATGTTTACAAGTAAATTATGGTAAATTTTTTTCAAATGTTCGAAAAGACAATTTTACGGCAATTACACAAGGTGTTGCCGTAAATAAAAACCAACTACCTATAAATGAGATAGTTACATTAATTTACAAGTGTTTACAAAACTGTACAAAATCAAGTATGTAAACATTCTGTAACCACAAATCAATTAACTTTGGTAAACATTTTATTACTTATGTAAACATACATTTGTTTATTGTTTACATATTATTACATTTGTGTAAACAATAACCGTTTACAATTCTATGGCAATCTATTCCGATTTTACCGACACTCGCTTTCTAAAAAATAATAAAATACGGGTAATCCTTGATGAAAACCATTTGAACGCTTCCCAGTTTGCGGACGCTATCGATGTGCAACGTTCTACCATTTCTCACATCTTAGCCTACCGAAATCGCCCAAGTCAGGACATTTTGGAGAAAATAGTGGCTTGGAACCCAAAATACAGCTTCGATTGGTTTAAAACCCAGACCCCTGAAGAGGACAAAATAATAGCTAAACTCATTGAAAATCAGGGCTATGGAGGTGCAAAACTTCAAGCACAAACGGCGTCAGAATTGCGTGAAAAAGACAAGTCGAACAAGATTACAGCTACAGTGGATTCTCGTTCTTCACAAATCAAGCAAGAACCTGTCGCAACTTCGTTTTCCAGTGATGTTTCAAAACCTCGCAAGGCGGTGCTTATAACCATTGTTTATGACGATGGAAGTTCCCAAGTAATTCCCGTCGATCCTAACTCTAAAATAAATCAATTACTTGGTCAGTAGTTTCCGCTTTAATTTACCCTGTTTATCACGCAAGCGCTTTTGATTTTAACTTTAAAAGTATCTACCAAAAGCGCTTGCGAATCTTGGTTTAAAAATCAGTTTTATTTTACTTTTTAAGCCCATAAAACGATTAAAAATATCAAGATATAAAAAGGGATTCCTTTTATGATTAAATCGCTTAGGTGGCCCTTTATTGATTATTTGAAAGTTATCAAACCGCATTGCTTTGCTAAAAAATGTGTTTGCTTTTATCCTCAATGGGGGAGCATTCTATCATTAGTTATTAAAAAATATTAATATACAGACTAAATAGACTTTATGTTCATGAAACAGTGCAAATACTTCATAATACACTAGCTATCAGGATATTACAAATAATAGTTCCACACATGTTTCACAAACGTTCCACGTGAATACATAACTATCTCATTATCAATAGCTTATTTTTTTCACTTCAAAAGGGTAGAAGTGTGGTGTTTAGGGCCAGGTAACACGCCCTTGAGAACGCAACTGCCGCGCTTGTAGAATTTTTAAGAGATGCGGGTATTTAAAGTTCAATTTATAAAAACCTTGCGAATCAAGTTTGATGTGCTCGGGTAACAATCCAAAAGTATCGGCAGGTAGCAAAACCTCCATTCGAGCAATAGGAACGTTATGTCCATCAATGGTCGAACAAATGGTGTAAAGGCACTCAATGTCATCGTAGCTAAACCGACCTACGTAGGCCAGTAGCTGGGCGCAGAAAGATTCCGCGTCATTGATGGATACTAAATTGATGGAGAGCGTCGCATTCATAAAATACGTTCCCGTTCCTTTATAAATCCCGTTCAACGACCGTACAATCACTTTACCGTCGGAGCCTATACTTACCAAATCCTTGATAATTAATTTTCGCTCTTCATCTAAGTAATACCGTTCGTACTTTCCGTGAAGATGTCGAATGCTCTGGTTTTGCTCAACGGGAAAATGTTCTTGGGCTTTTTCATAAGCGCTCGCTGAGTCGCTATTAAAAAAGTAATCCTGAATATCCGTTGGCATCGGCATTTGCTGACGACGCTTCTTGACATTCTTGGTCGTTTTTTTCAAAGCAGGAATCATTCCTTTATTCATAGGATGATACAATTAGGTTCTAGGACGTTAGTGACGCTGAAATCACAAATCATACCAAATATAAGTTTTTACACCATTATCTCTATTCTATTGTACCTATATATTGTTATTTTATCCTATAAAGAGAAAGAAATAAATGTATTATAATTTATATTATGTTAAATAAAACATTTACAATTCTAACCTCTGCCTTAAATCCACTGTATTTACAACCTTTTTATACAAAAAGACGTCTTTCTTTTACTTTGTATAAACTAATTTTGAACAATTACATATTCTCATGAAAACCATCATAATCACCTTATTTTTAGGCATTTTGATAACGGCTTGTCAGACTGATGTAAATTCTAACCGTGTTTTGACAAAAGCAAAACTTGTCAATGCACTCGCAGTTGATGGCTGTGGCTGGCACTTTGAAGTAAATTTGACCGATGAAATTGGCTCCTATGTTGCCAACGATGCTTCTAATGAGAAAGTAAACGCCTTAATCTCGCAAGCAAAAGATCAATATGGTATTTACGTTTTAGAAGTCGAAATGAGCTTTGAACTCACTGGGAAGAAGAAAAAAGTCACGTGTGGCTGGGGTAAAACTCCCGAATTTGACGAGATTAATATCCAAGAAATCAAGGTTTTACGTTAGCCCCCTCCCCTCCCACGCACAAAAAAAGCAGCATCGTTCAGATGCTGCTTTTTAATTTTAATGAAGTTAATTTTGGTTATTTTGCTTCTTCACAAACAACTTTTTTCTCTTCAAATTGCTTCAAAATGGTATCCAATTGCTTCATAATCTCTACCACTTGCTCTTCTTCTTTGATGGCTTTTGCCTTCACGAAGTAAGGTTGTGCTTGCTTAAATTTACCACACACTTTGGCTTCTACTTCTTTACCTTTCGTGTTGTAGTCTTTCATGTCCATCGCATCAACCACAGCTTTCATTTCAACTGCTTCGTTAAAATAAAATACGCCTAAATTGAAAAGTGCGTCATAATTGTTACCATCAATGCTCAATGCTTTGTCGTAGGCTTCTTTAGCTGCCGCACGTGATACATTTTGCTTGGCTGTCAAATCCGCTAATTTTGCACTTACATCCCCCAAAGCAGCCGCTTCTTCTTTTGCTTTTGCTAACTCTGCTTTAGCGGCTTCCCACTCTACTTTGTTTTCCTTCTGCTTGGTTTCAGCTTCTGCTTTTTGACGCTTTAAATCAGCGTTTTTTGGTTGCTTTGCAATTAAACCAGCAATACGCTTAATTTCATCTGCGAAAACCTTATCAGTCTCCTCTGCATCTTTGATTTTACGTTCTACACTAGTCGTCTTTTTTGCGCCATCTTTCAATTTACGAATTTCAGCGGCAATGACTGCACCTTCGTTGTCATTGATGATACCCAAGTTCAACGGATATTGGGCATTTTTAGGATCAAGCTCAATCAATTCTTTCAAACCAGCCTTAGCTTCTGTCATTTTATTCATATCCAAGTACACATTTACTTGCTCTGACTTAAAAGCAGCCTTACTTGCTGGAAGCGCTGTCATTCCTCTTTCAAGGATTTTGAGCGCCTTATCGTTTTGCTTTTCTACCCGGTATAGCTGAGCCAATAACGAATAGTTGCTGGCATCTTTACCTCCTTTGTCGATATAGCTTTCCATCATTGTAGCCGCCACATCATTTTTTTGGCTTTGCATGGCGCTATAAGCTCCGTATAATGGTGCTAAGGTATCTTTTGGATTAACTTCTTGGGCTACCGTAAAAAATTTAATAGCACCTGCATAATTCTTCACTTGAAACTTCTCAGCTCCTTGTTTAACAAGCGCTTGCCCCAAGTTCACACCAGAGTCATCTGTACCACCTGTTAAAAACTTTTGGGCTTCTTTGGTTACTTTTCCTGGCTTTGCCGCATCCACCTCTACTGCTTTTTTGAAAGAATCATAGGCCACCATTGCAGCACTTGAGTCCATTTCTGTGTATAAGCGAGCGATTTCATCATAGAGCTTACCGCGATCTAACCAGGTTGAAGATTTTGCAGCCGCTTTTGGATCTGCAATTGCTTTATCACTTTTCTCTTTGTCTTTTTTCTTTTGCTCTAACAAAAGTTTGTCCACCTGAGCCGAGGCAGAAACGGTAAACAATCCGAAAGCAGACATTAAAAACAGCTTCTTCATTTTTGGATTCGTTGTGTTAAGTGTTAAGTTGAAAATTTGTGCAAAAAACGGATACTCGTTAGGTTTATTGTTATTCAGTCGTTTCGGTTGATTCAGGTGTTTCAGTGGTGTTGTCCGCTATCAACCCTTCTTCTTCCTCCAATTCGTCTTTTTCAATCCGAGTAACCGACGAAATTTCGTCACTGTCGCTAAGTTTGATAAGGCGAACCCCTTGGGTATTGCGACCTGCCACCCGAATTTCTTGAACCGACATCCGAATGGCAATGCCAGAACGGTTGATAATCATCAAATCATCGGTTTCGCTCACTTCTTTGATGGCAACAAGGTTTCCGACTTTATCCGTGATGTTGAGGGTAGTTACCCCTTTTGCTCCACGGTTGGTAACCCGATAATCTTCGATAGGCGAACGTTTTCCGTACCCATTTTCTGAAACTACCAAAAGTTGCTTATCAGTACCACTCACGCAAAGCATACCAATCGCTTTGTTGTTTCCTTCTTCACCCAATTCTATCCCTTTAACTCCAGCTGCGGTACGACCCATCGGGCGAACGCGGCTTTCGTGGAATCGAACGGCTTTACCTTCTTTTGAGGCAATGACAATTTCGTTATCACCATTGGTTAGGGCTACATCCAACAAGCGATCTCCCTCATTGATTGAGATGGCGATGATTCCATTAACCCGTGGACGTGAATAGGCCTCTAGGAGGGTTTTCTTGATGGTACCCGATTCGGTACACATAATCAAGTAATTGTTATTGATGTAATCTGCATCACTTAACGTACGCACGTTGATTACGGCACGTACTTTATCACCCGATTCAATGTTGATAAGATTTTGAATAGGTCGGCCTTTTGATACTTTTGACCCTTCGGGGATTTCATAGACTTTTAGCCAATATAAACGACCAAACTCAGTAAAAATCAAAAGGTAGTTCAACATAGTTGCCGAAAACAAATGTTCGGTAAAGTCATCATCTTTGGTAGTAACACCACGAGACCCTACTCCTCCCCTGCCCTGGGTACGGTACTCACTCAAAGGGGTACGCTTAACGTAACCTTGGTGCGAAATGGTAATCAACATTTCTTCGTCCGCAATCATGTCCTCATCGGCAAACTCTTCGGCAGCGTACTCAATTTTTGAGCGTCTTTCGTCGCCATATCGTGCCCGAAGCTCGGCAAGTTCGTCCTTGATAACTTGGAATTTACGAGGTTCATTTGCCAAAATATCCAGTAAATCAGCAATTAACTTCATCAACTCATCGTACTCAAGAATGATTTTATCACGCTCCATACCCGTCAAACGTTGAAGACGCATATCGAGAATGGCTCTAGCTTGGGCTTCGCTTAAACTGAATTGCTCAATCAAACCATTACGGGCAGTTTCTGGGTCACGCGCACTACGGATAAGGCTGATGACTGCATCTAAATTGTCTAAGGCAATCAACAAACCTTGTAGAATGTGTGCTCGTTTTTCGGCCTCTTTGAGTTCAAATTGCGTACGACGCGTCACAACCTCTAAACGGTGTTCAACGTAGTATTTGATAAGGTCTTTGAGATTGAGCAGTGCAGGACGTCCTTTTACAAGCGCAACGTTATTGATGCTAAACGAAGACTGCAACGGGGTGTATTTGTACAAGTGGTTTAAAACAATATTTGGGATACTGTCTTTTTTCAACTCAAATACGATACGAACACCTTCGCGGTCAGATTCATCGCGAATGGCTGAAATTCCCTCTAATTTTTTCTCATTGACCAAATCAGCGATACGTTTAATCATATCTGCTTTATTGACCATGTACGGAATTTCAGTCACTACGATTTGCTCGCGTCCCGTTTTAGTTTGTTCAAAAGTTGCCACTGCACGCATCACCACGCGCCCACGCCCTGTTTCGTAAGCAGAACGAACCCCCTGGTATCCGTAAATAATCGCACCTGTTGGGAAATCTGGCGCTTTGACGTACTGGATTAATTCAGAAACGGTAATATCGTTGTTATCAATGTAGGCGATGGTACCATCAAGAACCTCGGTGAGGTTGTGAGGTGCCATGTTAGTCGCCATACCTACCGCAATCCCTGATGAACCATTGAGGAGCAAGTTGGGAAGTTTGGCAGGAAGAACACTTGGCTCTTCGTCCGAATCGTCGTAGTTTGGTTGAAAATTGACGGTATCTTTGTTGATATCCACCAGCATTTCTTCTGCAATGCGCTTGAGACGTGACTCGGTATAACGCATCGCTGCGGGCGAATCTCCATCTAACGAACCAAAGTTTCCTTGACCATCAATCAATGGATAGCGTAACGACCAAGGTTGCGCCATACGAACCATGGTATCGTAAATGGACGAATCCCCGTGTGGGTGATACTTCGCCATTACGTCCCCGACCGTACGTGCCGATTTTTTGTAGGGGCGATTGTGCAGGAAGCCCGATTCAAACATAGCATAAAGCACCCGTCGGTGGACGGGCTTGAGTCCGTCGCGGGCATCGGGAAGGGCACGCGAGATAATTACCGACATTGAATAGTCAATGTAGGCCGTCCGCATCTCCTCCTCGATGTTAATTGGGATAATGTTGCTGGTGTTTTCTGACATAAATTAAATTTAAATGCTTATATGTACAAAAATACACCAAATACTTTAGATAGGCAAAATTAGCGACGTTTACCCCGTTTTTCGGAGGCTTGGCTGCGCTTTTCAGCTTTCGTTCTGGGCATTCCAAACAGGTAAGGTTTGGGTAATGTACCTCTACCGCGCACCACCCGCTTTCCATGACTGTGATTGTATTTCACTTTGCATCCTTTGATAGGGCACTGACGGTACCAACACCCTTCAAATGTGAGTGCTACAGCAAACATTAAGATAACTAAAGCGGCACGTTTCATGGAATCTTTTTCATCAAGAAGACCAAGATAGTGAGGAGACGTACAAAAACCAAAAAGTTCAGTTGCTCTATCAGTTGAGCTATGAGGCGTTTATTTAATCAAATCAATTTTAAAACAAAAAAGGCTACGAAATTCGTAGCCTTTACGAGCCCCCAGCCGGGATCAAATCGCAGGGGCGACCC
>NZ_JBYFCH010000023.1:0-52822 GCF_057652295.1 Runella sp. R5_40 | reverse complement strand
CGCAGCGACCTACTGATTACAAGCGGCAGGCGTTCCTGGCAGTTGCTCTATCAGTTGAGCTATGAGGCGTTTATTTCTTCAAATCAATTTTAAAACAAAAAAGGCGACGAAGTTCGTAGCCTTTGCGAGCCCCCAGCCAGGATCAAATCGCAGGGGCGACTCCGCAGCGACCTACTGATTACAAGCGGCAGGCGTTCCTGGCAGTTGCTCTATCAGTTGAGCTATGAGGCGTTTATTTCATCAAATCAATTTTAAAACAAAAAAGGCTACGAAGTTCGTAGCCTTTGCGAGCCCCCAGCCGGGATCAAACCAGCGACCTACTGATTACAAGTCAGTTGCTCTATCAGCTGAGCTATGGAGGCATTACCTTAAAAATTGAAAAAAGATAGTCTCGTCGAAAATCTTTAAAGAGCCCCCAGCCGGGATCAAACCAGCGACCTACTGATTACAAGTCAGTTGCTCTATCAGCTGAGCTATGGAGGCATTGTATTAAAAATTTGGTGTTACCCAAGAGAGATCATCTCGTTGATATTCTCTTTAGAGCCCCCAGCCGGGATCAAACCAGCGACCTACTGATTACAAGTCAGTTGCTCTATCAGCTGAGCTATGGAGGCGTTCCATTTTTTTCGTGGTGCAAAAGTAGCGTTTTTAATAATACAACGCTACTTTTTTCTAAAAAATTTTAGAGTGCTTCACGAACAATTTTTAGTTGTTGCTTTAAATCAGCGAGTTGCTTTTGGGCAACAATGATTTTTTTCTCAAATTCTGCACGAACTTTCTCTCCGTTTTTAGAGCGGCCGAAGAATTCGATGTTATTTTGCCAGATGGTCAAATCGTTTTCAATTTGGGTCATGCGGCGACGAATATCTGATTCTTTGCGCTGAAGGCTACGCGAGTCTCCTTCGTTCGAGTTTGAAGAATCATTATCAATCATCACTTGGTCGCGCTCTTTTGGTGAAAGTTTACCAATAGCGCTTACATACGAATTAACCGCGTCGATGTAACGTTTGTTAATGGCTTGCATGTCTTTCTTAGGCACAAATCCGATGCTTGACCATTCTGACTTGAATGCGTTCAATTCTTTCAAATTAGCACCTTCGATTTTGGCACCCGCCTCTATCTTTTCGCACAACGCCTGCTTCGAGCTCAAGTTTTCGGTAAACTCACGCTCAATCTCAGAGTTTTTGGCACGCTTACGGTCAAAATACGCATCACATGCTTTTTTGAAGCGTTCAAAGATTGAATCTTTGAATTTCTCAGGAACTTGCCCAATTTGCTTCCATTGTTTTTGTAACGCAATTACCTTATCCGTATTTGCCGACGAATCTTCTGAAGTTTCTAAGATAGCCTCAACTGCTTCGCACAACTCGGTTTTTAATTTTAAGTTTTGCTCTCGCTTAGCTTCTAACTGACGGAAAAACTCGCCTTTATTATGGAAAAAAGTTTTGAGCGTTGCCCAGAATTTTTTACTCAACTCACGTCCTTCTTCTCGAAGCATTTGCCCTTTGGTGTTCACCCACTGTTCTTGCAAGGCCACCACTTCTTTGGTCTTTTCATTCCATTCGTTGATGCTACTTGATGTGAATGAAGTATAAGGAACGAGTGTTTCGTATATTTTCGATTTTACTTCATAATTCTGAGCCAATACGTGTTTCTGAGCATCCGCTTGGGCACGACGAGCGTCATGAATAGCATCCAAGGCCAACTTTAAACGTTGCCATAACACCTCTTGCTCCGCCTTAGGGCCTGGGCCAATGTGCTTGTACTCGTCAAAGTGCGCATTTGCCTCTTCTAATACGGCTTTAGACAAGGTCGCATTTTCGAGCGACTTCGCCAAAGACTCTACTTTTTCTACGAGTTCAGTTTTTTGCTGTAAGTTTTTCTTACGGTCAAGCTCCTTCAACTCATAGTAAATATTACGATTACTGTAGTATCGGTCAATTAACGCGTGGAAGGTTGCCCAAAGCGTGCTGTTGTGTGGCGACGCAATGTTTCCCGCAGCTTTCCATTCGTCCTGAATTTTTTTGAACTCTTGCCAGCTTGACCCAGGATTCGTAGTATTGCTCTCATCGTTTTCTACCAATTCGCGCAAGCGTTGGAGCAACTGAGTTTTTGAGGCAAAGTTTTTATCCTTTGATTTTTCGAGGTCCTGGAAGTAATGATTTTTTACGTCCTTAATTTGGCGATACAGCGCATCAAATTGCAACGTCAGTTCGTCAGGTTTGAATTCGAAGCCATCTTCAGACTCGTTTTCAGCCAAATATTTTTTTAAGGCTTCCTCACGCTCTGTTTTTTTACTTTGGTCAAAATGGACCTTCGCTTCTTTCAATACCTCATCGGTACGTTTAAAATCAGCAGGTTTTGCATTTTCGCCTTTGGCCAATGCAAGCTGACTTTCCAACAAACTAACAAAGTCTTTTCTGCTTAGTTGACCATAGTCAACTACCTGTTCATCAGCCACTTCTAACGCTTCCATGGCCTCTACACTCGCTTGAGTGAGTTGTTCGCTTTCGCTAAGTTCTGCTCCGTCGTTAATCATCGTAAATTTGGTCGTAATCGCTTAGATTTGCAAAAATAATAATTATAGCCGTTTTTCGGTGTTTTAAAGCCTGTTTTTCATTTATAGTTATTTTTCTTCCAAATGGATAGTTCAACAATTGCTCATCTTCGCAAAGATTATACGCTAAACGGATTGCGTAAAGAAGATGTTTTAGAAAACCCAATTGATCAATTTAAGCGTTGGTTTGCCGAAGCTTTAGCTTCTCAAGTCCTTGAGCCAAACGGAATGGTGTTAAGTACCATTGGTCGGGATGGGTATCCCCACGGTCGTGTTGTCTTATTAAAAGATGTGAACGCACGCGGTTTTAGTTTTTATACCAATTATCTTAGCCACAAAGGCGATGATTTGGCCCAGCACCCTGTCGCTTCTCTTACTTTTTGGTGGCCTGAATTAGAACGACAAATTCGGATTATTGGAAAGGTTGAAAAAGTAGAAACGGCGGAGTCTGATGCTTATTTTGCCGTTCGGCCACGTGGGAGTCAAATCGGTGCTTGGGTATCGGAACAAAGCCAAACAATCGCCGACCGTAAGGTGTTAGAAGAAAAATGGGCGGAGTTAGAAGCTCAATTTGCCGACCAAGCCGTTGTTCGTCCACCACATTGGGGTGGGTATCGTGTGCTTCCTCATCAAATTGAATTTTGGCAAGGACGCCCTAGTCGTCTTCACGACCGTTTATGCTATACTTATGAATCAAACGAATGGAAACTAGAAAGACTTTCTCCTTAGCAAAAAAATGTATCAATTATACCTATTTAATCACTAAAAAGTATGCCTTACAAAACCCCTAAAGACCTCACTAGAATCGGAGTCTTTTATGACGGAAATTATTTTTTACACGTAAGTAATTATTATAACTACACGCACGAACGCCGCAGTCGTATTAGTATTAATGGCTTACACGATTTTATTCGACAAAAAGTAGCGGATTTAGAAGGAAGTACTCCAAGACTCTGCCAGATTGTTGATGCTCACTATTTTAGAGGTCGTCTGACGGCAGGGGAAGCCAGCCAACGTGGTGATTTGCTGTACTATGAGCGGGTTTTTGACGATATTCTTATGTCTGAAGGGGTTACGACCCATTACTTGCCCGTCAGAAGTGTACTTGGCAAAAAATATGAAAAAGGCATTGATGTTTGGTTGGCTCTCGAAGCGTTTGAGATGGCTTTTTACAAACGTTTTGACATTTTGGTGCTTATTGCTGCCGATGGCGATTACGTTCCTTTGGTCCGTAAACTAAATACGCTTGGTACGCGCGTTTTGGTATTGGGTTGGGATTTTGAATATACCGATGAAGAAGGCAATCGCTTTTTTACGCGTACCTCCCAAGACCTCCTTTCGGAAGTTACCTATCCTATTGCGATGCACGACATCATCAATGGCCGCAACGAAGCCCTCACCAATCAGCTGTTTGTACCTCGAAACAAAATCAAGTTTTTCCCGAAACAAGAAGAAAACTCCGCTGTAGATGGCGAGCAGGGGAATGAACACGATGGTGCTTCCGATGAAGGAATCAGAGAAACTTCCGAAGCGCTAGAATTTGACCCTGAGCAACGCCAAGAAAGCACTATCTTATCATTAAAAGATGGTTTTGGGTTTATCAAATACCCTCCTAACAATGTATTTTTTCATTATACAAGTCTTCGTGAATTTGATTTTAATGACCTCACCGTCGGCGACCGCGTACAGTTTACCCTTGAAGAAAAAGAAGGTGGACGTGCGGTGGGTTATGACGTTTTTGTCTTAGAGGCATTCAAACATCTTCATCCATTGGGTAGCTAATTTTTTTTACTTACAAGCGCCCGAGACTTTTCTAGTTTCGGGCGCTTATTCTAGGCTATTTTTCGCTCAACCTTCTTACCATTTCATAACAAGCCCGACTGTTATGATAGGGACATTTCCAGAAGTTTATTTTGTCCCCTTTGATTGATGTCAATTCGGGCGTCACCGACCCATACCATTCTCCTCGCTGACTATCAATGAAGTACTTTTTAATAAACGTCCAGCTTTTTTCTGCTTTCTCTTTATAATGAGTTTCCTTTGTTAACTGGTACGCATTATAAAAACCCACCATTTGTTCTGCCAATACCCACCAACTACGCTCTTGATTGAGGTGATTGGTTGCAGGGTCAAATTCGTAATGCAAAGCCCCATCCGCTCCCAGTCCTGTACAAGCTGCCGTGGCTACTTTAATACACTTTTGTTTTACCAATTCCGTGCGAGAGGGGTCATGCAATACTTCAGCGGTTTCCCACAGCAACCATGACGCTTCAATGTCGTGGCCGTATGAAATCGTTTGCGCTTGGGGTGACCACCGTTGGTCAAAAAAAAGCCGTAGTCGGTGGGTGTCAGAATCAATGAGCTTTTCGAGAAACATATCGAGCAAGTGTCCGACACGTTGTTTTAATACTACATCGGGCCAAACCCGATACAAGTTGGTAAAGGCTTCGATGAGGTGCAAATGCGTGTTTTGAGATTTATTCCAAGGCATCTTACTGAGAATCAAGTCATCAACAGCTTCCCATTTTGTGCCAAATGATTCAAAATACCCGCCAAATTCTTCATCGTACCCGTGCTTGTCAACCACCTGAAAAAGCTCTTTGGCAAAATCTAGCGCAGGCTGAAATTTTGAAGCAGCGTAATACTCACTGATTCCATAAATGGCAAACGCTTGGGCATAAAGTTGTTTGCGGGTATCGAGGGGAGCACCCGTTGCAGTAACTGACCAATAAACACCGCCGTTTTGCACATCCCGAAAATGATTGTACAGGTAATGGTATGCCCTGTCAGCCAAAACCAAATACTTTCGACGGTGAAAATAACGGTACGCCGACGAGAACGTCCACAAAATACGGCTAGTAAGAATGACTGAGCGAGCGGCATCCACCACAGGTTTGTTGTCATAATTGACCCTGCCATGAAATCCACCACGTTCGTAATCGGGAGCGTATTTTTCCCAATAGGCAAGAATTCGTTTCCATTCGGTCAATGCTTCACGGGCCAGTGGTTCCATTTGTATCAAGTAATAATAAATGAGCGTTTAGGTACAAAGAAGATTCCTAGCCAAATCTCATTTACCTTTGCCACTGTCATTCTAATCATTTGCTGTATGCAACAAGCCTTTGAACAATTTATTCAGGACAAAGCACTTTTTACCCACGAAAATCGGCTGTTGTTGACGGTTAGTGGCGGCATAGACTCCGTCGTACTTTCTCAGCTTTGCCACGATGCAGGTTATTCATTCGCTATTGCTCATTGCAATTTTCAGTTGCGCGGTGAGGAATCAGAGCAAGACGAGCATTTTGTCAAAACCCTTGCCCAAACCTATCAAGTACCTTTTTATACTACACGCTTTCAAACCAAAAAATACGCCGATGACAACGGAATTTCAACCCAAATGGCCGCCCGTGATTTGCGGTATGATTGGTTTGAAAAAATAAGAGCTCAACACCAATATGACTTTATTCTGACCGCGCACCACCAAGACGATGTGCTAGAAACAATTTTACTCAACCTTACCCGTGGGACAGGTTTAGCGGGTCTTCATGGTATTCTTCCCAAAAATGGCGTCATCGTCCGACCTTTATTGTTTGCTACTAGAAAAGAAATCAACGCTTTTCTAATTAACAAACAACTTACGTGGCGAGAAGACAGTTCCAATACGTCGGTCGATTATGTGCGCAATCGGCTACGGCATGATGTGATACCAGTTCTTCGTGACCTTAATCCACAAGTAGCGGCGGCGGCTTTTCAAATGGCCGAACGAATCCAAGAAGTAGAAAAAATAGTGGCCCAAAGTATCGACGCTACCAGTCGCCTCTTTGTTTCAACAAAAAATGACGCCGTGTGGCTGAACAAAGCGGTTCTTGAAAATGTAAGTAGCCCGACGGAGCACCTGAATTATCATTTAGCAGAATATGGCTTTTCTTACACCCAAGCTGTCCTCATTTGGCAACAAAGAAATCAGTCGGTTGGAAAACAATTTTTATCTGCTTCGCATCAATTGGTCAATGACCGCCTCCATTGGCTCCTTACCCCACGACCTTCTGCTGCCCCCTCTCCTATTTTGCTTCCCGCTGATTCGGGTGAAGTGGCGTTTCAGGAAGGAAAACTACAATGGCATAAATTGAACTCGCTTGCAACAATTTCTCTTGGTTATGCCCAAAGCGCCTACCTTGATTTTAACAAACTAACCTTCCCTTTGCGGCTCAGACCGTGGGGAAACGGCGATTGGTTTTGTCCGTCGGGGATGCAGGGAAAACGAAAGAAAGTGAGTGATTTTTTGATAGATTCTAAAATTCCCCGCAGCCTAAAATCAAAGGTATGGGTGCTGGAATCTGCCAATGACATTGTGTGGCTGGTGGGCCATCGCGTTGATGAGCGGTACAAAGCAACGGAAAACAGTTTAACAATTTGTGCATTTCAGTTTGACACAACCACCTAACAAACAACTATTTACAAGTACTATCTAAAAATATTTTTTTATTTTTTTGTAACTTAGCCCCTACGCTCACTTCTTTTGGCACAGTATTTGGAGTACCCTTTGCGAAATCCTGTTTTCCTGCTACTGTAACACTAATAACACACAATGAAAACCGTAGTTAAAATGGCGTTGGGATTTGCTCTAACCCTGCTAACGCTCAATTTATTCGCCCAAAGTGCCCGACTACGCTCGGCCAACAGAGCATTCGACGACTACAGTTATGCCGACGCGGTGCGTGGGTATGAAGAGTTTATTCGAAACGACAAAAAAGCTGACCCCGTCGAGCGAAAAGAAGCGCTCGAAAAATTAGCTTACAGCTATCGACGTCTTCAAGACACCCGAAATGCTGAACGTATTTATGCGGAATTGGTCGAAAAATTCCCTGACGCCGACAGCCGCAATTATCTCTACTACGCACAAGCCCTCGCCAGCAACAGCAAATACCGCGAGTCGCAGCGTATGTACAGCAAATACGCGGAGGCACAATCAGCCGACTTACGAGGACGCAAGTTTACGGTCACGTACATGGACATGAATCGTTTTTACAAAGATTCGGCCATGTATCGGGTAGAATACCTCCCCGTGAACTCACGTCAGGCTGATTTTAGCCCCATGTATTACAAAGGTGGTTTGGTGTTTGTTTCTGCCCGCGCTGAATCGGGTGTGATCAAACGCGTTTTCAACTGGAACCAAACACCATTCTTAGATTTGTATTTTGCACCCGATACTTCAGCCCTCAAGGGCGTTCGCGAAGTATATCGCAATTCAACGGCCTCGTTGAGTGGTGCTGCCAAAGAAGGTAATTCTGGTACGCTCTCGGAAGCGGCCTCGACAAGTGAGGATTTACCTTTGCCCACAACAAAAGCAGAGAAATTTAGCCGTACGCTCAACACGAAATACCACGAAGGCCCCGCCTCTTTTTTCAAAGATTATACAAAAGTGGTATTTACCCGCAACAACTATAACAGCGGTAAAGCAAAGAAAAGTAGCGATGGCGTAAATAAATTGAAACTTTACATCGCTGACCAAAAGAACAAAGATTGGGGAAATGTAAAAGAATTGCCTTTCAACAACAACGACTTCTCATGCGGCCACCCTGCGCTTTC
The DNA here is from genome assembly GCF_057652295.1 of Runella sp. R5_40. Classification (NCBI taxonomy): domain Bacteria; kingdom Pseudomonadati; phylum Bacteroidota; class Cytophagia; order Cytophagales; family Spirosomataceae; genus Runella; species Runella sp. R5_40. The sequence goes on along the minus strand of NZ_JBYFCH010000023.1, from coordinate 44,676 downwards.
TCCCGACGACACTAAATTGTATTTTGTTTCTGACATGCCAGGTGGCTACGGCGGTACCGATATTTACGTGGTAGAATACAACGGAGGGCAGTGGAGTACGCCTGTCAACCTTGGAAAAGAAGTGAACACCGAAGGCAACGAAATGTTCCCGTTCATTGATAGTGGTGGTAATCTTTATTTTGCTTCTGATGGCCACGAAGGCTTGGGTGGACTTGATATTTTCTACGCCGAATTGAAGGACGGAATTGCCTATAAAGGTGTTCAAAACCTAGGTGCTCCCATCAATTCTGAGAAAGATGACTTTGGTCTGATTACTGACAAAGACCGTGGCACAGGCTACTTTAGTTCGAACCGTGCCAAAGGTGTTTCGGATGACAACCTTTACAGTTTCCGTCGCACTTGCCGCCCACTCGACATCCTAGTGTATGATGCCAAAACGGGTGCTCCCATTGAAGGTGCTGACGTACGAATTGTAAAAAATGGCTCGAACCAAGACATTCAACAAACAGGAATTGATGGCTCAACTAAAATCTGCTTAGAAGCCCAAACAGATTATGACTTCAAAGCCATCAAGGAAGGATACGCCACCAACAATGTGTTGTTTTCAACCATGACGCAGTCGTCAAAACCACAGATGAGCGTTTCGATTTATCTTAACAAAAGTGAGAATACAATCCTTCGTGGTACTGTAAAACGCGAGGTAAATCAGTCACCGCAAGAAGGGGTAAAAGTGACACTCCGTGATGAGAAAACAGGCAAAGAAAAAACAGTCGTAACGGGGCCAGATGGGGGTTACGAATTTGAGGTTGACCCTAACCGTAACTACGCCCTTCGCGCCGAAGGTGATGAGTTGGCAACCAACGAACAACCGATTAATAAAAACAAGAAAAACAAACGCAAAGTAGTAGAAAGCGATTTGAGTATGTATGGAACGGGCGACGTTTTTACGCTTGATAACATCTACTATGACCTCGACAAATTCTTCATCCGACCAGAAGCTGCCCGCGAACTTGACAAGGTAGTTGCGCTGATGAAAAAGTACCCAACGATGATGATTGAATTGCGTTCGTTTACCGATAGCCGCGCAAGTGACACCTACAATTTGCGCTTGTCGGAACGCCGTGCCAGAGCTGCTTTTGATTACCTGGTTCGCAAAGGAATTACTCCTTCACGCTTGGAAGCACGCGGCTACGGAGAGTCTGAACTTGTCAATGATTGCAGCAACGGAGTTGATTGTGCTGAGTCTGACCACCGCCTCAACCGCCGTACCGAATTTAAGATTCTGTCAGTGAAAGGAACGGGCGAAGAAGCCATTGGTAAATAAGCGCTCAATAGAGACACAAAGATAAAAAAGTGTTAGTTAAGTACAGGAAGCAAGCGGCGGGGCAACATTTTGCCTCGCCGTTTTGTTTATATATAGACGCCAAACATCATTTGTTTTATTATCAGCTTATTACCCTATTTTATTTTACAAGTATTCTATTTTTTAACACTGTTAGTTTTTGTATTTTACTGAGTTTTACCAAACGATTTTAAACTTACTTTCGATGCGAATTTCACTCATTGCTGCCATGTCCGAAAACCGTGCTATCGGATTAAAAGGCCGACTTCCTTGGCCTCATTTACCCAATGACTGGGCTAATTTTTTTAAGGTTACGGAAGGTTGTCGAATGATTATGGGCCGAAAAAGTTATGATACACCCGACCGACTTTGGTCCAAAGCAGGGAATTTTGTCATTACTCGCCAAGCAGATTTCCCCCTTGATGAGGGCTTTGAAAGGGCTAGTAGTTTGGAAGAAGCACTGGAACTTTGCAAGGAAGATAAGGAAGTTTTTGTCATTGGTGGTGAAGAGATATTCCGTCAAGCTCTCCCGCTCGCCGACTGCATCCATCTCACTTTGGTACACGGCGTTTTTGAAGGAGATGCGTTTTTCCCTGCGTTCAATGAAACCGATTTTCATATAAAAAGTCGGCAAGAATTTCCTGCCGACTCGTCACATTTGTATTCGTATGCGTTCTTAGTTTACGAACGAAAGCATTAAGATTTTACCCGAATCAAATACCTCGGGCGAGTCTCCGTAGAGCGCATCGCTGGATTTAAAAAGGGTAAAGTTAAGCCTGTCACGTGAAAATTTTGGTACTGGTTTACTACTTCAAAAACGCTACCAGAAGCCTTGATTGACGTGTATCCTTGCTCATCTGTATAGACCAGTTTCGGCTGTTTTGAGGTCTCCGTTTTAAGGGCAGATGCCGTACGAATCACGGGAGTAATTCGGCTCGTGTAGTAGTCCAGCGCGCTGTGAAAAATGTTATATTCTCCCTCGGGTGCTAAGTCATAAATGACAAAATTTGGGAGTTCGGCTTTGTGTATTTTTGCCACTTCTTGCCCAACGACTGAGCCTGTTTGATAACGTAAAAGAGATGGATAAAAATGACCATTCATCACCAGGTTTGCGGCGATGGCAGTGAGTAGTGGCGCAAAAACGAGCTGCGAAAATGCGGGGCGTTTTTTATTATACAACTGAACAATCAGTACTGCCAACAGTCCAAAAACGATTATCAAAAAAATATTTTCGAGCGGGAAAGCCCAGGTTGACAAAATCAAAATGGCCAATGCCATGACGCAAGTTGTTACAATCAACCCAATTTTTACCCAGCGAAATGCGCCAATGGAAGGGTTTTCGATAAGCTTGCTCAAATACCTCGCCGTGATGACGGCACCCAAAGGAAATACCACAAATGTATAATGCGGCAGTTGGTATTGGGCAGTGGAAAGCGCCATAAAAGGCAACACAAAACCACCCAAAGAAATGGCCTCTTGTGAGGCGTCTAGGCGGAATTTATTGCGGATTATTTCTCGAATAAAATCAACCAGCCCTGGAATAAAAGCCAACACCCAAGGCAAAAAGCTCCAAAGGAAATTGTGCGATTGGAAAAATAACCCTGGGCTATTGTTCCATTCATTCTCGCCCGTAATTCGCCCAAAGCTTTGTTCCCAAAAGAAAAAGTACAAGCCGTGCGAGCCATATTGACGTTGCAAACCAATGCAATACGGCACCAAAACGATGCCGACAATGAAGATTCCGATGAGCCAGCGAGGGTCAAAAATATTTTTCCATTGACGTTTTAACGCAAAATCAACAAAAAAACCAGCCCCAACAACAATGACGCTGATGGGGCCTTTGGCCAACATTCCCAGTCCGACAAATACAAACGCACCGATAAAATGAGACCATTTTCGGTGTTTCAGGTATTCTGCCAATTGCCAAATCGCAACTGTCACGCAATTGGTCAACAAAGTATCGCAACGAACGTCGTGGTTCATCAAAAAAAACGCCTGACAACTCCCCATAACCAAGGCGGCAATGTAGGCCGTTTGCTCTGAGTAATATATTTTGGCAAAACGGTAAATGGCATAAATTCCCAACAAGGTGGACAGAATAGGAACCAAACGATAGGCAAAATTGGTCGCCCCAAAGATTTTGAGAACTATCGCTGTCACCCAGAAAAGCAACGGTGGTTTATCAAGGTAATAGTCTTTTTCTCGAAATTGTACTTCTAAAAATTCGTTATTATCGGCCATTTCGCGACCAATGGAGGCATATTGGGCGGCATCAATATCCATAATATCAACACCAAATGCTCCTACTAAATACACCACTAGCAACGCCGCAAATGGCAATAAACGATTGTAATTCATAATTTAGATTTGTGGGTTATTTTTGAACCATATAAGACATATAAGAGCATAGAAGGTTTTCTTATAATCCCTTATATGTCTTATATGGTTTTTAAAATCATCACTTAAACGCCTGTATTCCAGTTATTTCATTTCCTAGAATCAACAAATGAATGTCATGCGTACCTTCGTAGGTAATGACCGACTCCAAGTTCATCATGTGGCGCATCATCGGAAAATCACCCGTAATGCCCATTCCGCCAAGCATTTGCCGAGACTCCCGTGCAATGTTTAATGCCATTTCTACATTGTTACGTTTGGCCATCGAAATTTGGGCCGTTGTTGCTTTGCCTTGATTTTTCAATGTTCCCAATCGCCACGCCAATAATTGCGCTTTGGTGATTTCGGTAAGCATTTCGGCCAATTTTTTCTGCTGTAATTGAAACCCGCCAATGGGCTTCCCAAACTGAACCCGCTCAAGCGCATAGCGACGCGCCGTTTCGTAACAATCCATGGCTGCCCCAATCGCTCCCCACGCAATCCCATAACGGGCATTGTCCAAACAACCCAACGGCCCGCGCAGCCCATCGACGTTTGGCAAAATATTTTCTTTCGGAACTTTTACATTATCAAACACCAACTCACCCGTTGCACTCGCTCTCAACGACCATTTATTATGAATTTCGGGCGTAGTAAAACCTTCCATGCCGCGTTCTACAATCAACCCTTGAATACGTCCTTGTTCATTTTTGGCCCACACCACCGCAATATCCGCTACGGGAGAATTGGTAATCCACATTTTTGACCCGTTGAGAATCACGTGATCGCCCGCCTCCGTAATACGGGTCAGCATTCCGCCAGGATTAGAACCATGGTTGGGTTCGGTCAAACCAAAACAGCCAATCATTTCACCCGATGCTAATTTTGGCAGATATTTTGTTCGCTGCTCTTCTGAACCATAGGCATAAATTGGCCACATCACCAACGAGCTTTGAACTGAAACCGTCGAACGCATACCCGAATCGCAACGTTCAATTTCTTGGGTAATCAATCCATACGAAATATAATCTAACCCTCCACCACCGTATTCAACAGGAATGGTTGGACCAAACGCACCAATTTCTGCAAAATTCTTAATCAAATGGGCGGGGAAAGTTCCTTTCTGCGCATACTCTTCGATGATAGGTTGCACGTCGCGCGCCATCATTTGGCGAACCGCATCACGGACAAGAATATGTTCTTCGGTCAATAAATCATCAATTTGATAAAAATCTGTGTAGCTTGTCGATGTTGATGAAGTAGTACTCATGATTTTTGGACAGGTGTTTAGCGTGACAAAATTAAGTTGCTTTGTTAATGAAGAATTGGCATCAAAAATACCACAAAATCAACCCAAAACCACAATGCGTCAAGGATAATCAAGCAACAAACGTCATTTATAGGTAGTAGGTTTGTAAGTTTTGGCGGAATTTTTCTACATTCCTTAAACCCAAATTCTAAAATACGCGTTAATAAATTGTAAATTTGATACACACTTGACACCTTGATTGCGTATGGAAACCTTACTGCTTATCTTACTTTTTATCCCGTATTTGGTGTTGCGGTACCATCTCACCGATCACGACACCCCCAGCGAAAAAGACAAAAAGCGGTTTTCGGAAGGTATCGAACTCTTTCAACGTCAAGAGTATAGCAAGGCATTTGATTTTTTTAACGAAGCGTTAAAGACCCACCGAAAATCGGCAGTGGCTTATGCCTACCGTGGCAAGTGCAATTTGAAAGAAGACAATTTGTATTCGGCCTTGTATGATTTTTCGGAGGCCATTAGTTTTGACAATACCCTCCCTGATGTTCACCTTGATCGAGGAATAACGCAGTTTAGACTGGGAGAATTTGAGAATGCGTTTTTGTCTTTTGACAAAGCCGTATGGTTTTCAAGGGGAGAAGAGCCAGAGTCTCTGCGGTGGAGAGCCTTAGCTCGACTCAAATTACACCAACATTCACAAGCGGAGAAAGACCTCCAAAAAGCCGTCAAGCTTGGCGACGAAGATGCCGCATTTGTGCTCAGTAAACCACCCTTTCGACGAAGTATTAAAATATAACAACTTTTTATAAATCGACCTATGCTCGAAATTACCTCCGATAACAAATTAAAACGCCTCATCGTCGTAGGCGACCGCGTGTTGATTCGTCCTAAAAATCCAGTCGATCAGACCCCGACAGGTTTGTATTTACCCCCAACCGTTACCGAAAAAGAACAAGTTCAAAGTGGCTATGTAATCAAAGTGGGCCCTGGCTATCCTATCCCAACTCCCACCGATGATGAGCCTTGGAAAGAAACTGAAGAAAAAGTAAAATACATGCCACTTCAAGCCCAAGAAGGTGATGTTGCCATTTACCTTCAGAGAAATGCGATTGATGTCGTTTTTAACAATGAGAAATACGTCATTGTCCCACAGGCATCTATTTTGATGCTCGAACGCATCGAAGATTTATTTTCTTAAAACTGCGACTGCCTGCTTTTCACTATTTTTGAGAAGTAGGCAGTTACCCTTCCTCTTCTCCCTGCATCCATTTCATTTTATCGTAGGGAATTTCTTGCTCGATTTCCTTTCGAATTCGCTCAACCATTTCCTCTACCGACATTGATTGATCAAACTCAATGGGTGCTTTGAAACGAACGGTCAATGTCGTATTACGTTTTTTAAAACGCAATCCTTTTTTATCAAAGGCACGTCGAAAACCATTGATAACCACTGGAATAACAATCGGGTTGTTTTCTAAAATCAAATGCGCCGTTCCTTTTCGGATGGGTGCATACGGGCTGGTTGTACCCTGCGGAAAACTCACTACCCAACCGTGCCCCAATGCTTGATACACTTTATCACCCGCTTTAGAGTCACGTTCTCTTTTTACGTTTTTCCCCTCTGCCCTCCACGAGCGCTCCACTGTCAGCGCTCCACCTAAACCAAACAATTTGGGAACTATACCCGCTTTCATGGTTTCACTCGCAGCCACATAATAACTTCTAGCCCGAGGTGCCATCAAGTACAAGGGCGGAACAATGGTACTTTTAAAACCCCACTTTACGCTCGAAAAAATATGGTAAAACGAAATAACATCCGCAAAATACGTCTGGTGATTCGACAGAAAAAGGACATTATTATCGGGAAGGTTTTCAAGGTGCTCAATGCCTTCAATCACCGTTTTGTTGACTACCGTAAATCGCCAATAGGTAAACCAGCCAATCCCTGAAATCAGTAATCGTTTAATAAACAACGAATTGCCAAAAGGGTCTTTTTCGAGAAACCCCAAAAAATCAAGCCACGAAAGCCATTTAGGCAAAAAACTATACCGAGAAATAGGTCGTTCGGAAGCCATATCGAATAAAAGTAAAATGTCGCCAACAGCTATTACCCCATTGACGACTTTGTATTGTGCTAAGTTAAAAAAATTAGGCTAACTCAGCCACGGGATTTTCCACTAAGAATTGATCCAGCAATTCGTTAAAACGTTCTGGATGTTCCATCATAGGGGCATGGCAACATTTATCGATGAAGTATAATTCCGATTTTGAAATGAGTCGATTAAACTCGTGTGCTACGTGCGGCGGCGTGATGGTATCATTCAGTCCCCAAACGAGCAAGGTAGGCACCTGAATTTTGTGTAAATCTTTGGCCACATTATTACGCTGTGCTGATTTGGCAATTCCGACAATGCTCATGCACTTAGGAATGCTGGATGTCGTTTCAAACACTTCATCAATCAATTCTTTCGTCGCTACCTTAGGGTCATAGAAAGTATAAGCCACGCGTTCCGAAATGTATTCGTAACTTCCCCGCTTAGGATACGAACCTCCCATCCCATTCTCAAACAGCCCCGAACTACCTGTCAACACCAAACGCTTTACTTGGTCTTGGTGGGTAAGCGTATATAAAATAGCAATATGACCACCGAGTGAATTTCCAATCAGGGTCATGTCTGTCAATTTTTGAGAAGCCACAAAACCTTCCGTAAAAGTTACCAGTGCTTCCAAACCTGCTTCGCGCGGGCTCATTTCATAAATGGGGAGCATCGGAATAATAATACGGTAGTTTTTGCTAAAATGAGTGATTACCCCATCCCAGTTACTCAATGCACCAAAAAGACCGTGCAACAGCAATAGCACATCTCCCTGGCCTTCATCAATGTAGCGATAACCGTCGGATTCTTTAATCAAGTAGCTCATAATCAAAGGATAAGATTCGTTTTTATGGGATAAATCAAAGGAAAAATAAAAATAATTGGCTGACTTTTGGACGTCTATAACGCAAATATAGAATAATTCTTTTCAATGTTTTTATACTATTTTCAGAAACAAGGAATAGTACCACACTTTCTATCCGAAAGTCAAAATAGTCAACTGTTTGTAAATAAAGCCTTTACTACAATTTATCTTACGGTATGCAAACATAACAAAATTGCACTTTTTTGATTCACCTTTTGCATTTTAATTTTTCATTTTTTAAAACAAAAAAAGTGACTGAGGAAATTCAGTCACTTTTTTTGTTCGATGTCAACGACCTTTATTTCGTTTCTGCCAACAAATTCTTTTGTTTCAAAATACGCTCAAATAATTTTAAGTCGTGTTCAGAATTAAAGGCTGACGTTGGGAAATGCAAAAACTGCCCACGAGACATGACCAAGATATAGGCTTCTTTGTCTTTGTACGCGCTCTGAATTTGGTCCCATTGCATCACACCACCTTCTTTGGTGTTAATTTTTACCAAAATTTGACGACTATCAATTTCGTAGAAATACTTTTCAAACAATTGTTTATATTGTTCTAACTGAGTAACCCCTGTAAATTGAACCCACCAAAAACCGACGTAAAGTGCTGCCCCAAGAACAATAACGATGTACGCCCAAATGTTGGGATACACACCCGTGATTCCCAAAATGGCATTCACTAACAAAAGACCCAACGGAAGGAGTACCCACATCTTTTGTTGTTCCCACGTTTGGCGCAATGCGATACGTACGTACTCTTTTTTGTCCAGTGCAAACTTTTTCGTCTTCACCGACAATGGTGAAGTAGGCATTTGATACATTGGCTGGTGCTTATTAACCGGAACTTTTGCCATATTTGAAGAATAATTCGATTGATATTTTAAAGACTCGCAAAATTAGAAAATAAAATGAAACGGCTAACTTTTTTGCTCTGCCTAAATGTACTGTTTGCGTCGGCGCAAACCACAAAAGATTCATTAGCACTTGCCAATGCTCCTTGGAAAACAGAAACCCTCGCCAAAGGTGTGATTTGGAAATACGCTCATTTTCAGCAAAAAGAGTTGTTTGAAGCCAACCAAAGTATCAATATTGTCGAAGTTTCTCGAAAGGCTCGGAAGTTTGTTTGGGAGATTATTACTGCGGATTCGTTGAACAAACGAGATAAAAAAAGAGGACAATTGCGAAAAACAAGTCAACTTGCCCAAGAAAATGACGCTTTTTTGGCCATCAACGGAGGTTTTTTTGACGTTAAAAACGGTGGTTCGGTCGATTTTATCAAAATAAACGGCCAAACTCCCGATACAACCCGTGCCTTAAAAGGGTCAAAAGCTGCTTTTCATGGTCAGGCAGGAATTGCCGTTGACAAAAAAAAATTTCAAATTTTACGGGGTGAACCTTTGGTGGGTTGGGAATATCTTCTACCTTATAATAATATAATGCTGTCGGGCCCCTTATTGCGGTGGGAAAACAAAGACGAAGTTTTACCAAAAAATGCTTTCAACGACAACCGCCACCCTCGTTCGTGTGTGTGTACAACCAAATCGGGCAAAACACTCCTGATTACCGTCGATGGTCGATCAGCCGAATCCTATGGCATGAATTTATCAGAACTTACTTTTTTGACTCGCCAGCTTGGCTGCTCATCCGCCCTCAACCTCGACGGCGGTGGCTCAACCACTTTATGGCTCAAAGAAAAAGGGGTAGTAAACTACCCCAGCGATAACAAAAAATTTGACCATGAAGGTGAGCGTTCCGTAAGCAACGCCCTTATTTTGAAATTATTGACGCGCAAAAACAAATAAGTCAGCAAAAACCCATTTGCCACCTTCTTGTTTTCCCCGCTGAATGACCAGTTGATTAGGGGTTCTAAGTTCATAAATAATCCGAACAGCTCCATCCGACTTTTCAAACAAAGCTTGGTTCTTTTTAGCCTCGATAAAACGGTAGCGATCCGAAATCTCTTTTTCTTCCATTGCGACCAAACCTGGTTTAAAATGTTTTACCAAAACGATAGGCCCTTGTTCCGTTTGCTCAAAAACCAACATTTCGTACATCGTTACTTTGTTGTCTTTCATCATCCGCATGAAGCCCGTTAGGTTGTCGCCCGCAGGTGCTGCCCAAAATGCTTCAATTGGGCCTCCGTTAAACGTACCCAACCAATGACCTTTCATAAAGGCAACATCCGACAAAGCGCCAGATTGGGCCTGGGTACCAAAACTTAAAAGTCCCAAAAATAAAACGTACAAAACGGCTCGAAAAGAAGTAAAAAATCGCATAAAATGTTATTTAGAATGTATGTGTATTGCCCTTATAAGGCAGCAGGTTTAAAAAAATACTTTCAGAACATCGGTTGAAAATGAAAACATACTTTTTTCTATTTCTTACCTTATTGGCACAGGGGCTTTGGGCACAAACGCAGAAAGCAACGGAAGTGACTCGTTTTCAGGTCAAAGAAGCCAAGCAAGGAGTCGCCGTTGATGCGGCCTTTTTTTACGTCATCAACAATACCTCCATTTCAAAACACACTAAAACCGACGGGAAATTAGTAAAAACGTGGAGTGACTCCACGGGGATTCTCAAACACCTCAACAGTGGTTTGATTATTGGCAATCGGCTGTATTGTGCCCACTCCAATTACCCCAACAAACCCATGAGTAGTTCTATTGAGGTATTTGACAAAAATACGCTGGCGCATATCGACTCTCACAGTTTTGGCTTTTTTCCTGGCTCGGCTACTTGGATTGATTTTCACGAAGGGCATTGGTGGGTGGCTTTTGCCAACTATTCTGATAAAAATTCTGACGGAGGCCGCGACAATCGCTGGACGACTCTCGTTAAGTTTACTCCCCAGTGGCAGCAAGTTGCGTCGTGGGGTTTCCCCGAATTTCTCTTACAGTCATTTGCACCCAAAAGTACATCGGGCGGAACATGGGGGCCTGACGGAAAATTGTATTGCACTGGCCACGACAAACCAGAGCTTTATGTACTCCAACTTCCCGAAAGAGGTTCTACGCTTGTGTATCTTCAAACGATTTCGACACCCAGTGAAGGACAGGGCTTCGCCATTGACCGAACCCACAAAAAAGAAGTTGTCGTTTGGGGAATTACCCGAAACGACAACTTTGTCATTCAATCACGTATCAAGTAGCTTCTTACCTCTGGTTTCTCAAAACCAGAGGCACTTTCAGATTTTTTTAGAGTTGCGTTTGCTCAGGTTTTGAGAAACCTGAGTCACGGCAAAAGCAATGAAGAATCGCCATAGCTTAAAAAGCGATAGTCGTTCGCAAGAGCTTCGTCGTAAATTGTTCGCCAGTTCGGCCCGACAAAAGCGGCAACAAGCAACATCAACGTTGACTTGGGCTGATGGTAGTTCGTAATCAACCCTTTGCATAGTTTGAAGGTATAACTTGGGAAAATCATAATTTCGGTTTCTCCAATTACCTCATTCAATTCATGGTGCTCCATGTACGCCAAAATTGTCTGCAAAGATTCTTCCGCCGAAGGCAATGAAGTATAGTCCTGATAAGGCGTCAATTTTTCAATAAAAAATCCATCCTGAACTTTGGTCTTGTTTTGCCAAAGTTTTACCCCAAACCAATACAGACTTTCAAGGGAACGCATGGAGGTAGTTCCAACGGCAACAATTCCTTCCAAGTGAACGAGAAGATTTTCAATAAACGCTCGTCGATAAACCACTTGTTCGGCGTGCATAGTGTGCTCTATGGCATTGGCTACTTTTACGGGTTGAAAAGTTCCCGCCCCTACGTGTAGCGTCACAAAGTCATGCGTTATTCCTGCATTGGCTAAATTTTCAAAAACCTGCTCGGTAAAATGCAGTCCAGCCGTGGGCGCAGCTACTGCCCCTTCAATTTTTGAATAAACCGTTTGATACGTTTCGAGGTCTTGCGCTTCCGTTTTTCGGTTCAAATACGGTGGCAAAGGAATTTCCCCCAAAGCGCGAATTATTTCAACAAAAGTAAGCTCGATAGGTTCGGACTGTGAATCGGCAACTTGCCAGCGAAAATTTACCCAGTTTTTATCCATGTCTGCCCAATCGGCAAAAACGGTAACGGTAAGCTGATTAATCAACAAATTACACTGAAGCGTCTCATGGGCTTTCCATCTTTTTTTATTTCCCACCATGCAACTCCAAACCGCGTGGGTAGTTTGCTGCATGGCCTCATTGATGACCCTAGTGGGGGCTTCGGGGTGTAATAAGAATACTTCAATCAGCGCTCCTGTTGGTTTGGTAAAAAACACCCGTGCAGGAATGACCTTTGTATTGTTAAAGACCAAAAAGCTTTTCAGTGGCAAATAGTTGACTACATCCGTAAATTGTCGGTGTAAGATTTCACCATTTCGATACACCATTAGTTTGGACGTATCTCGTGGCTCAATGGGATACCGCGCAATTTTTTCGTCGGGCAAATCGTACTCGTAGTCGGCTAGAAGAATTTCGGGCAACGTCATTAATCATTCGAGCTTGGTTTCATCATAAGGCGAATCGGCAACGCCACTACAATCGCCAGAAGGAATCCAACGATTAGGTATAACAATCCATTAAAATCGCCGATTTTAAATTTGAATTCATTGTTTACTGTCGCCAACGCAAAAATCGTCAGTGCAATCGACGTATTTATCATGGCCACCAAACTATATATCCAATTCTGAATATGCTCGTTCAACTCTTCGCGGTGTTCGGCCCAAAGTGGTTGATTTGGAATCGGCAGCACGTTTGAAGGCAATTTTAGCAATGCCCGACCAACCGACAGAAGCAACACGTTGTTGGTTAAAATCAACCCTACCAAAATATAAAATATATCAGATTTGAGCATGAACTCGTCTGCTTGGCCAAGGGCATTAAAATGCACTCCCACTTCTTGCCCAAACAAACTATAACTATACATTGAAGCAACAAATACAGTTATCATTGAAAATACCCGCCAAACGCGAATAGCAAAAGTTGTAATTTTCATATTTCACTCAGTGAGACACCATTTAAACTATCAAGGGTCAAAAGTTATTAGTTTCGGTTAATTTCCTACACTAATAACTCTTAACCCTTTAAACATGTTTTTAAAAGAATCAAGTGGTGGCGATTTCAATTTCCTCGCCATCTTTATCATAAAACTTAAACTCAGTAATCGGCAGCGAGCTATCTTTTAAGAGTTTAACCCATGATTTATATTTAAAGAACCATTTGAGTCGGGGCGACGGGAATCCCGCCGTAAAGTACGCGTGCAAGTACGGGTGAAGGGCTACCGACACCTTTCTTTCGTTTTGTTTGGTCAACAAATATTCGAGGTTGTTTTCGATAATATCCGAAATCAAAATACTAGGTTGAATGGTTCCTGCGCCATTACAAGTTGGACAAACTTCCCGCGTGACGATGTTCAATTCTGGGCGAACCCGTTGACGCGTAATTTGCATTAATCCAAATTTCGTAAGTGGCAAGAGCGTGAACTTAGAACGGTCAGCCTTCATTTCGGCTTTCATCACGTCGTACAGTTCTTTTTTATGCTCTGGCTTACGCATATCAATAAAATCCACCACAATAATACCGCCCATATCGCGAAGGCGAAGCTGACGGGCTATTTCTTTGGCGGCTTCAGTATTGGTATGAAGCGCAGTATCTTCCTGACTTTCCTCGTTGTTGGACTTGTTACCGCTGTTGACATCAATTACATGGAGCGCTTCTGTGTGTTCTACAATGAGATAACCTCCACCAGGAAGGCTCACTGAGCGTCCAAACAATGACTTAATCTGCTTTTCAAGACCTACTTGTTCAAATAATTTGCTTTTGCCCGAATAAAGTTTTACAATTTTTTCTTTATCGGGAGCAATCGTATGAATAAAGTCCCTGATGTCGTCGTACATCTCTTTGGTATCAACCGTGATGCTATCAAATGTATCGTTGAGCATGTCACGCATGATAGAAGACGCACGGTTCATTTCGCCAATGATACGGTCGCGTGGTTTGGCCTCACTCAAGGCTTTCATTCCTTGCTCCCACTTTCTAATGGAGTTTTGAATGTCTTTATCCAACTCCTCAACGTCTTTATTGGCAGCCACAGTACGGACAATAATGCCGAAATTGGCTGGTTTGACCGAAGTCATTAACTTATGCAGACGTGTTCGTTCGGTCTTATCCGTAATTTTTTTGGAAATATTGACCGAATTAGAAAAGGGAACTAGCACTGCGTACCGTCCTGCGATAGAAATATCGCACGAAAGTCGGGGTCCTTTGGTAGAAATAGGCTCTTTGACAACCTGCACCAAAATGGGCTGGTTTTTTCCGAGTACTTTATCGATTTTGCCGAGTTTATCAATCTCTGGCTCCATCTTAAAGTTATTCAACTTTCCCGATGTGAGGCGTTTAGCAATCACATCTTTGGTCAGTTTATTTAATGATTGGACGTTAGGGCCTAAGTCGTGGTAATGCAGAAAGGCATCTTTTTCGTATCCAATGTCAACAAAAGCAGCGTTCAAGCCAGTCACGAGTTTTCGGACGGTACCTAAATAAATATCACCAACCGTAAAACTACTTTCCGACTCCTCTACTTGGTACTCAACGAGTCGCTTCTCCTGCAAGAGAGCGATGCGGGTACCTTTTTGTGAGGCACTAATGACTAATTCGCTACTCAATGTTATGTAAGGATAGAGGGTGAAAACCAATCCGCGTGAAATCGCGAATGGTTAAAAACTAACTACAAAGTCCGACACATAATCGAAGATGTATATAAAACCCCAAAACCAAGGTAAAAAAGTACCTTGGTTTTGGAGTCAGAAATTATTTCTTCTTGTGACGATTCTTTCTTAGGCGCTTTTTGCGTTTGTGCGTAGCGATCTTATGTCTTTTTCTTTTTTTTCCGCAAGGCATAATCGTAAATGTTTTAAATGTTATTGAAAAATTGAATGATTCTGTTGTAAGGCTTTCATCGTAAATAGCTAACAACCACTACTTTAGCTCTTTTTCTAGTTCAGCAATTGCTGCCTGAATGGTCGGGTCTTTTTCTTTTTCCTTTACGATTAAAAGTTCTTCTAACGCTTCTTTGTTTTTGCCTGTCTGTGCCAACGAGACTCCCATGTAGAAACGTGCCTTCATATTTTCAGGACGCACTTTCAACAGTTGGCGAAAACGCTCTACTGCTTTTTCATACTGGTTTGAACGCATTGACAACAATCCCAAATTAAACAACGCAACTTCGTTGGTCGGGTCGGCAGCCAAAACTTCTCTGAGCATCATGATTCCTTGCATCGGTGTTTCGGTCGATACGTAGGTCATAGCCAAGTTCGCTTTGACATTTAGCAAATTTGGATTTTTATCGAGGGCTTTTTGGTACCACTCGCGGGCTTTCTCCCCCAATTTTGCCAATTTTTGGTTGTCAACAGCAAACCCAAACGCATCATAATAACGGTCACCTGCTCGCAACAAATTGGCTTCGGTGGGCACTAAAAGAGCCACATTTTCGGCGTATTTGGCTGCACTATCAAACTTTCTAATCTGAGAATAGAAGTCTGATAATTGAAGTGCCGCAGTCGATTTTGCTTTTGAATCTGCTGTTGAGGTATATTGTTGAAGTAACTTATTGACAGTGCTTTGTTGCTCAGATGTCAAAGGTGCACTATGTTCTGTCGGACTCGAAGCACGCTCTTTAGGCGCTTCAGTCTCGTTTGTTTTAGTGCTTTCTTTCCCCTCAACCAACTTACGCTCCTTGGTATTTACCACAACTTTTGGAAGACTATAGAGCCCGCCAGTGAGCACAGTAGCAAACACAATTACTAATAAGATGGAGCGATTCATTGCACGTTACCTTTAAATCTTTCAACAATACTTTACTTCTTAGATTACAAATCAGAGCCTTTTACTTGCTCTACAAATACTTTAGCTGGCTTGAAGCTTGGTACATAATGCTCATCAATAACAATAGCCGTATTTTTAGAAATGTTACGAGCTACTTTCTTTGCACGTTTTTTGTTTACAAAGCTACCAAACCCACGGACATAAATATTTTCGCCTTTTGCTAATGAATCTTTTACTACTGAGAAAAACGCTTCAACTGTTTCAGAAACGTTTGCTTTTTCGATGCCGGTTTGGTCGGCAACTGCTGCGATTAAATCTGCTTTCGTCACTTTTATTAAACTTTAAGGTTATAAAATTGTTATTCTTTGGAAATTAGTTTCAAAAATTCTACCATGCCGATGTGTTGATAAGCGTACGGCCTAATTTGAGCGCACAAAAGTAGTACATTTTCGACTAATTTTGAAAATGTTTTCTGTCTTAATTTGAAAAAAAAACTCCCGAATTCATTGAATAACAAGTTTTTTGCTGAAACCCTCATCCGTTGGTACACCCACCAACACCGTGATTTGCCCTGGCGACAAACACGAAATCCGTATTATATATGGTTATCCGAAATCATTCTACAGCAGACGCGCGTCGCTCAAGGATTGCCCTATTATGAACGATTTGTTAGCACATACCCGACTATCACTGACCTTGCCAACGCCCCCGAACAAGAGGTAATACGGCTGTGGCAGGGCTTAGGGTATTACTCCCGGGCAAGGAACCTCCACCAAACGGCCAAACACATTGCATATCAACTCAATGGGGTATTTCCAAGCACCTACAATGAGCTGTTAAAACTAAAAGGAATTGGCCCATACACTGCCGCTGCCATTGCTTCCTTTGCCTTCGACGAAGCCGTCGCTGTCGTGGATGGAAATGTGTATCGGGTGCTTGCGCGGGTATTTGGCGTTGACCTTGACATTGCCAGTTCTCAAGGGCAAAAAAAGTTTGCCCAACTTGCCGCCGAACTCATCTCTATTGAACAACCCGCCTTGTACAATCAGGCCATTATGGAATTTGGGGCTGTGCACTGTACGCCTACCTCTCCCGATTGTCTGTTGTGTCCGTTTCAGGGCGTTTGCGAAGCTAATCTCACGGGCAGAGTTGCCCAATTGCCCGTTAAAATCAAGAAAACGAAGGTACGGGTGCGGCATTTTCATTATTTTATTTTGATGAAAGATGGACAATTGGCCATGAACTTGCGAACAGAACGCGACATTTGGCAGCAACTCTATGATTTTTATTTGGTTGAAACCGAGCATTCCGACGCAACACTTGATTCGCTTCCTCTTCCTTCATTTTTACAACAAGCACTTTCTCAGTCTGTTGTCTCCCAACCCAGCGAAACAATTACCCACATCCTCTCCCATCAGCGCATACAAGCGAGGTTTTGGCAAGTAGCACTTCCGCCGGGTTTTGATTTGGAACTTCCTTCCTCTCTTCGTTTTTTTACCCAAGAAGAAATTGACGAACTCCCCAAGCCCGTCTTGGTTTCGACGTATTGGAAAGCGCGGTTTTTTGAGTAAATTTGTCATCCGCATGGCTTCAAACCTTGCAGTTTTGACTCGTAACTTACAATTCTTTTTATAACAATGGCTGGAGTAAACAAAGTAATTTTATTGGGCAATTTGGGAAGTGACCCAGAGGTTCGTCACCTCGAAAATGGCTCAGCAGTAGCACGTTTTAACATCGCAACCTCTGAAAGTTACACCAATCGCAGCGGCGAACGTGTAGAACAAACAGAGTGGCATCGGATTGAACTTTGGGACAATTTGGCAAAAATTGCCGAACAGTATTTACGCAAAGGAAACACTGTTTATATTGAAGGAAAACTTCGTACAGAAACGTGGGTGGACAAAGAAGGAAAACAACGCGAAGGAAAAACGGTACGCGGAACTACGTTGACGCTCGTTGGAGGTCGTAATTCAAACAATAACGACGACAATTCGTCGGGCTACAGTGCGCCACAACAATCAGCGCCTGCACCTCGTCCTGCTCCTCAGCCTAAACCTGCGACGCCCATCGCCTCAGACTTAGGTGGCGGAGATGATGACTTGCCGTTTTAAGATTTCATCACCTTCCCGAAAGTTTTTCACCTTCCCGAAAGTTCAAAACTTTCGGGAAGGTAAGTAATGAATCACTTTTTCAGCACTTGCATTTGAAGCTGGTACTGGTCACTAGGGATTTTCTCCGTCTTAGATTCTGGGCTAACTTGCTTTAAAATAAGCAAATACTTCTGCTGGTTGACCGTCACCTCTAATGAATCCTGCGTCACAGACGTTTTGCGACCTACCACCTGACAGTCACCCAAGCACATCTTTACGTTTTGTTGGGCATTTAGCGCCAAGTCAACTACCACTTCTCCCGCTCGAACACACTGTACATTTTTCGGGCAACGACTATCTTCAACGCCAGCCAGTGCTAATTGGACATCCCCTACCTGAACTGATTGTTTTGTTGTCAGAGGAAAATCACTTCCTAGCGTCAACGAATCTACGCTTTCCGACTTACAACCTGCCATCAGGCCCAAGCACAAAATCAGTGCATTTTTCATAACTTTATTCGATTTTTGTCAACGCAAGCACCTTACTTGCTACTGTGATAAAGACGAGAAACGACCAAAAAACGTTGGAATAGACCTCCATGAATTTACGCATCAAAGAAATCAACCACGTAGCTTTGTACGTTGCAGACGTAGCGCAAAGCTGCTATTTTTATTCAAATACCCTACAAATGACCCAATTAGCCCGTCCCAACTTCGATTTCCCTGGGGCTTGGTTTCAAATTGGTTCTCACCAAGAATTACACCTAATCGGAATTCGCACGGAGCATCATGTTGTCTCGGGCTCTCGTAGCAATCACTTTGCGCTCGAAGTAGAAGACCTCTCCGCTTGGGAACAGCATTTAAAGGCGCAACAAGCGACCTTCCGCCCCCCAAAACCTCGACCAGATGGACTTCTTCAACTTTTTGTCAAAGACCCCGATGGGTATTGGATTGAGTTATTTTCGAGGCCCTAACGTTATTTTTTTTCAAACGCCAGCGCTGCGCCGTTCATGCAGTAGCGTAAACCAGTTGGACGAGGGCCATCGTCGAAAACGTGTCCAAGGTGCGCATCACAGACGGCACAAATCACCTCATCACGTTCCATGCCGAAACTCTTGTCCTTTTCGTCTTTCAAAGCTTTTTTATTGATTGGCGCGTAGAAACTAGGCCAACCCGTACCCGAGTCAAATTTGGTATCGGAAGCAAACAACGGAGTTCCGCAACAAACGCATTTATAGACGCCTTTTTCTTTGTTGTTCCAATAAGGCCCCGTAAAGGCACGTTCCGTTCCTTTTTGACGGGTTACGTAAAACTGAATAGGCGTCAGGATTTTTTTCCACTCTGCATCGGTTTTGACCACCCGTTTGAGGTCTTGGGATTGTTGTTGCGAAAATGCTAGTGGACTCACTAACGACGTACCAATAAGTGTGTGAATGAATGAGCGACGGTTCATAGGTGATAGGCGATTTGGTTGTTTTTTTATATGTATATTAACGTACCAATTTAATCGAAAGTTTTACATAAATCAAAAATGCTTAACGACTGGCAATTAGGTGGAAAACGCGCCCTCGTAACGGGCGGAACCAAGGGTATCGGACGCGCCACGGTCCAACTTCTTCTAAAAATGGGTGCGGAGGTCTTGCTAGTGGCCCGAAACGCAGAGGAAGTAGCCCAACAAGTGGGTGATTATCAAGAGCAAGGTTTTCCCGTGACGGGCTTGGCGCTGGATTTAGGAAACACGGAGGCCATCGAATCACTTGGCCAATTTGTTCAAACCCATTGGAAAAAACTTGATATTCTAATCAACAACGTAGGCACAAACATTCGTAAGCCCACCGACTCATACTCTTACGACGAATACGACCATATCCTCAACACCAATCTCCGTTCGGCCTTTCTGCTTACTCAAGCCTTGTATCCTGCTTTGCAATTGGCCAAAGGCTGTGTGGTTAACGTTACTTCCGTTGCGGGATTAACCTCCTTGCGTAGCGGTTCAATTTACGGAATGACCAAAGGTGCGTTGAACCAACTTACTAGAAATTTGGCTTGTGAATGGGCCAAGGACCATATTCGGGTCAACGCCGTTGCACCTTGGTACATTGCAACGCCACTGACGGAGTCGGTTCTATCTAATCCTGAGGCATTAAGCGACATTTTACGCCGAACGCCCATGCAACGGGTGGGCCAGCCCGAAGAAGTAGCCAATGCCATCGTTTTTTTATGTCTTCCTGCCGCTAGTTATATTAGTGGACAGATAATAGCCGTTGACGGTGGTTTTACAGTATATGGTTTTTAGCAGCATTCTAGTTTTACCATTTTTTAAAATAATTTAAAAATAACTTAACATAAATTTTTAATCCCGCGTTTTTTTTCATTTTTTCGGGACTGAATTTACCTTCTAAACCTCCTATTTCTCATGTCAAAACAAAATCAAAGCTACGTAGGGCCGTTGATTATCATTGGTTTATTGTTTTTTGTGTTCGGGTTTGTTACTTGGGTAAACGGTACACTCATCACCTTCTTCAAGAAAGCCTTTAGCTTGGACAACACCAGCTCTTACCTTGTTACCTTCGCCTTTTTCATTTCTTATACGTTGATGGCGATTCCTTCATCGGAAGTGTTGAAACGTACAGGTTTCAAAAATGGAATGTCGTTGGGATTAGCCATCATGGCCGTTGGTACCGCTATTTTTATTCCTGCGGCACAAATCGCCTCGTACCCTTTATTTTTGGTCGGGTTATTTACCATTGGTATCGGTTTGACGTTGCTCCAAACGGCTTCCAACCCTTATGCAACGATTCTCGGCCCGCGTGAAAGTGCCGCCCAACGCATCAGTTTCTTGGGAATTGCCAACAAATTGGCGGGTATCATCAGCCAATGGACCTTTGGCGGGTTACTTCTAGCAGGTGGCGCCGCAGCCGCACCAACTGATGAACTCCAAAAAGTTGAAGTACCGTACATGATTCTTACGGCCGTACTTGTGGTGTTGGCGGTTGTTATCAAAATGTCAAAAGGTCTTCCAGAAGTAAGCGAAGAACAAGAAGACGAAGGAGGAAATTCGGCGACCGCCAAGCACAACAGTGTTTTTGCGTTTCCTAACCTCGTTTTAGGGGTAATTGCCTTGTTTTGCTACGTAGGCGCCGAAGTAATTGCGGGTGATACCATCATTAGTTACGGCGTTTCGCTCGGTTTTCCCGAAAGCGAAGCAAGTACCTTTGGAACTTACACCCTCTGGCTCATGCTTGCGGCCTACGGTCTCGGCATTGTCTTGATTCCAAAATACGTTTCTCAAGGTATGTGTTTGAAAGTATCGGCTATTTTAGGACTCATCGTGACGGTATTAGCCATCATGACCACAGGATTTACGTCTGTCATTTGCATCGCCATTTTAGGTTTTGCCAACGCCCTTGTTTGGCCTGCCATGTGGCCACTTGCGCTAGATGGCCTTGGCAAATTCACAAAAATCGGTTCAGCCTTATTGATTATGGGTATCTCAGGAGGTGCAATCCTACCGCTCGTTTACGGAAAACTAGCCGATTCAATCCACAGCACACAGCAAGCTTACTGGCTGCTTTTACCGCTCTACGCTTTCCTTTTGTATTATTCATTGATTGGTTACAAAAAACGTAGCTGGTAATTACCAATTAAACATTTACGATTTTGAAAATATCAACACCAGGCCGAATTTGCTTATTTGGGGAACACCAAGATTACCTTGGGTTACCTGTTGTGGCAGCGGCGATTTCAAGACGAATAAGCATTGAGGGGGGCAAAAGTAGCGACGATATGATTCGCTTACACCTCCCCGATTTGAATGAAGAAGAGGCTTTTTTACTGGAAGAGCCTCTTCCTTACGTAAAAGAACGTGATTATTTTAGAAGTACCATCAACGTACTTCGTCGCCGTGGTTTTGTCTTTGGACAAGGTTTTGACGTGACTATTCACGGCAATATTCCCATCAATTCGGGTACGTCAAGTTCGTCGGCTTTGATTGTGACATGGGCCAACTTTTTGACCCGATTAGCCGATAATCCCAAAGAATTAAGCTCAAAAGAACTGGGAGAAATTGCCAACGAAGCAGAAGTACTCGAATTTGGCGAGCCTGGTGGCATGATGGATCATTATTCGACCGCAATCGGAAATGTGATTTATTTAGAATCTGTTCCAAAAATCCACGTTGAAGGTCTTCAGCCCAAATTAGGTGCGTTTGTTCTTGGCGATTCTTTGCAGCCCAAAGATACCCTCGGCATCCTTGCCCGCTGTCGGTACGGAATGGAAGCCATCATTGCCAAAGTAAAGCAAGTTGATCCGACGTTTTCCATCTTCACCACTCCCCTTGCCCAAGCCGATGACTATAAAGCACATTTGAGTTTGGATGAATTGGGGTTGTTGAAGGCAAACCTCGAAGACCGTGATATTTTGATTGAGGGAAAACAATTGATGTTGGCATCCCAAAACGGTACAGCCCCCCACTTCGACCAACAATTTGGACAATTATTGTACCGCCACTTTGCCAATTTGCGCGACCACAAGCGCACTTCCACCGATAAAATAAACCGCATGGTAGAAGCTTCCATGAAAGCGGGGGCATTGGGTGGCAAAATCAACGGTTCTGGCGGAGGAGGCTGCATGTTTATGTACGCCCCCGAAAATCCTGAAGCGGTTGCCGAAGCCATTAAAAGCGAGGGTGGTATCCCTTACATTATCTACATCGACGAAGGCACAAGAATAGAAAAGCAATAAATGAGTAATTTTTAGGGAACAGTTGTTTTTTATATTATTTTTAGAAAAGATAAAATAAAACCTAACTGTTTCCTTTCCTCATGTACGCCTCACGCCTCTTGATATTTATTTACTGCGCATTCTTTTGCCTCTCTCTCCCCAGTTTTTCTCAAGATTCCGAAAAAATCGACCGTGAATTTACCCTCGAAGCGACCATGCTTGGGTACTTTGCGCCCGATGGTGCTAAAAACCCAACGCTTCGTGCCAAAAAAGGCGAACGGATTCGCCTCAAAATTGTCAATGGGGAGTTAATGACCCACGACATTGCCCTTGAGAAATTGGCACTTAAAAGTAAAACCATTCTCGAAAAAGGAGCCAGTGCCACGCTGGTTTTCGTTGCCCAAGAAAACGATATTTACTACTGTTCCGTGCCTGGTCACCGCGCGGCTGGCATGGTGGGGAAATTGGAAGTATCGGAAAATGACGTTACTGCCAAGGTTATTACGGGACAAATCCCCCAGAAAAACGGCCAATCCCTTAACCTAAACTTCGAAACGGGCACCCTCCAAGACTGGACTGCCACGGGCGATGCTTTCGCCAACGGCCTCATCTCAGCCGACCCTTCTCCCCTGCACGAAAAAGAAATGCGCATTGGGTTCGATGGCAAGTTTTTCGTTTCTAGTGGTGGGATAACCAATGCCAAGCAAATCGGTACGCTTACTTCCGTTCCATTTACAGTTACTCAGCCCTATGCTTCATTTAAAGTTTCGGGTGGTGCGTTGCAGGATACCCGCGTCGAGATTCGTCAAACGGGCAGTGATGTGGTTATTTTCTCCATCACAGGACAGGGGCGGGCTACGTTGCAACCCGTGGTAGTGGATTTGCAGGCGTACCTCAACAAAGATATTTACATCAAACTCATTGATAACGAGACGGGTATTTCACAAATTCCGTACATCCCCCACGACAAATGGGCTCACCTCAATTTTGACGATTTTTTATTCCACAGCACCCGCCCCGAGTTTCCCAATGAATTGAAACAAAGCGACATTGTGATTTTACCGCCACTCGACCCCGTTATCAACGCGGGTTTGTCGGGGGCAAAAGCCGCCGCTGCCATGACGCCACCCAAAGGTTTTAAAGTTTCGTTGGCCGCTGCCGAGCCCGACGTGGTTCGTCCGATTTGTTTTACTATTGATTACCGTGGCCGTTTGTGGGTCGTGGAAGGCCATACCTATCCCGTTCCTGCTCCCGAAGGACAAGGCCGCGACCGAATCCTTATTTTAGAAGACACCAACGGCGACGGCACACTCGATAGCCGCAAAGTGTTTATGGATGGGCTCAACCTCGTCAGCGGTATTGAGGTAGGCATGGGGGGAGTTTGGTTGGGCGCAGCTCCTTATTTGTTATTTGTTCCTGCCGATTTTAAAAACGACAAACCTGCGGGGCCTATTCAGAAATTATTAGACGGCTGGGGTACTCAAGATACCCACGAAACCCTCAACAGCCTCCGCTGGGGGCCTGATGGCTGGCTCTACGGAACGCACGGTGTTTTTACGCATTCAAACGTAGGAAAACCAGGCGCTCCCGACTCAGAACGTACCAAAATCAACGCGGGCGTGTGGCGGTATCACCCCACAGCACACACGTTTGAGGTGTTTGCCGAAGGTACAAGCAACCCGTGGGGTATTGACTTCAATGATTATGGCCACGCCTTTATCACGGCTTGCGTGATTCCGCACATGTACCACATCATTCACAATGCCCGCTATCAGCGCCAAGCGGGAAAACATTTTAACCCTTACACGTACGATGACATAAAAACCGCAGGCGACCACGTACACTGGATTGGCGAACGCGGCCCGCACGCGGGTAACTTTCGGTCGGGACCAAAGGGAGGCGGACACGCCCACGCGGGAGCCATGGTGTATTTGGGGCACACCTGGCCTAGCGAGTACCGCAACGATATTTTTATGAACAACATCAACGGTGCGCGCTTCAACCGTGACCATCCCGAACGCGCTGGCTCAGGCTACGTAGTGCGCCACCGCGACGATTTTATGGCCATGAATGATACCTGGTCGCAGTGGTTGAACTTCAAATACGACGCCAGTGGTTCAGTCTTTGCCATTGACTGGTACGACAAAAACCAATGCCACAGTTCTAACCCCGACGTGCACGATAAAACAATGGGGCGGATTTTCAAAATCACCCACGAAAACGACAAATGGGTACAAGTTGACTTATCGAAAGCCTCAGATAAAGAGCTGGTCAATTACCAATTACACCCCAACGAATGGTACGTACGTCAGGCAAGAACATTGTTACAAGAGCGCGGGCCAAACAAAAAAGTCCACAAAGCATTGAAAGAAATTCTTACTAACAACCCTGACGTCACCCGCAAACTTCGGGCGTTGTGGGCATTGCACGTGACCAAGGGATTGACCCAACCAGAAATGAATGCCTTACTCAGCCACGAAAGTGAGTACGTACGCAGCTGGGCTTTACAATTGATGACGGAAGGCAAAACCATTTCGGACGAAACCCTCAAACAGTTTGTAAGCATAGCCCAAAACGATAATTCTCCACTGGTTCGGTTGTACTTGACCTCTGCTTTGTTGCGAATTTCTCCCGCTCAGCGCTGGGAAGCAGTGGAAGCACTTGTTCAAAAAACCAGCGACAAAGGCGACCATAATATGCCCCTTATGTTGTGGTATGCGGTCGAGCCGTTGGCCGCTCTTGACGCCAAACGCGCCCTAGCACTTGCTGAAAAATCGGTGATGGACAAGCACTTAGAGTTTATGGTACGGAGAGTTTCGGCCTTAAATACCGATGAAAGTCGCTCGCTACTAACCAACTTGAAGAGCCGCCTCGAAAAAGAGCACAACCACCAATCCCACGAAGTCATTATGGCGATTGATGAAAGTATGAAGAGCACGAAAAAATAGGCTCTCTTTTTCCTGATTTCCCTTTAGAGGGAGTAAAACGTAGTTGTTAAAATTGATTTTAACAACTACGTTTTTTTTGTTTCCCACAATTTATTCGGCTGAATTTCGTGATTTGAATGAAGGCAGAGAAACCGAATAATAAAATTTTTCCGATAGATTATCTATTTTTATTTCACATAAACCTATTTTTTCGTTAATTGCATTTCCTAAAAAATCAGGTTTTCTATGAATTTTCTAAACGAGGACCAGGTAAACCAGCTTGCGCCCGATGCTTCATCGCTTAAAGCGGGAAAAGACTTAGCCAATGAACGCAAATGGTTAAATTACCAATCCAACGAGCGGGTACTGTGGGGAGAAGTGCAAGGAAGTGGAAAAGACCCCTACCGAACCCAAATCGACCTCCAAAATACCGCCTTTAAATGCTCTTGCCCTAGCCGAAAATTTCCGTGCAAACACGGTTTAGGACTGTTGTTTTTGGTTGCACGCCGCAACGGTGACATTCCTCAGCTCACGACCGAGCCTAGTTGGGTCAGCGAATGGATCAACAAACGTTCCGAAAAAGCCGAAGCCAAAATACAGCCGCCAATAAGTGAGGAACAGGATTCAGAAAAAACAGACAAACAAGCCAAAGACAAGGAAAAGCGCCAAAACGACCGTTTGCTGAAAGTTGAAGCAGGCATTGCCGAGCTTGACCTTTGGCTTCGAGACATGGTGAGAGGCGGGTTATTGGCGTTGCCCGAAAAAGGTAGCACCTACTTTGAAAAAATGGCCGCCCGCATGGTGGATGCCCAAGCGACGGGTTTTGCCTCGTTGGTCAAAGAATTTACCAAAATCAACTATTACAAAGGCGATTCGTGGCAACCCCAAGCCCTCGAAATTGCGGCAAAAATACACTTACAAATCGAGGCATTTAGAAACCTCGACCAGCTCCCTCCGCTTGTACAAGAGGAAGTGAAAAGTCGGGTGGGGTGGAATGTTCAACAAAAAGAACTCCTTGAAAACAAGGAAGCCGAAACCATTGATGATGAATGGGTTGTGATTGGCAGACGTAGCACCCAAGAAGAGGATATTCTCCTCCAACGAAATTGGTTATACGGGTGTAACTCCAAGCGTTTTGCGTTGGTGCTCAATTTTGCTTACAAAACCGCTGCCATTGAAACCCCGCTTGTGCCTGGCAATACCTCCAAAGCTCGTTTGGTGTTTTATCCAAGCCACAGTCCCTTTCGTGCATTGGTAAAGCATCACTTAGAAAGTAAATCATTTCTTCCTACCTCGCTGGAAGGACTTGAAAGCTGGCACCATTCGCAACTAGAATACACCCGTGCCATTGCCCAAAACCCCTGGGCTGATGACATCCCTCAATTGGTCGAACACCTTCAAATCACCAAGCACCAAACCCATTGGTATCTTCAAGACGCCACAGGGGCAGTGATGCGTATCCATGACTCGTTTGAAGAAGCCATCATTTGGAAATTATTGGCTTTTACCGCTGGACAACCTACTTCTCTTTTTCTGTTGCGGCAATCCACGTCGGTTTGGCCTTTGGGTATCTTTCAAAATTTTTCGTATCAGCTATTATAAACATTAACAGCCTTTTCCATTCATTATCAGATGTTTCATTGGGAATTATTAAAAAAAACCGCCCTATTGGGTACCGAAAGGCACCCCCTACCTACCGAATCACTCCCTGCCTCCATTCAAGAAATTTTAGCCAAAAGCAATAAAAATGATGCTGAAGGTTATTTCCTAAAAGCGGCGGCGGTTCTATATAATTACAGTCGTGTGGGGCAAAATCCGACCAAAATTACCCTCCCCAATTTGGCTTTGGAGGACACTGAGACCTCGAATTTCTGTCCGCCCAAAACGGTTGCCCTTTGGAAAAAAGTGTTGGATTTATCGCCAGCGAACCCCTATTTACTGGAATTGTTCCTTCAAAAATGCCACCAAAAACAGTGGGTTTTGACCGATGACTTGCTTGTGAACGCATTGAGCAATACCCCCAAACAGCTCCTTCCTCAGCTCCACCTTCTCCTTGGTGTGCGTGGAAAATGGCTGGCAAAGTTCAATGAATCTTGGCAAATCGCGGACGCTTCGCTGAGCATTACGCAGTGGGAAGAAGGAAAATCTACCGAACGAAAGGCATTTTTGAGCGAACTTCGACGCCAAAATCCAGCCGAGGCGTTGTCACTTTTGGCTCAGGCTTGGCCCAACGAATCGGCCAAAGACCGAAAAAATCTATTGTCCACGTTAAAAATTGGTTTGTCGGCCGACGATGAACCTTTTTTAGAACAAATTCATAAGGAACTGACCAAAAACCTGACTTCGCCCAAACCTGTTACCCTTGAGACCATTCACCTCATCAACGAATTACGGCTTTCCATTCAAGGGAGTCGATTCGGCAAAGTGGTAGCCGAGCAAATTACCAAGTGTATCACAAAAAAGAAGGGTTTATTTTCCGCAATTGGCTTTTCATCAGCCAATTATCAGCTTCAACTTCCTGAGTCAGAGGTGGATTTTTGGAACGGGGACGAAATGAACCAATGCTTTGGATTCGACAAATTAAGCTCTCAAAAAGGCGTTTCGGACGCCGAATACTGGCTACAATCGTTGCTTCGATGGCTACATCCAAGTCATTTAATCACTTTTTTTGAAGGAAACCTGTCACGATTGGTCGAGTTTTTTATCAACACTCAAAGCAAAAATACAGCGGCGTATTTATACGCCTTCAGTGAAGCAATGGCGTTTGCGTCGCCCGATGAAATCAATGCTTTTTTGAAAGTAACTGCCCACTTAGAAGTACAAAAAACAGACCTACTTCAACGTTTGCCTTGGCCCGACCAAGAAGAACTGTTGTTACATCATTTCCAACTTTCGTTTGCGTTGGTAAAAGCCTTCACAACGGAAGGTCCGCCGCAAAATTGGTCATCTCAATTTTCAAAAAAGGCGTTGTCCGCGTTAGTGAAAGAGCTTGATGGTTCAAACTATTACTACGTTTTTTCCGACCGAAATTTTTTAAATCAGTTGGGGCGGAAATTACACGTCAGTTCCAAAGACCTGCTTTACTCACTTCAAAATGAATTATCCCAAGATTGGCAACGAAACTATTGGAACACCCACGTTGCCGACATTCTCTTTAAACACCTAGAAATAAAAGAAGAAATAGAACAAATAACAGCACTATGAACGTACTAAGACAACATGCCGAACAACAGTTTGCGCTTGAATTGGAAGAAATTGGCAAACAAGATGCCCACAAACGCCCTACCAACTGGAAATTGTCGCCCCAAGCCGTGGTGCAATACTTAATGGGCGGAAAATTGAAAAACGGGTTTGAAATTTCCCCCAAGTACATCGGAAGCCGACGATTAATGGAAATTGCCGTGGCTACCCTTACGACCGACCGCGCGTTGTTGCTTTATGGGCTTCCTGGCACGGCCAAGTCGTGGGTGGCAGAACACTTAGCGGCGGCCGTTTCAGGAAATTCGACCTTACTTATTCAAGGGACGGCAGGAACGAGCGAAGAAGCCATAAGATACGGCTGGAACTATGCTCGCCTATTGGCCGAAGGCCCCACCGAAAACGCCCTCGTAACCACTCCCATGATGTATGCGATGCGGACGGGGCAAATTGCCCGCATCGAGGAGTTGACGCGTATCACCGCCGACGTCCAAGACACGCTCATCACGATTTTGTCCGAGAAAACCTTACCCATTCCTGAACTCAACATGGAAGTGCAGGCTGTTTCGGGTTTCAACGTCATTGCGACGGCCAACAACCGCGACAAAGGAGTAAATGAGCTTTCGGGGGCGTTGAAACGACGTTTTAATACCGTCATTCTTCCCGTGCCCGATTCGATGGAAGAAGAAATTTCGATCGTTCAGCACCGTGTTTCAAGTTTGCAAAAAGCCCTTGAACTTCCCGCAGAAGCACCTTCTTTGAAAGAGATTCAACGCATTGTGACCATTTTCCGCGAATTACGCGCGGGAGTGACAGCCGACGGGAAAACCAAAATCAAAGTACCCACCAGTACCATGAGCACCGCCGAAGCCATATCGGTCGTCAACAATGGACTTGCCCTGGCTGCTCATTTTGGCGACGGTCGCCTAAATGCCCAAGACGTTGCTGCAGGTTTGGTAGGTGCGGTTGTCAAAGACCCTGTTCAGGACAAAGTAGTCTGGAACGAATACCTCGAAACCGTCGTCAAACCTCGCGCCGAATGGAAAGACGTGTATCGGGCTTGTAAGGAAATCACTTTGTAACTACCGACAATCAACTAGTGTTTTGTTAGTCATAGAAATTAACAAAACACTAATATTAAAACACAAAAACCTTAATAAAGACATGGATTCAAGAACAAATATTTTAATTAATGCTGCTCAAGGGCGAATTGAAAATGTAGAAAAACGTGAACCAAATTACGCCCTTAGGTATAGCCAACAAATCAGCTTAGTCCTAGATTTTTTATTACAAAAAAATGACATTTCTATTCTTGAATCGGTCGAATATAGAGGTGTAGATTTTTTAGACTGGGCCATTATTAAAAAAAATGAGCTTTGGACAATAGAGGATATTGTGATTCATCAACTCATCAGACCTGTCTCTGACAATTCTATTTATAAGAGGATTATATGGAATTTTATAAGGTCTAAATTGACAAGTTACAGTGAACTAATTGAAGAAGAGTTCAACAAATATCTCAACTTTTTTAAGAAACAAGGATTTAAAGATACTGATATATGTCAAATTTTATTCTCTAACGGTAATCACTCAGTTTTATTTTATTTTCAAGATAGAATAAAACAACTTTCTATATACGGAAAATACCTTCTCGAACAATTAAAAACGACAAAAACAGAAGAATCACAACAACTTTTAGAGATTGTCTTTCAAAATGCTTTTGGAGGTTACCGTAATTTAAAATCTCATATTTTAGATTTTTTGTTCACCTATCATCAAGAAGCACTTGAAAATCAATACGTTAAATTTATGTATAGAATGGATAGTGTTTATGACAATTCAATTTCTGCATATCTACCTTGTAAAAAATTAGATATAGAAAATATCTTGTATCTCATTGATAAAAAAGCAGTTAATTTTGAGCAAGATGTAGTAGAGGTTATGAAAGATATACACACGGAGCCATATAACCGATTTAGTGTGTATATTAAAATGGACGAATATATACCTAATAAATACAATGATAAAATTGAGCAGTTTATAAATGAATATTATACTCAACAATGCATTGCAGAAGGGCAAGTTTATTCCAGTTATTTAATTGAATCCTATGCAAATGGACAACCTTCCAGTGTGGCTATCGCGAAATGGCTGTTAAAAAAAGACGAAAATACAGCTAAAGAACGGATACGAAATTACCTCGAAGTTAGTGACTTTTTTTACCCAGAATTCCCTCGATTTTTAAGTGAACATTTTGGAAGTGATTCGCTTGAATTTCTTGTTATTGCTTTAACCAAAAATCCAAAATACCTCAAAAAAAACTTCCACGACGTCGTTTTTTCATTAATTGATCAATATAATTTTTCGTCCATTGCCCCTAAAGTTTGGGAGTATGCAATTCATAATGCAACCAAAAACACTCGAAACTTAGCGGCGAGTACCCTTGCAAAATTGGGCGACGAATCGTTTGAAACAGCCAAAAACTTTTTACAAGCTAAAACCGCCGATACAAGAATTGTAGCAGCGCTTGTACTGTCAAAATTAAAGACAGAAGATGCTGAGCGAGTTTTAAATGCGGTATTAGAAGTTGAGAAAAATGATGATACTCGTGATGTTATCCTTGAGGCACTAGAAGAAACTCTTTTCGCGAATCCAATTTCTCTAACACAAGCAAAAACGATTATTCAAAATGCTTCAAAACGGGGCAAACTTTCCAAATTTTCCGAAAAATGGATCGATGAGTCTCAACTCCCGCCTATTTATTGGAAAAACAATCAGGGGGCATTTTCCAAAGAAGAGGTAAGGTTTTTATTCTATCGAATGCCACGAGGTAAGGGTTTAAATTCTGACATCGAACTTAGACAATTATTACCTTTAATTGACCGAAATCAATCAGGAGGGTTTGCCAAAGCGCTACTCAAAGCGTTTGCTGACTCTGGTTCCAATTCAAAATTCAAGTACTACTTAACAACTGGAGGAATGTTGGGCGGTGATGAAGCCTTGACAACCTTAAAAGGTATTTTCAAATATAACATGGATGAAAAAAGGTATAAAATGGCCGAATACGCCATTGATGCCATGATGCAAGTCGGAACCAACAAGGCTCTTCGGAGTATTGAGGTAATTTCAAGAAAATATGTAAGTAAAAGACCCACAGTTAGTGACCGCGCCATTAAAGCCTTGGACGCTGCTGCTCTTGAATTAAACATAACAACCGACGAACTAGCGGACCGAATCATTCCAAATTTTGAATTTGAAGGGCTCTTTAAATCGTTTGAGGTTGATGGAGATGAATACAGAGCATTTGTCAATTCAGACTTTACACTTTGCTATTTTGATGAAGACAATAAAATGCGAAAATCCCTTCCAAAATCAGCTTCGTCAGACCTCAAAAAGGAATTTAAAGAAATTGAGAAAGAAATTAGAGACGTCATAAAAACCCAAAGTGGCCGTCTTGAAAAATACATGATTGAAGAACGTCAATGGTCTATTGGTCAATGGCAAGCTGCTTTTTTGGAAAGCCCTATCATGTTTGTTTATGCGATGAAGCTACTTTGGGGCATTTTTAACAAAGAGAAAGAATTTAAAGAGGTATTTTACTGCCAAGAAGACACTTCATTATTGAACCTTGATGACGAAGAAATAGAATTTGAAGAGGGTGATTATATTTCTATTTTACACCCTATCTATCTAACTCAAGAACAAATCAAAGCTTGGCAGAGCAAAGTTTACGAGCTCAGTATTCTGCCAGTTTTTAGTCAATTAGAAAGAAAAACTTTTACTCCATCTACGGGTGAACTCGAACTGAGCTATACGCGTATTTTCCAGAATCAGGATATTCCCAAAGGAGCTGATTATGCAAGCAGTACCATTGAAAAATATGGATGGATTAAAAGTACGGGTGATGGTGGACATCTTGAACTCATTAAAAAACATCAAACCGCTTCAATTCAGGCAAATGCCGAAATAGAAGGTGTCTATGCTTGGTATCAAGGTGGGAATGCCAAAGCTACTATGAATAATATTTCATTTAGAGGAAAATCGTGGAATGATACGTTATCATTGAAAGATATACCCCCAGTTTTCTTTTCAGAAGTGTTATTTGATATTTACCGATTAATAAATGCCGTTTAGAAATTACCTTTTAACTACTCAAAACGGGAAATTAATAAACTTACGAAATGCCGCTTCATATTTTAGGAATACGTCATCACGGGGTGGGTTCGGCCAAGAATGTCGTTGAGCGATTGGCGCAGATACAGCCTGATATTATTTTGGTGGAAGGCCCGCCCGAACTCGACCCCATCGTTCAGTGGGTGGGAAAAAGTGGTTTAAAACCGCCTGTGGCCGTGCTGGGGTATAATCTCGACGACCCTCAGCAAGCTACGTTTTATCCTTTTGCCGAATTTTCTCCCGAATGGCAAGCTATTTCGTACGCCCATGCCCAACAGCTTCCCGTTCGCATGGTCGATTTGCCTCTGGCTATTTCTTTTCAAGAACAAATCAACCAACGAGCGGCTCAAAAAGAGCAAACAGTGGAGCAACAAGAAGAAAAACAGGAGTTCCTGCTTCCCTTCAAAGACCCCATTTCTTACTTTGCTGACGTAGCAGGTTACGACAATTCGGAACTTTGGTGGGAACATCACTTTGAGCAAAAATACATTCCCAACAACGCGCAAGAACATTTTGAAGCGGTGTTGTTGATGATGAGCGAACTTCGTGCCGCCCAGGTAAAATCTGCATTAGACCAAGAAAACGTGGCACGTGAAGCGTACATGCGAGAACTGATTCGGAAAGCTCAAAACGAACTCTATACCAACATTGTCGTGGTGTGTGGTGCCTGGCACGCTCCTGCCCTCCTCGACGTCGAAGCCACGGCGAAGCAGGACGCCAAACTGTTGAAAGCGTTGCCCAAAACAAAAATTAAAGTTGGCTGTACGTGGATTCCTTGGACCAACGACCGCCTTTCGATGTTTTCGGGCTACGGGGCGGGAATTACCTCTCCAGGATGGTACGAACACCTTTGGAAATACGGCCAAAAAGACGATGGCTCGCGCTGGCTAACGAAAGTAGCTTGGCTGTTTCGTCAGAAAAAAATGGACATTTCTACCGCGCACGTCATCGAAGCCTTTCGGTTGGCAGAAACGCTGGCGAGTCTGCGGGCGCTGTCGCGGGTGGGACTTCACGAACTCAACGAAGCTACCCAGACCGTCATGTGCATGGGCGATGGAATCTTACTCGAATTGGTCAAAAAAGAGTTGATTGTTGCCCAACGCATTGGAAAAGTCCCCGACGAGCTTCCTAAATTACCTCTGCAAGAAAACTTTGAAAAGCTAGCCAAAAGCTACCGATTGCCCATTACGGCCGAAAAGAAAGACTATGAACTTGACCTGCGCAAAGAGACCGATTTAAATCGCAGTAAGCTCATCTACCGACTTGCCATTTTGGACATCAAATGGGGCACGCAGTTGGCCGCTCGAACCAAAGGAACATTCAAGGAGGCGTGGACGCTTCGTTGGCAGCCCGAAATGTTTATCCACCTAATCGAAAAAGGAATATGGGGAAATACGGTGGAAGACGCCTGTACCAAGTTTTTGGTGGACAAAAGTCAAAAGACCAACGATATCAAAGACCTTGCCGACCTGATTCAGCAGGCCATTCCCGCCGAATTGTTTGGAGCCATAGAGCAACTATTGCGTAAAATCAGCGAGGTTGCCACGGTTTCATCCGACATTATTGAACTGATGACGGCGCTTCCTCCTTTGGTCGAAGTGAGTCGCTACGGGAACGTTCGAAAAACGGATTTGTCGGCTATCAATCAATTGGTAGAAGGTCTTCTCACCCGAATTTGCATCGGATTGCCCAATGCTTGCTACGGCCTCGATGACGAAAACTCAAGAAAGGTTTTTGATTACATCAAAAGCGTCAACGAAGCCACACGTCTCATTGAGAATGAAACACTTACCCAACAATGGCGAAGTACATTACACCTTTTACTCGACAAAGAGGGCCTCAATTCGCTCATTTTGGGTTGTACCTGCCGACTCTTGTTTGATGCCAGCGAATTGAACGAAGCACAAACTGCCCAACGGTTTGAACTGGCCTTGTCCAAGGGAAATGACCCTATTTACTCCGCAGGATGGGTTGAAGGTTTTCTTAAAGGAAGTGGCATGATTCTGCTGTACGATAACGTGCTTTGGAACCTGCTCTACCGTTGGGTTTTTGAACTTTCAGAAGACTATTTTATTGAATTGCTTCCAATCCTCCGCCGAACCTTTTCCAAATTTGAGCCCTCGGAGCGCAAACAACTGGGTGAAAAAGCCAAAAAAGGAGCTAATGTAGAACAAACAATAGTTCTTGAACCCACCGATACAACGGATTTCGATCACCAACGCGCCGAGGAAGTTTTACCCATGTTGCAGTTATTATTGGGATTAAATTAAAACAAACAGCTATGAATCAACACGTTCAGCTTCAAAACTACATCAACTCTGTCAA
This sequence comes from Runella sp. R5_40, assembly GCF_057652295.1. Taxonomy (NCBI): domain Bacteria; kingdom Pseudomonadati; phylum Bacteroidota; class Cytophagia; order Cytophagales; family Spirosomataceae; genus Runella; species Runella sp. R5_40. Next base: position 9,490 of record NZ_JBYFCH010000023.1, on the reverse strand, counting down.
AGAAGGCTATTCCTATAGCTATAACCAAGCGACCTTTGACCAGGTTTTTGCCTACCTAAACGGCGAAACCGACCGAAAACCCCACTTAGGCAGTACCAGTTATTGGTATTTTTCTGAGTTACTTACCCTTCTTCCTTCCAAACTAACCGATTGGAACGAGTTACATGACCGCGTGATGGATATTGCGACCCATCCAACCATCTGGGAAGCTCCAAAATCTATTAAAGACTACCATTATGGTTGTTACAATTATTTTGTACGCTGGATGGTTCGTCAACTTGAAGGCGAAAATCAATTATATTTAGTAAAACAACTCGAAGCCCACGCCCAAAAATACCAAATCACCTTGCCTTTCTTCATCAATGGACTCGTGTTTGGGTACGCTAAGCTATTAGATACTTCGGCCAAGCCCACTGGTTTAGGTCAATTTATTTTAGAAAATTTAACGGAGAAAAAACAAGTTTACTTTCAAGCTTTTCAACCCGACTTTCTGCCGTTTCTAACATTACTTTTAGCGACCCAACCCGACTTTGTCCACGGGCACGTTAGTACATTTCTACAATTCGAGAACCAAATTCCTGTTTTTGAAAAATTACTAGCATTCAATGCTGAACTCTACGAACCTTTCATCGAAAAACGGGTAGAAACGGTCAAAAAGTCGGAAAATCTAATCGCCATTAATAACCTACTGCTGGCTCATTTTCCCGAAAAATACCAACCTCGCACAACTGAATTGATGTTCAACGTATTGTCTAAAGAGCATCATATCATGCAATCGGCAGGCCTCCATTACAATCCAAGCAGCACCTACCATCAATCACTTGGACGACATGTCACTTTTCTTGAAACGAGCATTGACTACCTTCTCAAAAACAACATTGAGGGTGCCGAAGCGATTATTCACAACGTTCTCAAAAAATGTTATCGGATACCCATTGAAGTCACCAAGGTAATTGCCTTGCATTTAGGCCAAAACGGCCTAGACCTCATCATGGAAGGGTTAAGAATGAATATTCAAAACCTAAATTGGGAAAACACGCATTCTTTTAAAGAATATTTTAAGCTACTAGGCACCCTCGATTTTAGCAAATACGAAGAGGAAGTATGGGCACTTAGCGCGCATAAAACCAAGAAAATACGCGAATTGGCCGCAGTAACCCTCAGCAAACTAGGTAACAGCTCCATTTCCAAAGCGACGGTTTTGCTTCAACACAAAAAAGCCGATGTTCGACAAGTGGGGGCTTTGATTTTATCACTTATTAAAACCGATGAAGCTATCGCCATTCTCAATAATGCGCTCGAAACCGAAAAAAATGACGATGCCCGCGACCTAATGCTCGAAGGCTTAAAAGGGTTATTGTCGGCCCCTCCCACTAAAAAGCAGATTCAGGAAAAAATTCAAAAAGCCAAAGAGAGAGGTAAAATCGACGGCCCTTTGGAAACGTGGCTTGATGATGCCCAGCTTCCTGCCCTAAGCTACCTCGACGGCACGTTGCTGGAGCAAGACGCGACGCGGTTTTTGCTTTATCGCATGAGTCGAGCCAAAGAAATTCGTATCGACCTCGAAGCCAAGGCACTTTTGGACTTCCTTGATAAAACCCAAGCCCAGCCTTTTGCCAAAGCAATTCTTCACAACTATTTCTCCCTTGGGGGCGCCGACTCCAAACAAAAGTTTTGCCTAACCATCGGCAGTATCTTAGGCGGCGATCATGAAATAGACCTCCTCAAACGAAAAGTAAACGAATGGGCCGAAGCAGGTCGGGGAAAAATGGCCGAATATGCCGTCAAAGCCCTTGCCCTCAACGGTAGTACCAAAGCCCTCCGAGGCGTGGAGTTTTTCTCCAGAAAGTACAAAAACAAGAACAAAAACATCGGAGCGGCAGCCAACGAATCCTTTGGTCTGGTGGCCGACGAACTTGGCGTTTCGCCTTATGACCTTGCCGATGCCATCATCCCTGATTTTGGCTTTGACGGACTTTTCAAAACTTTTGACGTTCAGGGAGATACTTTTCGGGCTTTCATCGGCAACGATTTCAAACTTGCTTTTTTAAACGAAGACAACAAAGTTTTCAAATCACTCCCCAAAGGCACCACTAAGGAAGTGCAAGACGAATTCAAAGAAATTGGGAAAGAGATTCGGGACATTGTCAAATCCCAATCGAGCCGTCTTGAACAGTATTTGGTCATTCAACGAAAATGGGCTTCTGAAAAATGGCAGGCGTTTTTTTTGACCAACCCCGTCATGTTTGTCTATGCGATTCGGTTGATTTGGGGAGCGTACGACGAAAACCAGCAATTGCTTTTTACCTTCAAAGTCGATGAAGACCAAACCCTTATCAACGAAGAAGGCGACGAAATTGACCTAGCCGAAGACCTTTTTATTGGCATGGTTCATCCCCTTCAGTTGCGCCCAGACCAACTAACGTACTGGACGGAAGCCCTCTATGACGCTGACTTATCACCGATTTTCCCTCAGCTTCAACGAGCTATCATCCCATTTGACGAAAAAGATACGGGGATTACCCTCTCGCTACAATTTCAGGGCATCCAAATGGGAGGCTACGCTTTTGTGGCAAGACTCGAAAAATCGGGTTGGTTTAGAGGCTCCGTTGTGGACGGCGGCGGCATTTCAAGTTATTACAAAGACTTTTCAGAACTTGGAATTACGGCCATTCTGATGCAGGAAGGAAGTATTGGGGTCGGTTATTTGGACGACAATGCCGAAATTGGTGGACTGATGTTTGTGAGCAAAAAAAGCGTACAATTTGGTAGTTACGTTTACGATGAGCCTTCCAACAAAAACGATACACGACTTATCTCGTTTGAAAATGTCCCCCCCATCGTTTATTCAGAAGTAATGTCTGATATGCAGTTTTTTAAAGAAAATGACACACGCCAATCCAACGAAAAAGCCAATGTCAAACACTGATTCTCAAAACTTACGCCGTTGGCGGCTTATTCTCGGCGGTGACGAGGCCGACGGAACCGACTGCCAACTCAGCGGGATGGATGCACAAATTGATGCTTCCCTTTCGGCACTCTATGAATTTGAACGAAAGCAACGGTTTGAATACATTGAAAAGGATAATTCAAAAGTAGGGCGTGGACAATCGCAACCCGATATTGCTCGTTGGCTGGGCGACATCCGCAATTATTTCCCGCAGTCGGTGGTCCAAGTAATGCAGGGAGATGCCCTTAAGCAGCCCGTTCTACAACAAAAACTGATGCTCGAACCCGAAATTTTAGAACAAGCTACTCCAAACGTGGCGCTCGTGGCGAGTTTAATGGAATTGGGCAAACTTATTCCCTCAAAAACCAAAGATACCGCCCGTCGGGTAGTTCAGAAAGTCGTAGAAGAGCTTATTCAAAAGTTGGAACAAAAAACGGTTCAGGCCATCACGGGGGCGTTGAATCGCAGCAGCCGTAACAAAAGGCCACGTTACAATGAAATCGACTGGAACACGACCATTCGTAAAAATCTAAAACATTATCTACCCGAGTACCGAACGATTATCCCCGAAACCCGCATTGGGTATGGGCGCAAAAGCAAACGCTCGCTCAAAGACGTGGTTCTTTGCCTCGACCAAAGTGGTTCGATGGGAACTTCTGTTGTTTATACAGGGATTTTTGGCGCGGTAATGGCTTCTTTGCCCCAGATAAAAACCCAATTAGTAGCCTACGACACGCAAGTGGTTGATTTAACCGAGGATTTGAAAGATCCCATAGACTTACTTTTTGGAGTCCAATTGGGAGGCGGTAATGACACAAACAAAGCATTAACCTATTGCAAAAAAATAATTACCAAACCCGACGAAACCATCCTCGTTTTGATAAGTGATTTGTACGAAGGGGGTGGAGAGCCCGAAAAGCAAATGCGAATGCGGATGACAGAATTGGTGGCCGATGGCGTTCAGTTAATTGTTTTGCTTGCTTTAGACGACAATGGAACACCTTCCTATGAAAAAGGAAACGCCAAATTTTTAGCTTCGCTGGGTGTTCCCGTATTTGCCTGTACCCCCGACCTTTTTCCAGACATGATGGCCGCCGCCATCAGTAAACAAGACATGGCTCAATGGGCAGGCGACCACGAAATTGTACTTAAAGGCCATAAAACCTAGGGGCACGCGGCGACAATAAAGTAAAAGCGGGTTGGGGTTCACTTTTAGAATCAACCTTTTATTTACAAACCCTTACCCTCTCTAAAAACATGACTTTCAGGGCTTTTATACTGTTTCTTTTCATCGTCAGTTTTGGTAGTTGGGCACAACAACCCGTCACCACCATGCTGCCTTCGGGTTTTAAGAAGACCACCCTCACCCGCGAATTTATTTCGGAGGGGGCGACCGTCGCCGACTTGAACCGCGACGGTAAAATGGACATTGTGGCGGGGTATTATTGGTTTGAAGCTCCCACTTGGAAAGTCCACCAAATGCACCCCGCCGACGCCAAACAAACTGAGTCGCCCGCCGTGGGCTTCGGGATGTTTTCCAACGTGTTTAACCCTCGAAAAGAATACAGCAATTCGTTTCTGAATTTAGGAATGGACGTTAATCTGGACGGCTGGGACGATGTGGTCATCATTGATTTTCCAGGAAAACCCGCTTTTTGGTTTGAAAACCCTAAGAACAAGGCAGTAAAAGCTTGGACGAAACACATCATCGCCGACTCGATGGGTGTATCCAACGAATCGCCCGCGTTTGTGGACATCGATAAAGACGGACGGCTTGATATTTTGTGCGGCGACCCCGCCAAAAAACAAATTGTTTGGCTTAAAGCCCCCACCAAAAAAGGCGAAACCAAATGGCAACGATTTCCTCTAACGGGCGAAAAAGTAGCTGGAACCGAAAATTTTTCGCACGGAATTGGCTACGGCGACCTCAACAAAGACGGGCTGAACGACATTGTGGTACGGGAAGGATGGTTTGAAGGAACCAAAGACCTTGGTTCGGGCAACTGGAAATTTCACCCTGCCAACCTCGGCGACCCCTGCTCGCACATGCAGATTTTGGACGTGGATGGCGACGGTAAAAATGACGTGGTAAGCGCCTCCGCACACGCATTGGGGGTATGGTGGCACCAACAAATCACGGATGCCCAAGGCAACCTCAACTTTAAAACCCACCTCATCAGTACTACCACCGCCCAAACGCACTCTTCCATCATGGCCGACTTAGACGGCGACGGCAAAAAAGAATACATCACGGGCAAACGCTTTTTGGCCCACCACGGCCGCGACCCAGGCGACGCCGACGCCTCTATTTTATTCTGGCTAGCGTTTACCCCAGGTAAAGCCCCCTACTGGAAAGAACACCTGATAGACAACGATTCGGGGTCGGGATTGAACGTTACGGTAAAGGACATGAACAACGACAAGACCTTAGACATCGTCATTGCCAATAAAAACGGAGTGTATTTGTTTGAGAATTATCTTACGAAAGGCAAAAAATAAAATTTTACAGCTTCGGAGAAGCAAAACCTTTGTTGAATCACAAAACAAAAAAGCGAGCTTAGGCTCGCTTTTTTTATGGAAAATGTTTGTCTTGGCTGCTAAAAGCTAGAAAAATAGCCCTTTGCTAATCATTGGGTACAAGTAGTGAAATACGATGTAACCAAAAATCAAGAGAGTTAAGCCAGCTAGCCAAATCGTTTGGTCCAACACCAACGGGGTTCGTTTTTCTTCCATGATGCGGTAGCTTTTTACTGGTTTCATAATGTGGTAAAGTTTAAGAGTTTTCAGGCTACAAAATAGCGGACTTTTCTTGAAATGATTTAGCGTAAAAATACCTGTTTTATCAAAAAACTTATTTTACGGTCTTCCCTCAAAATATGCCTCGGTAGAATAGTCTTTTCAATACTTTGAAAGTAGTACATTCAAAGTATTGAATCATTATGAATCCTACTACCTCCTACTCACCTACCTTGGTCAAAAGTGGCTTGTTGACTGCCTTATTTTTAGGGCTTTGCCTCACTTTCAACCGTCAACTCTCAGCCACAGAACTTGCCCTAGACAGTCCTTTTTTTGTTGTACTTTTCTTTCTACTTTTTACCGTTGGGCATCCTGCAGTGGTGGCACGCTGGCAACCTCGGCTTACCGCTTCGGGACAACGGGCGCTGCTTTTTCCTGCTTTGCTGATTATCATTTTGTATGCTTATCTCATCGTCCACGGTCACAGTCCATTTCAAGGTTCGGCGGGGTTGTTTATCTTTTTTTTGATATTCCCCACGCTCGGCTTTATTGCCTTACAACGCGCTGATGCCCCCGTAGCTTGGTCGGATGTCATTTTTTTGCTGCTGATTGTGATTCCCGCCACCAGTATTTCGTTTGGCGTCGGGACGTCGTTGCCCTTCAAAGGATCAGGTTTTAGCAACGCCATGCGGTTGGTGATTATGATTTCGGCCGTATATGGCTTTTCGTACGTTCGTCGCTTGCCCAACGTCGGCTTTTACCTCACTTTTCGGTGGAATTACCTCTTCATTGCCCTCGGTGCTTGGTTATCGTTTTTGCTGTTGGTGGCAGTGCTTGGTTATTTTGGCAAATTCTTAAACCTAACGGGGCACGATATTCTTTCTTCTACTTTCATGTACGAATACCTCAAGGATTTTGTGCGAATCTTTTGCGGAACGGCGCTTTTTGAAGAATTATTTTTACGGGGAATTTTGCAAAACTTAATCACCCGCAAAGTCACCAACAGCCCCCGCTGGAATGCCTATTTGAAATGGGGTTTTATCTTCTTTTTTGTGCTATCGTTTGTCACAGGCTGTTTGGTCGAGCCCAAACTTACTTGGTTTCCCATGCTCACCACTGCCTTGCTGTTTGGCGCGGCGTATTTGATAGAAAGACAGAAGTTTGAAAAATTAGGCACCTATACTGCCCTTGCTATCACCAGTGTGTTTTTCGGACTTGTGCATTTTCACGCGGGTTCTATGCTTTTTGTGGGGCTTGCCAGTGTGGCGGGTTGGGCGTATGGCTATACCTACCTCAAAACCCAAAACGTATTTTACGCGGCCCTTGTCCATACGCTTGTCAATTCGTCGGAGTTTTTGTTTCACATTTAGAAGATGGTTTTTGTCAAAAAATTGCTCAAAATCGTAGGATACAGTACCGTTGTGCTGCTTATTCTTGCCTATTTTTTGTTCGTGCTTCCTTTTTGGGGAATCCCTTTTAATGCCCAACGTCACGGCAACCCTCCCCTTACGCCCGCTTGGGCGTTGGAATGTTGGCTTTGGGAAGACGATAAAAACACTGCCGCCTACGAAGATTCGTTGCTGGCAGGCTACGCGAAGCACGACATCCCCGTACGGACACTGTTGATTGACAGTCCGTGGAGTTTGAGATACAATGATTTTGAGGTCGATACGCTGCGTTATCCCAAACCCGCCCAATGGTTCAAGGGCTTAGAGGAGAAAGGTTACCGTGTGGTACTTTGGATGACTTCGATGGTGGACAGTTATAGCAAAGACACCCGCCTCACGGCATCGCAAGATTTTTACCAAAACGCAAAACAACGCGGTTATTTGGTCGGAAACGGCAACGAAATCAAATGGTGGAAGGGCAAAGGAGGTTTTATCGACTACGCTAACCCCGACGCTCGGAACTGGTGGCAAGGGTTGCAAAAAAACGTGCTTCAGTACGGAATAGACGGCTGGAAATTGGACGGAACAGCTACTTTGTTTCGGCAACAAATAGGTTTTTTGCCTTTTTTGTACCAAAAAACGCACTCGGGTTGGATGAGTACACGCCAATACATGGACTGGTACTATCGGGAGGAATATACCAATGGCCTCCGCCACAACCCTGAATTTGTAACGTTGAGCCGCGCCATGGATCGTTGGTTTCACCCCGAAGGCTTCGCCCCCATCGACGCCTCCCCCGTCAACTGGGTAGGCGACCAAAAACACCATTGGAGAAGTCCAGAAGCACTTTCAAGTAACGGCAAAGAAAAAGACATCGCTTTGGACGGAGTACAAGGATTTGAGTCGGCGATTCAAAGCATTTTACGAAGTGCCAAAAGGGGCTATAACGTCATTGGCTCTGACATAGCGGGCTTTTCGGGCGACTCCATCCCTCCGCGACTGTACATTCGATGGGCTCAATTTTCGACTTTTTGCGGCTTGTTTCTCAACGGTGGCCACGGCGAACGAGCCCTTTGGAAACGAAGTGCCCAAGAATTAGACATCATTCGGCGTTTTTCGTGGCTGCATACCGAATTGGTTCCCTACATGTACAGCTATGTTGTATCGGCCCACCGAGGAGGTACGCGCTTACAACAACCTACGGAAGGCAAGTATCATTATATGTTTGGCGACCATTTGTTGGTAGCGCCCATTTACCAAGACCAACTCGACAACGAAGTAACCTTGCCCGCTGGTAAATGGCGGTATTGGTTTAACGACCATGAACTGTTGGAAGGCAATACAAAGTTTACCAAACGGTTTCCACTGGAAGAATTTCCCGTTTACATCAAAGAAGGCAGCATTATTCCGTTGCGAATCGAACGCGCATATACGGGGATTGGTGATTCTACCTCCCGCAACTACCTCACGTGGCTGGTTTATCCCGCAGGAAGTAATGAGTTTAGTATCTATGACCCTCAAAATCAAACCCCTACAACACTTCGAGTAGCACAACATGCCACTAGTCTCACCCTTTCGTTGACAGGAAAACACGTGCCACACATCCTTGCCATTCATGCTGCCAAAGCCCCAAAAACGGTAACCCTAGACGGAAAAACCATCACTTTTCGCTTTGAGGCACATAAACAAAAGCTTTATCTCAAAACGGATACTTACTCTGTCGGGAACTATCAAATTGACTATTAAGACCGCTTTTAACATCATTACAAAGTAACTTGTAACTTGCCATCTTGTGTTCCATTTAACCTATTGATGATGAAAATAGCACCGTATCTATTAGAATAAGAATTAAGATAGTCCTTCCAAGTTTTTGAAACTTGGAAGGACTTGTAACAACCTTACTGCTGCGCCAATCCGTTTCCAGTAGAATATAAATCGAGAGTTAAAACATTGATTATTTGAACTTTATAGAATTTTATGTAAATTTACAATTGTATTTTAAATTTACATAAATGATTCCGAGAGCACTGACCCATAAAGCACAATTGCTGCTGACTAAGTTTCCGATGGTATCTATCTCTGGGCCGAGACAATCGGGAAAAACCACGTTTTCTAAATTGTTTGCTTCTGATTATCAGTATGTCAACCTGGAGCTGCTTGACAATAGAGCCTTGGCTCAAAATGACCCGCGTAGTTTCTTGGAGCGGTACCAAAACCGCGTTATCTTGGATGAAGTACAGAATATCCCCGATTTATTCTCGTACTTACAAGTGTTCACTGATGAGCGTAACCGAACAGGAGAGTATGTTTTGACGGGCTCACAGAACTTTTTGCTCATACAAAAAATCACGCAGTCGTTGGCGGGAAGAGTTGCCTTATTAACCCTTTTGCCATTTTCTTATTTTGAGCTACTTGA
>NZ_JBYFCH010000022.1:0-135897 GCF_057652295.1 Runella sp. R5_40 | reverse complement strand
TGCTCGGTGGTGCATCACCAGCAAAAATATGACAAAAATTATACTCGCACGCTTGCATAAACCATAGAAATCCGTGCAGTCCCGTGCAGTCGAGCGGTTTTGGTGAACGGTAAAATATGAACATATTTACCTCAACCCGACCAACGGCCGCTTTGAACTCTACCAAGAACTGGACGAATATATGCGGTATTACAACTTTGAGAGACCACACAGTGCATTGCAAAAGTCAACGCCTGCGAAGATCTATAACGTAAAAGATAATGTCAAATTTCTAACCAAATTTTCAACGTTAAATTCAAATCCTGTAGTCTAAAAATTGGGGAGGCTTAACTAACGAATAATCTATTCCAGACTTTAACACACATATTTATTTGAAAAAGTACCAAAATGTACCTTTTAACTTCCAACCATGCTTTTAAAATAATCATACTCGCCTAAAACACTACATCAATGCTTTCATTGCCTCATCAAGCACGTCATTTCCAAAGCTATCTAGGTAAATTCTGGTCGTTTTCTCACTATCATGCCCCAACAACTCAGAGATAACAGCAGTAGGCGTACCGTTCTTTTTCTGAATAGTAGCAAAAGAATGTCTAGCGACGTAGGTCGTCAAGGGAACAGCTATTTCCAGCAAGCGCCCAATTTCTTTTAAATCAGCATTTGTTTGGCCATTCACTTTGTGCACCCTATCATTGATTTGTTTAGCGGTTTTATGAAAATCTGATAAAATTGGGAAAATATAAGAATCATCCCCCAGGTAGTTCGTATTTTTATACCATTCTAAGATAGTTAATGCTGGGGGAAGTAGTAAAATATTGAAATCCTCTCCTGTCTTTTGGCGGGTATATAGCAATCGTCCTCTCTCAATATTTTTCCAGCGTAAGTTAGCCATATCCACGAAGTTGATTCCTCCACAGTAGTAACTGAACAAAAAGTAATTTCGAGAATGAAAGAGCCTAGATTGAGTATCGGGGGAGAACTGCGCAATACTCATCATTTCGTCCTTTGATATAGCTCTTTTGCGTGTTTTTGTTCTGCGGTACTTGGCAAAGCTGAACTCTTTGAATGGATGGTAGTCATCTTTTACGAGTTTGTCTTTTCGGGCATAATTAAGAAGGGTATTAAATGTACGTAAGTATAAAAAAATGGAATTAGGTTGTAGTCCTTGAGCATCTAGCCACTCTTCATATTTTTTTAGGAACGAGAAATTTATATCTGTAAACTCCAAGTCTTTACCTCTACGATAGTTTTTTAATTTCAATAAAGTAGCCTTGAATGCATCCGCATATCCTATTTTATCCGCTCTTTCTTTCCGTTCTATAACTTCTTGAAAGTAGCTAAACACACTATAGGTGGTCTTCTGTTTTGAGCTTTGAAGTATATCGGTCAGTTCTTCAAGTGAATAGGCTCTACCTTCGTTTTCTAGGTTCAAAATTTCACGGTTAGCATTCGTTGTTATTGAGTTGACCCTGTATGTGATTTCCTTCGCCAAGGGATGCTTTTTCTTTGGTAGTTGAGTTTTCTCATCCCACATGTCACTGGCACAACTCAAACCTATATTCAAGTACTTGACTTTTCGGTTTTGAATCAGGCGTAACATGATCGGATGCTCGCCGTTTTTAAGTACTTTTGAAGTAAATAAAATTACTTTTGCTGTCGTCATAAAAGTGTAATTGCTGGAATGCAAGGGGACGCTTCCTTTCCCCTTGGTTTAAACATGGTTTAAACAAAAGTAATAAAAAAGGCCAACAATCAACAATTAATAGCAAATAAATATTGTCCATAATTGTTGATTATCAATTATTTATAATTTATCAGAATTTTCAAAAAACTAAAACAAATAGCCTGGGGGGCAAGGGGTCGTGGGTTCAAATCCCGCTATCCCGACAATAAAAAAGCACTTACGGTTAAAACTGTAAGTGCTTTTTTATTGTCGGGATAGCGTAAGCCTAGCCTTGAATCATCTTTAGGTAATTAAACAACTCTTCTATCTAGTCGTCCTATGTGCAACAGTTGATATTTTTTAGGAGTAATCCCAAAATGCTTTTGAAACATTTTGTTGAATTTTATGCAAGAACTGTCGCTATACCCGATACATTTTGAAACTTCTACTGCTTTGTAGCCATTTCTAAGGAGTTTTGCAGCGTGTTCCATCCGCTTATCCATGTAAAGCTGATAAAATGGTTTGCCATATATTGCTTTGAAATGGTTTTTAAACAAATTCAACGGGATATTATAGTCAATGGCTATTTGTTGTTCGGTAGGGGGGACTTGCTCAAATCCTTCTACTAAGTATTTTCGGTAGATCTTTTTTATTATGTCATCCCATGTATTGATATTTCGCATGCGCAAGGGCTCAACACTTTCTTGGGCTGCTTCGGTATCTTCATGCTTTAATTCGGTATGAAAATGCTTTATCCTTATTTCGTTGTCTATCTGGTTGATTTCCAGATTATTGGAAGGGGTGAGGATAAAAGAAATTTTATGAGAAAGTAATAATGCAACTACCGCCTGAACACATTCGGTAGAGACTACAAAGTCAACAGTCGAAGGGTGATGTTTCGCTATCATTGTTTTTCGGTGTAAGTAGTGTTGGGGGAATAGTTGAATTTTTGCTTGAAAACACGCGTAAAACCTGAAGGATGGTGATAGCCAACCTGATAAGCTACCTGTGTTATAGAATATTTTCCAGTTTGAAGTAAGCCATGGGCATACATCATCTTTTTATCTAAAATGTATTGATGGGGGCTAGAATTAAACAATTCATAGAATAAAATCTTGAATTTACTGACACTCATTCCAGCCATTTTGGCCATTTCGCTGATGGAGGGAGTGGATCTTTTAAAATCGGACGTTATTTGTGCTTCGACTTCCTTGATTTTTCGGGAGTCAATTTCTCGGAAGTTTTTCTCCGTCCTACTTAAAATTTGTGTTTGAATATCATCTATCAAAAGAAGGAGGAACTGAAGAAAGTAACTTTTGGCTAACAAATCAGGATTGAATGCCCGCTGGTATTCTTTCTGAAATGCAGAATATTTCAACGTGAACAAGCTGTATTGGTTATTCCAATTAATTAGAACTTTTGGAATAATATCTTCCAAGTCTGAGTAGGGACACCCGACCTGATTTATTAACCAATCAATGCGAACCCCCACGAGAAAAGGCCGCGCATGTTCATAAGTAGTACTTATCAAACAATAATCGCCCTCAAGAATACTCCGAAATGAATCAGTGAGGGTACGTAAATCTTTATTGTGCTCTGGTAGAATAGTGAAAAAGTAAGTGTTGCTCGAACCAAAATCGAAAATTTTAAAGTTGGCTTTAGCCCTAGCTCCACTTGATTCCTCAGAAGCTTGTCGTTTGAAGCACATTAACCAAAAATCTAACTTTATGTTCGCCATGGGATATTGCATTGGTATGTAAACAATACCAAAAATGGTATATGCTAGTATCCCATTGTAAACGTGGCGGCTTAAAGTAAGGTAAGTGGTTTTTTTTAGGTGGTAACTGACAATTTTTGGATTAGATATGCCTTTTTAAAAGATGATTTAGCTCCTTTCTAAAGCTTCTTCCAACGGGAAGTGTCACCAATCCAGTCAGTTTAATTGTATTGGCTTCCAATTGCTGAACATGAAGGGTATTGACTGCAAACTTGTGATGGATGCGAATAAATTGTGCATCCAAAAACGCCTCAAGGAGTTTGGTTAATGATTTTTTCAGAACATACCTTTTAGTAGGTGTATGTATGTAACAATGACTGTCGTCGGCTTCGATATAAACAATTTCGGTGAACCTAACCTGCTCTTGTTGACCTGTCCTGCTACTTAAGTACATGTACTTTTTGTCTATAAAATCATACTCTTTGCTTTTCGTTTGCGCTTCTAAGGTTTTTTCGATGGCAGACTGTAGCGTAATTGCATGAAAAGGTTTGATTAAATACTGAACGCTGAGGTTCTTCTGTGCCTCCAAAAATAGATTTTGGTCTTGAGAAGAGGTCATCAGTACGACGGGCACGAGGGTGTCTCTAAGAATTTTAAGAAGCTCAATACCAATAGGTTTGTTTTCAATCATAATATCTGATAGTACCAAGTCAACTTCATGATTATCAAGATGTTTGGTTAAATCAGTCAGTTTTGTAAAAATGCCCCCTAACCGAAATGTATAATTGGAAGAAATGCGCTCAGTGAGCATAATTTCTAATTTAATTTGGTCAATGGGGTCGTCTTCTAGTATTACAATCACAATGTCTTTCATAGCCATACTTTATATGCTTAAACATATAATTTGCCGTAAGTGTTATATCAAAAAATATAAAACTTGGTCGTGGAATTAATGAAGCAAAAATAAAGTTGGCGGGAAATGAAACAACGATGCATTTAAAAAAAAACATATATGATAAGTGTGATAACGTTTTGGCTAACTCAAAGTGGCCCCTTTCAAAAGATAAATCATTAATTTTGATAGTATAATAAATTAATTAATATGCTTTTTTGGTATAGTATATAGTATAAGTGTGTAGCTGAGCACAAGATTGAATAAAGCGAATGGCTTTGTGTCATTTTCTATTGTATGTAATATGTTTGTGATTTATGAAATACTCACTTCTTCTTTTTTTATTGATGTATGTTCCTGAGACAGGATATGCACAAAATAAAACTTTAAACTCTTTTCGTGATTATCTCGTTTTAGCGTGCAATTTTGATAACTATAAGACACAATTAGAATCAAATTTTAACAGTGAATCATTGTATTTGTCGATTGCAAATCAACTAAAAAAACAAAATGATTATGATACGATAGATTTAAAAAAAATGAGCCTGATTGTACGACAAGCTTCGGCACAAAAATCACAGCTTGGTTTAGCTATGGCTTATTATATACTTGGAAGAGAGTACACTATTGATCAAGATGATTCGCTGTCGTACAGTTATTTAACAAAAGCTGAGAAAATTTTTACAACACGCAATGATACTACAGGAATAATTCACTGTTCCAAACTTCTGCGCGCTCATACGAGAAGAGCAGACCAAAATTTGCCCAAATTTTACTTTGACAAAGTTGTGACACTTGGTCAACAATCAAAGTACCCGATTGACAATTATATGTATTACCTGCTTATCATGGCTTGTGATTCTTATTTAAAGTCTCAACCAACTGAAACTGAAATGGAACAGGCTTTAAGTAAAACGATGAAGATAATCGATAACTACCCGCATTTTGAATACATCCGAGCCAATGTTTACAAAAATATTCAAGAAGGGTACCGAAAAAAGGAAAATCACGAAAAAGTACTTGAATATGCCCTAAAGGTGATGACCCAAACAACCAAAAAAATAGATTTTATGGATTATCAATACTTGGGCAATGCTTATCTGTCTGTAAAAAAATATAACCAAGCAATAACTGCCCTGGAAGAGGCGGCAAAGCGCATAAAAGTAGAAAGGCCAAGGTCAGTTATACGGCTAAAAAACATATATATATTCTTAAAAAAAGCGTATTATGAAGCTGGGAATTTAAAAGCAAGCATACAGATAGATGAAAAGTATGACAGTCTGGTTTATGTAATCAGTACGAATGACCGTAGCGTAGCACTGTTTCACCTGCGAGAAAAATACTCCTTTGCCGATAAGGAAGCGGAGCTTAAAAGACTTACGTTAGAAAAGGAAATAGCCGATTCGCAAAAAAGGCTCTTATTTGGAAGCTTTATCATGACCCTCATAGTAGTTGGAATCATACTTTTTTTCTCAATAAGGCTTCGGAAAACTAATATTAAATTATTGCATCTTCAGCAGGCAAGAGATAAATTTTATACCATTATTGCCCACGATTTGCGCTTACCCATGAAAAGCCTTAATGACATGGGGATATTGTTACAACACCTTATTAAAGAAGGGAAAGTGGAGGAGTTAGATAGGGTTATTAAGCAGATTGAAAAAATGAGGTACCAATCGAATCTGCTCCTAAATAACCTGTTTGAATGGGGTAAAAGTGACTATTTTGTTAATGAATCTGTAACACGTCCAGTTGTTTTTGAAGCACTTATCTCTTTACAAACAATATATAATTACTACTTCCCTTTTGCCGAATCAAAAGGAGTATCTTTAGAACTATCATTACCATCCTCTTTACCACTTTTGGCTGACCAAAAAGGATTTGAAATAGCCATCAGTAATCTACTAGACAATGCCTTGAAACATACACCCCCTGGTGGAAAAATTCTGATTAAGGCATATAAAAGTAACCATAAATTTCGCCATTTTTCGATTGTCATCTCTGATACGGGAGATGGAATTATACCTACACAACTAAGCTATTTACAACAAGTATTTTTGTGGAAAACAAAACCAGAAGTGGGTATTCAAGGGCTAGGATTAGGCATGATTTTGATTTATAACTTTGCCCGAAAAAATAATATCAACATTCATGTAATGAGTAAAATAGGGGCAGGAACCTCATTTAAACTGGTTTGGAAAGCTTAACTAGTTAAGCACTTAAAATTTCAAAACCTCGTTGTAAATCAATAAATTATGAGATTTGTTAGTTTTCTATCTTTTTACCTACTTTCCATTGGGCTAGTATATGCCCAAAATACATCCTTTAAATCTTTTCGTGATTATATCGCTCCTGCGTCTCGGTTGGATAGTTTGAAAAAAGTAGAGCGAAGCATGCCACAAAATTCACAATCAAGTCAATACCTTCATTTATTGATTGCCATTGAGTTGGGTAAGTCATTTCGGGGCGATTCGATTAGTACAGAGCAGTACACTAAAATAACCCAGTTGGCCACAAAGCATAAATCAACTTTAGGGCTTGCCATGGCAAATTATATCATGGGGATGTATCACTCATCGTGGCGAGAAGAGGTTGCTTATAAACATATTATGAAAGCCCAAAGCCAGTTTGCTGAGCAGAAAGATACGTCTGGTATCATTCAGTGCCTAAGCTGGTCATTGCGACAGTTTACGCAAGATAATCCAAGCTATGGCCAATTTAATGAAGAGCTTCGTCTGAAAATGAATCGGGAAAGTTTTACTCAGCTAGTCGCCCTTTCCGAAAAATCCACGCACGCCATTGACAGGTTTACCTATTATCGAACTATTTTGAATAGCCATCCTCCTTTTTCCCGAGAAATATCTGAAAAACAACGAATTGAAGCCCTCGAAGCTGCGAACGAAATATTGGACAAAAATCCAAACTTATCTTTCCTAAGAAAGGCAATTTATCGTGCTGCTCAACAAAGTTTCTTATATTTAAAAAAGACAGATAAACTCTTGGAATATGGCTTGAAAACACTGAATCATCCCGATATTAACGCCACTTTTACTGACTACAGAAATGTAGCAAATACTTACATAAAGTTGAATAAATATGATAGTGCTATTGTGTATCTGGAAGAAGCTTTGAGGCGAGTCAAGGTAGAAAAGCCCAAAGATATAAATACTTTACGGGGAATAAACAGGCGTTTAAAGGACGCATATTTTAAGGTAAACAACTGGCAAGCAGGTATAAAAGCTTATGACGAATACGACAAGTACAATAACCTGATTCGTGACAATGACCGTAGATTGGCCGTGTATGAAATCAAAGAGAAATATTCATTTACGGAAAAAGAAGCCGAGCTCAAACGGATAACTTTGGAAAAGCAGGTAGCCGAAAGCCGCAATCAGCTTCTCCAAGCACAATATGAAGCCCAAAAACGGGAGGCAGCTTTGAAAAATCTGTCTTTAGAAAATCAGGCAGCAGAAAGTAGGACCAAACTACTCCAAAGTGAGGTAGAAATTCAGCGAAAAGAACGAACGCTCCAACTGGCCGAATTCCATAAAGAACTTTTGTTCGGCGGTTTGCTGGTCGCCTTGGGGTTGATTGGAACGACGCTCGCTTTTTCAATAAAACTTCGCAAAACAAATAGGAAACTGCTGGAGCTTCAACAAGGCCGCGATAAATTCTATACCATTATAGCACATGATTTACGCACGCCCATCAACAGCCTCAATGACATGGGGGGATTGTTGCCGCACCTAATCCAAGAAGGAAAAAAGCAAGAGTTGGAGAGGGTAATCCAACAAATCGAATACATGCGCGAAAAGACGAGGCTACTCCTCAACAACCTGTTTGAATGGGGGAAAAGTCAGTATTTTACGCCAGATGTGGCGGAAGTTCGGCAACAGGTGGATGTGGTGCCTTTGGTTGAGGAACTGTACCAAACTTATCTACCGATTGCACAATCCCAAAAGATTGATTTGGTAGCGGAGTTGCCAGCAAGTTTTGTGACCCAAATCGCCCCGAAAGGGTTGGTGATGACGGTGCGTAACTTATTAGACAACGCCATTAAAAACACAGCCGAAGGGGGTACGATTTGTGTCCGAATCAATCCACCTGCCGTTGGTAAGAGATTGAATGACTTAACAATCACGGTTACGGACACTGGGAAAGGCATTGCCCCTGACCAACTCCATTATCTACAGCAAGTGTTTGCAGGGCAAGTAAAACCCGAAGTAGGGATTCATGGGCTGGGGTTAGGCATGGTATTGATTTACAATTTTGTGCAGAAAAATAAAATATCCCTATCCGTCGAAAGCGAAGTTGGTAAAGGTACTTCTTTTGAACTCACCAACGGTTTATTATGAAAAAACAAAAATGGTAAACGATATGACGTATTGGCTAAATATATGGTTCGTTTTTTGATGTAAAACGATATTAATAGTCAATAAATGAAAAATCTATTATTGTTTTTTTGTGGATTATTTATTGTCGTATCTGTCCGTGCTCAAAAATTGCATGTACTAGTTGTTATTGATGAGGAGGATACTAATTTTGGTTTGTTACAATTGCGCAATGAATCAGATATACTTTATATCCTAGAAATTGTAGAACGAGAATTGGGTTATAAAATGGAGATAACCCACCTTTCAAAGCAGAAATTTACAGCCAATGACCTTCATCAAACCATTGATAGCCTGCCCACAGATGAAAAAGACATTGTAGTCATCTACTATGCGGGCTTTGGCCTTCCTTCTCCAAATAAAAGCAGCCTCTTTGCCCACTGGAAACTGCGAGATAATCCAACTAGTGGGTTATCAGTAGATGAGGTTGCTAGTTGGCTGGAGGTCAAGCAAAAAGCCAAAAAGCTACATTTGGGATTGATTGTATCAGAGTATAGTGCGCAAAGCATTCATTCGCCCCAACGAGTAATCGATACCCTTGGCGTGTCGATGGCATACCGTAAGCAGGTAGTTCAAAAGCTTTTTTTAGGGCATTGTGGTATTGTCAAAATGGGGAGTTCGTTGCCCTATGAGCCGTCTTGGGTCAATGAAAATCACAGCGCGCCGTTGTTTACCGAATCGCTCGTTCGTGCGTTTGATAGAATGATTAAGCCTCTGGATTCCAGTGCTTTACAGTCTGTGTCTTTTCGGCAGTTTCATGTCTATGCCTCGTCGTATATAAACCGATATTTCAATGAGATGCCCATAAGCCAAACCCCTATTTTGGAAATGAAATCTTGCGAAGGAAGCACTTTTAGGAGTGGGGTAGGAGCACCTTCCGATTCTTACACAATTGCTGTCAAAGTGTTGGGAGGACTTCTTAATTCGTTGGCTCATAATAAAGACTCACTTCAACGTCAGCAAATCAAGCAACAACTTCTCAATTATTTCACCCCCGATGCCACCGTCAGGGTTGTTAGAATGTATGGTATGAACCGAATCCCAAAACCAAAAGAATATACCTTGGGGGCGTATTTGGATACCATACATCTACCTGGTATGAATCCAAGTACTCAAGAAATGCTACCCAACATGATGTATTTATATATAGGTAAAACAGAAGCCGATACCACACTCCTCAAATCTCCGCTCGTTAAACGCCTGTCGGTGTCCGAAATATGGGGCAATGTTGCTCATTGAGGTCTTGCTCCTACTGTAGTTGATTTATTTGCCCATTTCTTTAAATATGGCATGAAAATTGTGAAAGGATATGCTCCTTTTAAGTGGCTAAAATCTTTCTATTTTTATCATCAAAAGAAACATATTTACTTCTTTTTCTCGTAATAAAAGTTGAAAAAATAGACCCATTTGTGGGTCTATTTTTTTCTCTCAATTGGATTAACTACTTCATATACCCAAAATAACCAAAACGATAACTGATATACCGATTTGGCTAAATCGTCGGATTAGTTCTTGTTACAAAAAAGCTAGGTAGTTCATAGTTTTTTCGAACAAAATTATTCTGAAATCGTATGGTTGTTTTTTTACACCTCCGTTGCCCCAAATACCTCTTCACAACACTTCTATTTCAGTTGTGTATGCTGACTGGAATAGTGAGGTCTTACGCACAGACCGAAACCTTTCCTTCGGGCTCGTATATCATCAATATGGGGATTACCCCTCAGACCCAATCCAATGCCCTGAGGCCCTACGGGTTGATTTATGATTTGTTGAAAAACGACAAAATCCCTGTCAAATGGGTCATCAGTCAAACCAAGGGCATTGATGGCATTGACTTTAGCCACCAAGGGGTAGATTTTCGAGGCGGGACATTCATCATCCCCGCCGCTTTCCGAAATTCATCAGTGAATGGCAAAATCAGCAGCTATGGCGTTTCGGGGATAACCATGACGAGCCCTGTGACGGTGAACGTAACTTATACCCTCAGATCAGCACCTCGCTGGACGTTGGACGACCAGAATGGAAAAATTGCCGAAGGCTTCTTCAGCCAGGCGGGGATTCCATCCTCAGCTTACAACTTCAAAGACCCCCAATCATTGGCAGGGTGCGATGATATTTTTGTGATGCCTCACGCCGACCCCAAATGGAGTAGCCACAGCAACCTCTACAACTGGAACCGTACGCAGTTTGGGGCGATTTGGGCGGGTTGCAAAGCTGTATCGGAATTGGAGAACATGAACAACGGCAGTTTGCAAACCAATTTCCTGGCTAACAACGTAGGTGGTGTTGGCAATGCCTTGGTATTTTCTGGATCACACAGCGATGGAAGCCCCCCTTACACGCGTCTCAACCCAAGCAGCCCTGCTGCGCAATACATGGGCTCAACCGACGCAGCTCACCCTGGAGGTGCCGAACAAATCTACCTGCCTAGACCAGGGGGAGGTTGGCGTTCAACAACTCAAATTATCTGTTTCGACCCTAGCCAAAGCGACGTACCCAGTAAGTCACCTGGGCCAGCAGCCTTGATTGTTTTCGGTCGTGGTTTTGGCCTGAATACTTCTGGCTACGTGATGTACGAAGCAGGTCATGACATCAAAAAAGCAGGCGGTACGGCCAGCATCGCTGCTATTCGTGCTTTTTTTAATTTTAGCCTTTTGTCTTCTGTCGATAAAGTACCTTTTATCAGCGTGGCAAATGTTCCTACGACCATGTCAATTGGTGTTGGCTATGCCGTCAGTGTCACGGCTAACTCTCCTGTATCATCTCCGCTTACTTATCAGTGGACGAGTAGCTGCGGAGGTACTTTTGCCAATGCGTCGGCGGCCAGTACCACATTTACCCCTCCCAATGTGGGTAGCGTTACTTCCTGTATGATTACCGTCACAGTGTCCGACGCCTGCGGCAGGCAAACCTCCACGGCCACGCCAATTACCATTCAGCCGTGTAACCAATCGGTTACTTCTTCGGTAACACCGTTGTGTCCAGGTGCTACCAATACGGGCGTCATTGCGATGACTGTGACGGGCGGCACTGCTCCTTATACTTATACATGGACTCGTTCGGGTGGTGGCACTGGGTCGGGTAATGGCACTACCATCTCTGGCCTTGCCACTGGTACTTATACCGTTACGATTACCTCTTCTACTGGCTGTGCCAATACTTTTACGGCTATCGTGGGTACGTATCCTGCCATTGTCATTACCCCAACAGTCACTCCAGTGGCTTGTAATGGCGGTGCAACGGGCTCTATCAGTTTGGCGGTTTCGGGTGGTACGCCAGGCTACACTTACAATTGGGGCGGCGGCATCACCACCCAAAACCGCAGTGGTCTAACGGCTGGCAACTACAGTGTGACTGTCACCGACGTCCAAGGGTGTACCGCTAACGCAAACAGCATCAGCGTAACGCAGCCTGCAGCGATAACAGGTACACCAACCGTGACACCCGTACCTTGCTTTGGGCAATCTACTGGAGGTATTACACTGGTAGTGGCTGGTGGAACTGGCCCTTATACCTACCAGTGGAACGACGGAGCCTCTACCCAAAACCGTACCAATATCCCCGCAGGTACCTACAGCGTAATCATCACTGATTCAAAAAGTTGTACGGGAACAGTGACCAACATTTCTGTTACCCAGCCTTCTGCTGCGCTTACGGCTTCTTTGTCAAAAACGGAGCCAACCTGCGGAGCCACCAACGGAAGTGTGACCGCTACAGTATCGGGTGGTACGGCTCCTTATACCTACGACTGGAACGGTACGCCAACGGGCGACGGAACTGCTACCATCACTGGTTTGGCCTCGGGGAATTATCAGGTCACTATCACCGATGCCCGAAACTGTACTTTTATTGCTACCATCACTTTAACAAACGTCGCCACAATGGTATTGACTACCAATGTGACACCTCCAACTTGCCCACCTGGCTCGAATGCACCTTTGGGCGAAAATGGAGTAATTGATTTGGTAGTAAACGGTGGCACTGCACCATTTACCTACAATTGGACAACATCCAATGGAACAGGTCTTATACCAACAGCTCAAGACCAATCGGGCCTAACTGCTGGAACTTATAACGTAACCGTGACGGATGCCGTTGGCTGTACTGCAAGTACTTCAGTGACACTTACTGCCATAAATCCTTCACCTGTCAAGCCAGTAACAATAAACAATAATTGATTTTTAAACGGCTCCAATGAGGTAGTAATGCCCAAAAAAGTGGCGTTTAAAAGCACATCAATTGATTGTCTAAACTAGGTGTAGTGCAGAATAAAAAATGGAAAGGTTAAAAAATGTTTCAAATGGAAAGAAAACTAAATATCAAATCTAGTACTTCTACTCAAGTTGATGTGCTACCTCAAAATCAAAGGAAACTATTGCTCATAGTTTCCTTTGTGGAAGGGGCTGCCGTGATGATTATAGAGTTGTTGGGGGCAAAAATAGTGGCACCATTCTATGGGACATCGATGTATGTTTGGGCCTCGGTATTGGGAATAACACTCATTGCTCTTTCTGGCGGATATTTCGTTGGCGGTAGTGTTTCTAATAAATACAAAGACAAAAGTCCACTGTTTGCCATACTCGCTGTGGGGGCAATATTAGCAATCATTGCCCCAAGAATTGCACCAACTATTATGATAGCTACGGCCGATCTTGGGGTGCGAATTGGCTCATTAATTTCGGTGTCAATTTACCTATTACCTCCCATTTTTTGCATGGGAATGGTGTCTCCCATCATCATCCAGCTCATTAATCAATCGCAGGAAAATGCAGGACAAACTGCTGGTACCATCTATGCCATTTCTACCGTTGGGGGCATACTCGCTACGTTTCTTGCGGGTTTTGTACTCATCCCCGAACTCGGTATTCAGACCACGGCCACTTTTACTGGTCTTGTGTTGATGGGCTTTTCGGCAATCGGTATGTTCAGCCGAAAACAAAAAATGCAAGCTGTTCTCACTTTTGGCCTTTTTGTTTTTCTCGTTCCGTTTGTCTATAGCCAACCTACTGCTGATCCAGCGATTACAGTACAGTACCAGTCCAGCGGTATCTTGGGTGAGTGGACGGTGGTAGATCACAAAGGTTTTGCCAAAGACGGTCGTCCAGTGAACACAAGGCAATTGTTACTCAATGGGATAGACCAAACGTTTACCAGTGTAGGGATTGAGCCGTTTTCGATGTGGAGGTATCCCCATAAAGTGACGGCTTTGGCGGGGATAAAGCCAGCCAAGAGCAAGGCCCTGCTATTGGGAATGGGGGGCGGAAGCATTGCCCATAATTTGATTCGACTCGGATTTGAACTTGATATTGTGGAGTTGGACGAACGGATTCCGTTTATCGCTGAAAAATGGTTTGGATATGATCCTACCTCTGCGAATCTGGTCATCGACGACGCCCGTCATTACATTCGAAATACCACAAAAAAATACGATGTAGTCATATTGGACATTGTAAATGGAGAGGTACAGCCCTCTCACATGTTTACCATAGAAGGGCTAAAGGAGTTAAAGGCTGCATTGAATAAAGACGCATTGGTGATTGTAAACTTTCAGGGTCAATTGGATACAAATGATTTAGAACTGTCACGCGCGCCCCGTTCGGTCATCAAAACTTTTGAATCTATTGGATACAAAATGTTTGCGGTTAAGAATGAAAAAAAATCAATATCTGCTGATTTATTAATCTATGGTACTCCTGGTTCATTGAATATCAAAGAGGCGCTTAGTCAAAATTTAAGATACAACGATATTCTCCCCAATGACCATTTTTCAGCGGCAGATTATGTCCCAATATCAGGGTATGAATTAGGGAACGTAGAGGTGATGACGGACGATAAACCAAACTTAGAATTATTGAATACTCCGACTGTTTTGAATTGGAGGAAAAATAAAATTGAATATACCGTAAATGGACTCATCAAAAAGGGAGTTCCCATTTACTAATCAGCAATAAGGAGTTTTATGTCTCAATCGAATTAAAATCAATATTATGGAAACAATTTATACAACTAAGCAAATAATGATAAGGTCTGCGAAGATTTATTATTATTTGTCGCGAATCACGGTTGTTTTATGCCTGTTTTTTTGGATTGTGGGGGTTATCCATGCCCAGACTGCGACCATTACCTCAACCAAATCAACGCAGCTTTACAAAGGGACTAATACCAGAAACTACGGCTCATGCCCTGGAATCGGTCCAGACAATGCGACCAATTACCAGATGAATCCCCTCATTCAATTTGATTTGTCGGCTATCCCTGCTGGGGCAACCATCACCTCAGCAACCCTGAAAATGGTACACGCACCAGATGGAACAGGATTTGACAATGAAAAAGGTTCGTCGTTCCCATCAATCATCAGAAGGGTGACTACTGATTGGGTAGAAGGGAGCGCCTGTAATGCCACTCAGTCAGGATCTTCCACTTGGAACAGTCCTGGAAGTGGTAGCTGGACTGGAGGGAGTTATGCAGGCACTAACTATGGCACACTGACGGCGGGTGCGTCTGATGCTCCGGGTACAGTTTATAATATCACTATTACAACGTTAGTGCAAGAGTGGTATAACAATACCTCCCCGAATTATGGTTTGGGTATAGTACCCCAAACCCTTGTAGGTGACAAAGAAGAATCATGGTATTACATGTACAGCGATGATGCAGCTGTTGCGTCTAACCGTCCGCAGCTTATTGTCAACTACTCGTTGCCACCAGTAGGCGGAACGGCCAGTAAAACGGATGCCTGTATCGGTGTGGCCAACGGATCAATCACCGTTTCTAATCCAACTGGAGGAAGCGGTACGTACGAATACCGAATCAACTCTGGCACTTGGCAAAGTAGTAATGTATTTAATAGCCTTGTAGCAGGGACTTATACGGTGCAGATACGAGACGCGAATAATATAACCAACCAAACAACGCTCTCCTCCCAAACGATTGGCAATTTACCCGACTCCGATGGGGATAATATTTCAAATGATTGTGATTTGGATGATGACAACGACGGCATTTTGGATACGGTGGAGGGATCTAGTGACACAGACGGAGATGGCCTGATTAATTCATTGGATAACGATTCCGACGGAGATGGTTGCTTCGACGCCATCGAAGGTGGGGCTGCTCTTACAGCGGTAGATGCCAATGGCAGACTGACTGGGGGAGTGGGTACAAACGGTGTTCCAACAGCTGCGGGTGGGGGGCAAACCCTTGGAGGCAGTCAAGTAGCTACGCGGGTTGTGATTGTGACCAATCCGAGCAATCAATCAGTGGCTGCGGCTGCGCCAGCCACTTTCAGCATCTCCGCTCGCGGTGATAACGCCACCTCCTACAGTAGCGGTACGCCCAGCTACGGTACGGCAGGTAACTCGAACGCGGGTCTATTGTACCAGTGGTATGTCGGTGACCCTGACGCTGGTGGAACAGCCCTGACCAATGCGGGGGTGTATAGTGGCGTAACAACGGCTACGCTAAGTATCTCGAACAGTACGGGTTTATACGGAAATAATTATTACGTGGTGGTTACGCATAGTTCCAATGATTGCGTTCGATTCAAACGCTCAGCGGCGCTTACCTTATTCTGTGGTAGTATCACTGCTTCCGTAACATCACAAACCAATATCAATTGCTTTGGTGCCTCAACAGGTTCGGTCACCGTTGCAGGGGCAAATGGGCTTGCACCATACACCTACAAACTGGGAAGTGGCTCTTTTGGAAGTTCTGGTACGTTTACCAGCCTAACTGCGGGCGCTTACACGGTTACTGTGAAGGATAATGGGGGTTGTGAGGAAACCGTAAATTTTATCATTACGCAGCCTTCGGCGGCTTTGGCCGTGAGCCAATCAACCGTACAGCCCCAATGTTTTGCCCAAGGAAGCATCACCCCTACCGTAACTGGAGGAACAGCTCCCTATACCTACGACTGGGCAGACATCCCTGGAGCCAACAATACCAGTAACCGAATGGGTTTAGCCGCTGGTACGTATAACCTAACCGTTACCGATTCTAAAGGCTGTACAGTTGCGAGTGGCAACATTGTGTTGAATGCTCCTAGCAATTGCGATCCCATTGATATTTGTCGGAGCAGTGTCGCTGAGGTCTTCTCGGTTACCCCCGATCCTGCCAATATATCCTATACTTGGACAGTTCCTTCTGGGGCAATTATCACAGCAGGGCAGGGTACGCCACAAATCACGGTGAATTGGACGGGTGTCACGCCTGGCAGGTACCAAGTGTGCGTTGTGGCGGTGAATAATTGTAACGAAAGTGCCCAGACCTGCATCGACGTAGATGTAATTCAGCCAATGGCGCAAGCTTCTGTTGTCTTGCCGATTTGTAAAGACAGAACAATCGGTTTGTTGGCTACGGGAGGAGTTTCTTACGCTTGGACGGGGCCAAACAACTTTACCTCATCCAGCGCCAGCCCCAGCATCCTCAACGCGAATGCTGCCCTCCACAATGGTACTTATACAGTTGTGGTCACGGATGCTTCGGGCTGTCAGGCTACTGCGACTGTGAACGTAACGGTAGCAGATAATCCCGTGCTGACCACTGCGTCGGTTACGAATGCTACTTGTAACCAATCAAACGGTGCCATTAACATTACCGTGAGTGGCGGAACACCTGACTATGATTATGATTGGAATAACGGAGCCTCCACTGAAGACTTAACTAATTTGAGCAGTGGTAGTTATACCCTGACGGTCACGGACTCAAAAGGCTGTTTTCAGACGACCACCGTTGCTGTCATCAGTACCAATGGGCCAACTGTGACAAACACAAAGACAGATGTAACCTGCAACGGTGCAAGCACGGGAACTATAGACGTGACGGTGACGGGTGGAACCGCTCCTTATACCTACTTGTGGTCTGATGGAGCTACTACCCAAGATAGAACGGGACTAGCCGCTGGAACATACAGTGTGACCGTGACAGATGCCACAGGATGCGTAAGTACGACAAGTGCTACCCTCACACAGCCTGCTGGGATTGTTCTTGATAATGTTAAAACGGACGTTAATTGCTTCGGCGGCTTAACAGGAAGTATAAATTTAAGCGTATCGGGTGGTACTGCTCCCTACAACTACGCATGGACGCGTAACTCAATTACTTTTTCGGGTAATATTCAAGACCTCTCCGCAATAGGAGCAGGTACTTACCAAGTAACAGTTACCGATGCCAACAGCTGTATAGCCACGCAAACCATTGTCATCACGCAGCCAAGTGCCGCTTTAAGTGCCACTCGGGTTATTTCCAATGTAAGTTGTCGCAATGGCACAAATGGTCAAATTGTATTGACTGTCACTGGTGGTACTGCTCCCTACACATACGCATGGACAGGCCCCAGTAGCTTTACCGCAACGACCAAAGATATTATTAATCGTCCAGCAGGTACGTATAACGTAACCATCACGGATGCGAAAGGATGTACCTTCCCGCTAACGAACATGGTGATTACACAACCTGCCTCTTTGATTTCGGTCGTGCCTGTTTCCACAACTGACGTGTTGTGTTTTGGAGATGGAAATGGAAGTATCGATATCAACGCTTCTGGCGGTACACCGCCTTATACGTATGGGTGGAACACGGGTGCCACTACTCAAGATATTAGTGGGCTGAATCCTGGGGATTACAATGTCGTAGTGACGGATGCCAATGGCTGTTCGGTTACTTCTAACATATTTACAATTTCTGGCCCAACTGCCCCAATATCTGCCACGATAACGCCTACTGATGCGGATTGTTTTGGTGCTTCCACTGGTGAGATTTCGATAACAAACGGCGGCGGTACACCTCCTTATACCTATTTGTGGAGCAATGGTTCGACCAGTCAAAACCTGTTTAATTTGCCCGCAGGAGATTATTCGGTGACAGTGACCGACGCAAACGCATGTAAGGAAGTGTTCCAAACCTCGGTTGGACAACCCATCCAAATCATCATAACGGGGGCAATCACCAACGCCCTTTGTTCTGGCAGTGCAACGGGCGCTATCACAGTGTCAGTAACGGGTGGTTCTGCTCCTTACACCTACAAATGGATAGATGGTCCGACTTCACAAAATCGCACCAATTTAATAGCGGGTAATTATACCTTAGAAGTGACCGACAATACGGGATGTAAAGTTTCTAAAACCTTTACTGTCAACAATACTTCAAGTCTTTCAATTTCTTCAATTACTACGCCAATTAGCTGTTTTGGTAACAACAACGGTCGGGTAAACCTCATCGTTACTGGTGGTGTGGCACCCGTTACGTTTAGCTGGTCAAATGGCGCTACTACCGAAGATATTTCGGGCTTGTCAGCTGGGACGTATTCAGTGACTGTTTCGGATGCGATTGGTTGTGTGAAAACATTGACAGCAAGCGCCGTTACTCAACCTACGCTTTTAACTGCTTCTGCTGCACAAACAAAAAGCGTAAGCTGTAAGGGAGGTAGCGACGGTGAGGCAACCGTTACAGGTAGTGGCGGAACGGCTCCTTATACCTACAATTGGTCCAATGGAGCGATGACAGCGACCGCAACGGGATTACGGGCAGGCACATACAATGTATTCGTGACAGATGCCAATGGTTGTACGGCTACTGCCTCTGTTGTTATCACTGAACCGACTACTGAAATAGAACTGTTTGTCAACGTTACAAACAACTCTTCGTGCAGTACCAATAAAGGGGCAATTGATTTGGTTATTCAAAATGGCGTTGCTCCATTCACCTACGTATGGACTGGCCCAACCGCTATCGCGAACGTCCAAGATCCAACAAACTTACTATCTGGTGCTTACACTGTTACCGTAACTGATGCCTTGGGTTGTAGCCGTAGCATATCTGCGACTGTAGGTAGTGCCCCTGCGCTCTCGGTTAGTGTATCAGTTGAAAATCAAAGTTGCCAAGGAATTGATGGCAAAGCATTTTCAGTGGTGACAGGTGGAGTGGGGCCATTCACGTACTCATGGTCTCCTGGTGGCATTACCACGAAAGATTTAACGGGCTTACCAGCGGGTACTTACACAGTAACTGTAACCGATGCCAATGGATGTACAGCCACTGCCTCTGGTACGTTGACAGCTCCGAATTGTCAGCCGCCAGTTGCAGTTGATGACCCGTACACGACTCCTTTCAATACGCCTTTCACTGGAACGGTCGCTACCAATGATTCTGACCCTGACAATACGTTGGCCGAGTTATTATTTGACCCTTTGGATTCTCCGTTATTAAGTCAAGGAACACTTGTATGGGACACAACAGGCAATGGTTCGTTTATCTTTACCCCAGCATTAAACTTTGTGGGAGTTATTACGATTCCTTACAAAGTTTGTGATCCAACGGGTTTGTGTGATGACGCAAATTTAATCATCACCGTAAGCGCACGTCCTCCAGTTGCCACCGACGATTTCAACAATACGCCAATCAATACGCCTGTATCTGGCAATGTGTTAACCAACGACGATGACCCGCAAGGATTACCATTGACAGTCAACACAACGATACCGACCATTTGTCCGCCGAAGCACGGCACAGTGGTGATACAGGCCAACGGTAATTATACTTATACACCAACCAACAACTTTGTAGGCACAGATAACTTCTGCTACATTGTGTGCAGCAGCATAGGTTTGTGCGATACGGCAACGGTGACCATTGACATTATTCCATTGGTGACTAAAAACAGCGTGGTGGCCAATGATGATGCCTCTCAAACGCAAGTAGGCGTACCTGTAAAAGTACGGGTGTTGGCCAATGACTTTGACCCGCAAGGCGACAAGTTTGCTTCGGTGACCAGAATCACTAACCCGACCAACGGTACGGTGGTTTATAACCCAGCCGACAGCAGTTTCACTTACACGCCAACGAGCTTGTTTGTGGGTAAAGACCGCTTCAAGTATGTGCTTTGTGACGTCAAAGGGGCTTGTGACACGGCCACCGTAACGATAGATGTGTTGCCATTGATTCCTGGTAATGATCCACCAGTAGCGGTTGACGACGCCAACGTCACAAGGGTCAATGTACCAGTTAGTGGTACCGTAGCGACGAACGACAGCGACCCTAACAATGACCCGCTGGTGTTTACCAAACTGACTAATCCAGTGAATGGTACGGTGACTTTCAATCCTAACGGTACTTATACTTATACACCGAATACCAACTACGCAGGTCCCGATCGATTCATTTACAAGGTTTGCGATAACGGAACACCGAATCTGTGTGATACTGCCACGGTTTATATCACGGTATTGGTATCACCACCAATAGCTACTGATGATATTAACAATACGCCAATCAACATCCCAGTATCGGGCAATGTGTTGACCAACGACGATGACCCGCAAGGATTGCCATTGACAGTTAACACGTCGATACCGACTATCTGTCCGCCGAAACACGGTACAGTGGTGATGCAAGCCAACGGCAATTATACTTATACGCCAACCAACAACTTCGTAGGCACAGACAACTTCTGCTACGTGGTTTGCAACAGTGCAGGTTTGTGTGATACAGCAACGGTGACCATTGACATTATTCCGTTGGTGACCAAAAACAGTGTGGTCGCCAATGACGATGCCTCTCAAACGCAAGTGGGTGTTCCTGTGAAAGTACGGGTGTTGGGCAATGACTTTGACCCACAAGGCGACAAGTTTGCTTCAGTGACCAGAATCACAAACCCGACCAACGGAACGGTGGTTTATAACCCAGCCGACAGCAGTTTTACTTACACACCAACTGCTGGATTTGTAGGTAAGAA
Source organism: Runella sp. R5_40 (assembly GCF_057652295.1). Lineage (NCBI taxonomy): Bacteria > Pseudomonadati > Bacteroidota > Cytophagia > Cytophagales > Spirosomataceae > Runella > Runella sp. R5_40. The sequence goes on along the minus strand of NZ_JBYFCH010000022.1, from coordinate 114,504 downwards.
CAACTTCAAGTATGTGCTTTGTGACGTGAAAGGTGCTTGTGACACGGCCACCGTAACGATAGATGTGTTGCCATTGATTCCTGGCAACGATCCACCAGTAGCCGTGGATGATGCCAACGTCACAAGGGTCAATGTACCAGTGAGTGGCACCGTAGCGACGAACGACAGCGACCCTAACAATGACCCGCTGGTGTTTACCAAACTGACCAATCCAGTAAATGGAACGGTAGTGTTCAACCCTAACGGAACTTATACTTATACACCGAATACCAACTATGTAGGTCCCGACCGATTCATTTATAAGGTTTGCGACAACGGAACACCGAATCTATGCGATACTGCCACGGTTTACATCACGGTATTGGCTCTTCCTCCAATAGCGACTGATGACATTAACAATACGCCAATCAATACGCCTGTATCTGGCAATGTCTTGACCAATGACGATGACCCACAAGGATTGCCATTGACAGTTAACACGTCGATACCGACCATCTGTCCGCCGAAACACGGTACAGTGGTGATGCAAGCCAACGGTAACTATACCTACACGCCAACCAACAACTTCGTAGGCACAGACAACTTCTGCTACGTGGTGTGCAACAGTGCAGGTTTGTGTGATACAGCAACGGTGACCATTGACATTATTCCATTGGTGACGAAAAACAGTGTAGTGGCCAATGACGATGCCTCTCAAACGCAAGTGGGTGTACCTGTAAAAGTACGGGTGTTGGCCAATGACTTTGACCCGCAAGGCGACAAGTTTGCTTCGGTGACTAGAATCACTAACCCAACCAACGGTACGGTGGTTTATAACCCAGCTGACAGCAGTTTCACGTACACGCCAACGGGCTTGTTTGTGGGGAAAGACCGCTTCAAGTATGTGCTCTGTGACGTGAAAGGCGCTTGTGATACGGCCACCGTAACGATAGATGTGTTGCCATTGATTCCTGGTAATGATCCACCAGTAGCGGTTGACGACGCCAACGTCACAAGGGTCAATGTACCAGTAAGTGGCACAGTAGCGACGAATGACAGCGACCCTAACAACGATCCGCTGGTGTTCACCAAACTGACCAATCCAACGAATGGTACGGTGGTGTTCAACCCTAACGGAACCTATACCTACACGCCAAATACCAACTACGCAGGCCCCGACCGATTCATTTATAAGGTTTGCGACAACGGAACACCGAATCTGTGTGATACTGCCACGGTTTACATCACGGTATTGGTATCACCACCAATAGCTACTGATGATATTAACAATACGCCAATCAACATCCCAGTATCTGGCAATGTGTTGACCAACGACGATGACCCGCAAGGCTTGCCATTGACAGTTAACACGTCGATACCGACCATTTGTCCACCGAAACACGGCACAGTGGTGATGCAAGCCAACGGTAATTATACTTACACGCCAACCAACAATTTTGTAGGTACAGACAATTTCTGCTACGTGGTTTGCAACAGCGCAGGTTTGTGTGATACAGCAACGGTGACCATTGACATCTTACCAATCATCACCATCAACAGTGTAGTGGCTAACGACGATGCTACGCAAACGCAAGTAGGCGTACCTGTAAAAGTACGGGTGTTGGCTAATGACTTTGACCCGCAAGGCGACAAGTTTGCTTCGGTGACTAGAATCACTAACCCGACCAACGGTACGGTGGTTTATAACCCAGCCGACAGCAGTTTTACATATACGCCAACGGGCTTGTTTGTGGGTAAAGACCGCTTCAAGTATGTGCTCTGTGACGTCAAAGGTGCTTGTGACACGGCAACGGTGACAATTGATGTACTGCCATTGATTCCTGGCAACGATCCTCCAGTAGCCGTGGATGACGCCAACGTTACCCAAGTCAATGTACCAGTAAGTGGCACCGTAGCGACGAATGACAGCGACCCTAACAATGACCCGCTGGTGTTTACCAAACTGACCAATCCAGCGAATGGTACGGTGGTGTTCAACCCTAATGGTACTTATACTTATACGCCAAATCCTAACTATGTAGGTCCTGACCGATTCATTTATAAGGTTTGCGACAACGGAACGCCGAATCTGTGCGATACTGCCACGGTTTACATCACGATTTTGCAAGTCACGAAGGTGGCACTCTTGCCAAAAGTGTATTTACAAGGTTCGTTGTTTGGGGTATTCTCGGGTAATTTGATGCGTGATGATTTGCGGGGGAAAAACTTGATTCCAAGAAAATCACCTTACCTAGCTTGGAATCCGATTACGCCTGCCGATACCATTACCTCAAACACAGTGTTGACAGTTACTGGACAAAATGCCATCGTGGATTGGGTATTTGTGGAACTTCGAAGTGCAACAGACTCTACTAAGGTTATCGACAGCCGTTCGGCGCTTGTACAACGAGATGGAGATATTGTAGATGTAGATGGTACTTCCGCTATTGTGTTCACCAGTGCCATTCCAGCAAGCTACTTTGTGGCTGTCAAACACCGTAATCACTTGGGGGTTATGACCCAGAATGAACTGCCATTAACGCATGTTGCTACAGTTGTCGATTTCAGATTACCAGCAACCCCAACCTATGTTTTAGCTAATTCCCCCATTCATCAATCGCAGGTGAATGTGGTACAAGGGAAAGCACTTTGGGCAGGGAATGCACTTTATGATGGCCAAGTGATTTACCAAGGTACTGCCAACGACGTCAATGTTGTCTATCAGCAAGTTATCGGGGCAGCAGCCAATGTGATTGGGTTACCTTTCTTCATTTTGGCAGGCTACCACACTGGTGACATCAACATGGACGGGGAGGTGATTTTCCAAGGAACAACCAATGACGTAGAGTATATCTACCAGAACGTCATAAACAACCACGGTGGTAACTCACTCAAACAAAACTTCTTCATTATTCAGGAACAGTTGCCTAAGTAAATACAAAAGCAATTGTGTGGGGGAAATATTTTCCCCCACATAAAACCAAAAAAGAACTACTTAATAGTCTTACCCCATGAAAAAACAATTACATCATCTCTTTTGGTTTGGGCTTGCGTTGATTTTAGGAACTATTCCTGCAATAGCGCAAGATCTCTCAACAAACCAAGTCAATTACCAATTGACTTACAATTCCTCCACGCAGGTTTATACGGTTTGGGTTGTACCACAGTATAACACGCCCAACTCGAACAATCCCGAAGCCAATGAGCTTGGGGCAACAGCGCAGGTATCTCTGAAAGTTCCCAAAGACTTTGTCATTCAAAATATTACTGACATAAGGGGGACTTGGGAAAAAAGCCCAGTAAAATTAGGAACTCAGCCAGCATTTTCAACTTCAGGGTTAGATCCCAATTATCTCTATTACGTGATTGGAAAAACCTCAACGGAAGTCAACTATGGCCCTTTCAGCAGCGGTACGCCCGTTTCTCTTTTTACCTTTCAAGGCAATGCGTGTTATGGAGCGGTAGGAGTTTTAGCGAAAACTGACCCTTTTGTGGCGGCAGCCAAAACGTTGGCATCGCTCAATACAGCTTGTAGTTTTTATTCACGTTCGGGACAAGCTACAAGTGGGAACGTAATACCGTTAGAACAGTTTGTGGATAAGTTAGGCCCTGACCCTGATTGTAGTGCGCCTTCAATTAAGTTAATCAAAAGCATCAGTTCAGTAACTGACAACGCTCCCACAGGTCGCGGCGTAGGGGATGTCATCAACTATACGTTCACCGTTACCAACACGGGTAACGTGTCACTCTCGGCGGTTACTTTGACCGATGCCAAACTCAGTTTGAGCAACGTAGCGGTGAGCCCCAGTACACTTGCACCAGGTGGAACAGGCACAGCTACGGCCACTTATACCATCACGCAAGCAGATGTTAACGCGGGCGGAATTGAAAATACGGCGACTGTCACGGGTACACCTTCAAGTGGGCCTCTTGCAACTGTCACGGACGTTTCAGACGCAGGAACAGACAACAACGCGGTGGCCATTACCAACCCTGACGTGACAGAATCGCCTAAGTTGAACGGCACGACCGATACCAATCCGACCAATGACCCAACGGTGTTGTTGATTGCGCCAGCCCCTTCGATTAAGTTAATTAAAAGCATTGCCTCCATTACGGATAATGCACCAACAGGTCGCGGCGTAGGTGATGTCATTAACTATACCTTTACCGTTAGCAACACAGGTAATGTGACGCTCACAGGGGTGTCTTTGACGGATGCCAAACTCAGTTTGAGCAACGTAGCGGTAAGTCCTGCCACGTTATTGCCAGGCGGAACAGGCACAGCGACTGCGACTTACACCATCACGCAAGCGGATGTCAACGCGGGAGGAATTGAGAATACGGCGACTGTGACGGGTACGCCACCGAATTTGCCCAACGGCAATGCAGCCACGCCCGTCACGGATGTTTCAGACGCAGGAACAGACAACAACGCGGTGGCCATTACCAACCCTGACGTGACAGAATCGCCCAAGCTCAACGGCACGACCGATACCAATCCGACCAATGATCCAACGGTGTTGTTGATTGCGCCAGCCCCTTCGATTAAGTTAATTAAAAGCATTGCCTCCATTACGGATAATGCACCAACAGGTCGCGGCGTAGGTGATGTCATTAACTATACCTTTACCGTTACCAATACGGGCAACGTGACGCTCACAGGAGTGTCATTGACCGATACTAAGCTGAGTTTGAGCAACGCAGCGGTGAGTCCTGCCACGTTATTGCCAGGCGGAACAGGCACAGCGACTGCGACTTACACCATCACGCAAGCGGATGTCAACGCGGGAGGAATTGAGAATACGGCGACGGTTACGGGTACACCACCGAATTTACCCAACGGCAATGCCGCCACGCCTGTCACTGACGTATCAGATGCGGGAACGGATGGCAACGCCACTCCAATTACCAATCCCGAGGTGACTGAATCGCCCAAGCTCAACGGCACGACCGATACCAATCCGACCAATGACCCAACGGTGTTGTTGATTGCGCCAGCGCCTTCGATAAAGTTAATCAAAAGCATTGCCTCCATTACGGATAATGCTCCTACAGGTCGCGGCGTAGGGGATGTTATCAACTATACGTTTACTGTTACCAATACGGGCAACGTGACGCTCACAGGGGTGTCTTTGACGGATGCCAAACTCAGTTTGAGCAATGCAGCGGTAAGTCCTGCGACGTTATTGCCAGGCGGAACAGGCACAGCGACTGCGACTTACACCATTACGCAAGCGGATGTCAATGCGGGGGGAATTGAGAATACGGCGACTGTCACGGGTACACCACCGAATTTGCCTAACGGCAATGCAGCCACGCCTGTCACTGACGTATCAGATGCGGGAACGGACGGCAACGCCACTCCAATTACCAACCCTGACGTGACGGAATCACCGAAGTTGAACGGTACGACTGATACCGATCCGACCAATGACCCAACGGTGTTGTTGATTGCGCCTTCGCCTTCGATTAAAGTTGTCAAGAGCGTTGCATCAGTGACTTCTGCTGGACCAGCGGGCGTATTGGGCGATGTCATTAACTATACTTTCACCGTTTCCAACACGGGGAATGTTCCATTGACAGCGGTAAGCATCAGCGATCCATTGTTGGGAACTAACCTCACGGGAGGACCAGTCAGTTTGGCAGTGGGTGCATCGGATGCCACCACCTTCAAGGGTACTTACACGATAACGCAAGCCGACATCAACGCGGGTGGAGTACAAAACACGGCCACGGCCAGTGGCACGCCACCGAATTTACCCAACGGCAACCCAGCAACCCCAGTAACGGATGTTTCTGATGCGGGAACAAACAATACGGGTCAACCAATTACCAACCCCGAGGTGACAGAATCACCCAAGTTGAACGGTACGACTGATACCGATCCGACCAATGACCCAACGGTGTTGTTGATAGCGCCTTCGCCTTCGATTAAAGTAATCAAAAGCATTGCTTCGGTGACTTCCGCTGGACCCGTGGGCGTATTGGGTGATATCATTAATTATACTTTCACCGTTTCCAACACAGGGAACGTGCCGTTGACGGCGGTAAGCATCAGCGATTTATTGTTGGGAACTAACCTCACAGGCGGCCCAATCAGTTTGGCCATTGGCGCATCGGATGCCACTACTTTCAAGGGTACCTACACGATAACGCAAGCCGACATCGTCGCGGGGGGAGTACAAAACACGGCTACGGCCAGTGGCACGCCACCGAATTTGCCGAATGGCAACCCAGCAACCCCAGTAACGGATGTCTCTGATGCGGGTACGGACGGCAACGCCACTCCAATTACCGACCCAGACGTGACTGAATCACCGAAGTTAGACGGAACGACCGATACCGACCCCACCAATGATCCGACGGTGTTGTTGATTCCTTGCATAAAATCAAAAGTAACCTTAACAGGTGCAGCGATTTGTTCGGCAGATATTCAGACTTATAGCATCACGTTCAGTGTTACTGGCCAAGTTGGAGCCATAAAAGCCAATAGAGGAGTTTTGACTGGCAGTAATCCTTACACAGTGGTGGGCATTCCTTCGGGAGCGACGATTAAGATTACCGATAGCCTAAGTGCGGTTTGTAAATTTGATACCCTAATTACAGGGCCGAATTGTAACTGTACTCCAGCTTTACCAATATTGCTTACGACAAGTATAATATCTTGTATTAGAGATACTTTCTCAACGCTCAAAGCGACAGTATTCGGACTAGCTACGGTAGAATGGTACACGCAGGCAACAGGAGGTACGCCAGTATTTACTGGCCTCAATTTCAAACCCTCGGGTAATGTTTCGGCCAATACGGTCTTCTACGCCCAAGCTCGTAGTACCGACCCTACTTGTCCAACGGCTATCAGTACAGGCAGGGTGATGGCAACTGTTAATGCCCAAGATTGCTCGTTAAGGTTGTTGCCTAAAGTATATCTGCAAGGTTCGTTATTTGGTGTGTTCTCTGGGCCGTTGATGCGCGATGATTTACGGGTTAAAAACTTGATTCCCAGAAAATCGCCTTACGTAGCCTGGAATCCAATTACTGCCGCCGATACCATTACGTCCAATACCGTACTTACCGTCACTGGAGCAGATGCCATTGTGGATTGGGTGTTTGTTGAACTGCGCGACGCCGATGACTCAACAATTGTGGTCGATAGTCGTTCGGCTTTACTGCAACGCGACGGGGACATTGTAGAAGTTGACGGAACGTCGCCAATTACTTTCAACACATTTACATCAGCCGACTATTTCGTAGCGGTTCGTCACCGAAACCACTTGGGAGTTATGTCACAAACTGCCCTGCCATTAACGCAGGTCGTTTCTATGGTTGATTTTCGTTCGGCAGCCACTCCTACCTATGTGTTGGCTAACTCTCCGATTCACCAATCACAAGTGGATGTCGCTCAGGGAAAAGCCCTTTGGGCAGGAAACGCCCTTTATGACGGTCAAGTTATATATCAAGGCACAGACAACGACGTCAATGTCATTTATCAGCAGGTGATTGCCGCAATGGGGAATCCGTTATTGCTGCCTTTCTACATTTTGACAGGATACTACACGGGTGATATCAACATGGACGGAGAAGTGATTTTCCAAGGGACAACCAATGACGTAGAGTACATCTATCAAAACGTCATCAATAACCATAATGGGAACATGCTCAAACAGAACTTCTTCATCATTCAGGAACAGTTACCTAAATAAGCATGGATACATCCAGGGGCGTAATGCCCCTGGGACGTCTAAAAAATTCAACGCAATAAACACAGACTACAATGAAAAACGGATTATTTACACTCGCTTGGGTTGGGCTTATTTGGGTTCATTGCTTTGTTCCCGTAGTAGCGCAACAACTCTCGACAAATCAAGTCAACTACCAATTGACTTATGATGCTTCTAGTCAGACTTATACGGCCTGGGTAGTGCCTAGGTACGCTACACCAAATACCAACAATAGCGATGCCAATGAGTTTGGCGCGACAGCACAAGTCTCGTTGAAAGTTCCTAAAGATTTTGTGATTCAGAACATTACAGATATACGGGGGACTTGGGAAAAAAATCCTTTGAAGCTCGGGAATCAAGCCGTGTTTGCTTCGGGCAATTTAGATCCGAACTACCTTTACTATGTGATTGGCAAAACACCTACTGAAGTAAATTATGGTTCTTTTGTCAGTGGCACGCCCGTTTCACTTTTTACCTTCAGGGGAAATTCTTGTCAGGGACCAGTAGGAATTTTAGCTAAAACAGACCCATTTGTAACCGTCGCAAAAACACTTGCATCACTCAATACCGCTTGTAGTTTTTACTCACGCTCTGGGCAGGCTATTAGTGGAAACGTCATTCCTTTAGAGCAGTTTGTGGATAAATTGGGGCCTGATGCTGCTTGTACCACTCCCTGTGTGAAACCCAACGCTGGCCCTGATCAGACCTTAATATGCGCCACCACTCCTCCCACTACAGCCAATTTGGTTGATGCAACCGTGGGTCAAAAATGGAAAGTATTGAGTGTGCAGCCCAACACGACAGTAAGCATAACCACACCAGAAGGATTGGTGAGCGGCATGACAGCCTCGGGTGAGTATCGATTTGTGTTGCAAGTTCAGTCAGACTCTTTGACTTGCCGCGACACGGTTTCGGTAATAATACCTAATTGTGTTTGTCCCCAAGTAAATATCCTAACTCCCAATGCCACAGCATGTAGAGGTAGAGCATTTTCAGCGTTGAACGTAGCGGTTAGTGGAAGTAATACCCAAGGTGTAGGTGCGGAATGGTTTGCCAATGCTACAGGTGGTTCTGCTTTAGCCACTGGTTTAAGCTATACACCTACTGGCATAGCCACCGTGACAGATACGTTTTATGTAGCCTTAACGGGGGTAAGTACTAACTGCCTTGCGGTGCCTCGTACTCCTGTGATTGTAACTGTACAAGATTGTAACATAGACTTATCTCTTACAGTTGCGACCAACAACCAACAACCAGGCTTGAATGGAACTATTACTTTGACCGTAACTGTCACAAACGAAGGCCAAAATCCTGCTTCAGGAGTAGAAGTAAAGAACATTTTACCAGCGGGTATGAGTTTCCAGACATTTGCAACCGCTACAGGTACGTATAATTCAGGTACGGGTACGTGGACTATTGGGAACATCGCAGTAGGTCAAATAGTAACATTGTCTATCGGAGTCCAAGTAACGCAGACTGGAGTGCAGTATTTCACCGCAGAAATTTCTAAAGCAGATCAAGGGGATGTCGACTCTACTCCCAATAATGGCGTCGAAACCGAAGACGACTTTGATCGAACTTGCGTGACAGTACCCGCTCCAATTTGTGCTGGACAAATCTTTGAGCTTTCAATCCCGAATGGCTATACCAACATTCAATGGTACAGAGACAACCAACCGATTCCGAATGCAACTACCTCCGTTTTGCAAGTGACCCAAGCAGGTACTTATCGCTTCACAGCGACCAATGTTGCTTGTCCAACGGCGGGGTGTTGTTCATTTATTTTCTTTGAAGGCGACTGTTGTCCTACCAAAGCAATATGTGTGCCTTTCACGATAAAAAAAGTAAAGAAGTAAGGTTGTTGACAACATGTAATAGATAAGGGTAAGTAATATATCATAACAGGGGATCATAAGATGCCCTGTTATATAACACAAAAGTCCCCATGAGCGATGCTGATGGGGACTTTAACTTGATTTAACGACAAAAATTACTTCTTGAGTGTTAGCGTAATGACACTATAGGCAGGAATCGTAAGTTTTAACACTCCTTTGTCGAGCTTCGCACCTGCAAATTCCTTTACTGTGATTTTGTTGGGTTGTTCAAAACTATTGAAATCATTGATTTTAGCAGAAGCGAGTATCTGACCTGACACTTTTGAAAACTCATCACCTCGTAAGTTGATGGTTATTTCGTGTGGCTTGCTGTAATCAATATTCGTCAGCGAGATTGTCAGGGCGCCAGCGGCATTCTTTGAAGCAGAAGCAGAAACTGCCGTCAATTTTTTTCCTTGAAACTCGTAAGATGGCGATTCAATGCTGATAGGGACCAACAGTGCATCTTGGTGAACGTTGTACATTTTCATCACGTGGTACGTTGGGGTGAGCAACATTTTCTCTTCATTGGTTAAAATAACCGATTGAAGCACGTTGACGATTTGGGCGAGGTTAGCTCCCCGAACACGATCAGCGTGATTGTTGAAGATGTTAAGCGTTAGACCTGCAATCATCGCGTCACGCATGGTATTTTGTTGGTACAAAAACCCAGGATTGGTGCCAGGTTCTACGCTGTACCAGCCGCCCCATTCATCGACAATCAAGGCCACTTTTTTCTCAGGGTCGTATTTGTCCATGATGGTGCTATGTCGTGTCACAAACTCTTCCATTTTCCAAGCCTCATCCATGATTTTAAAATATTCCTGCTCGTTGAAATTAACAGAAGGGCCTTTGTCAGTCCAACTAATGACAGAATAGTGGTGCAATGCAACCCCCGAAAGCATGTTATGAGGAATGTTTTTCATCAATGTCTCTGTCCATTGGTAATCGCCGTCACTTGCTCCTGAGGCAATTCGATAGAGCTTGCCAGTGTTGTTCCAGTCGGCCATAAATGTGGCGTATTGGCGGTAAATATTCGCGTAATACTCAGCGGTCATATTTCCACCGCAGCCCCAGGCTTCATTTCCGACTCCCCAAAGTTGAACATTCCACGGTTTTTCACGGCCATTTTGTTTACGAAGCTCGGCCATTGGGCTACCCCCTGGATGATTAACGTAGGAAACCCAATCAACCAAATCTTTGACTGTTCCGCTCCCAACGTTGCCAGCCAAATATGGCTCAGCTCCGATACGCTCACAGAGGTCGAGGAAATCGTGCGTACCAAAGCTATTGTCCTCCGTTACGCCTCCCCACCAAACGTTTACCATTTTAGGGCGTTTGTCTTTTGGACCAATTCCATCTTTCCATTGGTATGTATCTGCAAAACATCCCCCAGGCCAGCGAAGGTTGGGGATTTTGAGGTCTTTTAAGGCTTGAATGACGTCGTTACGAACCCCTGCCGTGTTAGGGATTTTTGTGTTCCCTTCGCCTACATAAATGCCACCATAAATGCAACGCCCAAGGTGTTCAGCAAAATGCCCGTAAATGTGCTTGTTGATTTGAGTTTTGGCTAAGTCACTATTGAGCGTAATTTTTGTCTGGGCTATTACGTCAAGTACCAGCCAACAGGCGACCAACGATAGTAGTACTTTCTTCATTGATTTACTGAGTAGTTAGAATATGGTTATTTTTACTATTACTAAGTAAAAATGATATTTTCTCGATTCTATACCCTGAATTCAAGAAGATTTATTTTTTTTACCACTTCTCTAGGGAGAACCTAATTTGCTTATCAAAACAAAAAATAAAATGAAGAACACAATTTGTTGGGCGCTACTCATGGGTTTAGGTGCGTGCCAAACGCAGCAAGGTGAAAGTACCCAAAATGATACCACCAAAGTAGCGGAGGTGCCGATTGTTGGCGGTGATCTCGACAAACACGGTTGCAAAGGCTCGGCAGGCTATACTTGGTCGTCGGTAAAAAATAATTGTGTGCGATTATTTGAGCAGGGTGTTCGCCTTAACCCTCAAGATACGACCTTAAATCAGACGGTTTCGGCCTTTGTGATTTTTGCCGATGATGCCAAAGAAAATGCGGGAGAGGTGGAATTGTTTTTGCCAACACTGGCAGACAGTTCCATTATTTTGTCGCCACTCCAAGATAACGGTGCAGGAACTTGGGGCAATGGAAATTATCTTCTAACGCAATGGAAAGGTGTATATACTTTGGAAGAAAAAAAGAAGGTCTTGTACCAAGGCGGGCGCTGAAATAACCCAACAAAAAAGCCTCAAAACAGTGCGTTTTGAGGCTTTTTCTTTCTTTTGTGATCCCGCTGGGACTCGAACCCAGGACCCATACATTAAAAGTGTATTGCTCTACCAACTGAGCTACGGAATCCTACTTTTTCATTACTGCTTTCAACTTTTTTCGTTTCGTTGTCTGCGTTGTTCTGAAATCGTGGTGCAAAAGTACGTGGTTTGACAATACGACGCAAGTGCTGATGTGAAAATATTTTTAAAATATTTTTTAAATGGCAGACAGTGAGTGAGTTAAAGTTGAAAATATTTTTAACTTTTTTTTGCGACTCCGATTTCCAGTTAGATTTTTGGTACGAAATGCTTATAAATTCGTAGTATTGAAAGTTAATCAATCATCACTCATTTATTTCCACTTCCATAATGAAACTATTTCGTTTTGGCGCATTTGAACAAGAACAACCGGGAGTTATTTTGTCGGATGGCCGTAAAGTAAACGTAGCAGCGTTTGGCGAAGATTTTAACGAGGCATTTTTTGCCACCGATGGCCTTGCTCGCTTGGCTGATTGGCTCACCATTCACGCAGATACTTGCCCTGAGGTTTCGGAGGATGTTCGTCTTGGTTCGGCCATCGCGCGCCCTTCAAAAATTGTTTGCATCGGCTTGAACTATGCCAAACACGCGGCAGAGTCGGGGATGGATGTGCCAAAAGAACCCGTTATTTTCTTTAAATCAACTTCCGCTTTGTGCGGCCCGAACGATAACGTCATTATCCCGCGTAATTCTGTCAAAACAGACTGGGAAGTAGAGTTGGCTTTCGTGATTGGTAAAAAAGCCAGCTACGTGGATGAAGCCAATGCCATGGACTATGTAGCGGGTTATATCTTACACAACGACTACTCGGAGCGTGAGTTTCAACTCGAACGCAGTGGTCAATGGGTAAAAGGTAAAAGCAACGATACTTTTGCCCCGCTTGGGCCTTTCATGGCAACCAAAGATGAAATCGCTGACCCTCATACACTTCGCCTTTGGTTGAAAGTAAATGAGGAGATGTTGCAAGACTCAAATACCGATGACATGGTGTTTAAAATCCCAACGTTGGTAAGTTACCTAAGTCAATTTATGACCTTGCTTCCTGGCGATGTTATCTCAACAGGAACGCCGTTTGGAGTCGGATTGGGCTTTAAGCCGCCAAGATACCTCAAAGCGGGCGATGTTGTTGAATTAGGCATCGAGGGACTTGGAACGCAACGCCAAGTGGCAGAAGCGTATCAGTAAGCCGAGTAAAAAACGCAGCATTTTATTTTTTCATTTTGTGCGGCTTGATGGTCTCCATTAAGCCGCACGCTTTTTCATTGATTTCAACCTATCTATCCAAACTTCAGACCATGTATCGGTTTTTGTGCTTACTGCTTTGTTGCACTTCTCTTCTTACGTTTGCCCAAAAGAAAAACGAAAAATTTCAATACCACATTTTTGAAGCCAAAGGGGCTATTAAAATCGATGGCCTAGAAAATGATGCCGCTTGGCAACAGACAGAGCTGGCGAAAGATTTTCACATGGTGACTCCCATGGACACAAGCCTAGCGCGCAACAAAACCGAAATGCGCCTCTGCTACGACCAACATAATTTATACATCATTGCGGTTTGCTACAAGGCGGTAAAAGGCTCTTTTGTGGTTGAATCGTTAAAACGGGACTTTAATTTTGGGCTCAACGATAATTTTTTTGTGGTGCTCGATACGTTTGAAGACCTCACCAATGGCTATTCGTTTGGGGCAAGTGCCGCAGGGGCGATTTGGGACGGACAAGAGGCTGATGGAACGATGATAAACCTTAACTGGGACAATAAATGGCATTGTGTAACGCGCAACTATGAAGATCGCTACGTGTGGGAAGCGGCTATTCCGTTTAAAACCATTCGCTATCGCCCCGATAATTTACGCTGGGGTATTAACGGCAGTCGTTTGGACTTGGCGACCAATGAAAAATCGGCGTGGGCGCCCGTTCCGCGTCAGTTTCAATCGGCCAATTTAGGATATGCTGGGGTATTGGTGTGGGATAAGCCTTTGCCACCTGCTGGAAAAAATATCTCTTTGATTCCTTACGCTTTGATGAGTATTTCTAAAAATCAATTAGCAAAAACACCAACTGACTTTAAGCCAAATATTGGTGGTGATGCTAAAATTGCCCTCAACTCATCGCTCAACTTAGACTTAACTGTGAATCCTGATTTCTCTCAAGTGGAAGTGGACGTGCAGCAAACCAACCTCGATCGTTTTGAGTTATTTTTCCCCGAACGGCGTCAGTTTTTCCTTGAAAATGCGGATTTGTTCGCCAACTTTGGTTTTGCCACGTTGCGGCCTTTCTTTTCCCGTCGGATTGGACTTGGCGTGCCGTTGTTATTTGGAGCACGTTTGAGTGGGAAATTGGATAAAAATTGGCGAATTGGTGTGTTGGACACGCAAACCAAAGAGGACGGGGCAACACCCGCCCAAAACTTCGCGGTGGTGGCCTTGCAACGCAAGGTGTTTGCTCGCTCGAACGTAGGCTTGTTGATGGTGAATAAACAGTCGTTAAACCTCGATGAAAGTGTACATAAAGGCGCATCGGCGTTTAATCGAAACGTAGGAGCCGAGTTTAACTTAGCCTCGGCCAATAACATCTGGACGGGGAAAGCCACCGTTTTGAAATCATTCAGTCCAAACGTTTCGGGTAATGACGTGGCTATTGCGAGTATTTTGAACTATAACAAAGCCAATTTCTTTTGGCAATGGCGCCAGGAATATGTGGGAGAAAATTACAATGCCGAAGTAGGTTATGTCCCCAATGCCGCCCGTCGTGGGTATCAGATGATGGCACCAAACGTGGGGTATTTGTTTTTTGTAAACTCCCCGCTACTAATCAGCCACGGGCCTTTATTACAGTCAACGTTGTTTTGGAACAAATCAGGCCGTTTGACAGATAACGAGACGTTTATGGCCTATAATTTCAATTTTCGCAACCGTGCAATAGGAATGGCGTGGGTTGCTACGAATTATGTGCAACTTCTGGCGCCTTTTGATCCAACCAACACGGGCCGTGAAAAATTGGCTGCAGGGACTAAACATTATTGGAATTCTTTTGGAACAGAGTTTACGTCAAGCCCTCGAAACCGATTTACGTATTCGTTTGCAACGCGCTATGGTGGCTTTTATGCCGACGGAACGCGCCTCAATTTAAGAACCACGCTGGGCTATCGTTTTCAGCCGTACGTCGCTACCAAGTTTTCGGTGGATTACAACATCATCAACGTACCTTATTTGCAAAAACCTGTGGAGTTGTTGTTGTTAGGGCCACGGGTGGATGTGACATTCCGCAACAATCTTTTCTGGACGACTTTTGTGCAATACAACAATCAAGCAGATAATGTCAACCTAAACACGCGTTTGCAGTGGCGTTATCAGCCTGCGTCTGATTTGTTTATCGTTTATACCGATAATTATTTGCCCGAAAATCTCATGGTTAAAAATCGAGCCTTGGTGCTCAAGCTGACGTATTGGTGGAATATCTAATGGTTGTGTATTTTTGCAAAAAAATACGTAAATGAGCATAAAAGTTGTAGCGTTTGACGCGGATGATACATTGTGGGTAAATGAGCCTTTTTTTTACGAAACAGAAAGAAAACTCTGTGCCTTATTGGAGGATTATTTACCCCACCATACAGTTTCTCAAGAGTTGTATCGAATGCAAATTCAGAACCTTCCGTTGTATGGGTACGGGGTGAAGAGCTTTATTCTGAGTATGATAGAGATGGCCATGTCGGTGTCGGAGAAAACCATTAGTTTAGACGTCGTTGAAAAAATCATTGGACTTGGCAAAGAAATGCTCGAAAAACCGATTGAACTTCTGGACGACGTTGAACATGTTTTACATTCGCTTTCGGGGCGGTATCGGCTGGTGGTGGCCACCAAAGGCGATTTGCTAGACCAAGAACGAAAATTGAAGAAATCGGGCTTGGAACATTATTTTCACCACATCGAAATCATGAGTGAAAAGCGTGAGGTCGATTACCGCAAGCTCATCAAACACCTCGACATAGCACCCGAAGAATTTGTCATGATTGGTAATTCACTCAAGTCTGACGTATTGCCAGTTTTGACCATGGGAGGACACGGTTTTCACGTTCCGTTTCATACGACTTGGGCTTTTGAACAAATCGACCATCGTATCGAACATGCTAATTTCAAGGAGTTTACTTCATTGAAAGAAGTGCTTGCGCATTTGTAATGTAAAAGCAATGGCTAAAAGATACTGGTTGGGCATAAGTTGTCTATTTCTACTGCAATGCTGGTCAATGAATGGTTGGGGACAACATATTTCTCAAACCATTAAAGGTCAGGTTATTGATGCAGAATCTAGGCAGCCTTTGGTGGGAGCGAGTGTGGTGGTAGCCTCAGTTCAGCCGTTGTTGGGGGCGCAAACGGATGTCAATGGTTTTTTCAAAATTACGGGCGTCACCCTGGGGCGTCATACGCTAAAAGTATCTTTTTTGGGGTACGAAAATGGCCTCATTCAAGAGCTAGTTGTGGGGGCTGGAAAGGAGATTGACCTTACGATTCGGCTGACGGAGTCGCTTCAGCAATTGGAAACGGTTACGGTCAAAGCATCACCGCAAAACGGAACTGCGCTGAACGAAATGGCTACAGTTTCGGCACGGTCGTTTTCGGTAGAGCAGGTCAAACGATACGCGGCAGCCATCAATGACCCCGCGCGTATGGCGCTTACTTACGCAGGAGTGGCCAACAATAATGAACAAAGCAATGCGCTCATTATCAGAGGAAATAGCCCAAAAGGTGTATTGTGGCGGATGGAAGGTGTGGAAATTCCGAACCCAAATCATTTTGCCGAAGAAGGGGCAACGGGAGGAGGAATTAGTGCTTTGAGTGTCAATATGTTGAGCAACTCCGACTTTTTTACGGGGGCATTTCCAGCCGAATACGGGAATGCTACTTCGGGGGTTTTTGATTTAAAACTACGCAAAGGAAACCACGAAAAACGCGAATATTCGGTGCAGGTAGGGGTACTGGGAGCGGATATTGCCGCTGAAGGCCCTTTTAAGCCGTCGGGGAAATCTTCTTATTTGGTGAATTACCGCTATTCGACCCTCGAAATGATCAAGCGGGCGGGCATTGAAATCATTGGAGATGCAGCGCCAGATTTTCAAGACGGGGCGTTTAAATTCTTTTTCCCGACTTCTAAAAACAGTACTTTGTCGTTGTGGGGAATGGGAGGACTGAGCCGACAAATTCGCCGCCGTACCACCCAAAATGATGCGTTTCATTCTGACCGTGCGGTAGTTGGGTTGAACTATACGCACTTTTTATCTAACCAATCGTACCTAGATGCAACGCTGAGTTGGGCGGCTAATCGGCAAACGTACGATGCGACTCGTTTGCAACAAATTTACGTTCGAAAGGAAGATTTTACGAACCAAGCCTACCGCCTTTCGTTGCAATGGAATCATAAAATCAACGCGCAGCATTCACTTCGCACGGGGTTGATTGTAAGTGATTTGAGGTTCGTTTTGCTCAATCAGACCATTGATGGGCCACGCCTTAGTACGACGGTCAACCAGCGCGGTGAAACCTCACTTGTACAGGCGTACGGTCAATGGAAATTTCGTGCTTCACCTACTTTTACGCTGACTTCAGGGCTTCACGCGACTCGGCTGGGAGTCAATGGCCAAACTTCTGTTGAACCTCGGGCGGGATTTCGTTGGAATGTTTTGCCCCGCCATGCCTTGACGGCGGGGTTGGGCATACACAGCCGAATCGAAGCGCTATCGACTTATTTTGCGGAAGTTAAAAGCACCAATGGGGCAACTACCCAAGCCAATAAAAACTTGGATTTGATGAAATCAGCGCATTTTGTGTTGGGGTATGAATTTCGTCCGCGTGAAGATTGGCGCTGGCAAGTCGAAACGTATTACCAGCGTCATTTTGACGTTGCCATTGGAACTGCCTACGCTAAAACCATTTTTTTACAAACGGAATCCATGCTCAATTTGATGGATGGCTACCTCACCGATTCGTTGGTAAGCACAGGCACAGGGCGGAATTATGGCATTGATTTCACACTAGAGAAGTTTTTGACAAATGGCTTTTACTTTATTCTCACCTCGTCGGTGTACCAAGCCAAATACACTGCCCGCGATGGCATTGAACGCAATAGCCGTTTTAATGGCAATTTTGTGCAGAATATTCTTTTGGGTAAAGAATGGAAAATGGGAAAAATGAAAACCAATACGTTGGCCGTCAACATCCGAAGCCTGTGGGCGGGTGGCAACCGTTACGTTCCGATTGATTTAGCACAATCCCAAAAACGTAACGCGACTGTCAGGGTCTATGAGCGCTCTTACGAGGAGAAACTGCCCAATTATTTTCGATTCGATACCCGCGTTAGCTTTACCAAAAACCGCCGAAAAACCACATCAACACTCTCACTGGATGTTCAAAATGTCTTCAATCGGCTCAATTTATACCAACCTTTTTACGATACTGCCACCAAAAGCTTGCAGTTTGATACACAATTGGGTCTAGTGCCGATTCTGAATTGGCGAATTGAATTTTAGGGGCTTTTTCTGGTCATCCTTTGGCGCGTGCAGGTTGGGTTGTGAGCAACCCTTGGTACGGGAAAAAGCGGGTTGTGAGCAACCCTTGGTACGGGAAAAAGCGGGTTGTGAGCAACCCTTGGCACGAGAAAGCAGGTTGTGAGCAACCTGCTGCACGGGGTGAAAAAATATTTTTTGGGCAAAAAATTGGAAGTAAATATTTTTATAAACAATTTTGTCGAGAAAAAGAAAGAGTAAATGCCAAAAATCGACCACGATACCAAAGACCGTATTTTAGCTGCTGCTGAAAAAGTATTTCATGCCAACGGATTTAAAGGGGCGCGAACCTCGCTCATTGCGGAAGAAGCGGGTATCAGTCGGACAATGATGCACTACTATTTCAATTCTAAAGAAGAACTATTTCAGGAAGTGCTAAAGCGGTCGGTTGGGGTGGTCCTCGAACATGCCCAAGGAGTTTTGAACCAGCCCCGCGACCTGAAAGAAATGGTGAACGGTTTGATTGATTTGTTGTGCGATGTTTGTGCGTTAAAGCCTGGCTTGCCGACTTTCGTGGTCAATATTTTTAATGAATCGCCCGAAATTGCGTATTTCATGGCGATGGGGCAGTCGGATGAGCTTCCAAAAGTGCTGGATCGGTTGCTGGAGGAGTCAAAACAGCAAGGAACGGTACAGGCGGACATCACGGGCGAACACCTAATGCTCCATATATATGGCTTATGTTCAATGGCTTACTTGGCGCATAATTACATCAAAGCCAAAGAAAAACGTAGCGACGAAGCAATGGCTGCTTTTTTGGTGGAGCGTAGGGTACAAATCAAAAGCTTTGTGTGGCATGCCCTTGGTAATCAGGGAATGTAAGCACTTGTGAAGGGTGTTGAATTGAAAAAGGCGTTTCGCCTTATTTTTTGCGATTTATATAAACAATTTTGTTGAACTAAAATGTATAAAATAATTTAACATGACAACCCACGCTACCTACATGGGGTACCGAACGGACGATTTCGAACATCCCTTTGCTAAGTTTTTTAACGATATGATTGCTTCAATTCCTGCCAATGTAGCTGCGGCATTGGAACACGCCTTGCCCTCGTCGGAAGCATTGGATTTTGAGGAGGTGACCAAAATGGCAAACAAGGGCTACGATTTGGTTGAAAATGGGTACTTCATGCTGCCTGACGGCGGGCTACACGTGGCCGTGCTAACCCCTATGCTGCACGTAACACCTCCCATGTGGGACTGGTGGTTTGGCTGGCACGGTTGCCAAGATAATCGCTATAAATTATGGCATCCAGCTGCCCACAAATCTGCTCGCTGGGAAGATGGGCGGGACGATGAAGCGTACATCGGTCGTACGTCTATCATTGAAGAGTACATTGGAACCTCCCTCGAAAAAGCAGCTATTCAGTTTGTTCATCCCACTGCATTGGGATTTTCGGAGGAGCAGATTGCCGATAAGGATGAAGTGGTGTATATCTGCGCACGTTTGGGGTATCCGCATTTGCCCGTTGATTTTGGTTGGCTAGTACACCAGGTTCGCAAAACTGCCGTTGGTGCCGAAATGCGTTCGCGGTTCTGGATGGGCGGAAAACACATTCAGTTGAGGGGAGAAAACAAGTTGGTTCAACTGGTGTCAGCAGTTTTGCCAAAAATTGCGCATCTGCCTGAACGTCAGGCGAAGGACTTATTGCAGCATTGCTCCGAAGAAATGAATCATTTGGCCAAAATCTTGCCCGACTTATACCACGAATTTCACGAATCCAACCCTTTAAAACCATTTTAACATGAAACCAATTGCTATTTCAGGAGATATTATCCAACAAGGAGACAAAGGCTTTGATAGGGCCATTATGGATACCCTTTTTAATCAATGGGAACCAGGCCGCCGCCCCGATATGATGGTAACCCCCAAAACCATCGACGACATTATTGACACCATTCATTACGCTCGGAAAGAAGGAAAACACATTAGTATTTGTTCGGGAGGGCACAGTTGGTCGGCCAACCACGTTCGGAACAACAGCGTGTTGATTAACATGCGAAAATTTGATGCGTATGAGGTAAACCGTGAGGCGATGACGGCCAAAGTAGGGCCAGGGGTAGGAGGAAGTACGTTGCTGACGGCCTTGTTTGACCAAGACTTGTTTTTTCCTGCGGGGCACTGCAAAGGTGTATGCGTAGGCGGTTATCTGCTTCAAGGAGGCTTTGGATGGAACGGACGAAAGTTGGGTATGGCCTGCGAAAATGTCATTGGAATTGACGTGGTTACGGCCAATGGCGACTATGTTCATGCCAACGAACACCACAATTCGGATATTTATTGGGCAGCGCGGGGTTCAGGCGGGGGATTTTTTGGCGTAGTAGTGGCGTTTCATTTACGGCTTTTCAAGAAGCCTGCCTATTGCGGGTCTATTACCCACGTTTTTGATATTCAGCACCTTGAAGATGTGTTTCGGTGGGCGCACGAAATTGGGCCGAGTGTGCCTGATGCCGTCGAATTTCAGTTGCTCACAAGCCGTAAAGTTTTGAAGTTTTTGGGGCCAGGTATAGAGGCTGTTGCGCCTATTTTTGCCGATACCAAAGACGAACTCGATGAGGCCAAGGCGTTTATGTTGAATAGTCCCATTAAGCAAAAAGCATTTTTCAAAACGCCTTATTTGAAAGCCAATATGTCGTCGATGTATCGTTTTGTGATGACACATTACCCCGACGACCACCATTGGGGAGTCGATAATATGTGGACCAAAGCTTCCATCGACGAGCTTATGCCTTATTTGAAAGGTATGGTTGAAACCTTGCCACCTGCGCCTTCGCACATGTTGTGGCTTAATTGGTACCCGCCAAAGCGCCTACAAGACATGGCGTATTCGCTGGAAGATAACATTTACATTGCCCTGTACGGTACATGGAAAGACGCAAACGACATCCCAAACTACGGCAGTTGGGCCAAAGGATGGATGGAAAAAGCCAATCACTTGTCCACAGGAATTCAGTTGGCCGACGAAGGGCTTCACCAGCGGATGGCTCCTTTTGTGGCGGCGGATAATCTAAAACGCCTCGACGAAGTACGTGCCCTACGTGATCCGAATGGATTATTTAACCCTTGGCATAGTCGCCCTACGCTGACTTTATAACAAATTCCACACCTTTATTTTTTGTTCCACCACCTCTTTACTACACATTGTTATGAACTCACAGGTTATTTTGCGCCGCGCTTATGCGCTGGCGGTTGCATTGATTTTGTCTTTACTTATTGGAAATAAAACGGTTTATAGTCAGTCGGTTACTTTTACGCCTAATGGGGTGTGGTTGCCAAGCATGACTTCCAACGAACGTATCACAATGCCCGTTACGATGGGGCAATTGGTTTTCGATACCAACACGAAGTCGATTTGGTACCACACAGGTGTGGGAGGAGATTGGAAAGAATTGATAACGGTCAAACCGTCGGCGGATAATTTGGGAAACCATACGGCGACTCAAAATATCAACGTCGGAGATTACTTCTTGTCGCCCGATGGTTTAGATCGAGGCTTAAAAGTAGGTCGCGAACAGCTGTTGTTGCAATTGCCCAAACCGCGTTTTCAATTGGGAACAAACTTGGCGACAAATTCACAAATAAATTTTGCCAACTACACCCGTAATTGGGCCATAAGCACCTCCCAAGACCGATTTGAAATCGTGGACTCGACTTTTCAAACGCGCCCATTTATCATTGAAAAAAATGCGTTTCATAACATGTTGTATATTCAGGAGGATAAAATTGGGATTGGAACCAGTTCGCCTCGCGAAAAGTTAGACGTGGCGGGAAAAGTAAAAATGAATGGTTTCCAGTTGCACAATGGCACCAATACAGCAGGGTTTGTTCTGCAATCGGATGCGGGAGGGAACGGAACGTGGGTAAACCCAGCGGCGGCAGGTTTTAACTATTGGACGGTTGCCAACGGGACCATGTTTCCGAATCAAAATGTGAACGTGGGGATTGGAACGGAAGCGCCTAGCTCAAAGCTAGAGGTGAATGGGAAATTGAAAGCGACAGAAGTAGAAATTGCTTCAACGTTGAAAACGGCTTCCATAGAAACATCAGGTACGACGAAAACGACGAACTTCCAGTTGACCAACGGCGCGACGAACGGCTACATTTTGCAGTCGGATGCCAACGGAAATGCAAGCTGGAAAAGCCCGTCAAGTTTGCCAATTAGCTTTTCTGAGAGCGACCCCAAAGTGGGCTCATCGAGCAGGAATAGTGTGCCGAAGTGGAATGGCACAAAGCTGACGGACGGAACAATGGTGGACAACGGTAACATCGGGATTGGGGTAACGTCGCCGACGAATAAATTGGAAGTAGCAGGTACGACAAAAACGACGAATTTGCAACTGACCAATGGCGCGACGAACGGTTACATTTTGCAGTCGGACGCGAGCGGAAATGCGGTTTGGAAAGACCCTTCAAGTTTACCGATTAGTTTCAGCGAAACCGACCCGAAGGTGGGAGCGTTGACCAACAATGCGTTACCGAAATGGAATGGTACGAAGTTGACCGACGGGACAATGGTGGACAACGGCAACATTGGGATTGGGGTAACGTCGCCGACGAATAAATTGGAAGTCGCAGGTACGACAAAAACGACGAATTTACAATTGACCAACGGCGCGACCAACGGTTACATTTTGCAGTCGGACGCGAGCGGAAATGCGGTTTGGAAAGACCCTTCGAGTCTGCCGATTACTTTTAGCGAAACTGACCCAAAAGTAGGGGCGTTGACCAACAATGTGTTACCGAAATGGAACGGCACGAAGCTGACCGACGGGACAATGGTTGACAACGGAAACATTGGGATTGGGGTAACGTCGCCGACGAATAAATTGGAAGTAGCAGGTACGACAAAAACGACGAATTTACAATTGACCAACGGCGCGACGAACGGTTATATTTTGCAGTCGGACGCGAGCGGAAATGCGGTTTGGAAAGACCCTTCAAGTTTACCGATTAGTTTCAGCGAAACCGACCCGAAAGTGGGAACGTTGACCAACAATGTGTTACCGAAATGGAACGGTACGAAGCTGACCGACGGGACAATGGTTGACAACGGTAACATCGGGATCGGGGTAACGTCGCCGACGAATAAATTGGAAGTAGCAGGCACGACAAAAACGACGAATTTTCAACTCACCAACGGCGCGACGAATGGATATGTGTTACAATCGGATGCGCAGGGAAATGCGGTTTGGAAAAACCCAACGTCGTTAGGAATAACTTTTACGGAAACTGACCCGAAAGTAGGAAGCCAATTAATGGATTATGTGCCAACTTGGGATGGAACCAAATTGGTAAAAGGGGGGATTTTTGATGATCACCGAGGAAAAATAGGAATTTTAAACGATGACCCTAAAGCCCCCCTGTCGGTAGGAAAAAGCTACACCACCAACTTAGATGCCATCACTTATTTTAACACTTCCGAGAACAAACCAGTAGTCATTGCCAGTATTGATAACGCAACTCCTGACAATAATAAAGGTATAATGATAGGAGAGCAGGGAAACGAAATTCAAGGCCGTTCAGGTAATAATTTGACCACAAATGGTGATTTGATTTTGAATGCTTACGATGGAAATGTCGGTATTGGAACAACCACTCCTACCAGTAAATTGGATGTAGCGGGCAAAATAAAATCAACGGACTTTCAGTTGACCAACGGTGCAACCAACGGTTATATTTTGCAATCAGATGCGACTGGAAATGGGATTTGGAAAGACCCGTCGAGCTTGTCGATTAGTTTTAAAGAAACGGATCCGAAAGTGGGAAATCAGTTGACTTATTTTGTCCCAACTTGGAATGGAACCCAATTGGTCAAAGGAGGTATTTATAGCGATGTTTACGGAAATGTAGGTATTTTGAATACAGCCCCCCAAGCGCCTTTTTCGGTTGGCGAAAGTTACACAACCAATTTAAATGCAATAACTTACATCAATACCGCAGGAAATAAGCCCGTGGTGATTGCCAACATTGACAAAGCCACTCCCGCCAATAACAAAGGGTTGTTGCTTGGGGAGCGTGGAAACGAAATACAGGGGCGTGCTGGAAATTCTTTGATTACAAATAGCGATTTGATTTTAAACCCTTATTCAGGGAATGTTGGGGTTGGTACATCTTCACCTACGGCAAAGTTGGAGGTGAATGGAAACGCAAAAGCAAAAAGTATTCAATTGAGTGATGGTGCTCAAAACGGCTACATTCTTCAGTCGGATGCCAATGGAAATGCAAGTTGGGCAAACCCTTCTGCCTTGTCGGGTGGAAGCACTTCGTGGACTAAAAATGGAAATAACCAATACTCTAATGTGACTGGAAATGTGGGCGTTGGCGTAGGGACTCCTTCGCAAAAAATCCACCTAAGAGGGAATTTACTGGTTGAGCACGGCCGACTTCTGACCTATGATTCGGGAAAAAATGTCTATGTGGGAGAAGAAGTTGGAGGCAGCGATACAACATACACGAAGGGCCAACACAACACAGCAATAGGAGCAAACGCATTTCAGAACAATACAACAGGGAACAACAACGTAGCAGTAGGTAGAAAAGCGTTACAGAGTAATACCACAGGAACCTTCAATACATCAATAGGGACCGAATCCCTGAACTCGCTCGTAGGAGGAGGCTTCAACGTTGCGATAGGACCCTATTCTATGGTAAACAATGTTGACGGGAATGAAAACGTTGCGGTAGGAAACTGGGCTGGGTTTAGCAACAAAGGAAGTGGAAACGTCTTCCTTGGAAACTCCGCAGGCTCGTCTGAAACAGGCAGTAATAAGCTCTATATTACCAACACCAGCACCTCTACTCCGTTGATTTACGGTGATTTTTCTAAAAAAAGACTGGTAATTAATGACAGCCTTGAGGCAAAAAGCATCAAATCTACGGCGTTGCAGCTTACCAACGGAGCCAATGTGGGCTACCTGCTTCAATCCGATGCGAGCGGGAAAGCATCGTGGGTAAATCCCTCAACGTTGCTTAGTGGAAGCAATACTTGGACTAAAAATGGTACGAATCAATACGCCAATCTCACGGGGAATGTAGGGATAGGGGTGAGTAATCCTACCCAAAAACTTCAAATAAGGGGTAATTTATTGGTGGTTCATGGACGGTTGCTGACGTTTGATTCGGGAAAAAATGTCTATGTGGGAGAAGAAGTAGGAGGGGCTGATACGACTTATACTACTGCGCAAGACAACACCGCACTGGGAGCGAACGCATTTCAATACAATACGGGAGGTAATAGTAATGTCGGTATTGGGCGAAAAGCACTTCAAAAAAACACGACTGGAAACGCTAATACGGCGGTCGGAATTGATGCTTTACTCAACAACATTCAGGGGTCGAACAGCGTAGCTTTGGGGGCGTATGCCTTGATAAGTAACCCGGCCGGTGAAGACAATACTGCAGTTGGTTTTTCCGCAGGGTTTGCCAACAAAGGAAGTGGGAATGTTTTTATAGGCAATTATGCAGGTGCTGTCGAAGCAGGAAACAATAAACTTTACATTGCGAATGGGAAGGATACCCCACCGCTTCTGTATGGCGATTTTGCTACGAAAAAATTGGTGGTTAACGATAGTTTAGAAGCTAAATTTTTGTCGGTGAAAATGCCCAATGCCGGTTCCTATTTCCCCAACGCAACTATCAAAAATCAAAGCGTTGTGACCCAAATTCATGTAGGAAATAATGCCAATCCCAAAACACGATATTACGATAAAACAAATTCACCTTCCAGCTTTTTTGACCTAGGAATCAATGCTTTTAACTACTTTTCGGTGGATTATAACGAGGCAACGAAATTCGCGGTTCTTCCCAATGGAATGGTCGAATTGTCAAACAACCTAAAAACATTTGGAAAGTGGATTTCCTCAGACGGTGACAATGAAGGGATAGCGGTTACTAATCAAGGGAATGTAGGGATAAATGAAGTTAACTCAAACGTCACATTTACAATCAAAAGTAAAATGACAACGGGAGGGCTGTTTTCGATAAAAGATAACAACGAGGACGAGAAATTCTACATGTCTATTAAAGGAAATGCTGGCATGGGAACGTCAGATTTAAGCAAGGCAAAGCTCTCCATCGTTGGTTCACAACTCAGCAATCTAAGCTACGGTTACTTGAATAACAATGGCTCGACGGGTTCGGCAAACAGCACTTCTTATTATTCGCTTTATACGTCAGATCGCATTGCGGCCAGTGAATTCAATGCCTTCTCTGATGCCCGTATCAAAGACATCAAAGGAAAGACAAACAATACTGCTGACCTCGAAACCCTTTCTAAAATCGAAATTACGGACTACCAATTCAAAGACAAAATTGGGAAAGGGAACGGCCATCACAAAAAAGTGATTGCTCAACAGGTAGAAACGGTTTACCCACAGGCGGTTAGTAAAACCACCGATGTCATTCCTGACATTTATCGGTTGGCCAACATCCAAAACAGCTTTGTCGAGTTGTCCAACCACCAGCTTACGGTTGGGGAAAAAGTGAAACTCATTTTTGGAGAAAAGCAGGAAGTATTTGAGGTGGAGGCAGTGAATGAAAAAGGGTTTAAAATAAAAAATAACGGTACATCGCTCGTAGCCGCAACTTCGGTGTTTGTGTATGGCCGAGAGGTATCGGATTTTCGTTCGGTGGACTATGAAGCGCTTAGTACGCTAAACATGTCGGCAACGCAGGCGTTATTGAAGCGCATTGAGCAACTCGAATCCGAAAACACACACTATAAGAATGAATTTAAGTCGTTTCGTACGGAGTTGGAGCAATTAAAAGCGGCCGTGACGGGAACAAACGAAACTAAAGGAAAATAGTGCGTCGGGGTGGTCACATATGTGCGTCGGGGTGCTCACACCCCGACGTCCCCAGCGTCCCTCAGGGAATTTCAATTCCAATTTGTCGCATCAATGCTGTCGCGTTAAATTCACGACAAACCCCTTCTTTCAACTGATAGTCGAAGTGTAATTTGCCTTCGGTGAAGGTAGAATAAAAACTGTAATTATGCGCAAACTGCCCTTCGTTGGCCATGTCGCCTAGCTCAATGTCGTGGGTAGAAATAAACCCAGCGGCTTTTTGCAAATGAAGCTGGCGAATCAGTGCCTCAGCGCCTTTGTGACGGTCAACGGAGTTGGTCCCCTTTAATATTTCGTCCAAAAAGTAAAAAACAGGAATGGGCGAGCTTTCCGAAAGTTTGAGTAAAGTCTGTAAACGCTTTAACTCGGCATAAAACGAAGAGGTATTTTCTTCCAGCGAGTCCTGCGTTCGCATACTGGTAAAAACCTGAAGAATAGCGCTCGAAAACTGTTCGGCACAGACGACTGAGCCCGACAGCGCCAAAATGGTATTGACGCCAATGGTGCGTAAAAAGGTGCTTTTTCCTGACATATTTGAACCCGTAATAATGGCCGTTTGGCCCAAACCTTGTAGTTCAAAGTCGTTACAAACGCGCTTGTCAGCCGCAATCAGCGGATGGCCGACGTGCTTGGTTTTGATGTAAAACGATTCGGTAGAAAGTTCTGCAAACGGGTACGACGGATTAGAATAAGCAAAGCCTGCGAAGCTACTTAGAGCTTCAAACTGACCCAGTACGTGAAACCACCGTCCAAGGTCGTCTTGGTGGCGCTTTTTCCACACTTCGAGTTGGGTCATCCATTGCAAATCCCACAATGAAGGCAGGCCAATGGCCAGCATAAAGTACGGATTCAACCGAAAGTTGAGGTTTTCGGTCATTTTGGCAAGCTGCTGAATACTTTTGGAGGCGGGGATGCCCGTGGTAAGTTGACTTTTGAGTTGTCGTAGTTTAGCGGACTCAAACGACTGTTTTTCAATTTTTTCAAACAAAGCCGCGTAAGCTTTCAAGGTTCCGACAATTTGCTCCGATTGCTCCGCATACGCCTTGACAGAAGCGTTGAGTTTGCTTAAAATAAACCCGTGAAAAAGCAATACGGCGACGATAACCAACCAAGGGATAAGCCCCAAAGAAGCCGCAATAATCCCCGAAATTGTCAGGATGGGCAACCACCTAAAACGCTTCCAGCGAAGTATGGATTCATTTTCGCCTGCTTTGAGCCAAAGTGATAAAAATTCGGTGGACTGAGAAATTTGTTTTTCGAGGGCGGCGGTAGCTTCAAACTCTTGCCGCCAGTCGAGTAGGGGAGTAAGCTCGGCAATGGCCAACTGACGAACCGTAATTTCGATGGGGTCGGCGGGAGCAAGTAACCAATGTGCCAAGGTTTTCATCCCCACTTTGGTATGCGCCCGATTGACGAGTTTAAAAAGTGAATGTTTGCCAAAAACATCCAAATCGTAAGCATACGGATGGTTGGGCGGAGCAAACTCTTCTCCCGTTTCTTTTCTCAAAAAAGAAAGCGACAACCTTGCCGTTTCTTCTTTGTTGAGCTGAGTTAAAATCCGATAAAGATGGAGAAGTCGGGAGGTTTTTTGGTGTTTGCGCAGTACAATCGCAAATAAAACCAACCCTAAAAACCCGATGGAAAAGGCAAGCGTAAGGTCACTTTTTGAAAACCACCAAACAGCGGCGGCTGCCAAGATAAAAATAGCAAGTCGAGCGGTGGAAAGTTGGTTATAACGGCGCTGGATTACTTCGGTTTGTGCTTGAAAAACGGCTTGTCGTTGGGTGTAGATTTCGGAAGGATTCACGGCTGAATTTTTTCCCAAAGGTACACATCTTTCGACTAATTGAGCGAAAACATCGGGAGTTTTACGGCCGTTGCGGTATTATTAAACATCAATTCCGAAATCGTGGGCTCCATAAAATCAATCAACGGAAACTGCGAAAGAATTTCCAAAACGTGCAATTCGGTGTCGGCTTTGATAACGCACCAAAGCTTGGTCCGATCGGACGAAAGGGCGTACGACGTAATTTTTCCCGTCTCCATCAAATGATTGATTTTTTGACGTTGACGCGGGATTTTCGCTAAAAACTCCTTCGTCATTTCGTCAGGGAGGGTAAATTCTACCATGAATTGACTCATAATCCTAGAATGTTAGATTACCGAAATAACAGCCAATATACTGAAATGGTTCGGAAAGTTGTGGTTTGAGAGTTTAGAATTACTTTTGTTGCCTGTATTACATTCGACAATCAACATTCTAAATTCGACATTCCAATTATGCCTCTTCCCAAAAAAGCCAGCGAGTCACACACCATCATGACCGAAATGGTATTGCCCAACGATACCAATACCCTCAACAACCTCATGGGAGGGCGGTTGCTTCATTGGATGGACATTTGTGCGGCAATCACTGCCCAGAAACACGCGCATCGAACAGTAGTGACGGCTTCGGTTGACAACGTATCTTTTGCCGAGCCGATCAAGTTAGGAAACATCGTAACGTTTGAGGCGCAAGTTACCCGTGCCTTTACGTCGTCGATGGAAGTTCACATCAAAGTAAGCGCCCAAAACCTTTCAGCGGGAGAGGCGGCTGTGCATACCAACTCTGCTTTTTACACTTTTGTAGCGGTTGACCAAAGCGGGCGACCCATCGAAGTTGCGCCCGTGATTGCTGAAACAGAAGAAGAGCAAAGCTTTTTTCAGAGCGCGTTGCGTCGTCGGCAATTACGGTTGGTTTTGGCAGGGCGAATGAAACCCAGTGATGCCACCGAATTGAAAGCACTGTTTGGAGAAAGCGGCGAATAAGAAGTAAAGAAAAGGCAGAATTACTAAAGTATTTCTGCCGAAATACCACGGCGACAAATCTCTTGGCGTTTGGGCACCAGCTCTTCCCAAGAACCATTTTTTACGCGGCATTTGCCTTTGTAATGAATGATAATGGTACACTGTTCTGCTTGTTCGGGGGTATGTTCGCAAACATCCATGAGGGTTTCGATCACCCAATCAAATGTATTCACCTCGTCGTTGAAAACCACTAGACTATAAAGGTCGGTTTCCACTACTTTTTGCTCTACTTCTTCGACTACATCGACTTCGGGCATTTCAAACAGTTGCATGTGCAAAGATTTGTATAGTTAATGAACTGATATAACAAATTTACGAAAAATCGTATAGGTTTGCAAAAGGTATAAACACATTCTAACCTTATTTGTTCCATTCTATGAGTCCATATGTAGCTCTTATCATTCTCGTCATTTATTTTGCAATGCTCATTGCAATCTCCATTTATACCTCCAAAGGGGCAGACACCAATACTTTTTTTACAGCTAATAAGCAGTCACCGTGGTATTTAGTCGCTTTTGGGATGATTGGTACCTCTTTATCGGGGGTCACGTTTATTTCTGTTCCTGGGGCGGTTGGAAAAATTCAATTTTCCTATTTTCAAGTTGTCCTTGGATATATTCTGGGATATATATTTATCGGAACCGTGCTTATGCCACTCTATTATCGGCTGAATCTGGTTTCTATATATACTTACCTCGAACAACGTTTCGGCAAGTGGGCGTACAAATCTGGGGCTGCTTTTTTCCTGCTTTCGCGCACACTCGGCTCGGCAGTTCGGCTGTACGTAGCGGCGCAAGTTCTTCAATTGGCCATGTACAACGGCCTTGGGATTCCCTTTGAAGTATCCGTTTTGATCACAATTGCACTTATTTGGGTTTATACTTTCAAGGGTGGGGTCAAAACCATTATTATTACTGATACGCTCCAAACGACGTTTCTGATTACGGCGGTCGCGCTCACCATTTACTTAGTTTCGGGCGAGCTGAATTTTTCTTTTGGAGGAATGGTATCTGCAGTGGCTGATAGCGAATATGCACGCATTTTCTTTTTCGATGACCCAAATGACAGTAAATATTTCTGGAAACAATTTTTGTCGGGGGCGTTTATTGCCATTACCATGACGGGCATGGACCAAGATTTGATGCAAAAAAACCTGACTTGTAAAAACATCGGTGAAGCCCAGAAAAACATGTTTTGGTTTACCATTACATTGACCTTCGTCAACCTGATGTTTATGAGCCTTGGGGTGTTGTTGTATTTTTATGCCCAAGCCAAAAATATTCCCTTGCCAGAACGTACCGATGAGCTTTATTCGATGTTGGCTTTGAATCATTTTGGTGTAAATGAAGGGACTGCGGGAGTTGTGGTGGCAATTACGTTTTTGATTGGGATTACGGCTGCTACCTATGCAAGCTCGGATTCGGCACTTACGGCCCTGACAACGTCTTTTTGCATTGATTTTATGAACGTAACCAACAAACCCGAAAAAGAACGCGCGCGCATCAAGCACTGGGTTCACATTGGGTTTTCGTTGTTGTTTTATGTGGTCATTGTACTTTTCAACCAACTCAACAGCAAAGAAGTAATTACGGCTATTTTTGACATTGCTGGCTATACCTATGGGCCGTTGCTGGGCTTATTTGCATTTGGGCTATACACCAAACGTTCGGTAAAAGACCGCCTGACGCCCATCGTTTGTGTCTTGGGGCCGATAATTACGTACGTGCTCAATCAAAATTCGGAGGCATGGTTTGATGGGTACAAAATTGGTTTTGAACGGCTTATGCTGAATGGTGCAATTGTATTTTTAGGTATGCTATTGATTTCAAAACCAAAAGAATCGTAATTTTAAAGAAAAATTCGTTCATGAAAATCAATACACTGGTTGTTGATGATGATATAAACTGGCAAAAAATCATTGGGAAATTTGTACAAATGCACCCCAATTTGGAGCTTGTGGGCGTGTGTGGGTCTGCGATGGAAGGCTACAGCAAAATGAGCGATGTCGAAGTCGATTTGCTGATTTGTGACATTGAAATGCCCGAAATGTCAGGCTTAAGCTTTGTAAAAAGCATCCGCCACCGCCCATTTGTTATATTTGTAACAGCACATCGTGACTATGCCTTGGATTGTTATGAGGTATCGCCAGTGGATTTTTTGCTAAAACCGCTTGAATTAGACCGCTTTTTGAAGGCGATTGAGAAGGTAAAAGAACGTTTTGTGAATGTGGAAGACGCCAGCCACGTTGAGCCTTACTTCTTTGTTAGAGAGAATTCTAGTTACATACAAATCGCCTACAAGGAGGTGCTCTACATGAAAGCACAGGAAAATTACCTGCAAATTGTGACAAAGCAGGCGTCATACTCTCCGATTGTGTCTATTTCAAAAATGGAGGAGCAACTTCGTAGCGAGGTATTTATGCGGGTGCATCGTTCCTATTTGGTCCATCGTTCGGCGATTCAGGTTATTACAAAAAACGAAATTGTTTTAACCTCTGGCGATTCAATACCGATTGGGGAGCAATACCGCAACCAAATTACGCGCAAACACATTGAGGGAAACCTGATAAGTCGTATCCTATAACTGCGGCACAAAGTAGAAGGGTGTTGGCAATTGCCAACGCCCTTCATTTGTTATAGGCTAGGCTCAAGGAGGCTTTTTTTAACTTCTTCAATAAAAATTTTTGAAGGCTTAAAAGTAGGGTATTCGTGTGCTTCTACCTCAACAAGGGTATTCCGTTTTACATTGCGCGCCGTCCGTTTTGCACGGTGTTTGTTTTGGAAATTGCCAAAACCGCGCACATAAATAATTTGGTGTTGGCTCAGTGAGTCTTTGATGACGTCAAACATCGCATCGAGCGTTGTCTCTACTTCGGTTTTGGTACGGTCGGTTTGTCGATAAATACGCGTTACCAATTCTGCTTTAGTCATTGTAATGGGTTTTTAGGTACAAAAATCATTTCGCATAAGAGTTTCAATAACCGTCGATGTGAGATAACTAAGTACCCTTGCCGAAAATCGGCGGCACTATCAGTACAACAAAATTATATTCCAAAAATAGTATTTTAAAGTCCGATTCCAATTTTTTTATGAAAGGGGTGCATTTGTACATAAAACCCCTTATTTCGTACATGAAAATTGGAGGGGGTAAATTGGGGTGAAGATAGTGGGACACGAAAAGTGGAACGTAACTTGCTATACGTATATTTATGCCATTTAGGTATATAAAAAAAACGCAGGCCACTTCATAGCGTAGCCTGCGTTGGAGTAAGAGTTGAAAAATGTTATTTCTTGACGGTATTGGTCGTAGCGCCACTAATAACGCCTAAATATCGTCCAGCCCAGTAAGGAAGCAGCCAAATATCTCCCGCGCTCATTTCTGAACTACCACGCCCGTTTCGGTCTAAAATAAACCGACTGTTGTTGTGGCGAATAATGCCCAGCTCGTCGGGAGGAAGTACTTCTTTGGTGGTTTGTTCGATAAAATTGGGGGGCAATAGTTCAATGTCTTTGCGGTGGCTATTTTTTATCGTCCAATCAATCATATCGAGTGGATATTCCTGTAAATACCAGACCGATTCTTCCAAATCAAAATCTTGAATGCCTGTGATAGCCGTCAAAATATTCCATAGACCATCTTTTTCGGGGCGCTCAAATTGCCAGTGGTCCACGATGGCTTTCTTGTAATTGGCCTTCAATGTGTCATTAAACGCGTAGCGATACAAGCCCCAATAACCCATGTAGTACATTTCATCGTCGGAGTGATTCCAGTCGCCCGAAAGCATCTTGCTCCAATCGCTGGCATTACCAGGAGCTTGTCCGATGATTTTCATGGGACGCATCAGGTTTTCGTAGTACCCATGTTTTTTCATCAACTCAAATGCCTTGGCCTTGTATTTTTCTTTTTTGGTAAAATGATAGGCCGTTTGGAGCATGGCTACGATGTTGGATGAATTGAGCTTGCGGTCACCCACGTTGATGGGGAAGTTGTTGACATAATCGGGGTGCCATTTTCCCCAAAGGGTAGGTTTGCCGTCCCAGTCCACCAAATACATGTCATTTTTGATGATGTGGCTCATCAACGTGTCAATCAACGCAATAGAGCGTGATTTAAGGTCTTTGTCGTCAATCAACTCGGCCATGGCACCAAACGCAAAAATGTGTCCAATCACTTCGTCGCTGCTTGTCGTGGACTTCCAATCCCATTCGGGATCGTCGGTACGGCGCCACGGTTTGTCTTCGTATTTGTAGCCTGTACGTTCATACGACCGCGACGGAAAACCAGGGATTTTATTGATGTCGTACAGCCGTTCCATGGCATCCAACGATTCGCGGCAGTTTTGGAGGGCTTGTGGGTCTTTGGTGGCGGCGTAGCGGAAGATTTGCCCGCCCAAATACATGGAAGTCCAAAGGCCGTCGTTGTCGGAATCTTGCAATGTCCCCGTGGCCAAATTTCCGTTTTTCATGCGCCCGAGCGTGCCATTAAAGCCATCCCGAATGTGGCGAGTGCGCACTTGTTTTTCGTAGAACGTAGCTTTTTCTTGGAGCGTCATTTTGGTGAACATAATTTTTCCAAGCCCTTTGTCGGTCAATACCAAAATGGAACCATCTTCGCCTTGGGCGATATGCGTCACTTGGTTGGACGGAAGCCAACGTTCGGAAGCATAATAGCTAAATTTTCCGTCAGGTTTTTGGTAAAAAGCTCCCTCGCTCGAACCAAACCAAAGCTGATTGCCAATGGCCGTGATGCAAGTGATGTCGACCGAGGGAAGTTTTTGCTGGAGTGGCGTGGTGACTTTACCCGTTTTATCCAGTTCCAAATACCCATTTTTAGTGCCTACAACGAGTTTGGAAACAGTGACTTCCAAGGCCGTGAGGTTATCGGCAGCATAGACTTTTTTCACTGCTTTGGCCCCTTCCGCAACCGAATACACCGCTTTGTCGGTCAGTACATAAAACTGTCCGTTGGAGTATTTGATGTCCAAAACGCGTCCTTCGAGCCCCGTTTCCTTCCAACCCGTTCCTTGTTTGGGAAGGTATTCTACCTGTGAACCGTTGGCAATGAGGAAATTAAAGTCACTGCCGCCTGCGAAGAGGTGGGCGTCGGGGAGTGAATGTTTGAGAAACAACTTGCCTGCCCAAGCATCGCTCAAAACCGATTTGTTGTCAATCAAAACAAACTGCTGCTGATAAAGCGATAAGTTCGCGATTTTTTTATCGGCAATGGGGCGGTAAGAAACATCTTTTTCTAACGTGCCAGGATAGAGCAACTGCCCCGCATGAGGTTGGAACAAACCCGTTTTTGTACTGATTTTGATGGTTCCATTGCGGTCAGTGAAAACACGAAGCGGCTCAACGCTGTCTTTGAAATAATACTTGATGGCGTAGTCTTGCGTAAAAGGCGTGTCTCGGTGTACAGGTTGCTTGGGTTTTTGGGCGACTAGGTTCAAAGTACATAGTACCGAGAATAAAAAAATGGGGAAGAATACTCTCATTATTTAGGTGATTGGTGTAACAGTAACTTTTTAGAATACGCAGATTTAAGCACCAAGGGCTATTTTGGGGATTCAATTTTTGGAATCTAAGCTACTCGTAATACTCTAAATCTGTGTATTTTTGTACAATGAATCAGAAAAGGAAGCAAGCCAATCAATACGACAAAATTTTTAAAGAAAATATAGAGGTTGTCATTCCAAGCTTGATGGAAAATGTCCTTGGGATTACTGCGATTTCTTTAGAAGAACTGCCCGACGATATTCAACATACCAAAGAACGAAAACCTGATGTACTTAAAAAAGTAACGGATAGTTTGGGTAATACCTTTGTGTTACAAATTGAGTTTCAAGTAGCTGATGAACCAGAGATGGTTTACAGAATGGCAGATTATTATATTATGCTTGCCCGTAAATATAAATTGCCAATTCGTCAGTTTGTTATATTTCTGGGCAAAACCATTCCTCAAATGGAAACAGAACTTTTAATGGAAGATTTGAGTTTTAGATATCATCTTCGTTCTATTAAAGTTATTGATTATCAATTGTTTTTGAGGTCGGAGAAGCCTGAAGAAATTGTTTTTGCCGTACTAAGTAATTTTGGTGCAGATAAACCTGAAACAGCGATTGAAAATATAGTTGACCGACTTGAAGAAACAACTGACACGGATTTGACGTTAAAGAAATACATAAATCAGTTGCGTATATTAGCGGAACTGCGTAAATTAGATTTGCAAATCGACGAAATCATGGAAAGTATCTCAAAATATTTAAACGAAGAAAACGACTATTTTGTAGTCAAAGCCAAAAGAAAAATCGTTGAAAATTTATTAAAAGAGACTGATATGGCTTTGGATAAAATTGCCAAAATTGCAGGAGTGACTATTGACTTTGTCGTTAATATTCAACAAAAATTGTCTCCTGAAAAGTGATTTGTTAGAAAAGTCCCTGTGTAATAAAATACTAGAAATTTTGTAATAAGCTAACATTCAGTGATATAGTGTAAATACAGCAAAGCCCCCGTTAAAAAACGGGCCCAAAGCGCTTTTAAAGCTAAACGCACTACACATGAAAAAATGGCTCATTGCTCCCGTATTGATTTTTCTCTTTTGCTGCTTTGCCCCCGAAAAAATGACGTGGGTGGCGTTGGGAGATTCGATTACTTACCTCAACGAACACCAAAATGAAACGGGCAACCGCATCACCAAAGGCTACATGACGATGGTGACGGAGAAATTGCCTCATATTCAGTACATTAATCAAGGTCATAATGGCTGGACGGCCGCGCGTATTGCGGAAAAAATCGAAAGCCTTAATTTGGTCAAGGCCGACGTTTATTCCGTCTTTTTAGGAACGAACGATTGGTGGGGAGGCCGACCCGTGGGTACGATGGCTGACTACGAAAACAACACGGGATTTGGGACGCTCTACGGTTCGTTTCGGATTATTATCAACAAATTTCGGAGCCTCAATCCCGACGCAAAAATCATTCTGATAACGCCGCTTCAACGCGTGGACTTTGTGTATATCGCCAACTTCAAGAATAATGCTTACGGGTCGTACAAAGACAAAAAAGGGCAATACTTGGAGCAGTTTGCGGACGCCATCAAGGCCATTGGGGAGCGGGAGAAGCTACCCGTCGTGGATTTGTACCACGATAAAAAATTAGGACATTCTAAATTGGTGAAGTTTAAGCGACTCAAAGACCCACAGACGGGACAATACAGAAACTATTCGTATCCCGATTTTGTGAATATTCCGTTTAACCCCGAGACAGATGAGTACCCTTACCCCGTCGAATCCATCGCCATGACTTACGACGGCCTACATCCCTCTGATGCTGGTTATGAGGTGATTACGAAAAAACTGGTGAAGATTTTGAAGAAATTGTAGATTTTTATAACCACTAAGGCACTAAGTGTCACTAAGATATTACTCTTCTTAGTGACACTTAGTGCCTTAGTGGTTAAATATAAAGCAGCTAACTTTACTAGCCTAGGGGTTGTTATCAATACTGTTATTCAAATTACACAAATCAATCACAACAATGCGAATATTATTTACGGGAGGCTCAGGAAAAGCTGGAAAACACGTCATTCCGTACCTGCTCGAACAAGGACATAAAGTGTTGAACCTAGATTTAACGCCGTTGCATCATCCAGGGGTAGCTAACCTAACCGCCGATATTACCGATTCGGGGCAAATGTTTAATGCAATGACTTCCTACACGGGGTTTGAAGAGCTAGAACCAGGTACTGGGGTGCCAAAATTTGATGCAGTGGTGCATTTTGCGGCAGTTCCACGCATCTTGCTAAAGCCTGATAATGAAACGTTTCGGGTCAATACCGTAGGAACTTATAACGTGATTGAAGCGGCCGTAAAATTAGGTATTAAGAAGATTATCATTGCATCGTCGGAGACTACGTATGGTATATGTTTTTCGGATGGTGCAACTGATCCTCATTCGTTGCCATTGGAAGAAGATTACGACGTTGACCCGATGGATAGCTACGGGTTGTCGAAGGTAGTAAATGAAAAAACCGCCCGAAGTTTTCAGCGTCGCTCAGGATTTGATATTTACGCACTTCGTATCGGAAATGTGATTGAACCACATGAATACGCTGAATTATTCCCTCATTATTTCAACCAGCCCGAAGTACGCCGTCGAAATGCTTTTTGTTACATAGATGCTCGGGATTTGGGGCAAATTGTGGATTTGTGTTTAAAAAAAGACGGCCTTGGTTACCAAGTGTTTAATGCGGGAAATGATCATAATGGCGCGGTTATCCCGAGCAAAGAACTAGCCGAACGGTTTTTTTCAAATGTGCCCCTCACGCGCGAATTGGAAGAACACGAAGCGCTGTTTTCCAATCGGAAAATTCGTGAGGTGTTGGGGTTCAAAGAACAACATAACTGGCGAAACTATGTAAAATGGGACTAATGTAAGGCCAACGTTCATCAGGAACACTGACTCTTACATTACCCTTTTTGTTTCGGCTTTAGTTGATTCTTTTTGGATTTACCACCACGTATTTGATGGACTTATTTTTGTTGTCGGCGTGGGCAGAATAAGTGATGTGCAAAAGCCCGTCGGTCGTTTGGATGAGGCAGGGGTACGAATAACCGCCTTTGTCGCGGGGATGGTCTTCTAAGCGGGTTTTCCATTTCCAGGTTTTGCCCTCGTCGTCAGAAAGATACAGGCTGACACGGTAGCGACCGTCTTCAATGTCGTTGCCAAGAAAGGCCAACCGCCCATCTTGCAAATTCAATAATTCGACACTCGCGGTGTTCGGAATGTCACTCTTGACCGAAGCCGTCCACGATTCCCCTTGGTCGGACGATTCGCTCACGTGAACGCGCGTAGGGGCGTCGCCGCTGTCGCGGAGGTAAGCGATGAGGTTGCCGTTTTTACGTACGGCCAACGCAGGCTGAATCGGTCCACGCCCCACCAAAGGAAGGCTAGGACGCCAAGTAGCGCCAAAATCGTCCGAAATGGCCATCATCGAAAAATTGTAGCCGTCGGAATAAAGGGGCAAAACAATGCGTCCGTTTTCAAATTGAAGCGGTTTGATGCGCGTCATCCACCCGATGCTTCTTTTGGTGGCATCTTTGGCAGCTTCGATGACCATGTTGTCGTATTTGGGGGCATAACCCGCCCACCCTGCGGTGTATTCGGGTAGTTTCTTGAATTTTTCGGCTACTTCTTTGGCAAAACGGTCGTCGGGTTTGAGCAAAATATTGTCTTGCCAATTCCAAACGGGCGCACCGTTGCCGTTGTAATCCGTTGATGTTTTAAACCGAAGAATCGACTGTTCCCATTGATTGGCTTGTACGGCAATCCATACCAAAAACAAGGTGCCTTTTTGGTTTAAAAACAAGACAGGATTGCAGTCGGGGAGGTGTGGGGTATCGGCCATTTCAAACGGCTCGCTCCATTTCGTTTGCCCTTTTTTGAGACGCGAACCCATGATTTTTACATCGTCGGCTGTACGTTCTCCGCTGCCATAAAACCATACCGAAAGAAAATCGCCGTTGGGCAAAGCCACAAGACTACTTCCATGGACGTGTTTTTCTTGGGGTGGAAAAATCAGCGTCGATTGAACGATGGGGGATTGGGCAAAGGTGCTTTGAAGGAGACAAATAAAGGCAAAGAGGAAGAAAGAAAAATGGGATTTCATTGGTGCTTTTTTATGTTAAAAACTTGCTAAACCTATGAGGTTTGTTTTCCGTCGTTATCGAAACCTCATAGGTTTAGGGCTTATTTCACTTTCTTACGACGTTCCATTACTTCCCGCCAAGTGGTGAGAATGATGCCTTTCGATTTAATGTAAGCTTTCAACTCGGGACTCATCATCGAGAGCATATCGGCATACCGCGAACCGCCCGAAGCACTGATGTGTTTGAAAGCGTCGGTGATGTCGCTGCTGTGGACGATAAACATGGCCAAGCCTGGCTGCATGGCATTGAGGGTTTCGATGAATTGTTGAGCTTTATATTTGCCCCATTCTTCGGGAGATGGGTTCGGAGTGGCTGGTTTCCAGTCGCCGCTGACGGTGTGCAAATCGTCCAAAACAGGTAAGCCCAATTGCCAGATTTTTTGTCCCACTGCCGTCGATGATTTCGTCAATTCAGGGTCAGGAAGTTTCATCCCGTCTTGCCATTTTCCTTCGGCTTTGAGTTTTTTGACCACAGGCAAATTGAGGCATTCTTTCAACAGTTTGTTGTTGCCTCCAGGAAACATGACAGGAATCTGGTACTCGGCTCCTACTTTGATGTAGCGTTCTAAAAAAGGCTGGTGTGCAAAGAGTGTCCCCATGTGCGAGTCGAGGTGCGTAGGTTTGAGCCCCATGCGTAGCGCCCGCTCCACTTGCGCGCGGATTTCTTTTTCAACGTCGTCGGCCGTGCCATTTTTCACCACTTGAGCTACTTCGTGCCACAAATTGCCTTCGTTATCGACCAAACTAGGCACGTTCTGAAAGCCAGCTAGCGGCGTCCAGCGGTAATCGCGCCACTCAGAGGTAAGGGTAAGGTGAACCCCTGCGTCCAAATTGGGATTGCTTTTTTTGATGTAATTCACAAAACTCGCCGACCACGCACACGGAAACATGATGCTGCACGAAGTGGCAACGCCTTGCTCCACCGACTTGATGGTACCCTGATTGGACGAATAGGACATGCCTGGGTCGTCAACGTGAAAAATAACGACTTTGGCGCCTTTGGGCCAGCCAAGCTTTTCGGCGTAGGTCTCTTGGGCGTGTGCCCCAATAGCAAGTAGAGAGGCGGCTAAAAGAAGGGCTAATTTGTTGATTTTCATTGTGTTGGTTTTTGGTTTTACCACATAGTTATCATAGGTAAGTTTCACATAGACCACATTAGTAAACTAGGTTTTCTATGTGGTAAAAGAAACTAAAGACTCTGAGAGTAAGGCACAGATGTTTTACCCGTTGCCCATGTTTTATTAGGTTGGTCACCCATTTCAAACACCAATTCTCCTCCCGCCATGATTTCGCTGTGGTCAATCCAGCTACGGTCAAAAGGCTTGCCGTTGAGGGTTGCCGATTGGATGTAGCGGTTTTTGTCAGAATTGTTGTGGGTAATGATTTTGAACGTTTTTCCATCTTTCACCCCAAAACTTACTTCGTCAAACAGCGGACTGGCGATGACGTATTGCGAACTTCCAGGCGTTACCGAATACAGCCCCATGCTACTCATTAGATACCAGGACGAAAGCGAACCCATGTCTTCGTTTCCACACAAACCCGCTGGCCCCGTGCGGTAGAAACGCTTGAGTACTTCGCGCACCCAGTACTGAGTTTTCCAAGGCTGAGCTGCGTAATTATACAAATAGGCTACGTGGTGCGAAGGCTGGTTTCCGTGAACATATTGGCCAATGGTGCCCACGACGCCGACGTATTTGGGCGGGGTAATGGACGCATCCATGTTGAAAAATGTATCCA
Source organism: Runella sp. R5_40 (assembly GCF_057652295.1). Taxonomy (NCBI): domain Bacteria; kingdom Pseudomonadati; phylum Bacteroidota; class Cytophagia; order Cytophagales; family Spirosomataceae; genus Runella; species Runella sp. R5_40. Next base: position 72,886 of record NZ_JBYFCH010000022.1, on the reverse strand, counting down.
AACGGTCGGCAAAAGCTTGATTTCCACCCAGTAGCTTTATCAGACCAGAGGCATCGTGCTGCACCGACCACAAATATTGCCATGCGTTTGACTCGGTATAATGGCGGTTGGGACGGCGACCTACCAAAAGCGGGTCAAAATAGCGGTAATAATGATGCTCACCTACGGAGTCGATGGCTTGCTGATTGGTTCCTAAAGCTTCTAACCAAGCACCGTTGGCACGGCGTGGACGCATAAATTGGGTGGAAGCGTCATAGACATTGCGGTAATTTTGGGCGCGACGGTAAAACAAAGCGGCATCGTCTTTTTTGCCCAATGCCTCGGCCAAACGCGCAATGCACCAGTCGTCGTAGGCCAATTCCATGGTGTTAGGCACCGATTCGGTCGTTCTGTCGCAGGGAGCGTAGCCAAGTTGGATGTAGTCAGCTAAACCAGCTCGGCCTGCGCTGGCAGGAATAGTGGCGGGCGGTGACTCCAAGGCTTTGCGGCGCATGGCAGCATAAAGCGCCTCAATGTCCCAGTCACGATAACCTTTAAAATAGGCGTCCACCACGACAGGAATCAGGTGGTCGCCCACCATGCTTGGGCGGTAGGTATTGCGGAAATGTTGGGCGGGCAGCCAGCCAAATTCTTGGGTTTTGGCACCAATGGATTTGACAAAATCATTGACGTGCTGAGGCGCAACAAGGGCCAACAACGGATGCTGCGAACGATAGGTGTCCCAACAAGAAAAGGATGTAAAAAAGCTGTAATTCTCCGCTTTATGGATTTTATGATCCATGCCCATGTATTGTCCATCGACGTCTTGCCCCGTATATTGGGATAATAAACTGCGGTAGAGAGCGGTGTAAAAAATCTCTTTTTGGGCCTCGTCATTGGTTTTGACAGCGACTTTTTTTAGCTCTTCGTTCCACGACTCGCGGGCATCATTTTTAACTTTGTCAAAATCCCAATGAGGAACTTCGGCTTGTAAGTTTTTGCGAGCACCCTCCACGCTCACGTGTGAAATCGCCACTTTGACCGTTACTTGGTCGCCTCTTTTGGTAGAATAACCCACAAAATAGCCAATATTGAGCCCTTTTTCTTCGGTTTTGTAAGGCCAATATCCCTCGGCCGATTCGGGCGTAATGTAATCGTTGTCCCACGTACCGTAGTACTCAAAAGGGCGACTAAATTTTGCCACAAAATAAACCATTGTGCCGTTGGCGTCCTTGTACCCTTCAAGGGTAGAATCGTTTACCATTTTTACAAACGAATCCCCACTCGTAGCATTTCCTCCGATTTCGTGGCCAATGTCCATCAAAATAGTCGCTTTTCGTGCTTTGGGGAACGTATAACGATGCACTCCAACGCGGGTCGTAGCAGTAAGTTCGGCTTTTACTTTGGGGTCTTTGAGGAAAACCGAATAGTAACCAGGGTTGGCTACTTCGTCTTTTTTGTCATAACGGGAGCGATAGCCCGCGTCAGGGTTTTCTTTCGTTCCTGCTGAGGTTTGTACTTTGTCACCCACAATCGGCATCAAGAGCACGTCACCACCCGTCGTCATGCCTACACCGCTGAAATGGGTGTGGCTAAAACCAATAATTGAGCTGTCGGCATAGGTATAGCCCGAGGCGTACGTCCATCCTTTTACGTCGTGGTCAGGACTGAGCTGGACCATGCCGTAGGGGAGCGTTGCGCCAGGGAAAGTATGCCCAAAGAAATCGGTTCCGTTGAACGGGTCCACGTAATCGACGGGGTCTTTGGAAGACGAACCGCATCCCCACCAAAGAAAGGACGTAGCTAAAAACAAAAAAGAGGTTGTATAAAAGTGCTTCATTTTCAAATTGTCTAAACCTTATAGGTTTCAAGAACCTATAAGGTTTGAGGAGGTAGTTTTACACCGTTTCAGTTATTTCTTCTTCTTTAAAAAGCAAACTGACAAGCTTTTGATACTGCGAGAAATCAGGAATAATGAGTTGGGCACCTGCTTTGACGAGGCGAGGACGTTTATCGAGGTTATACCCAAAACGTTGCACCTCATTGCTGGCAATCCCCACCGAAATTCCCCCCGAACGACGTCCTTCGCGGATTTCGTCGGGACCATCGCCCAACACCACCAATTCGTTTCCGTTGAGGTTGTTTTCACGGATGATGCGTTCGATAATCATCTTTTTGGAGAACTTAGTGTATTCACGAAGTGCGCCGTAAATCCCTCCATCAAACAAATCAGCATAGCCAAGCACGGTGGCTTCGTTGCGAACATCGTCCACGTCGGTGCCGCTGGCGAGGTACATGGTGACACCGCGCGCTTTAAGTTCTTGCAAAAATGACACCGCACCTTTGAGGGTATAATCCTGCCAATCCAGTTCGCCCGCTTGAAGTTTGGCAACGCGTTTGTCCACCAATTCCATGAGAGCGTCGTTGTAAATTTGTTTGTATTCAAACTTGTCCAAAATCTGCTCTTCTGGCACATAGCCCGCCTCCCGAACCATGTTAACGAGCCCCTCCATTTGGTAAATGGTCTGAATACCAGTGGTTTTGTGGATAAACTCTTTGACTTGTCGTAACACTTTGTTGTACGTCGCTTGATCGACTGAGTCGTAGTGATTTCCCAAAATCGCCTTCATCATCACGGGTTCCATGATTTCCTCCCAGCCGTGGCGGAGGGTACTGATGGTGCCATCGTGGTCAAAAACGGCGTATTTGATGTGGCCAAGTCGGTCTAAAATAGACTCGTCGCAAAGCTCAATTTCCGTTTCTGGTAAAAACACCGCTTGGCGAGGGTTTTCGGCTAAGTCAACTTGGTAGGCATAGTGTGGGTCTTGGCTGATGGCCAAAATTTCTTGTGCATTGGCAGTACCTGTGGTAAATAGTTTTTGTACCGTAACCCCTGCCGCAAAATTGGCAAACTCGGCGGCTTCGGCTGGACTCACCCCCACCGAAAGGCAGAGTGTAATGGCGCTGATAACGGTATCGCCCGCGCCTACGGTGTCGAGGCGGCTGGTGAGTTGTAGGCCAGGGACTTCGTTGAATCCTGTGGTGTCAAAAGACGTAATGCCTCGTGCCCCGCAGGTGACAAAAACGGGTTTTTGTGATGAACTGTGCAGGGCTTTCCCGTAATTGATGACATCGGCACGGGGGAGAACCGTACGAGGCTCTACTTCTATGCCATTGAGGTGGGCGGCTTCTACGTCGTTTAGTTTTCGGTAAACGTTTGAAAAACGCTCGTTGAAGTGACGAGAATCGACTAAAATAATTTTGTGGCTGTATTGGTCAAAAAGAGCATTTGCTTTTTCGATAAAACTATCGTTGGTGATACTTCCTACGACTTGTTGGTTGAAAATCAGGGCATCACAGCTTTCCAAAGCAGATTGAATACTGGATAAAATCAATTCATCGGTTTCGAGCGAACGCTGATTATACACCCCGAAGTCGATGCGAGGTTCTTCTACACCTTCGACGTAGCGTTTGAGGTACGAATACGTTTGGAAATCTTCTTTTTGGACAAAAAGCGAGCTAGTGTCGGCTCCGAGGGCTTGCAGTTGAATCGCTAATTCACGACCAAAAATGTCATTGCCCACAACCCCAATTACTTTGATAGAAGCAGGCCCAAGGGCGGCTAGATTGGCAACCACATTGCCCGCCCCACCAGGGGTATAATAGTGACGTTCGACGGCTTGGGCTTGTAGCCCCGTTTCGATGGAAACCTCCGAGTTGCGGGTGTCCATAATCCAGTAAGAATCAAGGCAATAGTCGCCATAGACAGCAACGTTGGCCGATTTTATTTTTTCAAGAATAGCATTGATGTGCAAGGTGTTCATAAAAACAGATGGGAATATCTACCGTTTAATTTTATTGGTAAATACTCCTACCAGAGAAATCAAGGCTATTGTTTTACTGATTAAATTCAAAGTTTATCTTCGTTTGGTGCTATGTGATTGGGGGTTGTGAGCAACCCTTTCGTTGGGATTTGAGAATCCCAACGCACGCGTGTGTGAGCGGGATTCTCAAATCCCGCGAAGGCGAGGATTCTTTCCCGTTTCTTGGTGAATCAACAGAATTTTTCGTTACTTACTTTCGGAAATGACCGTGAACCTTATAACCTAAGTAATCCAACATTGACTTTTTGTAAAATGGAAGGCGAAAAAATAAAACAATTTTTCAAAAGTGTGCTTGAAAAATACATCTCAGAAGTACTTGTCATTTTTATCGGTATTTCAATCTCTTTTTTCTTTGATGAATGGCGAGAAAATAGACAAGACAAAGAAACGATGAAAAAGCACCTAGTTGTCTTGAGAGCTAATCTTGTTCAAGATACGACCCAACTCACATTTATGATAAATTTTGGTAATGGTATTGTGCGGAACATAGACAAACTAGCCTATTTTAGACAGGACTCAGAAATCACCGATAGTATTGATATATATATTGACAATGCGGCAAGTTACTTGGTGTTTAAACCAAATCTGATTGCTTATGAAGAGATTAAGCAGTCGGCACATACAAATTTAATTGAAAACGATTCCTTAAAAACGCTTTTTTTATACCACTATACTTCCACCATCCAGAATTGTTTAGAGTGGTGTGAAGTGGATGAAACCCATACGATGACCCAGCTTATTCCAGAAATGACCATTTATTTTCCTGTGGTGGCCGATTCTCTAAATAAAGTATCGTCATTTGAAAAAGCGACGGCTTTGAAGGGGAAAAAACTTAGGAACTTGCTTCTAGCGAACTCTACCTACAAAAAAGTGACTATACAGTTTTTAAACATAACCAAAAAGTCAACCAACGCCCTTTTGAAAAAAGTGGATGAAGAGCTGGCAAAAGATTGATGCACTGGGATTTGAGAATCCCAATGCACGCGCGTGAGCGGGATTCTCAAATCCCGCGTATGTGCGTAAGGTGTGCAAGGGTTCTCAAACCCTTGCGGTTTTTGAAGAAAAGCCTTTATCGTTAATGAGGTTGTGAGCAACCCTTTCGTTGGGATTTGAGAATCCCAACGCACGTGAGAGAGCGGGATTCTCAAATCCCACGTATGTGCGTAAGGTGTGTGCAAGGGTTCTCAAACCCTTGTTGCTGTTAAATATGTGCCTTAGGATTGGTTTAAGTGTTTTGCAAAGATAGCGCGAGGCTCCCCCTCGTGCTGAGGATTGAAAGGCTTCCAGCCGACTGATGCAACAGTAAACTGCTAGTTTCATCGGGGTTGTGAGCAACCCCTCGTTGGGATTTGAGAATCCCAACGCACGCGACGCCCGTGTGTGAGCGGGATTCTCAAATCCCGCCGCTAGACAAGCGAAAAAAGATAGCCTGATTTTTTCATATTTTGCTTGTATTACACAAAATATGTACATAATATTGTACAACAAATGGTACAAAGTATGATAACGGCAACTATTTCCGACTTTAGAAAAGATATCAAATCTTACCTTGATAAGGTAGTCCAGAATTTTGAAACATTAATCATTAATCGAGGTAAAGACGAGGGAATTGTCATTATGTCTTTAGAAGAATACAATTCGCTGATGGCTACTAGTCACGAATTATCTTCTCGAAAAAATGAACGTAGGTTAGATTCTGCCATAGAAAAATTTAAAAATGGTAAATCATTTGCCAAAGACTTAACTGAGCTATGAAATATGTCTTTGTAGATGAATCTTGGGAAGATTATGTTTATTGGCAAAATACAGATAAAAAGAAGTTAAAAAGAATCAATGAACTCTTGAAAGATATTGCAAGAAATCCTTTTGATGGTATTGGTAAACCTGAACCATTAAAACACAAGTATTCTGGTTTCTGGTCAAGAAGAATTGATGAAGAGCATCGCTTAATTTACAGGTACGAAAATGAAGAGATACATATTCTAAAATGTAGATTTCATTACGATTAAAAACACGAATAGCGCGAGGCTCCGCCTCGTGCTCAGGATTGGAAGACTTCCAGCCGACGGATGCAATAGTAAACCGATAGTTTCATCGGGGTTGTGAGCAACCCTTTCGTTGTGATTTGAGAATCCCAACGCACGCGCGTGAGCGGGATTCTCAAATCCCGCGTATGTGCGTAAAGTGTGTGCAAGGGTTCTCAAACCCTTGTGGTTTGTTCCAAACTAAAGCTCAAACTTTATCCCTTGTGCCAGCGGTAGCGTAGTGCCGTAATTGATGGTATTGGTTTGGCGGCGCATGTAAGCTTTCCACGCATCCGAACCTGACTCGCGGCCACCGCCCGTTTCTTTTTCTCCCCCAAAAGCTCCCCCAATTTCTGCGCCCGAAGTTCCGATATTAACATTCGCAATGCCGCAATCCGAACCTGTTTGGCTCAAAAATTGCTCCGCTTCGCGCAGATGCAAGGTGAAGATGGCCGACGAGAGTCCTTGAGGAACACCGTTTTGCAAGGCAATGGCTTCGTCAAGTGTTTTGTATTTGATTAAATAAAGAATCGGCGCAAAGGTTTCGTGTTGGACGACGGGCCAATGATTTTCGACTTCCGCAATGCAAGGCTTTACGTAACAACCCGACCCAAAGTCGTCGCCCGATAAGACGCGGGGTTCTACGGCAAACGTCCCGCCCAAGGCCCCCACTTGCGCTACGGCCGATTGGTAACTTTGCACCGCGGCTTCATCAATCAAAGGGCCAACGTGGTTATGAGCGTCCAACGGATTGCCAATGCGAAGCTGTCCGTAAGCTTTGACCAACTGATTCTTGACATCTTCGTAGATACTTTCGTGAATAATTAGGCGGCGAGTGGTGGTGCAACGCTGCCCTGCCGTGCCCACTGCCCCAAAAACAATGGCGGGAATGGCCAAGGGGAGATCGGCATGTTGCGAAACGATGATGGCGTTGTTGCCACCCAATTCTAACAAACTTCGTCCCAAACGCCCACCTACTGCTTGCCCGACGGCTTTCCCCATACGCGTGCTACCTGTGGCGGATACGAGCGGAATGCGCTCGTCATGCGAGAGCCATTCGCCCACTTCGCGACCACCCACAATCAGCCCCGAAACTCCTTCGGGTACGTCATTGGATTTCAATACCTCCTGAATAATATGCTGACAAGCAATGGCCGTCAAAGGCGTTTTTTCAGACGGTTTCCACACGCAGACATCGCCGCAGACCCAGGCCAGCATGGTATTCCACGACCAAACGGCTACGGGAAAATTGAAGGCTGAAATAATGCCGACAATGCCGATGGGATGCCATTGCTCATACATGCGGTGCGAAGGGCGTTCGCTGTGCATCGTCAGGCCGTATAATTGGCGTGAAAGCCCCACGGCAAAGTCGCAGATGTCGATAATCTCTTGTACTTCGCCAAGTCCTTCTTGGAGGCTTTTGCCCATTTCGTAGCTGACGAGCGTTCCTAATTCGGTTTTGTATTTTCTAAACTGTTCGCCCATTTGGCGCACAATTTCGCCGCGTTTTGGCGCGGGAACAAGCCGCCACGTTTTAAAAGCTTCTTGGGCTTGTCCTACGACGGTGTCGTAGTCTTGGCGATTTGCAGATTGTACTTTTCCAATAAGTTTACCATCTACGGGTGAGTACGAAGCGATTTCTTCGCCTTGTCCCGCCCACGTGGCTAATCCCGTACTGATACCATGATTTGATTCCGCGATGCGGAGTGCGTTAAGAATGTCTTGCATGTAAGTTAAGGCCGTCGAAACGGTTGATTTTTGGATGATTGATGAAGTTTCTGAAGCAAATGTACAATAAAAAAGACCTTATTCTGCGCAAAATCAGCTTTGTAGCGGCTAATTTGTAAGCGTCTTTCGATACACCGAAGGACTCTGATTTTTGTGGGCTTTGAAGACGCGATTAAAATACGCAATGTTGCCAAAACCACATTCAAAACTCACGTCGGTAATGCTTTTATCAGTAGCCAACAAACGACAGGCTTGATTGACACGGTATTGGTTCATAAAATCGGTAAAAGTAAGGTTCATCATTTTTTTGAAATAATGACAAAACGAAGGAACGGCCAAGTGAGCTACCGAGGCTACTTCTTGAATATCAACGGGTTTTTGGTAATTTTCTTCTACGTATTTGAGAATACGATTCAGCCGTGCTTCGTCTTTGGAATTAATTTCGAGTTTCAGTCCTTCCATGTTTAGAAGCGAGTAGTCTTGCGTATGCGCCAGCAAGTGCAAGATTTGAATAAGCTCCATCAACCGCTCAAAAGGGGATAACGTAAGGAGTTTTTTGAGCCGTTTTTGGATTTTGATTTTTGTCTCTCCGTGAAAACATACGCCTTGCTTCGACCGAGCAAACAACTGACGAATGGGCGTCATTTCGGGCATTTCTAAAAACTGTTCGCCCCAAAAATTTTCTTTCAACTGCACCACGATTTCTTCGTGTGGCCCGATGGCTTCTTGACCAAAACCTGAGTGCGGGAGGTTGGGGCCGATGAACACCAAGTCGCCGTCGTCGTATTGGCTGACGTGCGTCCCCACGTGCCGCCGTCCCGAACCGCCAAAAACACTGACGATTTCGTACTCGGGATGATAGTGGTATTGCCAACGAAAAAGCTCAGGCAAAACAACGTTGTGAATGATTCGGAAAGAGCTGCCCTCGTCGGGTTGGACAATTTCGTATTCAGTTTTCATACCCTGTGTTAAGCTATTTTTGGTAAAAATAAGGAAAAGATTCTTAATACAGGATAAAAACTGAACAATACAAGTTTATTTTTTTACCAAAAAAAAGTTGAATTTTGTTGTGAAAAAATTGGACTTGGCTTTATCTCACTCACCTATGATGAAAGGGGAGCGCTTTCAACCGCTCCCCTTCCTTTTTCCCACCGATTTTCGTTCTATTGTCGCTCGACCCTTAAACGTCTAACCATAACCAATTCTCTAAATGCAATCGTACTGGAAAGTTAAGCTGTCGATTTTTCTAAATTATTTCGTTTTTGCCATTTTGCTCAATAGCGTAGGAACGGTGATTTTGCAAGTTCAACGCACCTACGGCGTCTCCGAAACTTCTGCCTCGGTGCTCGAAGCTTTCAAAGATTTGACCATTGCGGCCGTATCATTTATAGTTGCTTCTTATATCAACCGATTGGGATACAAACGTGCTATGTTGATTGCCTTGGGTGGCAATGCGTTGATTTGTTTTTTAATGCCTACCATTCATTCGTTTGGAATGACCAAACTCCTTTTTGCCGTTGCAGGTGCGGGTTTTGCGCTCATCAAAGTGTCGGTCTATGGTACGATTGGCTTGGTGACGGCGGATAAAAAAGAGCATATCAGTCTCATGAATTTCATTGAGTCTTTCTTTATGATTGGGATATTAACTGGCTACTTTATTTTTACCAGTTTTATGGACGAATCCACTCCCACGGCTTGGCTCAATGTGTATTATATGCTCGGAGGCATTGCGTTGGTGGCTTTCTTGCTTCTCCTAACGACTCCTCTGGATGAGTCATCGTTAAAGGTCGATAGCAGTAAGCCCGTTTTTGAAGATTTTGCGGAAATGCTCCGCTTGGTCATCTTGCCTTTGGTGTTGGTGTTTGTGATATGCGCGTTTACCTACGTTTTGATTGAGCAAAGCATCATGAGTTGGCTACCGACTTTTAATAATAAAGTGCTAAAACTGCCCGCAACTTTGAGCATTCAAATGGCTAGTTTATTGGCGATTGCGACGGCATTGGGTCGTTTTTTGGCGGGTGTTGTGTTAAAAAGACTCAACTGGATGGTGGTGCTGGTTGGCTGCTTGGTGATTTCGGCGGGCTTGGTACTGATTGCCCTACCGCTGGCAGAAGGTGTAGATACGTCAGCCGTGACAGGCTGGGGAAATGCGCCCGTGGCGGCATTCATTTTTCCAATGATTGGGTTATTTTTAGCACCTATTTACCCTGCCATTAATTCGCTTATTCTGAGCTCATTACCCGTCAAACAGCACGGAATTATGTCAGGACTGATTGTGATTTTTTCGGCATTGGGTGGAACAACGGGCTCACTCATAACGGGTTATGTATTTGAACATTATGGGGGACAAACGGCTTTCTATTTTTCACTTTTACCCATCAGCATTTTGACCGTCGCGCTGTTTTTCTTTAGCCGCCTACAAGGCTCAAATAGCTCCGTTGATATTAGCGGTGCGGGAGCAGGACATTGAACTTCCCGAAAGTTTTAAACTTTCGGGAAGTTTTAGGGCGGAAGTTTCAGAATATACCAAAATAACGTTGTAAGATGACTATTTCAGAAGCACAAAAATCAGGTTTTTTGTTGGCCGAATCATTGGGCGACTTATACGAAGATGTCCAACAAAGTGCGCTATTTTCGGACTCTAAAACGTTTATGGATGCCGTAGCTCAACAACCTATCGAACAGATTGTTGAGGCGTATTTGGTTCAAAAACAGACGCCTTCGTTCGATTTAGCCAGTTTTGTAACGGCGCATTTTTTGCTTCCTACTGAGCAGCCAACGGGGTATTATAACGACGCTTCCAAACCCATCAAACAGCACATCGAAGACCTGTGGACGGTTTTGACACGACAGCCGCAAGATACGGGCGGAACCTTAATTCCGTTGCCTTATTCGTATGTTGTGCCTGGCGGACGCTTTCGAGAGGTATATTATTGGGATTCGTACTTTACCATGTTGGGCTTGCAAGTCTCAAAGCGGACAGATTTGATTGAGGCGATGGTCAATAATTTTGCGTATCTGATTGATCACGTGGGTTTTATTCCCAACGGTAACCGAACGTATTACCTTGGGCGTTCGCAGCCGCCGTTTTTTGCGTTGATGGTTTCGTTGCTGGCCGAAGAAATAGGGGAGGAAGTGTGGAAACGTTATTTGCCACAACTGGAGAAAGAATATTCGTTTTGGATGAAGGAAGAAAATGGGGAGTTGGAAGCTAGTTTTCGGCGAATAATCTTACCAAACGGTGCCGTGCTGAATCGTTATTGGGACGACAATGCCCTGCCCCGCCCCGAAGCTTACAAAGAGGATGTTGAATTGGCGCATGAAGCGTCTCATTCGTCGCCCGAAACAGTGTATCGGCACGTTCGCGCGGCGGCCGAATCGGGTTGGGATTTTAGCAGCCGTTGGTTTACAGAAGGCCAATCCATGACGACTATTCATACCACTGATTTGCTCCCCGTTGACCTGAATTGCCTTCTTTTATTTTTAGAACAATCGCTTGAACGGGCTTATCGGTTGCAAAATAACCTTGTCAAAGCGGAGGAACTAGCGGGATTGGCATCGCAACGAGCAGCGGCCATCCAAACGTATTGTTGGGATGCTTCGCAGGCGTTTTATGTGGATTATAATTGGGTAGAACAAGTCCCTTCCCCAAATTTGACCTTGGCCGCTACCTTTCCGTTGTTTTTTGGGGTGGCTACTCCCGAACAGGCGAAATGGGTCGCGAGTCAATTAGAAGAAAAATTCTTAAAAACAGGAGGTTTAATCACCACTTTACAAACCACTCCTCAGCAGTGGGATGCGCCCAACGGCTGGGCACCTTTGCAATGGATGGCATACGCTGGAGCAAAACGCTACGGCCTTACCGATGTCGCCGATAAGATTGCGCAAAATTGGACAAAAAACTGTGAGTCATACTACCAAAAAACGGGCAAACTCATGGAAAAATACAACGTTCAAACGGACGAGCTATCGGCCCAAGGAGGTGAGTACCCCAACCAAGACGGATTCGGATGGACCAATGGGGTGTATCTAAAAATGAAGCAGGAGCTAGGTTAGACTATCCAAGTTTTCAAAACTTGGATAGTCTAATCGTCAGCATTTATAAAGCCGAGGGACTTTTATTTCGCTTTTTTGATTTCAAAAATCCGCACGCTGTTGGCCTCCATCTCTACCGAAACACCTTTTTGAGCTTCTATTGTGAGCGTTTCGGGGTGCATAAAGATTTCTTTTAATGTATAATTCCCCGTCGCCGAAAGTCCCATCGTTTCCCAGGCGTGGGCGGGTAGTTGAATGGTTGCTTTTGCGCCTTGTTGTAAATCAAAGTTGCAGACAATCAAGAGTTTTTGTTTGTCGGTATGGCGCAAGTAGGTGTACATTTTGGCGCTGTTGTAACCCGCAGTTTGACCGTTAGCGTATTGCAAATCATAAAACGCACCGTTTTGAATCGCGTCCGAAGTGTTGGTCAGTTTTAGTAAATCTTGGTAAAACTTGCGCAGTGTTTTTTGGTCGGGCGAAAGTTTTCCTCCGTCAAATTTTCCACCGTTGACCCACGCTTGGTATTCGGGTACGCCCCAATAGTCAAACATCGTTGTGCGTCCATCTTCCCCCGAAAAACCTTCGGCTACCGTTGGGGTAACACCTACTTCTTGGCCAAAATAAAGCATCAACGGCCCCGTGTGGAGCGTAGCCGAAACAACCATGGCAGGAATGGCGTATAATGGATTTTTAGCAAAATAGGTGGAAGCAATGCGGTGTTCGTCGTGGTTTTCGAGGAAACGAAGCATTCGATTGCTAAAATTCCCTGATTCGTTTTGCCAAACGCGCGTGATGTCGCCCGTATGTCCGTGACCTTCCATCAAACGGCGGAGGGAATCGTACAGACCTACTTTGTCGTAGAGATAGTCAAATTTTCCGTTGAAAAGGTAATTGTGGTATTCGGCAGGATTGTAGATTTCGGCAATGAAGATTTGATTTGGATACACCTTTTTTACTTCAGGAATCACCCATCCCCAAAACTCAAAAGGCACCATTTCGGCCATGTCGCACCGAAAACCATCGACGCCCTTTTGCGCCCAATACAGCAAAATATCTCGCATTTTGAGCCAAGTGCTCGGAATCGGGTCAAAGTGCTTTTGGCGGCCGTTGAGGTAATCAACCCCATAGTTCAATTTAATGGTTTCAAACCAGTCGTTGATGCTAGGTTTTGCTGCAAAAACGTCGTTTCCAGTCGCTTTGGCGGGATTTTCGGCATAGGGAAATGCTTCAACCCCTGGTGGAATTGGAACGTTGTCGGGTACTTGAAACGCTTGATTGGGGAGGTAATAAAAGTTGTTTTGAGGGTCAAAAGGAACGTTTTTGTTGTCATCTTCCCCAAAATCTTTGACACCTTGGGGCTTCATATCCGAATGATACTGCCGCGCAACGTGGTTGGGGACGCAATCGATAATTACCTTCAAGTTGGCTTTGTGTGACCGTTCTACGAGGGCTTCAAATTCCTTCATACGATTTGGGACATCAACGGCCAAATCAGGATTGACGTCGTAGTAATCCTTGATGGCGTAGGGCGAACCCGCAATTCCTTTGACCACGTACGGGTTGTCTTTTGGGATGCCAAAAACCGAATAATCGGTCATGGTAGCATGCTCAATAACACCCGTGAACCAAACGTGTGAAATGCCGAATTTTTTGAGCGAAGTGAGGGCTTTGTCGTTAATGTCGTTGAATTTTCCAACGCCGTTTTCGTCGCGACTTCCGTAAAATTTGTTGGTGGTTTTTAGGTTGCCAAAGAGGCGGGTGTAAATTTGGTAAACTACAATTTTGTCAGAGGTGGGTAAAGACATACGCGGTGAAAATTTAGGTGAAGGCTGGGCAAGTGATTGAAAAGTTGATGCTACAGCAACCACTCCCAAGATGGTTTTGGTGAGTGCTTTCATTGATCATAGGTTAGTTAAAAAAAGGTTCTTTTTTCAAAAATAGGCGGATTAGCGCATATTTGCAAGATGCAAGACGTCACTTCTCCTCCGCGTGTTCTTTTAGTAAGTACGGTTCATCCTGCCACCGACCCTCGGATTGTGGGGAAAATTGCGTCAAGTTTACAGCAGCACTTTGAAGTGCAGGTACTTTTGCCCGAGCAACCTGTTTCGGGTGCGTTTTTGAAAGTTCGGTTTCCCTTTTTCAAACGGATTTGGCAAAGGGTATTGGTGGCTCAACCCGTGATATTGCTTCATTTTCTGAGAACCCGCCCGCAATTTGTTCATATTTTTGTGGCCGAGTTGCTGCCATTAGCCTTTGTTTTTCAGTGGCTTGGCGCAGAAGTGATTTATGAAGTACAGGAAAATTTATACAAAAAGATTCCTCTCAAAACCTATAACCGCGGTTGGCTTTGGGTGCGTCTTTTTCAGTTTTTTGACCAACGTGCCCGAAAGCGCTTCAAGTTTGTTTTTACCGAAGACGCTTACCTCAGCGAATACCAGAACCTGAAGAAAGCCTATGCGGTAGTTCACAATTTTGCTGCTTCGGAGTGGCTTTCGGTACCTCCGCCCGTTCCAAATCTTAACCAACCTACTTTTTTTTACGCAGGAGTTATAAGTGTTGAACGGGCGTATGATACGCTTGTAAAAGCAATTGTTGTTGTCAAAAAGAAATACCCTTCGGTTCGTGTTCAGCTGTTTGGCCCCGTACGTATCCCTAACGTGACCCAACTAGAAGGGCATCAAGAAGTAAATGAGAATCTGATTTTTTACGGTTACCGAACTCAATCAGAGGCGTTTGTATATGCCCGTGAGGCATTGGCGGGCATCGCATTGCTCAAGCCCGTTGGCGATTATATCGATTCTTATCCTACCAAATTGTTTGATTACATGGCGTTAGCGTTGCCCGTCATCACGTCCGATTTGCCGTTGTTAACAAATGTCGTCAATGAAAGCCAATGCGGGTTTTGCGTCAATCCGTATGATGCAGATGCGTTGGCAGAACAGCTGATTTGGTGCATCGAAAATCCCCAAAATTTAAAAAAAATGGGGGCGAATGGCCGTAATGCAATAATGGAAAAATACAATTGGGACAATGAAGCCAAAAAGCTGGTTGAATTGTACCGAAAATAGACACTGCACTATTATTTCACATCTTTCACGCAACGAAAACCGACGTGAAAAAGGCTAGTTTCGGGAGTGGAGGAGGAGCGCCCCGATACCCGATACCCGTGACACCAAGTGGGTTCGCACAAAAACGAACCACCGCGTTGGGCACGTTCGGCCGAAATATCATCCTCGCGAACGGGCACTCTAAATAATGCTTCGTAGTTAAATTTTAAGTTTGATTGCCATTCCCAAACGTTCCCGCTCATGTCGGTGAGGCCGAGGGGAGTTTTACCAAATTTCCCTACGGGCGAAGTATAAAAGAAACCGTCTTCGTTGAAGTTTTTGACGGGAAATTTGCCTTGCCAAATGTTGGCATTGTACTTGCCTCCCGTCTGAATATCGTTGCCCCAAGGGTAAAATGTACGGCTATTGTTGGCGTTGCGGGCGGCGTGTTCCCATTCCATTTCGCAAGGAAGGCGTTTGCCTGCCCATTGGGCGTAGGCGTTAGCATCGTTCCAAGAAACTTGCGTAACAGGATGATTATCAGGTGCAGCAGGAAAGTCTGCCCCCATTGGGTGATGCCAGTTGGCACCGTCTTTCAGAATCCATTGTTGCTGCGTTGACTCATCAATGATACCGCCGTTGCCAAATTTTTCGGCTTCAGTTTTGTAATTGGTCGCTTCCACAAATGCCCGAAATTCGCCTACTGTGACGGGGTGTTCGTCTATATAAAAAGGAGCTATTTTGGCCCAAAAAGAGGGACGTTCGTGCTGATGACCATCGTCGGAACCAATCTGCACAACTCCACCTTGCACGTAAACCATCCCTTTGGGGGACTTGGTTTGGGTTGGTGCTGTGACCGTCGTATCCGAAGGTTTGTCTAGCCCTATGTATAAAACAGTTGGGGGAAAGCCAAGTTCTTTCGTCAAGGCTTCGTTGAGGGCCACTGTTTTTGTTTCTTCTTGTTGCTGCTTCGAATCGTCGGTTGACTGACAGCCTGCAAAAAGTAAACCTATCGAAAGGAAATAAAGTGAAAAATAGTGCGACATGCTGAGAAATCCCTGTTTGGTTATAAACAGAGCGTATAAATTATTAAGCAGTTTTGCTTTGTAGTGCCTTATACAGTTTCTTGTTTAACTCACGGTACTTAAATTTCGAGAGCTCTTTCATCGAATCAAAAGCTTCAGGTAATGCTTCTTTTTTCTTTGTTTTTATAGGTTTTTCGAGTGATTTCATAAGTTTGGAAGTTTCTTATTAAATGAAATGATAAAGCCAATATACGATATTTGAATAGTAGTTGCTATTACTTTATCTCTGTCATTATTGTTTGAAACAGTTATAAAACTCACTTTCCCATTTGAAAGTTGGTCTCCAAGAGAAAGATTATAGAAGTTAGGTATGTCTGTTTTGTCAAAATACACCAATTTTCTAATCTTTCGAGGGCCAATACTTTCAAACTCAAACCTATGTGCATTATCTAAGATAGAAAACTGATAAAATGGATGTTGCATCTAATAAAAATCATTGATTTACTTCAAAACTTCCCCAAAAACCTCATCAAGTTTCGCAACGGGGATAATTTGGATGTTGTAGTTTTTGAAAATCAACCCTTTGACGTTGTATTTGGAAATGTAAATTTTCTTGAAACCGAGCTTTTCAGCTTCCGCAATTCGCCCTTCGATTCGATTGACAGCCCGTACTTCGCCACCCAGCCCGACTTCCCCCGCAAAACAAATGGAAGGGGGGACGTAAGAATCTTCGTACGAAGAAGCAAGGGAGGTAACGACTGCCAAGTCGATGGCGGGGTCTTCGACGCGAAGGCCGCCTGCTACATTAAGGAAAACATCTTGCGTTCCTAACCGAAAACCGCCTCTTTTTTCGAGTACGGCCAACAGCATTTGTAGGCGTTTGTTGTCAAAACCCGTACTGCTACGTTGGGGTGTTCCGTAGTTAGCGATACTCACAAGCGACTGAATTTCAATCTTTAAGGGCCTGTTTCCTTCTAGCATTGACCCAATCGTAATGCCGCTGAGGTGCTCTTCTCGTTGGGAGATTAAAATTTCGGATGGGTTGGTGACTTGACGAAGTCCCGAACCTAACATTTCGTAGATTCCTAATTCGGAGGTGCTACCAAAACGGTTTTTGGTTGTGCGTAAAATACGGTAAGTCGTATGGCGGTCGCCCTCAAATTGTAGCACGGTGTCCACCATGTGTTCGAGGGTTTTGGGGCCTGCGAGGTTACCATCTTTGGTAATATGTCCAATCATAAACACGGGAACCCCGCTTTCTTTGGCATATTTCATTAACTCAGCCGCGCATTGACGCACCTGCGACACACTACCCGCGCCTGACTCTATCAGCGACGATTGCATGGTTTGGATAGAGTCGATGATGAGGACATCGGGGTCAAATTCTTCGATTTGACGGAAAATATTGTCGGTGGAGGTTTCGGTAAGGATAAAGCAGTTGTTGTTTTTACTGCTCAGACGCTCCGCTCGCATTTTAATTTGCGATTCGCTTTCTTCTCCCGAAACGTACAACACTTTTTGGGTAAGCGTAAGGGCGATTTGGAGCATCAACGTTGATTTCCCAATGCCAGGCTCGCCTCCAATCAATACCAGTGAACCTAACACAATCCCTCCCCCCAAAACACGATTAAGCTCGGCATCGGAAGTGACGATGCGAGGTTCTTCTTCGTATTTTATTTCGTTGATGGCTTTCGGTTTGGGGGCTAAACTCACCGATTTCCACTGGGCCAACGGCCCTTTTTTGTCTTCTTTTTCAATGACTTCTTCCACCAAAGTATTCCACTCACCACAAGACGGGCAACGCCCCATCCATTTTGTAGCTTGGTGGCCACAGTTTTGACAGAAATAGGCTGTTTTTACTTTTGCCATGTAAGAATGTAATTGGTTTTTGCTGCACTTATAGGTGAAACGTATTAAAATAAAGTGGCCTCAACGCTCGGCACAAGATGTCACCCCGATTGGGCTTTGAGGATAGTTTGCGTTATTCTTTCTACTAAGATTTAGCCCCTCTGGCGCATTCTGTCGAGTTATTTGCTTTGTTGCTATTAAGGTTTTGCCCTTTTGGGGCATTGTAGCGATTAACTTGTGCTTTCGCATTTTAGTCATCATCTAAACAAAAAGCGTTGACAGTGACTCCACCATCAACGCTTTTTATATGAAAATGGAGGCATTCTAGCGCTCGTTCATTGGAACAAAATCGCGAGGAGTAGCACCTGTGTAAATCTGACGTGGACGGCCAATTGGCTCCTTGTTGGTACGCATTTCTTTCCACTGAGCAATCCAGCCTGGAAGGCGACCAATCGCAAACATCACCGTAAACATGTTGGTAGGAATACCCAAAGCGCGGTAAATGATGCCTGAATAGAAGTCAACGTTTGGATACAAGCGACGGCTCACGAAGTATGGGTCGTGAAGGGCCGCCTCTTCCAATCCTTTGGCAATTTCCAAAACTGGGTCGTTTACGCCCAATTTTGCCAATACATCATCCGCCGCTTTTTTAATGATTTTGGCGCGTGGGTCAAAGTTTTTGTAAACACGGTGGCCGAAACCAAACAAACGGAAACCGCTTGTTTTTGCGTTTTTCGCCATGTCCACGTATTTTGCCACATCACCGCCGTCGGCTTTGATGTCTTCCAACATTTCGATAACCTCTTGGTTGGCACCACCGTGGAGCGGACCCCACAAGGCACAGATACCCGCCGAAATCGAAGAGTAAATGTTGGCTTTTGAAGAACCTACCAAGCGAACCGTTGACGTAGAACAGTTTTGCTCGTGGTCAGCGTGGAGAATCAATAGTTTGTTGAGGGCTTTTGAAACAACTGGATCGACCTTATAATCTTCCACGGGCAACGCAAACATCATGTGAAGGAAGTTAGAGCAGTAGTCCAACTCATTCTTAGGATAGTTTACTGGGTGGCCTTGTGATTTTTTGAACGACCAAGTCGCGATGGTTGGCAATTTGGCCAACAAACGAATGATATGAAGTTCTGTGCTATCAGGGGCTTTTTCATCGTACGAATCTGGGTAAAAAGCGCTCATGGCACTTACTAACGACGACAACACGCCCATCGGGTGAGCGTTTACGGGGAAGCCATCGAAAATTCTGCGCATATCTTCGTTTACCATCGTATGGATGCGAATTTTATGCTCAAACGCCTCGTATTCGGCTTGCGTTGGAAGCTCTCCGTAAATTAATAAGTAGGCTACTTCCAAAAAAGTAGCTTTTTCCGCAAGTTCTTCAATTGAGTATCCACGATACCGCAAAATCCCTTCTTCTCCGTCCAAAAATGTAATGGCACTTTTGGTTGCACCCGTGTTTTTATAACCACTGTCAATCGTTATATAACCTGTGGTATCACGAAGAGTGTTGATGTCGATGGCTTTTTCTTTTTCCGACCCTTCGATGGTAGGAAATTCATAGGTTTTTCCTTCTACTATTAATTGTGCTTTATCTGACATACAGTGGGTATTTATGAATATTAGATGGATTTGGACTAAGCTACAATTTTCCGAAAAAATTTCGGATTTTCTTAGTGAAAACCTACTTTTTTTAAACGTTTTTCGCAAAATAAGTATTGATATACGTTGTTTGCGGAGTTCTAATGCCGTTAAAAAAGTAGGGTACTAAGACCTTTACTAATGTTGAATTTCTCCATTTTTGATGACCAATTTGACATTGCGAACGTCGTTTATCCGAAGGTCGGGGCGTCCTTCAACCGCCACTAAATCAGCCAAAAAGCCTGTTTTGATTTGGCCTAGTTGTTCTTGGTGAAAAACGCGAGCGTTGACCGACGTCGCCGAACGCAGCACGTCGAGGGGTTTCATGCCATAATCGACCATCATTTCCATTTCACGGGCATTGTCTCCGTGAGTAAAAACACCTACGTCGCCTCCGAAACAAATCGTAACTCCCGCATCTAGGGCTTGTTGGAATGTCTTTCGTTTGTTTTTGATTCTTTCGGGTTCGGGTTCAATGCCTTTTTTCCAACCTCGGTATTGCGTAATGGCATCGCCTGCGGCCAAGGTAGGGCAGAGTGCAACGCCCTTTTCTTTCATCAGCGCAAAGATTTCGGGCGTACCTGCATCGCCGTGTTCGAGGGTTTCGCATCCCCCTAAAATCGCCCTGCGCATCCCTTCGACACTCCCTGCGTGGGCAATGACGGGGCGGCCGCTACTCTGTGCGGTTTCTACAATAAGTTTGATTTCGTCAATCAAAAAAGTAGGGCGGGCTTCACCCATCAAACCCCACCGATAATCGGCATAAATCTTGATGACATCGGCTCCTTTTCCGATTTGATTTCGTACGGCGCGTATGAGCGGGTCGCGGCCGTCGGCTTCTTCTGCACCTTGGGGTACGGTTACATCGGTACTAAAACCTTTGGGTGCGTAACTTCCCGTGGCAATCAGGGCTTTGGTGGCAATAATCATGCGTGGGCCTGGGACAATTCCTTGTTGTATGGCTTGTTTTAAGCCAACGTCGTCAAACTCAGCTCCTTCTGTTCCCAAGTCGCGTACGGTTGTAAATCCTGCCATTAAGGTTTTTTTGGCGTGAACAACCGCTCGTGAGGTACGAAGGGAACGTGCTTCTTTTAGCACTTGGTCGTCCCAAGTTGTTTCGTTGTAGGGGTGTAAAAACAAATGGGAATGCCCTTCGATAAAGCCAGGAAGTAGCGTACACCCCTTTAAATCAATGATTTCAGCTTTGGACGACTGAGTTACTGTGGCAACCGTTTTGGCATCACCTACGGCTACTATTTTATCGTTTACAACCAGTACATACCAATTTTCGCGAATTTCTTGCCCATCAAAAATGCGGTCGGGGCGTAGCAGGTACGATTTCTGAGCGACAACGGAATTAGCCGCCAAAAGAACTATCCAAATGATTCGATTTAGTTGATGAAGTGACATGCTTGTTAATTTGTATCCTACAAAAATAGGCGTCAAACTGCATTTATAACCTCAAAATGTACCTGAAAGTTTTAACATTTAGCTAAAAACTGAACGTTGGCGGTGATTTTTAAGGAACTAAAAGAAGGTTTCTAAAATTTTACCAAACGTTCGTTTGGTAAAATAGATTTGTTTTTTCACCTTTGCACACCGCCCGGTCAGACGATAGCCAGACCGAAAGTACGATTGCAAGAAGTATCTGTCTGACTGTCGTCTGACAGAGTCGTAGTACCTCACCACCCTGGTCAGACGATAGTCAGACCGAAAGTACGATTGCAAGAAGTATCTGTCTGACTGTCGTCTGACAGAGTCGTAGTACCTCACCACCCTGGTCAGACGATAGTCAGACCGAAAGTACGATTGCAAGAAGTATCTGTCTGACTGTCGTCTGACAGAGTTGGTACCTATAAACAACCTCAAATGCCCGTTCAGAAAGTCACCAAAGTAGAAGTTGTAAAACAAGCCCTGTTTTTGTTCAAAAAACAAGGGTACCATCGTACGAGTATGTCTGACCTTGCGGCGGCTTGTGGGCTGCTAAAAGGGAGTTTTTATCATTATTTTAGCAGTAAAGATGCTTTAATGCTGGAAGTTCTTGAAACAGTCCATCAGTATTTTGCCACAAGGGTTTTTTCTATTGCCTACGACGAAACATTCCCGCCCCGAGAACGCCTTGAAAAAATGATTGCGAAACAAATTTATGTTGCAGCAAGCACAGAGGGCGGCTGTTTGATGGGAAATATGGCGATAGAAACGGCCCTAGTTACACAAGAATTTTTGCCAAAAATGCGGGAGTTTTTTGAAGAGTACCTACATGCATTGGCGCATTTATATAGTTCCAAATTTGAACCAACGATTGCCCAAAAGTTGGCCGAACAGGCCATCGTTGAATACGAAGGAGCGTGGATTATGGTGAAATTGACCCAAAATAACCAGTTTTTACACGATGTGCATCAACGCGCCCTTGAGCGATTTGACGCCTAAAATTATTACTTACAACCTATACAGCTTTATTGAAAATGAAAGAAATAGCACTCACGATACCGACAGCCGATGGCTTTGACTTATCGGCCATTCTTTATGAGTACTCAGGTCAGCCCAAAGGTGTAGTACAGTTTAATATAGGCACAGGGATGCGGAAAGAGTTTTACGGCAATTTGGCACGCTTCATTGCCGAACAAGGATTCATCGTGTGCTTATGGGAATACCGAGGCATGGGCTGGTCAAGGCCAGCGGATAAGGAGGTTTTTTCGACCATCAGGATGCAAGATTGGGCCAAAGATATGAGCGAAGTTTTGACTTTTTTGGAACAACGTTATCCCGATTGGCCCAAATTCATGATTGGCCATAGCATCGGAGGGCAATTGCTAGGCTTGATGCCTAATCATGGTATTTTAAAAGGAGTGGTATTGCTAACGAGTTCGACGGGTACGTGGTGGCGTCAGACCTTTCCCTACCGACTGAAAGCCTATTTTTTCTTTAATATATTGTCGCCGCTGACTGCGCCTTACGTGGGGTACTTGCCAGCAAAGCGAATGAATATCATGGAAGACCTGCCCAAGGGCTTGATTATGGAATGGCGTTTGTGGTGTAATTCCGAAAATTACCTCTTTGATTTTCTAGACAAAACCATTCCGCAACATTACTATGATAAAGTAAGGCTACCGATAAAATCGTATTGGGCTACAGACGACCCCATTGCTAATGCACATACAGTTCCTGCCTTATTGCGCCATTTTCGGAATGCGGATATTATGAATGAAGCCCTTCGACCTAAAGACTACCGTGTAAAGCGCTTGGGGCATTTTGGCCTATTTTCGAGAAAATTCAAGGATACGATTTGGAAAAAAGTGGCTCAAGACTTGGAAGCGATGGCTTCCAAAAATCATCATTATAATAATCCAGCACTTCGAAGAGTCAATTTGTAAACAATAAAACAACACATTTTATGAACAAAACAGAATTGAAAGGACTGCTCCAAGAGCGAGTCCAAGGGGTTGTTGTGTTTTCAGAAAACCAAACATCCGAAGTTTTTTATGCCAAACCCGCCGCTGATGTATGGTCGGTGGCTGAGAATGTTCAGCACCTGATTTTATCGGTGCAGCCATTGGCGCGGCTTTTTGGCGCACCCAAGTCCTATTTTATTGAGAAATGGGGAAAAGCACCTCATTCGTCGAGAGCGTACGAACAGATGGTCGGGATTTACGATGCGGCGTTGGGGGGAGGAGGAGTAGCAACGGGAGCGTTTGTTCCATTGACTATGGCAGCCTCAAAGGAACAACTGCTCGCGGAGTTTGTACAAATACACCAAATGCTGTTACAATGGGTGGAAGCCAACTGGACGGAAGAAGAGCTGGACGAGTACCCGATTCCACACCCACTTTTGGGGCTAATTACTGCCCGAGAAATGTTGTATTTTACCGCTTATCACCTCCTTCATCATCATCAAATTATGCAAAAAAGGGCAGTACAAGTAGCTTGAAAAAGTAGCCCTAAAAGCGAATTTGTACATTTTTGATAGCAAAAAGGATTATTAAATGTAGTACTTTTCCTATTTTCATTGTACTATTTAAAGAACTTTTCATTTTTATCAAAAATTTATTTGTACTGAACTAAGTAGGGTTTGAATTTTTCAGTCAAGAAGAAAGAGTGTTTGTACTATTCTAAGAAAAGGTTGAAACCCAAGATATGAATTTATCAAGAGGGTGTTTTTGACCTATTTTTTTGTAAATCAAAATCTTACACCTTTGCATTGTCAAAGCGAAGTCACCGCGACTGAGCGGCACAAGATGGTACAAAAACTATAACACACTATGAAAAAGATCACAATGCTTTCGACAGTATTTGCAGCTATGATGCTTGCAACCGCAGGAACTGCTTCGGCAGAAACTCACCTCCTTACCAAAGATGTAAAATTGGTAAAGCGTGACACCAAGAAGGTTGAAGTAAAAATCAACCAACCTAATGTAGGCGTACTTGATGTAGTAATTAAAGATATAGACGGCGTAGTTGTTCACGAAGGAATCTTTGAAGTGAACGAAGGCGTCTCAACTCAATTGAACCTTAACGCACTTCCAAACGGTGAGTACGTTATGAGTTGCTCTAACAACAATTTCTGGTCGGCACAAACACTTTCTATCAAAAATGGCAGTGTTGAAATCGACGAGAATAGCTACAAAGAAGCGGTTCTTCCAAAAGTAGAAGCGATTGGAGTTAATCGTTTTGAAGTATCAACTTCTAACAAAAACGTAGCAGACATGAGCGTAGCCATCACAGACTTGGCTGGAACACCAATTTATAACAGTTATTTGTCAGCAGGTAGCCGTTTTAACTTGAGCCACTTGCCAGCAGGTGAATACGCTTTTGAATTTACAGTGGCTGATAAGTCTTTCAAAAAATTCGTGAAAGTGAAATAAGCCAACAGTTGCAATGACTTCTCAAACAAACAGACTATAACCACATCATCTTGCGATTTTGCGACACCCGTCGGCGGAGAACCCGCCGACGGTTTTTTTATGGTTAGTCCAAAAACCAACCTGCAATCCATTGGGTCAATGACAAGCCAATGCTAAACAGCAATGCGGCGATGGCACTCGAAACACTAAAACCATCGACCAAATAAGCGCAAAGGTAAACAAGGGCAATATTGATGATAAAATAAAAGAGCCCAAGCGTTAGAATGGTGATAGGGATAGACAAAAACTGTAGAACTGGCTTTACGAAGGTGTTGAGGAGTCCCATCACAATGGCGACAATCACGGACGTGGTGAGGGTGTCCACGTAAAATCCTTGTAAAACACGGCTCGATACAATCACCACAACGGTGCTGATAATGAGGCGAATAATTAGGCTGGTCATTGGTTTTGAGGTTTTTGGTTAGAAAAGTTGATTGTAAACAAAGGTCAGGATACTCATATCCTGACCTTTGTTTATCAGGTTGTAACGTGGGTCAGGTTGTGAGCAACCTGACCCACGTTTATTAAGAAACTGCAAGGTTAGCCGAATCGAACTGCAACTTGATGAGGTTGGCGTAAAGGCCCTCTTCGTTGAGAGCAAGCTCGTCGTGCGTACCTGATTCCAAAATAGTGCCGTCTTTGATGACATAAATGCAGTCAACGTTGCGAACCGTCGCCAAACGGTGTGCAATGATAATCGTCGTGCGGTTTTGCATCAGCCCGTCGAGTGCTTCTTGTACCAATTTTTCCGATTCAGCATCAAGCGAACTGGTTGCTTCGTCCAAAATCAAGATTTTAGGGTCTTTCAAAATTGCGCGTGCGATGGCAATGCGCTGACGTTGTCCACCCGAAAGTTTTATACCACGTTCGCCTACAACCGTTTCCAATCCTTCGGGGAAAGAAGTGATAAAGTCTAAGGCGTTGGCTTTGCGGGCTGCCTCGCGGACTTCTTCTTCGGTGGCGTTGGGTTTTCCGTAGGCAATGTTTTCACGAATAGTGCCGCCAAATAGCATCACTTCCTGCGGAACGACGGCGATGTTTTGGCGATAAGCCGTGATGTCAAGTCCTTGAATATCTTGCCCATCGACCAGCACATTTCCGCTAACGGGCTGATAATAACGCATCAATAACTGCACAATCGTTGACTTTCCAGCCCCACTGTAGCCCACCAGCGCAATTTTACGACCTGCGGCCACCTCAAGCGAAATATCTTTCAACACCGTTACGTCGGGACGAGTGGGGTAGGTGAATTTAACGTTTTGGAAAGAAATCGTGCCGTTAATCGGAGCAACTGCTTTGGGTGATTCTATTTCGACTTCGGAGGTTTCGTCCAAAATCTCCAAAAGACGCTCCGAAGCCCCAAGGGTTTTTTGGATTTGGGCGTACATATCTCCCAAACCACCAATTGACCCACCAATAAACATGGTGTAGAAAATGAAAGTCATTAGCTCAGAAAAGGGCATTTCGCCGCTTTGTACGAGGGAGGCACCGTACCAAACCACACCGATGATGCCGCCAAACAACGCAAAAATGATAAACGAAACGAAGCCGCCACGGAAGCGTCCTGCTTTGAGTGCTGCTACGACTACATTGTCGAGGGCTTTGCCATAGCGCTGCACCTCAAGGCGTTCGTTGGTAAAGGCTTTGACAACGTTGACAGATTGAAGCGTTTCTTCCACAATGACGTTGGCGGCGGCCAATTCATCTTGGGCTTTCTTAGAAAGTTTGCGAATAAAACGCCCAAACACCATCGCAATCACAATGGCTACGGGGAAAGTAGCCAACATAAAAATGGTCAATTTCCACGAAATGAAACAAATGATGCCAATACCCACAACCACCGTAGCGAGCGAACGGAACAGTTCCGCAAGGGTAAACGAAAGAACATCTTGCAACGATTGTACGTCGGACGTAATGCGGCTCATTAGCTCGCCCACGCGCCGCTGTTCAAAGAAAGTAACAGGCAATGAAATGATTTTGCTATACACCGTACGACGAATATCGGCCATGCTTTTTTCGCTGACAATCGAAAAGAAGAAGATGCGACCAAATGAAAATAGTGCTTGCAAAACCAAAATTCCAACGAGTGATAAAACGACTTCGTTGATGGTGTACGACGATTTTCCTTCAATCACCGCCGTTATTTCCCCAATTAGTTTTGGGAAAAGTAAGTTGGTGGTTAAGGATAAAAACAAGAATAAAATGCCGACGATAAAGGTGCTTCGATAGGGAAGAATGAATCGAAATATCTTTAGTGTTTTTTGGAGGCTCTCTTTGGTGAGTTTACGTTTTTTATCTTCGGGCGACAACTCGGTGCCCGTTCCTCTGCCTTTAGCCATTGGTATGAATGAATAGTGAGTTAAATAAAGGATAATCTGATGACAAAGGTAATCACAACTTGGTTCATTCTTCGTCCTTTTGCCCTTTGTAATTTGCCTCTTCAAAAATCTGCCGAACGTTGGTGTTCGCCATCAATTCGGTCAGCGTAGTGTTTGATTTTTTGTGCAAATATTCTCCCACAATGCGCCACCCTACCCAACGGGCAATGCCACCTGGGCAGTATTGACTGATTTCGGGGGTAGCGGGGCGCTCGCTTATGAAGCGCTCTTTTTCGGCGTCGCGGGTTTGGTACAAAAGTTGGCGGTCTAAAAAATAAGCCCAAATGTCTTGTTGAGACGCATATACATCGGTAAGTTGTTCGCCCGAATAGCCAATGATGAGACTATCTGGTGTTTCGGGAGATACCTGTTTGACAAACTCAAATCCTTTCCCATACCAAATCATATCGGCCAAGAGCGTTTTGTCTTCGTTAGGCACTTTGTTGTATTTCTGAGAAATGAAGAACAAAATACCTGGGGCGATGTATTCTTTTTGGTAACGACGAAGTTGATAATCAAAAAGTTGTGGACGGTATTTGGCTTTTGGCCCACCAAAATAATCCAGCCCAATGACAATAATGCTGTCGGAAACGTACAAGTCGGTACCCATAAAACCCGTGATGGTTGTCACGATTTCGGGGGCTTTAAAATCGGGATAGGAAGCTTTGATTTGCCCAAAAGCTTGTTGAAGTTGGGTTTGTAAAAACGTCAAGTCCGCAAACTGCGTTTGAAGTTCTTGGCTAAACTGTTGTAAGTCGCGATTGGAAATATTTTGGTACAACTGATTGGTAATCATTGAGTCAGCTACACCCGATGGTAAGCCAAAGTAATCTCTTAAAATGAGGTTTTTCTGTAGTAACAATGATAAATCGGCGGGGGATTTTGCCGCAAAAATTTCTTTTTCGAGGCGACGAATGCCAATTGGCACTTCTTGGGGTTTTTGTTCGCAGGCACTAAAACCGAGCCCAAAAGCAATAAGAACGAGGAATGAATAAATAGCTGCTTTCATTGAAAATTTTGATAACGTACTTTAAACGTAGAAGCGGCCTAAAAAAGTTTGAAGGAAGGCTAGAAAACCACTTTTGGCGTTTTGAGTGTCGGAGATGCTAGGCCGTTTGCGCCCCAAATTGTGGTTCGGGGCAAGTATTTTCGGTAGATTTCCGTTAGTTTTACCAGACAATCATTGAACAATACTTTTTCTCTCATGGCCAGATATTTGATAACATTGATGTGTTGGGGATGGATGTGTAGCGCCTTGGCTCAGAAACTACCACCGATTCAGTACGAAGACCGTACGAACGAAATCACGATTAAAACGGTAGCGATTTACCCCGCGCCCAACAACATCCAAGACCCTGCCCGCACCACTTATTCGCCCGTCGTCAATGTTGAAAGTACGAATCCATTGATTGTAGAATTTGATGACCTCAAAGCACGCTATCGGACGTTGAGGTACCGTATTTTTCATTGCAATGCCGATTGGACGTCGTCGGGCTTGAATGACATTGAGTTTACGTACGAATACAACGACTACCCGATTAATACTTATCAGGCGTCGTTCAATACCAAAATCCCGTATTACCATTACACTTTTGAAGTACCGAGGTTAAAACTTTCGGGGAATTATGTGGTGGCCGTTTACGAAGATTCGCGGCCTGCCAAAGTCATATTTACGCGTCGATTTATGGTGTATCAATCGAAGGTAAGTGTGTTTGCCCAAGTTCGGATGTCGTCGGGGATAGCAGAACAGCGCACACATCAGCAGATTGATTTTGATGTTGATTACCGTGGCTATGAAATTCTTTCTCCGCAAGATGACCTTAAAATTGTGATTCGTCAAAACTACCGTTGGAACAAAATGATTACGAATTTGCGCCCAACCAACGTTCGTATTTTTGACCAAAAACTGGAATATCGTCCGTTCGATTTGTCCAATAATATGTTGGGAGGCAATGAGTTTCGTTGGTTCGATACCCGCATTTCGCGCGGGGTAGGTATGAGTGTGGACGATATTCAACAATTGCCTGACCAGACCATAGCACACCTTCGGGTTGACCAATCGCGGGTTGGTGGAGGAGCAACTTTTCAGGCGCAAGATTTTAATGGTCAATACATAGTGTTGAACCGTGATGCAGCCAATAGTACCAATGAGGCCGATTACATCAATACGGTTTTTACGCTTCAAAGTCCACAATATCCCAATGCCCAAGTATATGTCGGAGGGGCTTACAATGTATGGCAATTAGAAGATGCCAATCGGATGACCTACAATGCGACCAAAAATGTCTATGAAGCCAGTATTTTGATTAAACAAGGAATTGTGAATTACTATTATTTGGCGGTTGGGGCCGATGGAAAAATCAACGATACGGCCTTTGAGGGAAGTTATTCGAGTACCTCCAACGATTACGAAATATTTATCTATCATCGCCCACCCGCTGCCCGCGCTGATCAATTGATTGGTTATCGTTTGGTTGAATTTGGTCGGCGATAGATAACCTCCCGAAAGTTTTAAAACTTTCGGGAGGTTAGAATCTTTCGGGAAGATAAAAGTATATATATGATTGACTACCAAGAATTTATCGTATTTGCCTTCGCGACGTTAATGTTGAACCTAACGCCAGGTTCGGACATGATTTACGTCGCTACCCGAAGCACATCGCAAGGGACAAAAGCAGGAATTGTTTCGGCTTTGGGGATTGCGGGAGGGTGCGTAGTCCACACATTGGCTGCCGTATTGGGGCTGTCGGTCTTGATTGCCGAATCAGCATTGGCGTTCAATGTCGTGAAGTACTTGGGTGTGGCTTATCTATGTTATTTGGGAATCATGTCGCTCAAATCGACGAGCAGTTTATCAACCGAGGGAAAAGTGGAAAACATTCCTTTGAAAAAACTGTTCTGGCAAGGCGTTTATACTAATGTTTTGAACCCCAAAGTAGCCTTATTTTTCTTGGCTTTTTTGCCCCAATTTTCCGACCCACATTCGCCCGATTTCAAATGGCAAGTGCTGGGTTTAGGGATTTGGTTTAACTTTTCGGGAACCGTCGTCAATTGTTTGGTGGCGGTATTGTTCGGAAAAGCAGGTTCGTATTTAAACCAATTGCCCAATTTCGCTCGTATTCAAAACAAAGTTACGGGCGTGATGATGCTCGGGCTTGGGGCGTATTTGGCATTGGCCAAACGCAGTCAATAAGCTACTTTAGCTTCTCGTTTTCGTGGTGGCGCGTCGCGTCGCGTTTGGTTTTTTTGTCCAAATTTTTCTGAAAAGCCTCGGTCAAATCGACGCCAGTTTGGTTGGCCAAGCACATGAGCACCCACAAAACATCGGCCATTTCATCGGCCAAATTTTTCTCTAAATCGGATTTTTTGAACGATTGGTCACCGTAGGTACGAGCCATAATGCGGGCTAATTCTCCCACCTCTTCGGTCAAAATGGTCATGTTGGTCAATTCGCTAAAATAGCGTACCCCGTAGGTTTTAATCCACGTATCTACTTCTTGTTGTGCTTGTTCTAAAGTCATGGGAATGACGAATGTTGGAATGAATCGAATGACGAATGAGTGACCTAATCAACCAACCAAATGCGGTCGGCGTCGTAGCCTTGTTCTTTCCATTCAACCAGTACACGCTGAGAATCAAGGGTGTTGACTTTCATGCCTGTGTAATCGGGTTCAACGGGGATTTCGCGGTTGTACTGGCGGTCGATGAGAACCAAAAGCTCCACTTTGCGGGGGCGACCGAAGGCTTGCATGGCGTCGAGCGCAGCGCGAACCATCCGACCCGTGGCAAGCACATCGTCAATCAAAATCACTTTTTTGCCTTCAATAACGAAATTGATTTTGGTGGCATTGGCTTTTAAGGGTTCACGGCGACGAAAATCATCGCGGTAAAACGTAGCGTCCAAATACCCAAGTGGAATGTTTGAACCCGTGATTTGGCGAAGTTCGTGGGCAACTCGTTCGGCAAAATAAATACCACGAGGCTGTAGTCCCAACAAGACAGAATCCGAAAAATCTTGGTGGTTTTCGAGCAGCTGTTGACACAGCCGACTGATCATGATTTCGAGCAAAGGGCTGCTCAGAATAAGGCGATTTTGATTCATCAGATAAAAGGCAGACTGATAAGACTCATTTAACCCCAGCCTTTAGGCTGGGGAAATCAATAGCTTTTGTACAAATATAGAAATAACCCACCGTTACTCGCCCAACATTTCCAAAAACTCCGTTTCTGAAATCATTTTGACGCCCAATTTTGTGGCTTTATCGAGTTTGGAGGCACCTGCTTTTTCACCGACAATCAGGAAGTTAAGTTTTCCCGAAACCCCGCTGACAAGTTTTCCACCGTTTGCTTCAATCTTGTTTTCGAGTTGCTCGCGGCTCATGCTGGCAAACGTGCCTGAATATAAGAACGTTTTCCCTTCGAGGGTATTTGATTCCATTACGACAGGAAGGTCGTCGGTTTCCATTTTGAGACCTGCGGCACGGAGACGCTCGATGTAGGCACGGTTTTGGTCGTCGGCAAAGTATTCTATCAAACTTTGGGCAATTTTTTCACCGATTTCGGGTACGTTACGCAGAGCTTCCAAGTCAGCATTCATCAGTGCGTCGATGTTTTTGAAATACGCAGCCAGTTTTTCGGCCACCGTAGCACCAACAAAACGAATTCCGATGGCAAACAAAACTTGCTTGAACGAAACTTGTTTTGATTGTTCAATTCCCTTTAAAATATTTTCTACGGTCTTTTCCTTAAACCCAATGCGCTTGGTTTTTCCCGTTTCTTCGTCGGTGATGACTTTTTCTAAACCAAACAGTTTTTCGTAGGTAAGGTCATACAAATCGGCGGGGGTTTGAAGGAGTCCTTTGTCGAACAATAACTCAATTTTTCCTTCGCCCAAACTGTCCAAATTCATGGCTTTACGGTGAATAAAATGCTCGATTTTACCACGGATTTGGGGAGGGCAACCACGGTCGTTGGGGCAATAGTGGTTGGCTTCGCCTTCCTTGCGAATGAGCGGTGTAGCGCATTCGGGGCAGTGCGTAGGGTATTGGATGGGCGTGAGCGAGCGAGAGGCTCGTGCTGCGGTGTCCACGCCCGTAATTTTTGGAATGATTTCTCCGCCTTTTTCCACAAAAACCACATCGTTGAGCATCAGCCCAAGGCGTTCGATTTCGTTGGCATTGTGCAAAGAAGCACGTTTCACGCGGGTGCCCGATAGCCAAAGCCCTTTGCCGTCTTCGTTGATATTATCCAAGTTAGCCACGGGCGTCAAAGCCCCTGTTCGCCCGACTTGGTACGAAACAAAACGCAAAACACCTGGCTTGTTTTCGGCTTTGTATTTGTACGCAATCGCCCAGCGCGGACTTTTGGCCGTAAAGCCTAATTCACGTTGTTGGGCGAGCGAATTTACTTTGACAACAATCCCGTCCGTGGCCAAAGGAAGCGTATGGCGTTTTTCTTCCCATTGGTGAATGTAGGCCAAAACGTCGTCGATGGTAGCGCATTTTTCCCACGAAGGCGACACGTTGAATCCCCACGCTTTGAGGGCTTCGAGGCTCTCGGAATGGGTTTCAAACACGTTTTCGTCGCTCAAAAAATAATAGACATAGCAGTCTAATCCCCGACGAGCTGACTCCGCAGAATCTTGAAGTTTGAACGCACCCGATGCCGCATTGCGGGGGTTGGCGTAGGTTTGTTCGTCAGCCTCTTCGAGCTCTTTGTTGAGTTTTTCAAAGGATGAAATAGGCATAAAACCTTCCCCACGGACTTCAAACGCAAGGGGCAAGGGGCGAAGGGCAAAGTTGGACTTCGACTCTTGTACCTTCAACGGCATTGTTTTGATGGTTCGAACGTTGGCTGTGATGTCATCACCGCGAACACCGTCGCCACGGGTTACACCTCGCACTAGTACGCCATTTTCGTAGGTCATACTGAGCGAAATTCCGTCGAACTTTAATTCACAAACGTACTCAAAATCAGCACCATTGAGCCCTTTTCTTACCCGCTCGTCAAAGTCGCGAAGGTCTTGCTCGTTGTACGTATTTCCCAACGAAAGCATGGGGTAGCGATGCTCAACCGCCGCAAAATTTTTGGTGATAGTCCCTCCTACGCGTTGGGTGGGAGAATCGGGGCGTTTGAGGTCGGGATATTGATTTTCGAGCGAAGCAAGCTCCTCCAGAAGTTGGTCAAACTCGTAATCGCTGATTTCAGAAACGCTATCTTGGTAATAGCGATGGTTATAAAAATTGAGGCGTTCGGTCAGTTCGTTAATGCGGTCGGCTACAGACATGGCTATGAGAATGTTTGCAATGGGATAGGCCGCGAAGTTAGAGAATCTAAACCAAAAAGCCTACCTTCTTACCATCCGTGGTGGTACAACAAAAAGCCGAATACGTACAGCCAAAGCACATCCACAAAGTGCCAATAAATGGTAATGAGTTTGATCTTAAGCTGATTGGGAGGATTGACACTAAAGACAAAAGCGTCCACGTAGCTGTGGTTTTTGATGGATTGATACACCGCCCATGCCAACACCGCAACTCCGATGAGAATGTGTAAAATATGAATGCCAGAAAGAAGGTAAATAAACCCAACGGATGGATTATTGACGGTTGAAATGCCCGCCTGAATAAGCTGCGTCCAGCCCAAGAATTGTAAAATAACAAACAAGATTCCTAGACCAAGGGTGGCACCAATGAAAGAACGAAACTTCGGGAATTGGTCTTTTTGTAAGGCAAGATTAGCGCCGTGCAGGGTAAAACTACTGGCAATAATAACACAGGTACTAACCCAAAAAAGCGAAGGAAGGGGTACATCTGTCCAATGGACGCCCACTGATTTTCGCATGACATACACCCCCAACAAAATCGTAAATAGAAGCATACTTCCACCGAGTCCCAGCCAAAGCATAAAATTGAAAGGTTCACGGCGTTTGGTGAAACGATTTTCTTTTACGGTGGACGCTTTTGCCATGGTGTTTAATGGGTCAAGTAAAAGTCAAAAATCAAGTAAGCTCTCCATTCCAAACGGTGTAAGGGCTAAAAATGTTCTGTAAATCGGGTACTTTCTCAAAAATTCCAAATACGGTCGAACCCGAGCCTGTCATGCTGGCGTACAAAGCACCTACTTCGTACAATTGGGCTTTTATTTGAGGTAAAACGGGGTATTTTTGAAAGAGACCGTTCTCAAAATCATTCTTTACCCAATGACGCCATTCTTCGATGGGGCGTTGCAATGCTTCGCGCAAATCTACCTCTGTTTTTTGGGGAACCACACCCGCGTAGGCTTCGGCGGTGGAAATGTGGAGGTTGGGATAGACCAAAACAATGCCTTTGCCTTTGAGTGAAAGCGAAATGTCTTCAAATTGGTCGCCTTTTTCAAAACAAAACTGAGGTTGGTTTTCGATAAAAAAAGCACAGTCACTCCCCAAACGTCGGGCGTAATTTTGGAGGGCGTCCGTAGAAAGCGCTAGTTTGAAGGTATCGTTGAGGAGTTTCAACACAAAAGCCGCATCCGAAGACCCACCGCCCATTCCCGCACCAATGGGGGCGATTTTGAGCAAGTGCATGGCCACTGGCGGCAAATCAAAATCAGCCTTCAGCAATTCGTAGGCTTTTACACAGAGATTTTTGGCGGGGTCGCCTGGGATATCAATGCCTGAAGAACTAAAGCTAAATTCAGGGGCGGGAATAATTTCAACGACATCCGACCAACCCACGGGGTAAAAACAAGAAGCAATGTTGTGAAAGCCGTCGGGGCGTTTTTCGGTGATTTGAAGCCCGATATTGATTTTGGCGTTGGCAAAAGCGACCATACAATTGGAAGAAAAACTTCCCGAAAGTCTAGACTTTCGGGAAGTTAGGAGAAGTCTATTTAGTATAACATCCGAAACTTAATCGTTTCTTCTACGTTCTTAATTTCGTCAATGAACCCATCTTCGTAGCTTCGTTCTACGTCCATGATGACGTAGCCGATTTGCTCGTTGGTTTTGAGGTATTGACCCGTAATGTTAACATTGTATTTGGCAAAAATGTTGTTGAGTTTGGCCAAAATACCTGGTACATTTTTGTGAATGTGCAATAAACGGTGCGAGCCTTTGAGGAGCGGAAGTTGCACCTCAGGGAAGTTTACGCTGCCTGTTGTGCTACCGTTATTGATGTATTCGAGTAATCGTTCAGGAACGTAGTGACCAATCCCTTCTTGGGCTTCTTCGGTACTCCCCCCAATGTGCGGAGTCAGAATCACGTTGGGCAGCCCACGAAGTTCACTTTCAAAAGGTTCGTTGTTGGTTTTGGGTTCATACGGGAATACGTCAACCCCAGCGCCCCATACTTTGCCGCTTTTGAGGGCTTCGACTAGCGCTTCGACTTCCACTACGTGACCACGGGCAAGGTTCAAGAATACCACACCATCTTTCATTAGCTCAAACTCGCGTTTGCCGATGACGTTTTTGTTGTCTTTCCGACCGTCGATGTGCATACTTACCACGTCGGCAATGCGCAAAAGGTCGTCCAACGACTTGAGTTTTTTGGCATTTCCGATGGGCATTTTGTCAACGACATCGTAGAAATACACCTCCATGCCGAGGGCTTCACCGATGACCGAAAGCTGCGTTCCGATGTGGCCATAGCCAACGAGACCCAGTTTTTTGCCACGAACTTCAAAGCTATTGTTGGCCGATTTGTCCCATTTGCCTTCGTGCATTCCGTTGCTTTTGGTGACCACGTTACGAATGAGCATAATCATTTCGCCCACGGCCAATTCGACCACCGAACGCGTGTTGCTGTAAGGGGCATTGAAAACGGCAACTCCTTTTTCGGTAGCAGCTTTGAGGTCAATTTGGTTGGTCCCGATGCAAAAAGCACCGATGGCGATCAAACGCGGTGCATTTTCAAGAACGCGGCGCGTAACGTTTGTTTTGGAACGAATGCCCAAAATAGTAACGTCCTTGATTTTTTCAATCAATTCGTCCTCGTCCAAAGCACCTTTCAAAAACTCTACGTTAAAACCTTGTTCCTCAAATGCTTGACGAGCTACGGGGTGAACGTTTTCGAGTAAAAGAATCTTGATGCGGCTTTTTGGATATGATTGTGAACGAGGTAAATTGTTCAAGAACAAAAACTCATCCAACGACGGTACGACGTGGTCAGCGACGCTTGTTACTTTGGTCCGCTCCACGTTTTCGGTGAAGGCATAAAAACGACTTGCTACGCCCGCTTCGCGGAGTTCGTAATCGGTATAGCCATCGCCAATGACGCAAACATCGCCAGGAAGCGCCAGCGATTCGAGCAATTTTACTTTTCCTTTATCTTGCGACAACACGTTTTCGTCGTCCACGCCAATGATGTTGTCATCGGCGTCAAAACGGAACGTATTGGCATACACATTTTCTTCTTTGAGCCCTAATTCGGTAACGATAGGGACAATAAACTCCTTAAAACCACTCGAAACGATAAGAATAGAGTCGGAATAGTCGCGGAGGAACGCTCGGTTGCGAGCAAACGAATCTGACACTTTGGTACGCAAAAAATCAACCAGTGCTTCGACGTGGCTGCGATTTGCTTGAAGAAGCGAAATACGCTGGCGCAAACCTTCCGCAAACGACAGTTCGCCGTTCATGGCGGCATCGGTCAAATCACGGATTTGTTGAACTACTTTTTCGCGGTTGGGATTGCCCGCGAGGGCAATGTTAGCCAATTCGTCCAGACCTTCGACTTGCGTAAACGTGCTGTCGAAATCAATGACGTAATAGGTTTGTTCAATCGTGTTGGTGAGCATTCTGCAAAAATTTATTGAAATTGTATCGGCGGGTGCTGAAACGAATTTATGTTTCAGCACACAAATTTACCGTTCCTTTTTGGCATTTTTGCAAACTTGTCAAAAAATGGAAGGTTCTTTTAGAACTTTGTCAATACACTGGCAGAAAAAAATCCATGAAAATACTTCATACCGCCGATTGGCACTTAGGCAAACAACTGCATAAATATAGCCTTGAAGAAGAACAAAGCTTGTTTTTGAACTGGTTAGTGGCGCTGATTAAAGAACGAGAAATTGATGTGTTATTGGTTTCGGGTGATGTTTTTGATACCGCAAACCCTTCTAACCAAGCCTTGACTCAGTATTATGGTTTTCTCAAACAATTGGTCGGCACGGGCTGCCATGTGGTGGTAACGGGGGGGAACCACGATTCGCCTGGCGTCCTGAATGCTCCGCGTGAATTGCTGCGTTTTTTGGACATAAAAGTCATTGGAAATGCGCAAGACCCGATTGAGGAAGAACTCGTGCACCTTGTTCTTCCAAGGGGAGAGGTGGTGATTGCGGCAGTTCCGTACTTGCGCGATGCCGATTTACGAAAATCGGTCGTGGGTGAAGGATACGACGACCGTTTGTTGGCGTTGCGTCAGGGGATTCGAGGGCATTACGAACAGCTCGCTCAGTTGTGTGCCGAGCGTTATCCCGCCAAATGTGCGATTGCGATGGGGCATTTGTACGTCAACGGTGCGTCGGTGAGTGAAAGTGAGCGCGACATCCACGTGATTGGGGGAGAAGCGGCATTTTCGGCGGAGTATTTTCCTGCGGGATTTGATTACATCGCCTTGGGACACATTCACAAACCGCAACGCATTGCCAATTCGGACGTGATTCGGTATTCAGGCTCGCCGATTCCGTTGAGTTTTAGCGAAAGAGACGACCGAAAATACGTGCTAGAACTTGCTCTCAAGGACAATAAAATTCAGACCATTGAGCCGATTTCGGTGCCCATTTTTCGAGAATTGCGTTGCTTTACGGGAAATTTGGAGGAAGTCGAAGCCGCACTCAATGCATACGAAGTGACTACTCCTTTGCCACCTTACGTAGAAATCCACGTGACAGAACCCTATGCTGACCCGCAAAAAGAGGTGTATTTCGGTTATCTGATTCGAGAGTTTGAGGCGGCTCCTTTCAAAATAATCAAGCCTCGCCTGTCTTTCACTAACCGAACCCAAGGTGCCGACGAGCTTTATTTAACGGGTACGTCAATTCAAGATTTATCGCCCAATGAGGTGTTTCAAAAACGCTTAACGGCTGAAAATCTGGACGAGGAAACCCAACAACTTTTGGCCGAAGCTTTTGAAGAACTGTGGCGTGAAGTGGCCGAGCAAAACTGATTTTATTTATGAAAATTCTTCGACTTAGATTCAAAAATATCAATTCGTTTTACGGCGAACATCCTTGTATTGATTTTACTACCAATCCGTTAGCGATTTCTGGCTTGTTTATCATTTCAGGCCCAACGGGAGCAGGAAAGTCAACGTTGTTGGACGTTATCACGCTGGCGTTGTACAATGAAATTCCGCGTTTTGGTAGTATTTCAAAAACAGAAATTGAAAAATTAGGCTCTATCGTCAACCTCAAAGCGGCCGAAGAGCCTAGGGCCGAAGCCTATGCAGAGGTAGAATACGAGGTTAAAGGTGGGCAATACCGTTCGCGTTGGAGTATTTCGCGAAACCGCAACGACAAATGGAACAATTATCAAATGGAAATCGCCGAACTTCCTTCTGGTAATTTGTTGGATATTAAAGGGTTGTCGCAGTTTCCAAAAAAGAATGAAGAACTCATTGGACTGACTTACGAGCAGTTTGTGAAGTCAATCGTGTTGGCACAGGGGAGTTTTGCCGAGTTCTTACGCGCCAAAGCCCACGACCGTTCTAAATTATTGGAAGATATTACTGGGCAACGGATTTATCGTCAACTCGGGGCTGCGTCGTATTTGAAAGATAAACTCTTTAAAGAACAACTTGAACTCAAAGAAAAGGAGTTGAAGCTGGTTTCGATGCTCACCGAAGAGGAGGTAGTACAGCTTCAGCAAACCAAAATCACGACTGAAACGCATCAGGTTCAGGCGGAGAAAGACGTGCAGTTTTGGGAAAAAGAAAAGTCGGTACTGGAGCGTTGTTATGGCCTTCAACAAAAATTGGAGAAAGTTGCAAAAGAGGTTCAAGTTCTTGAAAATGAGCAAGAAACTTTTAAACCAGACGCTTTTAGACTTCTCCAACACGAGCAAATTAGCGAGTGGGCGGGAGAATTGGCGACTTTACAATCTCAGCAAACGCAGTTGAAAGGGCTTGAGGAACGTCGAAAATCGCTTCAAACGCAAATGGAAGCGCAGACAACTATCATCGAAACGACGCATCAACAAATTACTAATTTGGTGCAAAAATCAGTTCCGAAAGAGCGTTTGTTGGCAGAGTTGAACGTTTTTGAAGGCGAAATCCTACAACTCGATACGGAAATTGAAAAACTTAACGCTGAAATCCGACCTGTTTTTACGGCGATAAAACAAGAAGTTTCCATAACCAATCACCCTTGGCTTAGAACACTTTCGATTGAAAAGTTAGACGAAGCGTATGCCCTTCTCCAGCAGAAAAAACAAGAAATACAGCAAGAGGTTGCGCGCTTTCGGGCAGATTTTGACGCAGAAAAAGAGCTTGCTCAATTAGTAACTCGTCAAAACGCTTTGATGGAACTAAAAGCCACCTTGACACGAAGAAACGAATGGTATGCCCAAGGACTTGATGCTAAAAAAGCGCTGGAAGAATCGACGGCAAAAGTGAACGAACGGAAACCTCAATGGGCAGCACTTCAGCAAAAAATGACTGAAATGGAGGCCAAATTGAAAGTTCTTCAAGCGCAGAAGGAAAAAGAACAGCAAAAATTTAACCTCGAAGACCTTCGCAACGCCCTGCAAAATGGGGAGGAATGCCCGTTGTGTGGTTCGACTCATCACCCCTACGTCCATGCCTACGTGAATGCACTTTCTAAAGTGCAAATGGAGTTAGATTTGCTCGAAAAGGAGAAAAAAGAGCTAGATGCTTCCATGCAAAAAGTAGGAGCAGAGTTAAACCAAGCGCAGGGGTCAATGACAAAAGTGTCCGAAAATTTGGTCAAGATTCGTGAGGAGTACCGAAAAGCAAAAGAAGAAGGTGAAAAAACGTTGGCGACGTTGGGATTGGCATTGGATTGGACCCTGGAGCAATTGACTCAAGAGCAAAAGCAACTAAATGACTTACAAGAACAAATTACTAAGTGGCAGAAAGTCAGTGATATGAATGCCGTGATAGGTAAGTTGCTGGGGCAATATGAAATGCTTTTTGAGCTTCGGGTACGAAAGTCGGCGAAGGAATTGGAAAAACAGCAGCGTTATGCTGGAAAGGACATTCGTGCCGAAAGTCAATCATTACGGAATGCGTTGACCAATGCGGAAACAACTTGGCAGATAGCTCAAAAACAAAAAATTGAAACTGAAAATGGCATTGACGTTGAGCGGGAGAAAGTAAAGCATCTGACCAGTGTGTTATCAACTCATTTAGCTGCTAAAGGCATTGAAAGTATCGAAAAGGCCAATGAACTTTTACTGCCCATCCTAGAGGTTGAAAAATTGCGAACCAAACGCAAAGTCCTAGAAAATCGCGAAAAAGAGCTGCTAATCAATCGTAAGACTTGGGAAGAGCAATTGTTGGAAACGGCCCAACTTCGCCAAGCCGAGTTGCCGCTGGAAGACGTTGATTTTAAATTGAAAATCAGTCGAAGTTTGCGGGACCAGTATTTCCGAGAGGTGTCGGAAATTGGGGCTAAATTATCAAACCACCAAGCCCAACAGGCCAAATTTTCAACCCTACAAACGGAGCTTGAACAACTACGGAAGGAACGAAAAAAATGGGATTTGCTCAATCGCTACATTGGTGACCGCGAAGGAAATAAGTTTAGCAATTTTGCCCAAAACTTAACGCTGTCTAACCTAATTGGGCTCGCAAATCAGCGATTAAGGCACTTATCTGACCGCTATATTTTAGATAAACCAAAAGAAGAAACCGAGAGCCTTTTTGTGATTGATACCTACCAAGGCAATGCCCAGCGGGCTGTCAATACGTTGTCAGGTGGTGAAACTTTCACCCTTAGTTTAGCCCTCGCCCTGGCTCTTTCTGATTTGGCTTCGCAAAACGTAAGCATCGAAAGTTTGTTTATTGACGAAGGCTTCGGAACCCTCGACCCCGATTCACTCGACATGGCCTTGAGTATGTTGGAACGCTTACAGTCGGAGAGTGAAAAAACAATTGGGATTATTTCGCACGTAGAAGCATTGAAAGAGCGCATTGGGACGCAGATTCGCCTCTTCAAAAATGGGAATGGGCAAAGTACGATGGAAATTGTGGGGTGATAATCATCAAGCCCCACAGCATTTTTTATATTTTTTCCCGCTGCCACAAGGGCAATTATCATTACGATTGATGGCAATAGTTTTTCCTGAAAGATAAAACCACTGATTGTGTTCTTTCACAAAGAGCGAGTGTTCGTAATGCACTCGACTCTTTGTGTTTTCGTCGATATACAACGCTTGGAAAATTACTTCTCCTTGCGTATCGAGCGCCGAACCTTTGGCAGTTGAGATAATTTTTAACCCTTTCCACTGCGACTCTTTGGCCCATTGCTCGATCGAGGCTTTATCAAACTGAGCACGTTTGCTCAAATGAGTGGTCGCAATCAGGTAATCGCTGGCGACGACGCAGTATGCCGAATAGCGTGATTTCATCAGCTCCAAGGCAGTGGTAGCGGGACGTTTTCCTGCTATAATGCTCCTACAGCATTCGTCGAAGGGAAGAGAGGCGCCACAGAAACAGGTTGTTGTCATTTTTAGCTAAGAGTTTTAGAAATGTATATAGGGTTTTGAGAAACCCTGCGTTTGGATATGAGTATCCAAACGCACGAGTGTGCGTATCCAAACACACGTTTATGAGTACCCAAACACACGAGTGTGCCCGCGGTTACTGATAACCGCGGTTGAGGTTTCTCAAAACCTCGATTACGGAACAGGGTTTTGAGAAACCCTGCGTTTGGATATGAGTATCCAAACACACGTTTATGAGTATCCAAACGCACGTGTGTGAGTACCCAAACGCACAAAAAAGCGGCTCTGAGCCGCTTTTTTGTGCTATTATTATTGCCAAAAAGGGCTAGTCAATCAATCTAAACAGACGATTCCAGCGGATTTTGGTTAAGATAGACTTTGGATTTGGGTCTATCGACATCCAAATGAAGACCGCTTTTCCAACTATGTGGTCGGCAGGAACAAAGCCCCAAAAACGCGAGTCCGCTGATTCGTAGCGGTTGTCGCCCATCATGAAGTAATAGTCCTGCTTGAAGGTATAACTCGTAATCGCTTTTCCGTCAATGCTGACTTTACCTTTATCAAGCACTACTTTCTCGGGGTCGTTGTGGTCAAAGTACTTAATCACGTACCCATATTTAGTGACGTTGGCCGAATCAAGTTGAATAGTTAACCCCCCTTTAGGCACTTGCATAGGTCCCCAAAAATCAGGATTTTGCTTCGCAGCGGCTGGGAAAAGTCCCATTTCAGGAGCAGAGGCAGCATACTGACTAACGTGTGTCACAGAGCGGATAAAGCTGTGTTTTTTCAAATCGTCCACAGTTTGGGGTGTGGTACGGATTTGATACACAAAATGGTTAGGTTTGGCCGTATCACCAGGAAACGTACCATAATCCCGAATATCTTCATTTTCAAAAAAACGATCATCCAGCAAATCACTTGATTCCAAACGGTACATCAACTGAGCTTGCGGAGGCGTTTCTCCTTCTTTACCATTGATATAAACCAACCCATTTTTAACTTCTACCACGTCGCCTGCTACTGCAATACAACGTTTGATGAAGTTGGTACGCAAGTCAACGGGGAAATTTTTATAACCTCCATTTCCAACGAGCGGGTCTTCAAACGGTTCTTCTGGGTCGCCAGGATAGTTGAAAACAACCACATCGTTGCGTTTGACCGATGTGAAGCTTGGAAGGCGAAACATCGGGAGTTGAATTAAAGTAGAAAACGAGGGAATATTGGTTCCCCAAATGGTTTGGTGTGTAAGCGGTACTTGGAGTGGCGTACCGGGCGTCCGCGCTCCGTAGTGGAGTTTACTTACAAACAAAAAGTCGCCAATGAGCAGGCTTTTTTCCATGGATGACGACGGAATGGTGTACGCTTCCAATAGTAACCAACGAATGAGGGTAGCTGCTACTACAGCAAAAACGACCGAGTCGAGCCATTCTCTAAGGGCCGATTTTTTAGGTTTGGGTTGAGACATAAAAACAATTCTTATTGTAAACAAAAAACTATTCTCCTAGCAGCTCATCCATGCCAAACACGCCTTCGCGGGGAGCCAGCCATTCGGCCGCAACGACCGCGCCGAGGGCAAACCCTTGGCGATTGTGGGCGGTGTGTTTGATTTCGATGCTATCTACTTCAGAATCGTAGCGAATAATATGAGTACCAGGAACCTCTCCTTCGCGCAAAGATAGAATGGGGATTTGATTTTCGGTGCCCTCTTCGGTATTTACCCATTCCGTTTTGTTGGAAAGCTGTTGAATTAAGCCTTCTGCCAACGTGATGGCCGTTCCACTTGGGGCATCCAACTTATGAATATGGTGGATTTCGGTGGTGTGCACCGAATACTGCGAATAGGGAGCGATAA
This sequence comes from Runella sp. R5_40, assembly GCF_057652295.1. Lineage (NCBI taxonomy): Bacteria > Pseudomonadati > Bacteroidota > Cytophagia > Cytophagales > Spirosomataceae > Runella > Runella sp. R5_40. Next base: position 29,873 of record NZ_JBYFCH010000022.1, on the reverse strand, counting down.
GTTTGGCTAACTGCTTGTTGAGGCGGAAAAACAAATTAACCCCGATGCTGTAATTTGACGCGTAGAAAAATGCCGCTTTGTTTTCGATGCACAGTTGCTCAATTTCGGGGCGATGGTGCAGCCAGCCTGTGGTTCCACATACGGTTGGCAAGCCTTTACTCATGCACCATTTAAGGTTTTCGTAGGCCGCTTCGGGGGCACTAAATTCGATGACGGCATCCACGTTGTCGCGACTAAATGTCTCTAGTTCGTGGCGGTTAGAGATGTCAATTTTTCCAACTACTTGGTGGCCACGGTTCAGGACGATTTGTTCAATCACTTTGCCCATTTTACCGTAACCTAAAAGAAGAATATTCATAATTTATGTTTTGCAATGCGTAATTTATTTGATAGGAACGACAACTTTTACCCCATATACTTGGCCCGTAAAAGAGTTGTTGTAAGTATCAGGCTCAAACCGAAAAGACAAATCTTCCGACATATCAAACGTTTTGAGGTGAGCCGACACGTTGGCTTCCACGGCTGCCAGCGCCCAAACACCCACTACCAACAAAAAATTGAGGTCCCGATAGCGGCGGTAAAAATCTTTCCCTTGGGTAATACGGTCAAGGGTGAGGGTACGTGTTTGGTTTTGGCTTCGCAAAAACACCTCCGCTTCCGTTCGCAGCTGTTTACCCGTGGTTAGATCATAGCTAAAGTAATACGGCCACAAAAAATCTTGGTAACGAATATGATAAAACCGTATAAAATAAACAACGGCTCCTAAGCCTCCATATACAAAAGGCATTTTCCAATATTGGCGGTTGTATGCTTGCCCCAGCCCAGGAAACATCAATGAATAGTAGGCGGCTTTGCGCGGACTATGTTTCTTTAAAGCAGCGTCGTTCAATGAACTTTTGGCAAGACTGCTTTTGCTCACTTTTTTATTTTTGAGCGAATCCAGTACCGTCGAATCAGCGGCCAAGGAGGATACTGCCTTTGATAGACGCTTTTGCAGGGAGTCTGTTGCTGTTTGTTGCGCCTTCACCACCATTACTCCCGACCATAGCCACAAACTGAAAAAAATCCCTAGTGTTCTCAAGGTTCAAACTTTAAAACGTCTAAAATACGATCCAATTCTTCTTGGGAGGTAAATGGAATTTTAATTTCACCTTTTTGTTTGTCATCGGTTTTGATAGAAACCTTTGAACCAAAAAACGATGAAAGTTTAAATTGCAAGGAGCGCAGTTCTTGTTTCAACAGAGTCGGCTTGCGGTCTTTGTTGGTATCGTCGGGGTCGAGTTTAAGTGCCTGAACGGCTTCCTCTACTTTCCGGACAGACCAAGCTTCTTCAATCGTTTTACGGAATATTTTGAGCTGTGTCTCAGGGTTTTCGATGTTGATAATCGCCCGTGCGTGCCCCATCGTGATTTGGTCGTCGCGCAAGGCGGCTTGAATCAACGGGGGAAGTTTGAGCAAACGAATGTAGTTGTTGACCGTCGTGCGATTTTTACCTACTCGTTCTCCGAGTTCTTCTTGTTTCAGTCCACAATCCGAAATCAGGCGCTGATAACTGAGGGCAATTTCGATGGCGTTTAGGTTTTCGCGCTGAATGTTTTCAATCAATGCCATTTCCAACATCTGTTGGTCATTGGCCGTACGAACGTAAGTCGGGATGTGGGTAAGTCCAGCAAGTTTGGATGCTTGTAAACGCCGTTCTCCCGAAATCAATTGATAGCGATCCTTCCCGATTTGTCGTACCGTAATCGGTTGAATAATTCCCTGAATACGAATCGATTCCGCCAATTCATTGAGCGCTTCTTCATCGAATCGGGTACGAGGTTGATAGGGATTTGTTTCAATGTGATCGACCGAAACTTCGTTCATCATGCTCACACCTTCGTGAGGCAACGGGCTTGAAGAACGATTGACGTTGTCGCTGTCTTGGAGTAAAGCACCCAAACCACGACCAAGTCCTGTCATTTTTTTGGGTGCAGCTTTTCCGACATTTTCCATGTGCTAGAATTGTATGTTTTTAGATAGATTTTTGGGAAAAATCTACTGTGTATTCAAATTGGTGTCAATTACAGCGCTCTACGGCTGGTAGGTTCGTCTTGCTCTAGCAAGCCGTTTTTGTTCAAAACCTCACGAGCAAGGTTTAAGTAACTAATCGCTCCTTTACTGTCCGAATCCTGCGCAATGGTAGGTACACCATAACTTGGCGACTCACTCAAACGGATATTGCGTGGAATGATGGTGTTGAAAACCATGTGCTTAAAGTGAGCAGTAACTTCATTTACTACCTGATTGGATAGACGCACCCGCATGTCGTACATGGTCAACAAAATCCCCTCAATCGTCAAACTTGTATTCAAACGAGTCTGGATGATTTTGATGGTATTCAGGAGTTTGCCTAAACCTTCAAGGGCAAAGTACTCGCATTGTACGGGGACAATCACCGAGTCAGCCGCCGTAAGGCTGTTGATGGTAATTAAACCCAACGAAGGCGAACAGTCGATGATGATAAAGTCGTACTCTTCTTTGATGGGCCATAAGGCCTCTTTCATTTTTTCTTCCCGACTTTTGAGATTAATCATCTCAATTTCAGCCCCTACGAGGTCGATGTGCGAGGGCAACAAGTATAGGTTTTCAAAGTTGGTTTCCACAATGGCTTGTTGTGGTATGACTCCCTCTACCATACACTCATAGATACTGTACTCAATCTCTTTGGGGTTGAAGCCCAAACCTGACGTAGAGTTGGCCTGTGGGTCGGCATCTACAATCAGCGTTTTGAAATCTAATACAGCCAAACTCGCTGCCAAGTTGATGGCTGTGGTGGTTTTGCCAACTCCACCTTTTTGGTTGGCTATTGCTATGATTTTTCCCATTGTTATTAGGTTTACCGCCTTCAAATATCCGTCTTTATTCCCAATAACCCAAACTGTTCCACGTAAAAAATGTTAAATGTTTCACGGTTTGGTACTTTTCGACCAAGTTTTAAACTAAAAACAAGGCAAAACCTGCGCAGTAGGCAGGTGCTAGGAGGGGCATAGGCATGTTATGAAATAATGAAATTTTGGTTTGGGGCATGGAGATCTGTGGGTTAGCCTAAAAGTAGAAATAAGCAAACGCGACTTTAGTTCAAGTATATACGCGACACATAGGCTTAACCATTCATAACCAATGAAGTACTTATTGATTTTGTCGGCGGCGGCGACTGTGACATTGGCCGCTTTTTCGGGAGATACACACCGTAAGCCTGAGCGGATTTTTGACGGCAAAAGTTTTAAAGGCTGGGAAGGCGATACCCTAAAAACGTGGCGAATTGAGCAGGGGGCGTTGGTGGGTGGTTCTTTGCAAACAAAGGTGCCAAACAATGATTTTTTATGTACAAAACGGAGTTATTCTGACTTTGTTTTAAAGGCTAAATTTAAACTGGTGGGCACAGAAGGATTCATCAATTCGGGGGTGCAGTTTCGGAGTAAACGACTCACCAATCCGTCGTATGAAATGGAAGGATACCAAGCTGATTTGGGTGATAAATATTGGGGAAGCCTGTACGATGAATCGCGGCGGAATAAAACGCTGGCTGGAAAACCCGCCGAGGAAGTGGCTAAATTGCTCAAACCTAACGACTGGAACGATTACGAAATTAGAGCGGATAAACGCCATATCGTACTTAAAATCAATGGAGTAACGACCGTGGATTATACCGAACCTGATACTAATATTCCGCAGTCGGGTCTCATTGGCCTTCAAATTCACGGAGGAGGAAAGGCGCTGGTTTATTTTAAAGACATCTTTATCGAAGAACTGAAATAGGGACGTGTGAGAGGCAAAAATTGCAAAGGGCAAGTTGGCAAATAAGCAAAAGGCAAAAACAATTAACTGTGCGCAAGCACTTAGTAACCAAAGACCTAAACCTAACACTCGAATGGACAAACGAACATTTCTCAAAACCTCATCTATTCTTTTAACAGGTAGTATGCTATCTAATTTGATGTCGTGTAAAAAAGCAGATCCGCGCACCAATTGGGCGGGAAATTTGACGTACAGTACGGATAATTTACACATTCCTAAAAATGTGGAAGAGTTGCAGGAAGCGATTAAAAAGTGTAAAAAAGTACGAGCACTGGGCACGAAACACTGCTTTAATACCATTGCCGATAGCAAAGAAAACCAAATCTCGACCGAGGCTTTTAACAAAATCATTGGTTTGGATAAAGAAAAAAATACGGTAACGGTAGAGGCTGGCATTAAGTACGGAGAAATGTGTAAGTATTTGGATGATAATGGCTTTGCTCTTCATAACTTGGCCTCTTTGCCGCATATTTCGGTGGCGGGTGCGTGTGCTACTTCCACGCACGGCTCGGGTATCAAAAACGGCAGTTTGGCGACCGCCGTTTCTGCCATTGAGTTTGTGAATGGCAAAGGAGAGGTAGTTTCATTGAGTCGTGAAAAAGACGGAGAAGAATTTGGAGCGGCGGTTGTAAACGTTGGGGCTTTGGGCATTGCGACCAGAATTACGCTCGATGTTCAGCCAACGTTTAAAATGAAACAGGTGGTGTATCAAAATTTGCCCATGTCGGCCTTGGAGAAAAATTTTGAAGCCATCATGTCGGGCGGGTATAGCGTGAGTTTGTTTACCGATTGGCGCAATAAAAACGTAAGTGAGGTATGGGTAAAGAGTAAGGCTGAGGACATGAAAGAAGTCGCTCCTGAGTTTTACGGGGCGAAATTAGCTACCAAAAACCTGCACCCAATTGAAGCCCTAGACCCCGTTAATTGTACAGACCAAATGGGGGTAGAAGGCCCTTGGTACGAGCGTATGCCCCACTTCAAAATGGGTTTTACGCCCAGCAGCGGCAAAGAGCTACAGTCGGAGTATTTTGTGGCTTTTGAGCACGCTTATGAAGGATTTATGGCCATTGAAAAATTAAACGAAAAAGTAGCTCCCCACTTGTTTATTACCGAGGTCAGAGCCATTGCGGCGGATGAGTTGCCGATGAGTCCATTTTACAAAAAAACGTGCGTAGCTTTCCATTTTACGTGGAAACAAGAAGTGGAGGCGGTAATGGCGCTTTTGCCCGAAATCGAAGAAGCGTTGGCACCCTTTGCACCTCGTCCTCATTGGGGCAAAATTTTTACCCTAAAACCTGCTGTATTGCAATCGCGCATTGAGAAACTGGTCGATTTTAAAAAAATAATGGAAAAACACGACCCCGAAGGCAAATTTCGGAATGAGTTTATTGATACCAATCTTTTTGGAAGTTAGGTAAACAGCCCTCTTAAATACGTTGTTTATTAAGTTTCTTTATAATTTACCCGCAGATTTACGCTGATACTAAAACCGCAGATAACCGCAGATTTTGGGTGATTAATTCGGCTAATGAGCTTATCTGCGCCAATCCGCGTTGAATTTTAATTTGCGTTTATCTGCGGGATAAAAAATATCATACTACTTTTCAAACAAGGTGTTAAATGAGGTGATAGAAAGCAAGTATGACTTTTATTTTCGGAAAAATATGGGGCATCCAAAACAAGGAAGAACCTATTTGATAATAGGTCGGAAACAAAAAGCAACCAATGGCGCAGAAGGTGAGTCCGTTTAGAAAATGAGGAAGGGTCTCGGTTTTAGAAAGATACACGATTGCAAACAACAATGACACATAACCGTAGGCATAACTTCTGGAAAAATCTAAGACCAAGCTGCCAGCGGCTATCACACCCAGTGCGCTAAACATAAACAGCAGCAGGTATAGCCAATCTTTTTTAGCAACCATACCCACAACAGCACCAATAAGAAGCAACCAAGCACATTCGTAGGTTACGGTCAGGCCCATTGGAAACGAATTGTACTGATTTGCGTCGAAGCCCAGCATTGATTTATCGGTTCGCATTCCCAAAGACGACATGACGTAAAGTCTCAAAACAATAAATAGCAAGATACCAACCACCGCCGCCCAAGTAGCACGGTAGCGTTTGAGCGAAAATACGTTGCTGAGGGCGACTTTTTGGGCATTGCTCTCTTTCCAAAACCACCACAAAACCGCCGCACTACTGCCAATGACGGCGCGTTCATCGACAAAGCCACCAAGGACAATGCCAAGAACAATCAACAATGGATTGCGGAAATTAACGATGACTAAAAGTAAGAGATAGCCAAGCGGGTCGTGGTAGAAAAAATCAAAGAAAGTCCATTTGGTGACGAATAAATTGGCAAACATAAACGTAGCCAAGACACTTGCGGTGGAACTTAGGTGCGTAGAAAGGAATCGAATTAACAAAACAACGAACAAAATCCCGACGACAAATTGGATACCAACATAGTGTTTTGCCTTTAGCCCTACTGTGTGAAGGGCAACAGGAATGAGCGGGCGAAAAACCCGTTTTTTGAAGTGAGATTGGTCGCCTTCACTGAGTACTTTTCCCGTAAACAAATGCTTGGGTAGGTTCTGAAATGGATGGGTGCCAATCCAATCAATCACTTCAAACCGAGCCGCAAGGCGTTGTCCTCCTGTGTCCATTTTTACCAGTGCCTGATAATCAGGGAAAGAGGTAAACAAGATGTACAAAACCGTAAAGACAGCAAGCTTGGTTTTCCAATAAGGGCTATTGGTAAAGGTTGCTAACCAGTTGAAAAGTTTGTCGCTCCAAAAATTCCAGAAAGTAAGGGCCATGACGTAAAAGGTAAGAGGGCGCAAAGATAGCTAATAACACAAAAAAGGCGTCAGAATTTGTATCTGACGCCTTTTTTGTGGGTGACTTGGAGTAGGTTAAACCGCAAAACTCTCGCCACATCCGCAAGTACGGCTGGCGTTTGGATTGACAAACTGAAACCCTTTGCCATTGAGACCATCCGAAAAATCGAGGATTGTCCCAGCTAAGTAAAGGATGCTCTTTTTATCAACCACAATCCGAATTCCTTTGTCTTGGAACTCCATGTCGGTGGGTTGTTTGGTTGAATCAAATTCCAAATTATACATCAGCCCAGAACAGCCTCCGCCAACCACTCCTACACGAATGTGGCTGTCTTCAGGACGCCCTTCTTCACGACGTAATTCAAGGATTTTATCTTTTGCTTTATCGCTTACTGTGACCATGTCTTTATTAACTTTCGATAGTTTTTGAAGGCAAATTACTTGATTCTTCAACCAAAATCAATGGCTAAAAGTTTCCTGACTTAGGGTGATGACCGTAGGTTTCTCCGTAAATCCTGTGGTTATGGTAAAACAAATCGTAATTTTGGGGGTTAAACCTACGATGTATAAAGTAGAACTATGAAGCATTTTCATCTTAAAGTTAAAGAAGTTATCAAAGAAACCCCCGATGCGGCTACGATTGCTTTTTGGCATCCGTTGAGCGAAATGATTAAGTACCAAGCGGGACAGTTTTTGACCATATTGTTGACCATCAATGGCGAAAAAGTGCGTCGGTCGTACTCAATGAGTAGCTCGCCACATACCGATACCGCACCTGCTGTCACCGTCAAACGTGTTCCAGGAGGTTTGGTTTCCAATTGGCTTTTGGACGACGTCAAAGAAGGAGATTTTCTGGAAGTACTCGAACCCATGGGGCATTTTCAGGTCTTGCCCGATGCGCGCAATGCCCGCACTGTTGTGTTGATTGGCGCTGGGAGTGGTGTTACTCCTTTGATTTCTATTGCCAAATCGGTGTTGAAAGTAGAGGCGGAGAGTCGGGTAGTGCTCTTGTATGGCAATCGCAAAGAAGAAAGTATTATTTTTAAACAACAACTCGACGAGTTGAGCCGTATATATGGCAATCGCTTTGTGCTTTATTATGCCTTAACTCAGCCTTCTGACGCGTGGGTTGGCGTACGAGGTCGTTTGAATAAATCAACTATTTTAGAGATATTCGAAGGAGTAGGAGGGTTGAAAAACGCATCGGCGGAGTATTTCTTGTGCGGGCCAGATGGGTTGATGGAAACGACCAAAGAGACATTGTTGACGTGGGGGGTAGCCGAAGAAAAAATCCATCGGGAGAGCTTTGCCACGGCCACCACCCATGTAGTACATGAGGCCGAGGACGACGGAAGCCTAAAGACGCAAGAAGTGAAAGTCTTGTATGAAGGCGAAGAATATACCTTTAATGTAGAACCGCACCAAACAATTTTGGAAGCTGCCCTCGAACTCGACATTGACTTGCCCTATTCGTGTCAGGCGGGGATGTGTACAGCTTGCATGGGAAAATGTACGTCGGGTAAAGTGCAACTGGACGAAGAAGATGGCCTTACCAAATCGGAGTTAAACCAAGGGTATATTTTGACATGCGTTGCCCACCCACTTACCAAGGGAGTGGTTATTGAGATTGAATAACAGTTTTGGCATTTTTTTTGCCCACCTTTTTGAATTAAATAATAAGAGTATGGAAATTACATTACGCCCCTACGAACTCAGTGACCGCACCGCACTGGAAGAAATATTTATGATGAATACACCGAAGTACTTTGACCCCAAAGAATTGGGCGACTTTTTGGAGTATTTGGATATTTTTGGAGATGACTACGTCGTAGCCGTTGTGGACAGGAGAATTGTGGGTGGTGGTGGCTATTGGGTGCGTTCGTTTGACCAGCAAGGAGGACTTTCATGGGCTTTTGTGCACCCTGATTTTCAAGGTACTGGGGTTGGAAAAGAATTAGCTTTGTACCGAATTGATCAAATTCGCCAATCGGGAGTTGCCAAAACTATTTTGGTCGAAACGTCGCAACATTCGTTTGGTTTCTACGAAAAACTTGGATTTAAACTTTTAAACCGCCAAATCGACTACTGGGCCAAAGGAATCGACTTATACTCAGCAGTGTTGGAGTTATAAAAAAACAAACTCTCCCCGCTGTGGCTTTGCTAAAGCGGGGAGAGTTTTGCGTTTGATAAATCACTTTTATTCTTCTAAGTGAAAGGGCAGGTCGTATTCACGAACCACCGCTTTGGCTTTGCTTCTCACTTTTACTTCCACGCGGGCTTTGAGCGTTTCACCAATGATTAAATAATTCTTGATGTAGGTGTCTTCGTGGACATCCCACGAATAATCGCTCAATAAATAAACGTCGGTTTGCTGTTTATGGGCTTGGTATGCCCAACGTTCTACGTGCAAGGGCTCAAAATTGACGATAGAGGTCCCGCCCGCAATTGTGTACCAAACTTGAATGCCAGGCACTCCACGATTGCCCATTTCGGTATTGTGCTCTACATAAATCCGTAAAAGTCCATTGTCTTCTAAATCACGGACTTCAAATTCGTCTATTTTGGTTTTGATGTTTGACATAACTAGATGAAAATTTAAAAATTGAAACGACTTTGCAAATTTGGCAGTAGGTGAGGCACCTAACAAAAGGAATCAATAGAAGCGACAAAAAGGGCGATTAAAGCGAAAGAAAATACTTGTAAAGCGTGGAGTAGTCATAAAAAAAGCCCTCCCTGAGGAGAGCTTTTTTATAAAAGCATGTCGTTTCAATTACAAACGTGACACCGCTTGTTGAACAAAAGCCGTCAACTCGCTACCTGTCAGCATTCCTTGCGAAAGCAATGCCAGGTTGTACGCATGACGAACCAATTGCTTTTGTTCGTTCTCGTCGGCGTTTAGGATTTTCTGCGTCACAGGGTGGTTGGCATTGATGGCCACGTTCAACATTTGAGGCATATCACCAAACATCGACTTCTGACCAGAAGTAGCCGCCATATCGTTCATACGACGGATAAATTCTGGAATGGTAATAACCACTGGCAACTCGTCGGTAGGCATTGGTTCCACGCTGATGGTCAGTTTAGGAGCCCCACCGAGGGTTTGCTCAAACAAATTCTTCGCTTTTTCCTCGTCGTCTTTCGACAATACGCTTTCCAGCTTGATTTCTTTTTCAATAAGCTTATCGAGCGTATCAGCATCTACACGCTTGAAGTTTGTTTTCTCGATTTTGTACTCGATGCCGTTGATAAAGTGCGGGTCAATCACACTGTCAAACACGAGTACATCGTAGCCCCGTTTGGTGGCCGATTGGATGTAGGCGTCTTGTTTTTGTAAGTCGCTGGCGTACAGCCATACCACCGTGTCATTCTTATCGGTTTGATTTTCTTTGACTTGGGCGGTGTATTCTTCAAAGGTAAAGTGTTTGCCTTGGGTGTTTTTAACCAAGCAGAACTCTTTGGCTTTCTCGCCAAATTTTTCGTCGGAAATGATACCGTACTTGACAAATAAGCCAATGTCATCAAATTTTTTCTCAAATCCTTCGCGGTCGTTGCGGAAAATCTCAGCAAGTTTGTCGGCTACTTTGCGCGTGATGTATCCACTGATTTTCTTGACGTTACCATCAGCTTGAAGGTAGCTACGCGACACGTTGAGCGGAATGTCAGGAGAGTCGATAACCCCGTGAAGAAGGGTTAAGAAATCAGGCACTACGTCTTTGACTTCGTCCGTAATAAATACCTGACGGCTGTACAATTGGATTTTTTCTTTGCGGGCCGAGAAGTCGTTTTTCAGTTTGGGGAAATACAAAACTCCCGTCAAATTGAACGGATAATCGACATTAAGGTGAATCCAGAACAGCGGGTCTTCGCCCATCGGGTGAAGTTCTTTGTAAAACGCCAAATAATCTTCATCCTTGAGTTCAGAAGGTGCTTTTACCCAAATAGGAGTAGGATTGTTGATGATTTTTTCGTCGAACTCAATCTCAATAGGCAAAAATTTGCCATATTTTTCAAGGATTTCGGTGAGGCGGTATTTGCTCAAAAACTCTTCCGAATCTTCGGCGATGTGGAGGATAATGTCCGTACCACGGTCAGTTTTTTCGGCGGGCTCAATGCTAAATTCGGTGCTTCCGTCGCATATCCAACGAGCGCCTTCGGAGCCATCTTTAAATGATTTGGTAATGATTTCTACCTCTTTGGCGACCATAAACGCCGAGTAGAAACCTAGTCCGAAGTTACCGATAATATTGCCACGGGTATCTTCTTTCTCTTTGTATTTTTCAACAAACTCAGCCGCGCCCGAGAAGGCAATTTGGTTGATGTATTTTTTGATTTCTTCGGCTGTCATCCCGATACCACGGTCGCTGATGGTAATCGTTTTTGCCTCTTCGTCGAGTTTTATCGATACTTTCAATTCACCAAGTTCGCCATTGAACTCACCAAAATCGGCTAATTTCTTGATTTTTTGAGTGGCATCTACGGCGTTTGAAACCAACTCACGCAAGAAAATTTCGTGGTCTGAATAGAGGAATTTTTTGATAATTGGAAAAATATTGTCGGTATGAATCGACAATTGCCCTTTTTCGGCCTGTACGTTTGCTTCCATAATTCTGTTTTACGGTTTTTACAGTTTTTGGTTTTCTGCGTTGATTACCTAAAAAATGTATTCCACCGCTCTATTATCTGACATAATGGCAAAAAATAAAGCTGTCAGATTTTCAAACCTGACAGCTTTATTTTTTGTCCACAGTCCACAGTCCACAGTCGATGGTTAATCCTCCCTATCGACTGTGGACTATAAACCATCGACTATTTCTGCACAAACTTCACCCATATTTCGCGCATAGGTATTTGTTTGCGGCCTGTGGTATCTTTAGGATTAATGCCCGTGCCTCGTCCTTCGGCATCTACTCGTACGAAGCTAATGCCTGATTTTACAAATTGGTCTTTCAAGGCATACACCCGTTTTACCGACAGCACTTTGTTGGTCAATGGCGGCTTGGCATCGTTGGCGTAGGCGACGAGTTTGATTTGGGCGGTTGGGTATTTTTTCAACAAATCGGCCAAGGCTTGTACGGGCTGAGATGCCGTTGCTTTTAATTGCACCGTATTGTCTTCAAAATCCACGTTTTCAAACTTAAACGCTTTTCCTTTGGCAGCGGCCGCATCTGCCAAATAGGTAGCCATTGGGCTCTCGGTCGTGGTTGCGGCAGGCGTTGTAGGAGTAGCAGAAGCAGTGGTGTCGGTTGTTTTGTTAGCAGCGATTGGTTCTTGAATCGTACGGGCTTCGGCAAGCGTATCAGCATCTATTTCTGTGTCAACCGTCGAGGTGTCTCGCTGACTCCAGAAGTAAATACCAGCCCCAATAACGGCAACGACCAAGAGGCCAAGTCCTACCCATTTGAAATTAATTCGCCCCAATCCCGAATCTTCCACATCGACGCCGACCAAAAACGGTTGCTTAGCTGGAATAGGCTCAGAACTTTTGGTGATGGTCGTCGATTGTTCAGCACGAGGTACTTCAAAACTCTGTAAAAGGTACTGAATTCCCACGGTTTCGATGATGCGGTCGTTGAGGTCAGGAACGATAGTAAGGAGGCTTTCACGTTGTTCTCCCAAATAAGCAGCCAATGACTCGGCATCGAATTGTTTCTCAGCTACTACCTTTTTCAACACCGAAATAATAATAGACATCGAAATGCCACTCAACGACGACGCAAGCGAGTTTTTTGTGCCAGAGTATTTCGTCACCATGCTACAAACAGAGCTTTTGAAGCCAGGGAGCACTGTATTGAGAATTTTTTCACCAGCCGCCTTGAATTCTTCTAATTCTGAGGGCGTTTTCAAAATTCGGGGAAGTTGCTCGGGAGAAAATGGTGTGTTTTTTGCCTGATTAAAAATAAGTTTCATCCCCGATTCGTTGGAGGCTCGCTTAATAAGACCACCCACAATCGAAGCAGCGAAAGCATCAATTGCTTTTTGGATTTTCTCTGTTTTTTCGTTGTTCTGTACCGCAATCTGATTTACGATACCCTCAGTCAATGTCTCCTTCAGAGATGCAAATAAGTTCATTTTCAATGTTTTTTTATGAGTTAGAGCCCCAGGAGGAAAAGTGAAAAAGTACGCAACTATGCCCTTCACCTCCCAGCGCTACAACCAATAGTGATTCGATTTTTTCAAATGGGGCGGAAAGTTACTTAATAGTTAAGAGTCCATAGTCAACACCTGATAGTTTTTTTTAGCAATCGAACCATTGTCGTTACCTTTGTACAAAAGAAATTTACTTAAAATTCTACGTTTTTGGACAAATCAGCTGAACCACTCATTTTAGTCACTGGCGCAAACGGCCTTTTAGGTAGTGCCATTGTAAACTATTTATTGGCCAATGGGCACCGTGTCCGTGGGCTACGTCGTAGCGGAAGCGACATGAAGTTGTTGAACGGCGTGGAAGCAAAGATGGAATGGGCCGAGGGAGATGTATTGGATGTGAAGGCATTGGAAAAGGCGTTTGAAGGGGTAACCTACGTGATTCATACGGCGGCAATTGTTTCTTTTATTCCCAAAGATCAAAAACAAATGTACCAAATTAATGTACAAGGAACGGCCAACGTCGTCAACTTGGCATTAGAAGTAGGGGTCAAAAAAATGGCTTTTGTGAGTTCGGTAGCGGCGCTTGGGCGGCCCGACCCGCGCATGATAGACGCGTCGAAACCGACAGTAATTGATGAAAACCAAAAATGGGAAGAGTCACCCCTGAATTCGCACTACGGAAAAAGTAAATATTTGGCAGAAATTGAGGTGTGGAGAGGCGTGGCGGAGGGACTTTCGGCGGTGGTGGTCAACCCAAGCATGGTGCTCGGCGAAGGCGACTGGACGCGAAGCAGCACACAATTGTTTAAGTATGCTTTCGACGAAAATAAGTTTTATACCGAAGGGCTAATCAACTACGTTGACGTACTAGACGTGGCAGAAGCGACGGTGAAGCTGTTGGTATCGGAAGTGAAAAATGAGCGATTTGTACTAAGTGCAGGAAGTACAACGTACCGCGAATTATTTACCAAAATAGCCGAAGGCTTTGGCAAACGTCCACCGTCAAAACTTGTGTCGCCCTTTTTGACAGAAATTATTTGGCGAGTGGAAGCCGCTCGGTCGTGGTTGACGGGAAGCAAGCCACTCATCACCAAAGAAACCGCCAAAACCGCCCGAACAAAGTTTATTTTTAACGGAGAAAAAATCCAGAAAGAGCTTGAATTTACTTACAGGCCGCTGGATGAAACGGTGGTGCGGGTTTGTAAAACGTTGAAAAAATCCTAGCTTACTATAACAACAAAAAGCCCTGAAAAACAATTGTTTCAGGGCTTTTTGTTGTTAGGTCTAGGCCATCAACTTTTTGTATTTAATCCGTTTTGGTGTTACGTCCGTTCCTAAACGTTTGCGGCGGTTTTCTTCGTAGTCGGAGAAGTTTCCTTCAAACCAGTACACCTGAGAATCGCCTTCAAAAGCCAAGATGTGCGTGCAAAGACGGTCTAAGAACCAACGGTCGTGGGAGATAATCACGGCGCAGCCTGCAAAGTTTTCGAGGGCTTCTTCCAAGGCGCGAAGCGTGTTGACGTCCAAGTCGTTGGTAGGTTCATCGAGCAGCAACACGTTGCCGCCTTCTTTGAGCATCATCGCTAAGTGAACACGGTTACGTTCTCCCCCCGACAGGTTTCCAATTTTCTTCTCTTGGTCGCTTCCTGTAAAGTTAAAACGGCTCACGTAGGCGCGGGCGTTGCTTTGTTTTCCACCGAGCAATACCCAATCGTTGCCTTCCGAGATTTGTTGGTAAACCGTTTTGTTGGGGTCGAGTTGGTTGTGTTCTTGGTCGGCGTACGCAATTTGTACCGTTTCACCAATGACGGTGGTACCGCTGTCGGGTTTGACTTGCTCCGTAATGAGTTTGAACAACGTCGATTTACCCGCACCGTTAGGCCCAATGATACCCACAATACCCGCAGGAGGAAGCGAAAAGGTAAGATTTTCAAACAAAAGCTTGTCGCCAAACGCTTTGGAAACGCCTTCCATCTCAATCACTTTATTGCCCAAACGCGGTCCAGACGGAATGAAAAGCTCCAATTTCTCTTCTTTTTGCTTCATGTCTTCGTCCAAGAGTTTTTCGTAAGCCCCCAAACGAGCCTTCGACTTGGCCTGACGCGCCTTGGGCGCCATCCGTACCCACTCCAATTCGCGTTGAAGCGTTTTCTGACGCTTTGATTCTTGTTTTTCTTCTTTGGCCAAACGGTTTTGTTTTTGCTCTAACCACGAAGAATAATTTCCCTTCCAAGGAATACCTTCGCCACGGTCAAGTTCCAAAATCCAACCCGCCACGTTATCCAAGAAATAACGGTCGTGCGTTACGGCAATGACCGTCCCTTCGTATTGGCGAAGGTGTTCTTCTAACCACAATACCGACTCGGCATCCAAGTGGTTGGTAGGTTCGTCTAAAAGAAGGACGTCAGGTTTTTTCAATAAAAGTCGGCAAAGTGCCACGCGGCGTTTTTCACCACCCGACAAATTAGCAATGAGGGCATCCGACGGCGGGCAGCGAAGGGCGTCCATGGCACGCTCCAATTTGCTGTCCAAATCCCAGGCGTCGAGGGCGTCGAGGCGCTCCTGAACTTCCCCTTGTCGTTCCAGCAATTTATCAAAATCGGCATCGGCGTCGCCAAAAGCTTCATTTATTTGATCAAACTCTTTCAATAAATCGACCACTTCCTGCGTTCCTTCTTGGACAACCTCAAGAACGGTCTTGGTGGGGTCAAATTGGGGTTCTTGTTCAAGCAAGCCCACCGAATACCCTGGTGAAAAAACAACTTCGCCAGTATAAGCTTTGTCTATGCCTGCAATGATGCGTAAAAGAGTGGATTTTCCTGAGCCATTTAATCCTAAAACGCCTATCTTAGCACCATAGAAAAACGACAGATAAATGTTTTTAATGATTTGTCGGTTGGGAGGAATTACTTTACTTACCCCCGACATCGAGAAAATAATAGTTTCGTTGCTCATTTTTCGTTTAATTTGTGGTGGCAAATATCGTAAATTGCCCACCAAAACCTTCAAAAGCAGATAAATAAAGTAAACCAGTGATGGAAAATGCCACCTTAATGGACGAATACGGCTATGTCTCAGACGGCAAGGTATTCTTAAAAGGGTATTTAGGGAACCCAGACCGCCAAATTGGCGAAGTGAAACGCACCGAACAAGAAGCCATTGATTATTTTAAAAATCGCTTCAATATTGCTTCGAGTAAGGTGGAACAGTTAGAAAGTGATGTAGAAGAAGCCCAGAACAAAGGCTCTTACCTGACAAAATTGGTGCAGCTACGCAAAAAACTGCTCAGTTTTGACGGACTCGGTGATTTTGTCCCGCTCTTAGAACGGCTCGACAAATTGGAAGTGGTGCTTGAAGACTTGATTAAAGTCAACCAAGAAAAAAACCTGGAAATCAAGCGCGCTTTGTTGGATGAAACGCGGGCTGTACAAGTCGAAAACGACGATTGGCAAGCCGCAACGGACATGTTGCAAGAAATTAAATCGAAATGGATTCGTACTGGCCCTGTTGACAAAGAATACCAAGAGGAAGTCGAAGGTACATTCCAGTTGCTGTTGGATACGTTTTTCCAGCAACGTCGTGATTTCTTCTCAGAACTAAACCGCGTAATTGCCGACCGCATCGAACGCTATACGGAACTTATCGCCAAGTCAGATTCGCTCATGCGTATGTATGACCTTGACGAAGCAAGCCGCATCTTGCGCCAAGTGAGGTCTGAATGGAAAGACGTGGGTGAAATCCCAGTGAAACGTTCGGCCAAATTGTACAAGCAATTTAAGCGCTCAAACCAACGGATTATGGATAAAATCAACCGTATCCGTGGCATTGTGACGCAGCCGCAAGAAAACCCACTGGTGACCAAACAACGCGAAATGTGCCGCGAAGCAGAGCAACTTGCTCGTTCGAGCGACATCATTCAGGCATCAGAACGTGCCAAAACGTTGTTGAACCAATGGAAAGAAATTCGCCTTCCACCCCGAGTGGGAGATAAAAATATTGCAGAGCGTTTCCGTTCGGCTTGCGATAAGATTTTTGAGTTGAGTTATTTGGCCCGAGTTATCTCACGTAAATATCCTGCGTTTGAAATTCGTACGCCACAAGACCAGCTCAACATCAAAATTCGTGAGATGGAATGGCTCATCAAGCGTGAAAAAGCAGATTTGGAGGTGACCATTGCCAATGCGCAAAATATGCCGCCTGATCCAGAAGCTGAACGCCAAGTGATGGGTAAAATCAACATCCAACGCCGTAAAATCACGATGAAGGAGAAGATTTTAGAGGAATACAAAATAGCGCTTACGCGAATCTAAATTTGGCCTTCTTTGGAAGCTATCTAAGCAAACATCCCGAAAGTTCTGAACTTTCGGGATGTTTCATTTTAGACAGTTTATATGAAGTTCTTACTGTATTGAAGAAAAGAATTGATAAGAACCTAAAAGGAAATCCTGAACCGCCGTAGCGTGGTTTTTACCTTTGAGGGTAATCAGTTCCACATTGGTTGCACCGCGTGCTTTCATGGCGTTGAAGGCGTTTTGTGAATTGAAATAAAAGACCAAATCGTCGGCATCACCGTGGTACAAACGCGTGGGTGTTTTGGGTTTCCAATCATACACGTCGTTGTCTTTCACTGCATTGGTAAAACCCGTGTCTGTGCCGTCGGTGAGTCCTTTGACAAACGCATCGGTAAAAATGGTATTAAAGCTCACGTTGATAGTGGCATTCTCTTTAGACGACTGAATCTGGGCTGCCCAAGGGTCTTTAAAGTACTGAGTCGTGGGGCGGTTGAGGCCATAGATTCGGTCGTAAGTAAGTAATGTCCACAAATAAAGTTGGTTATAACCCACAACCCCCGTGGTTTTGTTGGTGGTAATGTACTTCATAAAAGCCGTTTTATCGTAAGCACCCGCCCCACAGCTCGATGCTCTCAGGTTAAATTCGGCACTGGCTTCCTCTTCGATTTTCTTTTGAAGCGACATGGTTGCAAAACCACCTGCCGAATAGCCCGCGATGTACAGACGTTCATCCCATTGAATTTTCTCTTGGTTGATAAACTCTTTCGATGCCCGAATCATGTCCAAACAGGCCGATGCCAAACTGGCACGATGCTCGTAAGGATGCGGTACGGTATTAGATGTACCATATCCAATGTAGTCGGGGTAAGCGATGATGTATCCCAACGAAGCAAAAAGCGAGCCTGCTAAACTTGCTTCCGAATTGGCCGCAAAGTACGACGGCGCTTCTTGGTCGGAGCGAATGGTTCCGTGCTGTACGCTGATAAGAGCCGAGGTGGTGGTTTTGGCAGCAGGATAAATCAATGCCCCAGAAGCTTGAATTTCCTTGCCATCGGTGTTTTTCGTTTTGTAAACGATTTTATACACTTTGATGCCGTATTGAAGAAACGGGGCAATTTGCGCAAATGCAGGGTCGCCTGCCGCTATTCGCTGCACAAGCTGGTCTTTGGTAAATTCTCCAACGAGGGCGCTGCTTACTAAATACTGGTTGGAAGGCGTTGGGTCGCTGTTTTTGGAACATCCACTAACAATGACAACCAGTGCCAGCAACCAGAGGTAAAAAGAATGTTTGATGTGTTTCATACGAAGAGAATATCGCGTTTGGGTTCTATTTCTAAACGTACAAAATTAGAGAAAGTTGCCCGCCAATTTTGAAAATACCTTATAATTTGTCGAGATGAACGATGAAAACTTGCTTATTTTCTTGTTCTGTTTGTGGTTTTTTTAACGCACGGTTGAAGGCTATCTTTTTTCCATCGTGCGACCATACCAAATTGGAAGGCGAAGGGTTGCTTGAAGGTGTAAGTAGTCGTACCCGATTTTCAAAGGGTTCATTTCCAAGTTTTACCAAAACAATGCTTCCATTCCAAACGTAGCAAAGGTGCTGCCCGTCGGGATGCCATCTAAAATACCCTTCAACATTGGAGGGATGAAAGGTTAGTTGAGTGGGTGTACCTCCAAGCGGCGAGAGGGTGAAAATTTGTTGCACACCTTTGTCGTCTTTGGCCAAAAATGCCAACACGCTACCATCGCCCGACGAACGAACAACGCCCGTACATCCTGGAAAAGCTGTGTCGGCGGTGTGGGTCAGGCGGCGTTGACTTGTGCCTTTGGGCGGCATGGGCATCATGGTGTCGGTGCCTTCGAGCGGCCCCCATGCGCCTGCTTGAGTAATGTCATCAGGAATGTCCACGATAAAAACTTCATCAACGTCTTTGCCATTTTTATCTTTTACTTTTCCCACAAAAGCCCGCGCTATTTGGCGTTGGCCGTCGGGCTTTAGGTACCCATTTAAACCCACCCAACTGTCGCCTGCGGCGTGGCTAATTTCGTCGGAGCCTGCTTGTGGGGTAGGCGTTACCCGAACGACCACCGCGCTAAACCATTCGCTCGATACATCTTCGCCGTTGGTTGTTTTGGAAACGGTCACCGAATGTCCGCGTTTCGACACGCCAATGGTGCGGAGGTTGTGTTTTTGTTGCGTTTTGTCTTCAAGTGCTTTTAGGATGGCATCATTATAGGTATAACCTATCCAATTCCCGTCGCCGCTCCATTCGTGGCGGTGGGTGCCGCCGCGCAGTGCGCCAGCGGTGAAAGGCGGCGTCACGTCACGGGCATCCATATAAATAGGAACATTAGGCGCTTGGTCTTTGATGATGATTCCTGTCCGTCGCCATTGTTGATAAGGGTTGGCGGCGGTCACATTCATTAGGCCATGGATAAAGACCACCGAGGCTTCGGTGTGGGCATAACTTACCGCCCCCGCGCCAGGCCCCCATGCGGCGTTGTTGGGCAGGGCGTATAGTACTTTTTTCTCCCCCGTTTGGGTATGAACTTTTTCAATTTTGGCCGATGCCGCAATGCCACCGTCATCGGTGCGGGTGTCATAGACCAACCACTGGTCATCGGGCGAAAAATTGTCGTTGTTGTCCAAATCGTGGTGGTACGAAAGGTCGTTGGTTAATTGCGTTTCTTTTAAATACTGGTTACTGTTGCAAGAAGTCATGGCAAGGGTGGTTAAGCATAAAACGGTTGTTAGAAGACGCATACAAATTGGTTCATTATAAAGTAGGACAATAACTAACGGGTTGGAGCACTGATGACGCCCAAATAGCGCCCCATCCAATAGGGTAATAAAAAGGAATCGCCCGCACTTAACTCACTTTGGCCGTTGGCAAGGCGGTCGAGCTTGAAAAGGTTACGGTTGTGTTTCAATTCTGGACGCTCGTCGGGCGGAAGAACGTGCGTGATGGTTTGTCCCCGAAAATTGGCTGGAACCGACACAAGGTCTTTGCGGTGGCTATTCATAACCTGCCATTCGACCATGTCCAGCGGAAATTCTTTTAAGTACCAAATCGTTTCTTTTTGGTCAAATTGTTGTGCCCCTGTCATGGCATAACACAAATTCCACAAGCCATTCTTCTCAGGACGTTCAAAATTCCAATGCTCTTTGATGGCATGAAGGTATTGTTTTTTTAGCTCTGGAGTAAACGCGTACGGATACAAACACCAGTACGCCAAAAAGTACATTTCGTCGTCGGAGTGATTCCACTCTTCGGAGAGTTCGGCAGCAAGTTTTCCTTGGTTTTCATCAACGCGCCCAATCTCGGCCATCGGGCGCATGAGGTTCTCCAAATAGCCGTGTTTTTGCATCAACTCGTACGCCTTTTGTTTGTAAATCTCTTTTTTGGTAAAATGATAAGCCGTTTGTAAAAAGCCGATAATGTTGGACGCATACAATTTGCGGTCACCAACTGTTTTGGAAAACCCATTGACATACGCAGGATTCCACTTTCCCCAAAGGGTGGGTTTGCCATCAAAATCAATCAAATACCAATCATTTTCGATGATGTAGGTCATCAGTTCGTCCATCAAAGTAATGGCTTTTTGTTTGACTTCGCCGTCCAGGTTTTGTGCCAAAAGGGTCAACGCAAACATTTGCCCCACGGTTTGGTCGCTACTGGTGGTCCCTCGCCAATCCCACACGCTGTCTTTGGCCTGCACCCAGCCATTGGTCATGCCACCATCCCACGGAATGGCCTTAAATTTATGGTGTCCGTGCCGTTCAAAACCTCGGGCAAAGTACCCTTTCATGTTGGTAATACTAAAGAGTCGTTGCATGGCTTCAAACGATTCGAGGCAGTTGTCGAGGGCTACTTTTTCTCCCGTCACTTTGTATCGAAACAGCTGGCTAACGAGGTACATCGACGTCCAGAGGTTGTCGCTGTCGCGCTGTCCCATTTCAAAAGTGGACAAATCGCCATTTTTTAAGGTAGAAACGTCGCAGTTGAAACCATAACGAATGTGGCGTTGGCGCACTTGATTTTCATAGACCATTGCTTTGTCGTGGAGGGTCATTTTGTCAAAATGAATTTCGCCTACGCCTTTGTCGGTAAGTACTTGAACGGTTTGGTTTGGCCCTGCTGCAATGCTCACCACCCGATTACTAGGAATCCAACGTTCGCCATAATAATAGTTAAAGCCACCTTCTGGCCGACGCATAAAGGCCCCCGTGGTAGAGCCTAGCCATAGTTTGTCGTTGATGTACGCCATGGCGGTTAGCTGTGGACAAGGTAGTTTTTCTTGAAGTGCAGTGGCCTTGAAAGTAAGGGCCGAAACGGCAAAATAGCCGTTTGAAGTACCTACAAACAGGGAGTCTTTGGCCAAAGCAAAACAGCTCAGATTATTGCCCTGAAATTCGGTTTTAACCGCTTTGGTCGCCACTGAATAGGAGAGAATCTGCTGCGAGGTGAGCATTAAAAAACGGTTTCGAGGAGCATCAAACACCAGCTCCAAAATGGGCTGACTTGGGGCGGGTTTTGTGTCCACAACGGCATTGTTTTGAAGCAAGGTCAGCTGTTGAGCATTGGCAACCAAAAACGTAAAGTTAGGCGACGACGCCAGTTCCTGGGCCGAGCCAAGCGCATGTGGCGCATACACTTTTCCTGCCCACGCATTGCTCAACACCGCACGGTCGTCCACAAAAACCAGTTGACCTTGAAGAAGTGCCATGTCTGCTATTTTTCGGCTGGCCATCGGTATGTACGAGCGGTCTGGGCGAAGTTGGCCTGGGTACTGGAACTGTCCCCCGTGGGGCTGCATGAGTCCTGCTGAAGTCAAAATTCGCACCCGCCCGTCTTTGTCGGTAAGGATTTTACGAAGCTGCACCGAACTGTCTTGAACATAGTATTTGATGCTATAATCTTGGAGATATGGCTGGTCGGTGTAGGCCGTTGGGCGTAGTTTTTGAGATAGCGAAGGGAATGTTACCCAAAATGTTAGCAATAATGCAAGTGTGGAAGTGAAACGCATAGTTGGCTTATCAGAAAAATAAATATCTATAGTACGACGGATGCGCGAGCGAAGACTATTTCGCTGTCCAAAAGGATGTTTTGCCACGCCATAATTTTATACCATAAGCTAATGTCTGAATTGTATATATTGTTTGATAAATAGCCATAACTCTGAAGAAAAAACGCTTGATAAATAATTTTGGAGAATTTATTTAACGGTTTGGAAGTACCAAAAAATAGTGCATAATTGCGCCCTTTAGTTCGTTGTTTGTTAGTCATTTAAAACGAAAGAGACTGGTTTTTTGACATTTGAGGGCGTCAATTGTAGGCATTTAGAAGGTAAAAAAATGACGAATTTTGTACAAAGAAAAAGAGTGTTTGTATGCTCAAAAAGGCATTTTATTTACTTTTTCGTTTCGTATCTTTTTTGCTATTGGATATTTGTTTCTTTTGGGCTAATTTTGATGAAACCATCAGTGGAAGATTGATAATAAAGTATAATTTTGAAATGTCGTTATGAATGCCATCCCGCCAAACCTAACTGGAGAAACCCTTATCATCGAAATTGATAAGGCCAATGTTGCTGAATGTATGGAGTTCCTTATCAAAGCACACATCCCTTTTAAAGTAGAATACAAAGGAACTAGCGCTACTGAGTCTCCCTTGGAGATTGCCTCGTTAATGAGTGATGCCGACCCTGCTTTAACCCCTAGAAAAAAAGAAAAGCGCCTGAAAGAAGCGCAGCTAGTAGAAAACATCTATCGACAGTACATTTCTGACACCGATTTTAGTACCTCGGCCAACATCAAGGACATTGTCAAAGAGTACAGTATCAGTTTGTTAAACTTTCAACAAATCTTTAAAACCGTCTATGGCAAGTCTTTTTACCAATTGTACATTGATAAAAAAATGGACTATGCGGCCGATTTGCTCCGAAAAGGGCATAAAGCAAAAGAAATTGCCAAAATGATTGGTTACGGTGACAAATCGAGCATTAAGTTTAACAAGATGTTTCAAAAGCACTTTGGACTGACGCCCAAAAAGTTTCAGATGGAAGCAAGGGCTGCTTCCTGAGATTGGGGCTGGAATCCAACCTGAGGGGTTTTATTTGCGTCATGGTTGAAAGAAACTTTCCCATGAAAAAAATCTATTTCTTTCTAGCAATCACTTGCTGGTTGATGGGTTGTGGAAACAACCCATCGCCCTTGAATAACATCGGCCCCAAAATCAGCGAGATACGCGAAAATGGGAAACTGCAGATGGCGTTTTTGTACAACAAACAAGGGTATGTTACCGAAATCCAAAAGTACTACTCAGATGGTCGTAACGTCTGGGAATCATGGCGTTATGAATACGACGGGAGCCGAGTCGTCAAACAAGAATATTGGTCGTCGCATCCGCTGCATCTAAGTACTTTTCCCGCGCCAGGTAAGCCGCTTGCGCTGCAATGGGCCACTAAATACGAGTATGCCTCCAACCAGCCTTATCCTTCCAAAATCATCACGTATTCGATGAACAACCCCAAAGAAGTTAGTTCGTATCAACTGAATAGCTACGACAATTCGGGGAGACTCTTAAAAAGTGAAAGGTTTACGCCTGATGGGCAAACGAATGGTGTATCGGTCTATGAATACGACCAACGCGGAAATTTGCTTTTTTGGGGAGGGTCGTATTGGGAGTATGATGCCAAGCCAAGCCCGTTGAGGAAGCTGAATGTTCCGTATTGGAATCCAAGTTGGCCAAGTCCGAACAACGTAACGGCCAATTTTGGCTTAGATGCCAACGGAAACAAAGCCAATGTATGGCGGTATGAATACACCTACGATGCTGTTTCGGGTTTTCCTGCGACCTATAAACTGTATGTGGACAACAAATTTATGGCGGATGGCGAATACGTTTATGAGCCATAGGTGGAGAATTGAATACGGATAATCGGTGTGTTATTATCGACTACTTTAAAATTTGTTTTTTAATTTGCCAAATAATCAAGTAGTTCTCCAAAATGAAAATATACTTCATTGCCCTGATGCTGTGCAGTATGGCTGCGGAATATGCCCGTGCGCAATCGTTTAAAGTCGTTGCTTTTTTTACGGGCAAAAACGACCAAGCGCACGTCAGTTTTGTCAAAGAAGCAAATCGTTTCTTTCCAAAAATGGCGGAGAAACACCATTTTCAATACGATACTACGTCCAATTGGGACAACCTAAACGCTGATTATTTGTCTAATTATCAGGTAGTTTTGTTCTTGGATACGCGTCCCGATAAACCCAGTCAACGGAAGGCGTTTGAAGAATACATGAAAAAAGGAGGGGCGTGGATTGGGTTTCATTTTGCCGCTTTTGCCCTAACCCCGTCTAAGTATCCGCAGGATTGGAATTGGTACCACGAAACATTTTTGGGGGCGGGGCAGTACAAGAGCAATACGTGGCGGCCGACGTCGGCGGTGCTTAAAGTCGAAACCAAAAAGCACTTTTCAACCAAAAAACTCCCCACGACTTTTACCACAGCCCCCAACGAATGGTACCGCTGGGAGCATGACTTACGGCAGAATCCTGACATTGAAATTTTGTTGTCGATTGACCCCGCTAGTTTTCCGTTGGGAACAGGACCTAAGCCGCACGAGATTTGGCACAGCGGCTATTATCCCGTGGCGTGGCGCAACAAAAACTACCGAATGTTGTACCTCAACATGGGGCATAACGACATTGACTACGAAAACAAAACCAACAAAGAATTGTCGTTTACGTTTGAGAACGAAACCCAAAACCGTTTTGTAATGAATGCCTTACTGGGGTTTGGAAAGGGAAAGTGAACATCGCAACGGTGCTAATTGGTCACTTAGACATTTCATAAATGGATTTTCTGTACTCAATTCCCCATTGAGCTATTTCATCAATAATCCGTTCTAGGGTTTTTCCGTATTCGGTCACTTCATATTCGACTGTAATGGGCTTGGTATCGAGCACGGTACGACGTATCAGATGGTTCATTTCCATGTCTTGCAATTCTTTTGAAAGCATTTTTGCCGCAATACCATCTACTTCTCTCAACAAATCCATAAAACGCATTTTCTCACTTTGCATGAGCGTGCCCAAAATGTGGATTTTCCATTTCCCCGACAGTATTTCCATCGTGTCTTTAATAGCCCCAATACGGGTTTTGCAAATGGCCGTAGTGTTTAGACTTGCTTCTTTTTTCATACTTTACAGTTCAAAATGGTAAAACAAAGGTATCAAAAATGGGGATAGTTTCTAATGGGAAAGTAGTTTCTAAAAGGAAACGCATAACAATTGTAAACTGTCTCGACTTTACCTTTGTATCGGACTTAAAAATCAAGCAAATGAATGTGCTTTTTGGGGTACATACTTCTTGACGATCAACTCAAAATGAAAATATATAGTACCGCAATTGTCTTGGTAGCCGTTTTTTTAAATTGCCAAGCACAACCAAAAAACAAAACAATGGCCAACGAAACAGTAAACAGTAATCCGCTTTTGTGCGATCCCGTAGCGGGAATTTGTGGACTTCCAGACGCGACCGACACCCTGAAAGCTGTCACTACAAAGACCCAAAAACCAGTGAAAGTTGTCTATTTTACTGACCCAATTTGCTCTTCGTGCTGGGGAATAGAACCACAGCTTCGAAAATTAAAATTGGAGTACGGAAACAGTATCGAAATCGAATACCGCATGGGAGGTTTGTTGCCCGATTGGAGCTACAACAGCGGCGGAATTAGCAAGCCTTCAGACGTGGCACATCACTGGGACGAAGTGAGCGTGCATTATGATATGCCCATCGACGGTGACGTTTGGCTAGAATCTCCTTTGCATTCGTCGTATCCGCCGTCGATTGCTTTCAAAGCAGCGCAAATGCAGAGCAATGAAAAGGCGATTTTATTTTTAAGAGAAATACGGGAAATGGTTTTTTTACAGAAGAAGAACATCACCCAATGGGAACACCTCGCCACTGCTGCGAAAAAAGTAGGGTTGGACGTGGTGCAGCTAAAAACGGATTTTGAAGGAAAAGCCAACGCACTTTTTGAGGAAGATTTGCGCGTAGCAAAAGCGTACGGTGTCAGGGGATTTCCGACCATGTTTTTTTCAACCAACGGAGGGAGTCAAGAAACCGTGTATGGTACAAAACCTTATATTTTCTACGAAACAGCCGTGTTGAGACTGCACGAAGCAGCGACCAAAAGCGAATACGACAAAACGTGGGAAACCCTCTTTACAAAGTACCAATCGTTGACCGCGAAAGAGTTTTCGGTGCTTTCAAATACCCCGAGGAATGAAAGCGAAAAAGTATTAAATGAGCTTTCTGGTCAAGGAATTTTGACAAAAATCACCACCAAAAACGGGGCTATTTGGAGAAAAGAGCCGTAGTGCGTCTTTCGTCAATTAGAAATCAAGCGCAACTTGGTACCTTTCATTGATGTATTTTTCGAGTGCCGTGATGGCGGTTTCAACGTTTTGGGGGCTTCTTAGATGACTATACGGAGGAGCTTCCACGCCTGTTCCTGCAAAATAAGGCTGCAAAATCGTCCTGTGTTTCTGGATATAAGCCCCCATCACTTGGGGGTTAAAATCTTTCTGGATAAATTCCTTCACGGCGGCTTTGTAATAGGCAAAATAGGCGGGGTCATCGACAATATACCGTATCAAAGGCCACTGACTCGTCAGCTCTTTCATGTCCATACTGAGGGCAAACCTCGAATTGTTGGAGCCGCCCCGCATCTGAAACGACAAGTTGAGGTCGTAAGGAATCCAGTGCATAACGCCGTCGGTATTGGCTAAGAAATAGTTGTGCGCCAAGACCCCGTATGAATCCCAATTGCCGACGGTATTGTTGACAGCCAAGTACCTCAAAAACTCCTTGACGTCAAATATCGCCTCTAATTCCTTCTTCCATTGCGCATTGTCGCTGACGCGTAAAGGGCTATTGAGAGTGGTAATCAGTTGTTTTACGTCCGAGTAGTCGGCCAACGTTTGATTGTTTTGTTTTTCAAATTGGCTACTAATAAACTGCTGCATATTCGACTCAGGCTTATATACGTTGCCCATTTTTTTGCCGCTTTGCGTTTCTACCATGTGTTCCTCCACGGTCTCAATCACCTGATAAACGCCACAATTTCTAAAGCCTTGCCCAAAATCAATCACCACCTTGTAATAGGCGACTTTGCAGGCCATGACGCCATTGTTTCGGAAGAGTTGGGTGAGGAGTTTTTCTTTTAGAAAAGAGTCGTCGCCGTAGCTTGGCGCAAACGAAAGTTCTTGAAAGCCATAAAAACGTTGATTTTTGATGTCGGGATTCTGGTCTTCCCATTCGTCGAATTTCAGCTTAAACGGCAGTTTATAAATACCACTTCGCCACGAACCGTTGAGGGACGCGTTGCCTTTGAGTCGAAAACCCACCTTTTTCCATGTAAGGTCGCCTTGTTTGATTTGGGCTTGGACAAAGATGGGGTCGCCATACACCGCGTCTAAGGGCGCACCCACGGGAGGAGTCATGCCTGGAATGGTGCTGGCGCTGCCAAATTTGCGCGCCGTACGCCATTCCATATCCTTCTGGATTTTATCCCAGTTTTCTTGTCCTAGTTGGATGGTGATGGTACGCACCTGATCCTCAGGAAAAACCCAAGCGTAATCTGGGGTTTTACTGAATTGGGCAGGGAAAATATCAGCGTCGTTTTTGCAACCGATAAAGACGACAATCAACAAACAAAGGAGAATTTTACCATTCATGTTAGTAGGGGCGAGGCTTGCGGTAGTAAGGAAAGTCGGGGTTGTTCTCTACTCACATAATTTGAAAAATAGGACTATTTCAAGCAACTCGGCAGCATTTTCAGAAATCCAATACACTTGTCATAATCTAATTCATAAAAGTTGACACCAAGATTAATCGTGTTGTAATAAGTCGCTTGGTTTTTCTTGTAGTACTCTTCCGACGGCATTTTCCAAAAATTACGGCCTAGCTTTTCGGAAACGAACCATTTTTCGATTAATCTGGCCGCCCTGCCATTTCCATCTCTAAATGGATGAATGTGAGCAAATCTTAAATGAATTAATGATGCAAAATAAAAAACTTCAATTTCACGAAGATTAGATAAAATGAGTTCATTTATGTCTTGAAAAAGAATTTGCATTTCTTTTTTTACAAATTCTGGTTCAATTGCCATGTAAGCTAACCCAGATTTGCCAAAAACGCCAACTTGTTCAATCCTGTATTTTCCTCTTTTACTCCTAATTAATAAAGTATTTGAAAATATTTTATGACAATTTAACAGGTTTTTCTCATTGAGATTGTTGTTTTGTGCAAATTCATACGCTTTAATCAAGTCTTCAATTTCTTGAATCTCTTTTCCTACTTTGAATTTATCTTTATTCATTTCATAATTCATGTAGGAGTTTAAATCAATGCTATTCCCTTCAATATTTGACGAATAAACTGCGGAAGATTTTGTTAAATAATCAAACCCACCACTGTTTTCTGAGACATTAAATTCTGTTATCAATGTAGGGATTTCGTTTCCTATTGATTGTTGATATACATCTAAATATTTTCTTTCAGTTATTCGCATTTAATTTTACTATTTTTAGTCGTATTTGTTGATGATAAGATGATTATAGACGGTTTGAAGTTTGGCGACGGTAGGGTATTTGAAAAATGTCAGTCCAACATTTGCACAAATGTTCAATAGAAGTAAAAATGTTGAGTTTAGAATTGCCCGCTCCACTATTGCCAATACGATGTTAGCCGTTCGGTTTTCCTTATTGATAGTTTCTGTCATTCCAAATTAAGAGTTCGCAAATTTTGTCAATATTGAGATTGTTGTCCTGATTTATCTTTTCAAGTCTAATTTCCAAAATATGCAAATCTTGTTTTGCAATTTCAATAGCTGCCTTTAAAGATAAAATATTAAGTGAAACAAATACGTCTTTTGGGGGCGGCACAAAGGGTTCGTCAAATTCTTCAACTGAAAAATCAAGAACAACTTTATTCGCGTCTATTTTTACTTGTGGTTGTGGGTGTCCTGCATAAAAACCATCTGTCCCATTTGCAAGTTTTTCCCAATAATGAATGTCTGAGAGGTCGCCACAACATTGAGGAAAATATTTATCTTGTTCACCGATGCGAAGAACATAACCGCCAAATAATGCACTGGCTTGTTCTCGTTCGTATTTTCCATCTCTCATTTCTTTTGTGTGGTCAAGTACAAGTTTCGTCAAATTACTATCTGTGATTTCAGAAAGTCTGTAAAATGAAGAACCTGCTAAATATGGCTTTAACTCGTCTTCAAAACCTGCTTTTTTGTAACTGTCAGAATTATATTTGTCCCATAAGTCAGGGTATTCCCAATAAGGATTTTTGTCAGGTGTCGGAACGTCGTGATTGTTATATCCAATTTCTATTACGGGTATTAATTCTACTGTCATTTCTCGTATAGCTGTAGTGTTCTGCGGATAAATGCCACCCCATGTACAAAAATAACAAAAAACGGCTTGTTTTATTACGAAGATGGCACCTCTCTGAGGCTGGTTTGTGGGGAGCGAGTTTTAAAGGGTGAATGGAATGAGTTGGGGGGGGAACGTAGTAAAATGCTTCAAACTTTCTTCAAGGTACTGTGGGACACAGCACACTGGGAGGAACAGTATTTATTTCGACCTCGACAATTCTGACTCAATTTCTTGAAGAAGCCTTGTTTTTATAAAGCCTTCTTCAATCTTTGAGTACCTTTACCGATGTATGGAGTGGTCCTATTTAGACGGACAGTCGAAAAGCGTAACTTTACAAAGTTATGTCAT
>NZ_JBYFCH010000021.1:0-139482 GCF_057652295.1 Runella sp. R5_40 | reverse complement strand
ACCTTAATTTATTAAAAGCCTTCTAACCTTTGGCTTCTGATCTATCTTACTTTTGGCCCGAATCGGGAGTTGCAGCCAACTTGGTAGCATTGATAGCGATAATTTCGGCATCTTCCACAATTTGAATGGCTTTTCGAGAGGGAGTACCCGTAAAAAGACTTTCGACTCGTGCAATTATGGTGTTCTCTGGCGAAAAAGATTCGGTTATGTCAATGCCGTCTTTATAATAATAAATTCGTGCGATGCCTTTTTTGACAAAATAAATGGTTAGGCAAGTGTGTCCGATAGATTGCAAATCTTCGTTTCTCTTGATAGTAATCATAGAACATATTTCAGTAATGGCTTTTTCAGCCTCTGGTGGCAATGCTTGAAATCGGTTAAAATACATCAAGAGTTCTTTCATGCTTTTTTTAATTGCCATTTGATTGAAAACGTTCCAATGCCTTTCTCAATTCCTCATTTTCAAGTACATACCGTTGCACTTGCCCTTTTAAATGGGCATTTTCAGAAAGTAGTGCCGAAATCATTTTCTCTGTTTCGTCATAAGGCATAGCTTCTTCGGCAGCTTTGGCTTGGTTAGCATAACCACGGCAAGTAGCTGAACAATACTTAGCCGTTGACCGACTGGCAAAGTAAATAATGCCACACCAAAGGCAGGTTTTTTCAAAGACTTTGGCGTTGTACTTGAAGTTGGAGCGATCTAATTGTGGCATAATAGTAAGCGGTTATCTTGTAGTAAAGATATAGGAAGGTTTTTATATATCAAAATTATATCGTGATAATTACGTTATAAAAACAAGTATTTACAATTATATATCTATATCGAAAAGTCCAATTTCTTCTTCAACTCTCGCCAATCAGGCATTAATATAGTTTGCAACTCGTAAAAAGCTGCGTTATGATATGGAATTACCAAATGACACAACTCATGCAAAATCACATATTCGATACAGGCTTTTGATGTTTTGACAAGATTAGGATTGAGCAATATATTTCCTACGTTGGTACAACTTCCCCAGCGTTTGGGCATTGATAGTAGTTTGAAATTAAGATTTGCTTTAAGCTCTTCTTCCAACGGTAATTTTTCAAGACACTTCTTAAAAACAGGTCCAAACTTTTCTTTCGCTTTTACTCGATACCATTCTTCTAAGGCTTTTTCAATTACTGGTTTGTTCGTTTTATCAAGAGTATAAATCTCAATATATCCCCCACGAAAAATCACTTCTCGTTTCTCGGATTCTATTACTTTTAGGCGATATTGACGACCTAAATAATAATGGGTTTCACCCGAAATGTACTTTCTTGGAGTTGTTTTTGGTTGAAACTGTTGGAAGGTATCCAGTTGTTTTATTATCCACGCTGCCTTGCGGTGTACCTTCGCCTTGATTTGCTCAATGGCAGTATCTGTTGGGGAAATAACGGTTATTAATCCGTCAGGAAAAACAGTAATTGATAAACTTTTACGCTTTCGATATTCAATCGAAAACACAATTTCTACTGAGCCAAATTTGATACTATGATTTTCCATTGAAACGAACTTTGGCAATGCTAATAAACTTTTCAATCAAATCGTCCAGCATACTCGTATTCCACTCTAAGCCATAATCGCTCTTAAAATCCCACAGTAAATCATCAAAAGCCGTTCTCATTTTCCCTACTACTTCGCTTTTATTCTGCCAATCAACAATAGCAACTCCACCAGAAAACACAGTTTTTTGAATAGCCTCATCAATATAAAGTGCCAACCATGTTGTTTGCTCTATTAAAGCGCCTGTACTTATTTTTTCTGCCAAAATTCTATAAATAGCCTGAGCTGTATCTCTGCCTTGGAGTAACTCGGGGATATCATCTGCCTTGCGATTTAAAACAGCCTCCTTGATGTCATTAACTTTATTCAAAAATTCAATTTCATTAATCCTCTGTTGCCGATAAGCTTCTAAGGTATCTTTTATCATTTCCGAAAATCGCTTGTAAAACGTAGGGTCTTCCTCCATTTTTTCTGTAATCGTCTTTTGTGTTCGGCTCGCAATAGCGTGTGCCTTCGATGCTGCACCCGTTATTTTTTGAACTTCTTCTTCAAATTTTTCTCTGTCAAAAATATTGACCTGTTCGGTAATACTGATGATTTCATCGGCGGACACATGGGTATCAATCAACTTCTGTATTTGCCCTTCAAACTGTTTGTAGTCAATCTCTAATGAATAAATTTGAATAACTGATTGCCTCAGGTTTTGAAAAAACAAAAGGTCGTGCTTATATCGTTCTTGATCGTATTCAGGGGTTTGGGTAACAAATTGATAAGCAGAAAGTGCCATTTTAAGTAACCGAGCAAAGCGAGATAGTCTTTCAAAAAACAAAGTTCGTAAAGCCTCATCGGAAAGAAAGTTTTCATAAGCTGCTGAATCTTTCTTGTTCGATATGGTTTTGAATATATCCCAAACCATAGAATGGGCCTGCGGTAATTGCTGAATCTCTTCTTGAATGTCTGTAATCGTATCTTCTAAATCTTGATTATCGTAATCCTCATAACTGGTATATAGTTGAAGGGTACGATTCAATTCTTCAATTACACCGTCATAATCAATAATGTAACCGAACTCTTTTCCCGCATACTTTCTATTTACACGGGTAATAGCCTGAAAAAGCGTATGTTCTCTCAATCTTCGACACAAATACAGCACTACATTTCGTGGGTTATCGAAGCCTGTCAATAATTTATCAACCACAATGATAATCTCGGGCGTATCATTTTTTTTGAAGGCTTGCCGTAGGGTTTCATCATACTTTTTGGCTGTACCGTATTTGTCCATCATCTTTTTCCAGTGAATCAACACCTCGTCGCTAATGTGTCCGTAGGCATCTTCTATTCCTTCTCGGTCGTCGGGTGGCGATACCAATACTTCACTGGATACCAGTCCAATTTCGTCTAAAAACCGCTTATACCTCACGGCAGCTTGCTTGTTGGGAGCTACTAATTGCCCTTTAAAACCAGTTCTCTGCCAGTTGTCTTTATAGTGTTGCGAAATATCCCAAGCTTTGGCATAAATAATCTGCTCCCCTGCGGTAAGCGCATCTTGACGACTAAATTTTCGCTTCAAATCGGCTCGCTGATAGTTATTCAACGGCTCCGAAATTTTATTGAAATAATTATCTAATGGCCTTTCGTTTACATTGAAAAGTGGCGACCGCCCCTCAAACAAAAGCGGCACTACTGCCCCATCGGCCACGGCATCAGATACGGTGTAGCTATCTATGATACCGCCAAACTTAGCAGCGGTATTCTTTTCTTTTTTCATTAAAGGCGTACCTGTAAATGCGATAAAACAAGCGGTTGGCAGTACCCGTTGCATTTTTACATTCAGCGTGCCGTATTGGGTACGGTGTCCTTCATCTACCAGTACAAAAACATTTGGAGTAGTAATGGCCTCCGACATTTTTTTAACGGCAGCCTCAAATTTGTTGATAATGGTTGTAACGATAGCATCCGAGCTTTGGCTTAAATAAGCTACTAAATCGTTGCCTGTTTTGGCTTGTACTACTTCTTTATCGCACTTGGCAAAGGTTTGGTAAATCTGGTCGTCTAATTCTACACGGTCAGTTACTAAAATAATTTTTGGATTCGGAATTGTTTTTTCCATGGCCAGCAACTGCGCAAGCATGACCATCGTGTAAGATTTACCACTCCCCTGCGTATGCCAGATTACTCCACCTGACCTTACCATAATTCCTTGTACAAAGGGCGATGGTCTTGAAATTTTCAATCGCTCTAAGGTCTTACGAACGCCAAAATATTGCTGGTATCGAGCTATGACTTTGGCTCCTGCATCATAGACTATAAAGTTGAAAATCAAATCAAAAAGCCTTTCGGGGCGGCAGGTATTATATAGTAATTCGTCTTGACTTGTAATACTCCACTGCGCTCCAATTGCTTCTCTATATGGGTTTTCTTGCCCTGCTCGTTCTTCATTACACAATAGGTTTTCCCAATAAATTGTATTGTTAATACTTTCGTTTTTTAGCGTCTGCAAGGTCGTTTTTTGATTTTCTTCGGCCTGTCTGTTAGTATATTGCTCTCGCCATGCCCCCCAAAACTCTTCTTCGGTGGCAGTGGTACCATATTGTGCAGTATTTTCGCATAACGCCATACAAAGCTGTGAAAACACGTATAATCCACGAATGCCGTCTTCGTTTTGATTGCGTAAATGTTGTGATATGGCCTGACTGAGCGGTTTATCAATCTTTGGGCTTTTGCACTCAATAACGACCAACGGAATTCCGTTGACATACAAAATAATATCAGGACGGTAGTGACTGGTGGCAGCCCCATCAGAACGATTGGAACGTTGAACACTGAGTTCTTCGGTTACATGAAAGACATTATTGGCAAGGTTTTTCCAGTCTATATAGTGGAGTGTGTAGCTTTTTCTATCTCCCAAAATAGTTTCCTCAAAACTCTTCCCCAGCGTCAGAAGGTCATAGATGTATTTGTTTGAGGCCATAAAGCCCTCTTGTAATGGGTAATCTTGTAAAGCATAGATAGCATTGCTTACGTTAGTTTCTGAAAACTGATGTTCTCGGTTTTTATAGCGAAAAGAATTGTTTTTGTGTATTTGTTCTCGCAAAACCCCCTCCAATAATATACCGCTGGTCTTCCCGCCCCGAAGTCGCAGTGCTTCGGATGGGGTAAGATACTTGTACCCTATGGCTTGTAAGGTAAATAGGGCAGGTATTTGGCTGATGTCGTCTTCTCGAAAGGAGGGATTCATAATTTTAGACGTTAAACAATGTACTTCTTCTATGATTTACGGCGGTTAAACAGGTACTATTTTTTTTAAAAAGGTTAATAGGTGGGAAAATGTTTACCTAAATGCTTATGCCAAAGCTGGATTGCTTTCTCTTTCTTTGTTGTTTTAACAGCGATTTCTCCATCTTCTATTAGGGCATCAAGATGGTGAAAAAATGCCTGTCGCTTTGACAATGTATTTATATTTCTCAACAAGTCGTCATGTGGTTTTACGGGCATATTACAACTAAAACCCCTTTGAAGAGTTTGTCTGATATTTATGATGGTTGCTAAAAATGCTATATCATCTCGGCTGT
The DNA here is from genome assembly GCF_057652295.1 of Runella sp. R5_40. NCBI lineage: Bacteria > Pseudomonadati > Bacteroidota > Cytophagia > Cytophagales > Spirosomataceae > Runella > Runella sp. R5_40. Next base: position 134,382 of record NZ_JBYFCH010000021.1, on the reverse strand, counting down.
GCTTTTCGTGATGGGTAGCTGCCAAAACAGTCATCGCTACTCCTTTGGGCATTTCAAAATCCTGTCCATAATGGGTTGCCCAACCTTTTAGGTAGCGAATAATGTGCGTCAATTGCACATTTCTACTGCCCTTATTGTCTTTATACCATGCCTCAAATTCGGTTGCATCACTCGAAATCCAACCGTTTCGAGTAGCCAATTGTGGATTGCGCTCTCCCCTTAGCTGTTCTAAATAGAAAATAGGTACATCAATGTGGATTTTTGATTCTTCACGATAAATTACTCTTACGCATTTATTCTTACGAGTAGGGGCATAAGTAGTACGTAAATCATAAAGAGCATCATATACTCGCTCAATCAGTGTAGCGGGCTGTACATTGGGTTTGGGATAAAAATAAATCCCAAAATCTATATCTACTGTATCGCCTTGCTTTCGAATCATGGTGCTGATGCTTTTTGAACCTTGTACCTTGAAGCCCTTTACATTATACCCTTCCCTTTTATCGAAATACTTTCTCAGTTGTTTTTCTACCCCATATTGGGCAGTTTTCAAGCGATTAAAGGTAGTTGGCGGTATATCCAAGTTACTCCGATAAGTAATGAATTGTTGATGACAATTTGCCATGACGTTGTCATTTTATAATTACTAAGTGTACACTTCGTTTTGTGTTTTAGGGTGATTTAATTGATTTTTACTGTACATTATGCAAAAATCATTGTACTTTATTTAGAAATGTTTAAGTATTTAAACACTTTTGCACTAAGCTGACTCGGTCTGACCCTTGTCTGTATCGGTCGGACTGCCGAAGCAGCCGCAACAATCAAAAAAGCTTTTGAGCCTTGGTTCGTAACCAGGGCTTTTATCTTGTTGTTACCCGCACTTTCCCCGTCAATAGCTGCTGCATCAGGCCTCGTTTTTGCGTTTTGAGTTTTTCCAAATACACCTCCGTTTGCCGTAGCTCCGCATCGGCAGCGTTCAGAATGGCGGCAATGCGGGTTTGCTCGGTGAATGGAGGTAGGTGTATTTTTAGTTTTTCAATATCACGTGAATACAAATGAACAACACTTTGTCCTTGTCCAAAGGCTCGAATCTGCTTTCTTACAAAAGCACTATTTATGATGTAAGAAAGAAAAATGCTATCACCACCCTGAGGACTGAAAATAATTAAATCGCCACCAGCATAAACCTCGTCAGTTCCAATAAACGCAACTGCTTTACCAATATCTTCAAGCGTTTCACCAGAGCCAGCAAAGAGAATATCATTTTGTTTAATTTGTTTACTTGAAGAAGCCGTCTGCTCCGAAATGAATGAATGATATTTTCTTATGACAAAATGATGAACTGTATAAATTTCTCCATATCGAATACATGGAATTCCATTTTCAATCAGTTCTTCTTTTGTTATGCCTGAACCCTTAGAAAAACTCCCCACCTCCCCCAACCTCACCTCTTTCCAGTCGGGTTTGGGGCTGAGGAGTTGTTGCATCAGTCCTTTTTTACGTTTTTGGAGAGCGTTGAGCAGGGCGTTGGTGGTTTGGAGGGCGGCATCCCAAGTACCCAAGATAGTCGCTATTTTCTGCTGTTCAGCCAGGGGGGGGAGTTTTACGGGAAGTCCTTTGATAAGTTCTCCGTTTAGATTTTCTTGATTTCCCACGTTACTTAGCCCTCTAATTTCTTCATAACGACTGGCTAAATTTTGAAAAACAAAATCTGTAATAGTCTGTCCATTGTTTAAAATAATTGCTGCACACGCCTGATTAGTAGCAGCTTCCATACCCAATAGTGCTACTTTACCCCGTGTTTTCCCTTGCCCATACATAGCCATCAGTATAGTACCAATTGGGAATAATTTGGCCGATGAATTTGACAAACCTTCTTCCGTAATATACTCTTCTGACTTTTCAATTACGTTAAAATCAATCAATGAAGTTGAAATCCAAGGATATTCACCATTCCAATAGCTGGGTTTACTTCTATCTGGTGTTCCACCTGATGTAATCTTCGCAATTTCCCCCAATTTTTTAAGGGACCAGCCGTTGGGGAGGGAGTTTTTGGGGTTGTGCATGGGTGTAAAATAGGTAAAGAAATTGGTTTTTTTGTTTACTTGTTTTGAGAATAGGTAAAGAAAAACGGCGTTTTGGTTACAGTTTAAGAACATTCATGATTGTTTCAAAAAGCCGTTGATTGATATAAATTGATAATGATGGCATTATTAGGGTTGGTTTGGGCAATACCTTTCAGTTCAGCCAATCTCTGATGTGCCTTAGCCGTTTTTTTCAATACTACTCTTGTTTCGATGTCTTGGGGTAGTGGCAGTAGCGGTATGGTGTACTCCATGTTGGGCTTGATTAGCGTTTCAATAATTTGGGTAGTAATACACTAAATCTTTTCTTTGATTCTACCTCTACTTTGATGGGTTGTTCGTGCTCAATTCCACCACCCTTCCAATCGCCAGTAGCTACCCAGTTTTCGTAATGATATAGCCATTCTGATGCCCAAGGGACAATGGTTCTTACAATCCACAAACCGCTGTGCCATTCGTTATTTTTGGGATAATAGAGACAAAGCTCCTGTTTGGTCTGTGAATATACATGAGGGAGTTCTTTGCCATCGGGAATAATTAACGGTGTATGTACTTTGGTAATTGGCGGTTTACCTTGAAAATACGTGACGCTTATTTGATAAAGTTGGCTGATAGGATTGGGTTGTAGGTAGCCTTTCCACCTAATACCCAAACCGTGTGCCAGCACCGTAAAATCAGACAAGGGGAACAAGGCTTTTAACCTTGCTCCCTGCATTATAGGGGTCAGCTTTTTAACCTTTATCGCTCCCATACGGATTGTGTTGGGTTACAGGTACACTTTTGGGAGTCTGTTGTGAGCTCAAAATGCCCGTTCCTGCCGCCATAAAGAGACGATTGGCTTCTCGTTCTTTCAACGTTTGTTCAGCTACCTCATTAAGGGCTTTTTTCACTATGTTTTCACCAAAGTACTGTTGCAACGGTACTGCAAGTTCGGGTAGTCCACGTTTTTGAGCGAGCTGGTCAAAGTCTCGCTTAGCTCGGTTGAGCCATTCAAAAAACAATTCTTCCTTTTCGGGGTTTTCTGCCCATTTATCAGCAAAGTTTTCAAGTGGATTTACGGGATTTTTAACAACTTTATTACCTTGCTCATCCAGCTCGATAAAACTTGCCATTCGGCTCAATACATTGCGTAGGGCTACAAAAATATCGGTTTCATTTTGGTAGGCTTTGGCCGCAAGGGTGGTGATTATTATTGAAATGGGTGAATTGGGGTTATCTCCATAGCGCAAATCTCGGTGCCGCTTCAAAAGTTGCACTACCCGTTGTAGAGGGGTTTTTACTCGGTACTCAGGTACATCGTCCACACTCATTTTCATTTGTTCCGCCAAAAGCATACGTCGGCGATCAAACTCCACTTTCATAGTCTGTAAAAACCACAGTGCGTAACCTTCGGGATTACTTTTGGGAAAATCAATATCGGTATCCCACATTTCATTGTCAGTAATACAAAGGACATAAACGGCCAGCGAACGAGGTACGGCCAGTTGTGTAGTGAGTTGTTGAATATACTGAGCGCTGTCGGGAATAGACGGTACGATGTCTAAATGAAAACGAAATTGGTCATTGTATTGCAGTCGCCAACATCTCCGTTTTTCGGGCGCAAGCATACGCTTGTAGGTTTCATTTGCTTTCAGGCGGTCACCTACTACTTTTTTTAACCACTGTTGCGAAATTTGGCTTTCAGAAATATGTAGTTTACAGGTCAAATCAACGTCGTATTCTTCATCTTCCAAAAGCGGACGAATCACTGTGCCGTACCTAAATGACCCTTGTGGGCTAATATGTGGGCGGTAGGGTCTTAATGGAGAATCGGGGGCATCTAACCAACTTGCTACGGCTTGGTAACTGCGGGTAGCAATTTCATACTGGTTATCGGTAAGGTCTAATTTTTCGGCAATTTTATCAAGAATTTTGCTGTACTCTCTGTCTATTTCTGGGGTCATTTTTAATCAATTTTGATTGTTTGGTAAAACCCACCAGCTGGGTTTTGAAAATTTTGGTCGTAAACGAGCATCGGCAAGTCTGCCTTCGGCATTCTTACTCTTCCCAATTCAATTGCCATGGCACTGGGCATTGCAGGGAATACGTGAATGAGGTTATTTTGACCATGGCGGGCCTTTATTTCATTCAAGAGCAATCGCAATTCCGTTCTAAACCGTGCCAATTGCTCTCTGTTTCTCAGAAAGTCATTGTTGGGTTTGTTCACTGTAAATGTCCAAATTGAACATTCCTCACCTAATACGCTCACGATACGGTCTTCCGTAATCGTAGCGCTCAACGCAAATACCAAAGCAACGGTTGGGTAACTATTTTGAGGTTTAATTACCTCAAAAGTTACCTCGTCCATTTCATTCAACCACTTCCATGTTTTCGGCTCTCGATGAAGCTGATAAACCTCCGTTGGGTGTAATTCACCCAATAGGCTACCCAGAAGAATCAGTAAGGGCTGGGGAGCTAACCCAAAGACTGATAGGTGTTTAATTGTACCTGATTGCCTTTGGCGTTTTACGTAATTATCAAAATTTATCCGCAAGTTCTCCTCTTCACATTCCCAAAATCGTTGAGTATGATCAAGGATTCCACTATTTGTCAACCCAAGTTCTATTCCCTTTTGGCTTGATGGATAATGTGTGTCAATGATTGTTTGATGTGCCATTTTATAGCACAGCGGTGAATCATGCTTTCCTATGTTTGCTCCAAAAAGCAAGATTTCACTATGCTTATCTTGATCTATTCCTGTTTGTCTCTCAATCCGTTCTTCATGGATTTGTTTCATTTTGAGAAGTACATCTTCTGGATAATTTTTGCCTCCAATACCTTTTTCGTCAACTCTATTGTGACAATCAGCGCATAACAACATCAAATTGCTATATTCAGTACAAAGTAGCTTCGACTTTATCGGATCTCCACGTTCTCCACCTTCTTCTGCCGCAACAATGTGAGCTACGTATGCTTTATTACATTCTTTCATTGTTATATCATCCCTCCAAAGTTGCTTGTTACAACCTTCAAACTGACATCTTCCAGCTGCTTTAACCCAAAGCCTTAAAATTGTTTTAGGAGGTATGGGGGTTCTATTTTTTTCTTTTTTCGTAACTGTTTTCATGGCTATAATTATTTAAAATCCTAATTCCTGCAAATAGGCTTTCATTTGCTGCTTAATATCGGTCAATCGGTTTTCAAGATTATCAATCTCGTTTTGGGTGGCTTTCAGGTCTATTTCGGGTTCTTCCTCGAAGGTGTCCACGTAGCGGGGAATATTCAAGTTATAATCGTTTTGGCGTATTTCCTCAATATCAGCACGGTAGGCATACATAGTTTCAATAACTCCTACCTCTGATTTGGACGTTTGAAACGCTCTGTATGTTTCTGTAATATGATTGATATTTTCGAGGCTGAGTGAATTTTGGTTTTTGCCTTCTACATATTCTTTGGAGGCATCAATAAAGAGCACATCTGAGGTTTGTTTGCCTCTATTAAACACCATGATGGCAGTAGGGATACCTGTCCCGAAAAATAGATTGGCAGGCAAACCAATGACGGCTTCGAGCACGTTGTCTTCGATAAGTTGCTGGCGAATCTTGCCTTCGGCTGCACCTCTGAACAACACGCCATGAGGCACAACTACACCCACTTTACCTTTGCCTTCGTAGGCAGTTTCTATCATGTGGCTAATAAAGGCGAAATCACCTTTTGATTTTGGTGGAACTCCCCGCCAAAAACGATTATGGCGATCATGACCTGCATCTTCGGCTCCCCACTTATCGAGTGAAAATGGCGGATTGGCTACCACAATGTCATACTTCATCAGGTTGTCGCCTTCCAGCAATAGCGGGTTATTGATAGTGTCGCCCCAACGGATGGTAGCATCGTCCATACCGTGCAAAAACATGTTCATACGGGCAAGCGCATACGTTGAGCCGTTTACCTCTTGGCCGTAGATGGAGAAATTATTAGAGCCAATTTTTTGAGCGACTTTAATCAATAAAGAACCAGAACCGCAAGTAGGATCACAAATGCGATTACCAGGCTGGGGGTTCATTAAGGCTGCCAAAAGCGTAGCGATTGGTGAGGGGGTATAAAACTCCCCTGCCTTCTTACCTGCGTCAGAGGCAAAACGTTCAATCAAAAATTCATAAACATCGCCAATAACATCAGCCGACTCCAAATGAGATGGCGTGAGATCTACATTTTTAAAGTCTTCGATGAGGTTTTTCAGTCGTCTGTTACGGTCTTTGGTCTGCCCTAAATTGGCCTCTGAATTGAAATCAATATTCCGAAATACGCCTTCGAGCTTAGTGCGGTTCGAGTCTTGCAACTCTTCCAGTGCTTCGTTGATGAGTTCGCCAATGTTGGGTTCGCTGCGATTAGTATAGAGATAATCATATTGGCAATGTTTGGGCAATTGGAAACGCTCGTTTCGCATGGCTCTTTCGGTCCGTTCGATGTTGCCATCGTAGCGGTTCAGATGGTAGTTATAGCGGTCTTTCCATAAGTCGGACAGGTACTTCACAAACAGAAAAGTCAAGATATAATCTTTGTACTGACTGGGGTCTATTACACCCCTGAATGTATCACAGGCTTTCCAAACGGTATTGTTGATTTCGGCTTGGGTAATGATTTTAGACATGATCTTGGGTTATGATTTGAGTGAATATCCCGTGAAATAGTTGTTCTTTTTTTTCCAGTAATTGAATTGTAATTGCTCGTTCCTGTTGGTAAATGTGGTGCAATTGAATGATTTCTTTTTGCTCAGCCAACGAAATTGTAGGTACAGGCAGCTCTTGGAACTCTTTTTTGTTCAAAACAGGCACAGTCAAAGTAGAGCTAATCATGGCTTTTATTTTTGACTGAGTTGCTGGGTGATTCAGATAGATGGCAAGAAACTGAGGCAAGATGGTTGTATCTTGTAGTCGAATCACAAAAAACAGCGAAGAAGCCACGGCAGGCAAATGATGTTCATTGATATGAAAAGCAGCATTTTTTAGCCCTTTGGCTGGTAAAAGTATGTCGCCAGAAGTTAAGAATTGTCTTTCGTTATTAATTTCAGTTGGGTTTATATAAGTTTTATCTTTGCCTAAAACCAGATTTCCATTGGCATCAAAGTCACCAATTTGCAAGTACAACACCCCGCCGGTTGTGCTTCTTTCTTTGGCATACAGACCAAAAAGGATTTCCGCTATTTCTTTAATTGGTTTCATAGTTTCTTAACAATACAATGATAATTTTTAGTTCAAAAATTTTAAATATTTTTTATTTTATTTTTATGTAATGATTATTTTTGACACAATCATTAGACTGAAACCCTTCTGAGAGAGCTTGGCAGGCATATAATTTTCAAAAAAATGTGTACTTGTTGCTGACAGACGATAACCGACTCCGAAATTGTGCTTCATTGGATGGTATCGAAGCCTGTGGTATCCTTTGGATTTTGGATGAATTGTTATCGGCAAATAAGCGACTATCCAGAGATGAATGTTTAAAAAGATTGGAAAGGTGGGGCTAATTTCTACTTTGTCCGACTTATTAGTGATTTTTTCTTGCTACTTCTGCCACTTCGTGTTCACCAAATGGCTTAACACTTATCAAATCACCTTTTCCCAATATTTGATTAAAAAAACAATCAGGTTCGCATCCATTCATAGAAACATTTTCGGACGTTCCTGTCATAAAATGATAGATTTGCTGCCCTAATTTAATTCCAGAGGGTGCTATGACAAGACTCAACAACTGCATAACTTCCATAGAAGCCAAATGAGAACTAAATACGAAAACATTCTCGTGAGAATCAACAACTGATTTATCAAGTAATCCTTCTATATAATTAGAATCATCAAGCAATCCCTGTCTTTCCAAATTAGCCCAGTGGGTTTCATACTGACCTGAACATTCCAGACAAGTCCGACCAACGCCAACCGTTTGTGTTTTCCAATCAGCACCCTTGATAACAGTATTCTTGGTATTTGTTCTCACCTTAATACCTCCATCTATAACTGGTATCAAATGGGCATAAGCAATAAAATTCAATACCTGTCTCGGCCAAGGTCGATCCACGCAACTAAACAATACATCGCAATCAAGTGATGCTCGAAAACCCATTTCCTCACAAATACTGAACTGATATTTATCAATGTGTATCTTTTCGGAACTGGCACTTCGTTTGAGAGATTTGGCAATCACATCAACTTTGGGTTTACCGATATCCTTGGGATAAACACCTACCAAGCGATCAAGGTTTTTTTCTTCCACTCTATCAAAGTCAATAAGCACAAATTTAGTAAGCCCCATTCGGCTAAGTACTTCTGCTACCATACTGCCAACACTACCCAAACCAACAATACCTATTTTTAATTGTGATAGCTCTTTTTGAGTCTGTTCTCCCCATGCAGAAATTGTTCTTATTTGTCGCTTAGGATTTATATGACTTTTCTGTTGTGGCAAGAAAGAAACTGATAGTTTTTTTCCTACAACTTTCACATTCTCACACCAAAGTCGATAATAAAATCGTCGTTTTATGGGATGCTTTCTCCAAAAACGAGCACTCCAAACCTCATCAATACCCAATGTCATTCCAAGTAATGGTAATTGTGTAGCCCCATATACCGTAGGACTGAGGCATTTTTCTGCGATTATATCATCTCTACTCATTCCTTGCCAGCCCTTAGCAGGATGGGAATGCAAAAATGCCAGCCCTTCACCCCTAATTTTAGCAATTTTCAAGGCTCTCTCAACATATTTGGAGAAAAAGGTTACATTACCATGCACTTCTCTATCCCCAGCTTCTGGTACTATGATAGAGGTTATAATTGCAGTAAAACGATTTATTCCACTGCTTGGTGCGTAAGTAACAAAACATAAATCTTCTTGGCCGTCCAGACGAATCAAGTGCTGCACTAATCCTTGATGCAATTCTTCCGTCAAAACTACGCTTCCTTCTTTCATAAATGGAACAAAAGATTTCGCAAATGCCCAAAGTAAGCCTTGACACTATGATTGGTTCTGTTCCAATCCGCAAATGGTCGACTCCAATAATGCCATTCGGTACCAAAATTATTATGGTTGATAATTTGATTATCTGGATTTATCCAACCAGCAGATATTGACTTAAAGTGTGGACCAGTCGGGCAATTCATTGGAAAGCTATCATCCACTTCCAGGCCAAGCCATACTTTCTTGCCAATATTCTTGCCTACTGATGCTTGATACTCAATAGTCAACTTATTACCCCCAAGCTCGACAGGCGTGTACCCAAGCTCTTTCAGTTCGTTGATAAAATCTATCCTTGCCATAGTTGCTTTCTGGGGTTAAGAAACTGGCATTGGCCCACTAAAAACACTAACAAATTGCATCCCAGCACAAATCATCTCAATTGGTTCCTCAGGAATAGATTGATACGACTTCTGTGTACCATCATCTAAAACTTGTACCAGAAAATAATCGCTGGGATTCAATCCCGCTGCCTTCAAAATTTCATTTGGAGTCATTTGGGATTTATCAGTCATTTCTGGTTCGGCATCAAGGGTGTAATTAAAAACCTCAGGCCCTTTGGTAACAAATCGCTCAATCCCAATTTTGGTCAAATCTACAACTTCATCCAAACTGATTTTTTCAAAATCACACCCTTTAAATTTCTGGTAAAGAGAAAAACATTTAACAGGCACATGCCCTGTTTCTTTCAAAATCTCAAAACCTATTACCCTCTCTTTTGTGAAAATATGGGGGTGTTGATCAACTAAAATACGGTACTTTTTTTCTTTGGGAGGCATAATACCTTTCTCCGCAAAAAGTGCTACATCTACAATGTCCTCTTGTTCTTGCAAGTCGGATGTAATCAAAGTTTCTTGTCTCATTTTATTTTATCGTTTATTTATAAAAGAAAAAACCGTGACAAATCAGATTGTCACGGTTAATACTTATATTTATGTGTGATAACACCGATACGAACTTAATATGTCGCAGATAATCGAAGATTTAAAAAAGGAATCGGATGAAGATTTGCTGGTCTATATATCTATGGTTGATGAGCCAGAAGTTAGAAACGTAGCTTTCACTGAGTTTCATCGCCGCTTCAAGGATTTTCTTTGGAATTTAATCACACAAATCTGTTCCTCTCATTACGATTCGGACGATTTGGCAAAAGCTGTTTTTCAAAATACATTGATTGCTGTTTATCAATACAGCCATACTTTCGATACAAATGGCGAAACTAACAGAGAACAAATAGCTAAAAAGCTATACGGTTGGTTGGCAACAATTGCCAAAAATGAAACAAAAAGACTTTTGTTAGAAAGTACAAATACCATCAACCGACAGGAAGATGATAGTATAGCATATCAAAACATGATTGCCAATGCGAAACAATCAGTTAAGAATACTTCTAAATATTTAGCTGCTGTTGAATCTGCTGTAAAACGACTTAGTGAGCGAGACCAACACATTGTTTTGACTTATTGGCAGTATTATGAACACGGAAATGGCTCACAAGCCAAAAATATGCCAGTAAGGGTTTTAGACGAACTGGCATCCAAGTATAGTACCACGAAGGCTAACATTCGTAAAATTATTGAGCGTGGAAATAAAGCCATTAAAGAAGACTTGGCTTCTTCTATTCCCAACCTCCAAACAACTCTGTAACCATGATACTTGATGACAACGAGACCCTATCTGGTGGTTTAGGGCCAGAATTTCAATCGGCATTAAGGAGTTTAGGCTATCTCTTTCCCGAAAATCCCGAAGAGCTTGACGATTTGATGACAAAGATAACTCAATTGCCTAAAAAGCCATTACCCCCAGAGCTACAAGATCCTATGCAACTACTTGCACAAGGACGGGTTAAACTCACAAAAATTTATAATTTAGGTGCTGATAGAACTATCCAAGAAAACTTGGCACAAGCTGCACGTGACGGGAAAGAAATTCCTGACGAAATATTAAAGTTGATGGAAGACGACAGAAAGAAAGCAGAAGACATTAAGAGAAACGATTAGATTTATGCTCACTTTTATGCGAAAGCGTCAAATTGCCCAATATGCAGATGCTGCAACATCGTATTATTTCAATCGTTACCCCGTTGATTCAGAAGTTATTGCCCAAGAGGAATCCATTACATTTTCTTACGGTGACTATGGTGATTATTTTGACGGGTTACTGCAACACAAATGTGGTAGTTTTCACATTTTTATTAACCTCAACCGATTAGAGTTACCTTACAAACCAAGAACTCGTTATACATTCGCTCATGAGTTAGGTCATTACTTTATTGATGAACACCGTATCGCCTTGCAAAATGGGTTGGTTCCATCACATCCTTCATTTAATCAACTAATTAGTTCTAAAAACCCTGTTGAAAAAGAAGCTGATTTCTTTGCATCTTGTTTGCTTATGCCTGAAAGATTTATGAGGCAAGAATGCCAAAGGAGACCATTAAGTTCAACCCTTATACAGCATATACAAGACACTTTTAACGTGAGTACAACTGCGGCAATTTTTCGATATTTCGAATTAAGTATGTTTCCCATGTCAATAATTTGTTGCAAAGAGGGGAAAATACTTTGGAGCATGCGAACGGATGATTTTACCTTTAAATGGCTACCCCAAAAAGGGGATTCTGTACCTATAAATACTATTGCAGGGGATTTTTTTAATGGTAGGAGCAAAAGTGAAAATGAGGAAATTGTTTATTCTGACGATTGGTTTCCTAATAATACCAGAGATAACGATACAGAGCTTTATGAAAAGTGCTATTACCTTAATGCAAATACAATCATAAGTCTAATCTGGGTCAGAGAACGTAGAATTTCATATTAACTTACCCCACCTTCACCCCCATCCTTTTCTCTTCTTTCTTCTCCGAAACCTTCTCCGTCAAAGACTCCTGAATCTTCCTTTCGATTTGTTGCAAGTCTTGGCGAAGCTGTGAGAGTTCCTGCTTATGCGGCCACAGCTTAGATACAAATTCTTTCAGTTGGTCAATGTCTTTTTTGAAATCTACTAACCGCTTTTTCTGGTCTTCGGCAATTTTAGGAATTTTTTCGAGGGCATTATGAACAAACTGAGCCGCAATTTCGGGCGTTCGGGGCATTTGTCCGCTGTTGTGCTGGTACTTAATGCCATTGGGAGAAACGACTGAAAAATGGTTTTCTCGCTGAGGATATCCCTCCACAAAATTGGTAATCGTCGTTACTTCTAACTTAAAGCCGTGCAACTCTCCTACCACTTTGGGTTCGGCGTTGCGGTTATTTTTGTCAATAATGATGAGTTTTTTACCGATTTCTTTGGGGTCTTTACTGTCCAAATCGGGGATAACGAGCTGTCCTTTTAGCTTCCCATTTTCGACATAAGCGTTTATTTTTTTGAGATGAATTTGGTCGGCCTCCACTTTTTTCAATTGCGTTTCTCCTTTGCCTGCTTGCCGTTCCTTTCCTTCTAAACGCTGTTTTGCCTGTACCACATCTTTGTTGTAAATCAACAAATCTGATTCTAATCTACCCAATCGCTTCTCAATCTTGGCTTTTTCCAATAAATCGGTATTGCCCGACAAAATGGCGATGTACTCGCTAAAATTCATGCCGTTTTTCTCGTCCAAACTTCCTTCGTCAATCCGTCGGGTGGCCAGATTGGAGTTTTTGATTTGGCTTATAAACAACGATTTGTTCTGCAACAGGTTGAACTTGTAGTTATCCAACGTCTTTTCGACGGCATACACATAATTATAAACTTCGTTGCCATACACTTTGGCAATCTCGTTTCCTTTCCTAACTCCTCTTCCTATACGTTGGTCGAGTTCTGAGGGTTTCCAAGGAATGTCTAAGTGGTGCATGGCCACGATGCGCTGCTGCACGTTCACGCCAGTTCCCAACATTTCAGTCGAACCTAACAGGATTCTTACTTTGCCTGCATTAGTATCAGCAAACAATTTGGTACGCTGGGCTTCATTTTTGCACTCTTGAATAAATTTAATTTCGTTGGGCGGAATGTGGTAATCTTCTACCAGCTTTCGTTTCAATTCGCTATATACGTTCCATTGATGAGGTTTATAGGTTCCCAAATCCGAGAAAACCAACTGTGTTCCTTTGTGCTGTTTGGTTTGCTGGTAGTGTTCGGCCATTTTCTTAGCGCATTGGCTTACTTTATTATTGGGGTGGTCATCGTAATTGGGGTTAAGCAGTCGCATATCCAACGCCATTTTCTTGGCATAATTGGTCGCAATCAGCATCTTCGCTGCTTCTTCGCCTTCGCTTAGTTTAGGCCTGCCGAGCAAAGTCGCATCACCCGTTTCGGCAAACTTCATCAGCTTATGAATAAAATCTTCCTGCTGCGGGGTGGGCGGCACATGAACAAGCTTTTGGTTCAATTTTGGACGTTCAATTCCAATCATATCCGCCGTTCTAAAATCGGTAATTTGATTGTAGAACATGGCCAGTTCAGGAACTTTGATGAAATAACGAAAGCGTTCTTTCTGAATCAAATTGTTGGTCACCGAAAATTCAAAATCGGTGGTTTTCTTCGCATATACCGCTGCCCAAGCGTCAAAATTGACGATATTCTGCTTTTGTAGCTCTTTGGGACGCAGGTACTTGAATATCAAATACAGCTCAGTCAATGAGTTGCTGATGGTTGTCCCCGATAAAAAAGTGGCGCATAAGTCTTTGTCTTTTCGTTGCTGCATGGTTCGGATGGCGTACAGTAAGTTGATAGCCTTCTGGCTTCCTTCTTGATTACCTAAGCCCGCAACTCGGTTGTGACGGGTCGTAAACATCAGGTTTTTGAAACGGTGGCTTTCGTCAATAAACAAATGGTCTATACCCATCTGCTGAAAGTCGGGAACGTCGTCTTTTTTTTCTTTGAGTTGGTGATTGATACGGGACATTTCTACCGTCAGATTGGCTTTGCGTTTTTCCAAACCTTTCAGGGCTGCTTTGGATACTTCGTTGTTTTGTTGACGCATTACTTCCAAATCCAACTCGACGTTCGTTAATTCGGCTTGGACGGTTTTTTGCTGGATTCTGGGCGATTGGGGGATTTTACCAAACTGGTCGTGGGTCAAAATAATGCAATCCCAATTATTATTTTTGATGTCGTTGAATAGCTTGACTCGGTTTTCAGGACTAAAATCACCAGCCTGTGGATACAATAATTTGGCTTCGGGATAAGCAGATTGGAAAGTTTCGGCTATCTGATGCACATTGGCTTTGAGACCGATAATCATGGGTTTATTAACGACTCCTAATCGCTTCATTTCGTAAGCCGCTACGCACATAATCAGGGTTTTTCCCGAACCTACTTCGTGGTCGGCTACGCCCCCTTCGTTTTGCAACAACATCCACACGGCATCTTTTTGACTTTGATATAAACTCGGGATACCCAAGTTTTTATAATTGAGGTGCGGAAATTGTTGATGCTGACCGTCGTATTGGGGTTTCACATAGCAGTTAAACAGTTGGTTATAACACTGTTCTATGTCGGTTTTGAGCTCTTTTGGTTGCTCACTTAACCAGTTGGGAAACTGATTACGAATCTGCTCAATCTTACTCGCCGCCAGTTGGGTTTTCTCCTGGTCTTTAACCGTCACTTCTTGTCCTCCATCGTACAACTTTTTAGTAATATGTGGATTGGTGTTCAGTAAGGCATATTCAGCTAAATCAAGACCGTCGTAGGTGCGGGTTTGGGCATTAACGGCAAATTCTGTGGTAATTTTGGCATTGCTTTGGGTACTTCGGGAGGTGCGTACCGTAAATGTGTCAGTGGATGGGGCATATTGAATCCGAATAGGAATGTCGAACAAATGACTTAAATAATCCTGATATACCTGTGTCGGAATCCAACGTTCACCAAAGTTGAATTCCAACAATTCAAAAGGGACTTTTTCGGGTTGATTTTCCTGTAATGCCGCTTGGGTTCTGAGAGCTTCGGTGTGGTGAGGATTCGTTTCGCAGTAGTCTTCAACGGCTTGTAGTTTTTCAAAAACGTTGCCCGATAAAAGCATTTCACGGGTTTGGTATTCTTCCCGGATCGGGTTATACAGCAAACGGTCTTGCAATTGGTTCAGCAGCTTTTCTTGGCTTTGGCCACTGATTTCCTGCATGTATTCTACATTCACTTTCCCAAACCAATTCAACGAGGCAAGCAAGGCATCCTCGGCGGTTTCGATGCGTTGTTTTTTGGAGAAGGCAACAGGTTGCTCGAAAATATCGGCTTTGATAAATTGTCCGTCTTTGACTCGTTCCAAGGCCAACAGTTCTTTGCCTTGCGAGTCCAGTAGGACTACCCCTACGTTTTCTTTACGATTTAATTCGCCATATTGGGCAGTGAATTGGTCATACGATTCATTGAGTAATTGTCGTAAACCTGCATTTTCGGCTTGAAATTCCTGCTCAAAGTTATACAGTAGGTAGTAGTTATCTCGAAGCTGAATCAGGCTCTTAACTTTTCCCTGTTGGGTTTTTGAGAATTCAAGAGGGCGAAAAAGGGGATTTTTCTCCGCCAATTCATAGACCTTGCCTACTTCCCCATTTTGTTCCACCAATGAGCCTTCTTTCAGGTGAGGATATTTTATACCCTCAAAGGGTTGAGGTTCAATGACTGGCGTTGGTTGAATCGTGGCAAAAAGGTCTAATTGCGGCGTAAGCGGTGCTTTACTAATTGAAACACTAGCTTTTGCTGTTGGTACAACGATTTTGAGGTGCTGATCAAAATCCTCGTCCAGCATTTTTTTCAATGCTTGCCCTATGGCTTCGGTGCCACCTTGATGGGTAAAAATTTGGGCGGGTTTTCCGTACTGGTCAGTATCAAATTGCAATTGGGTATGAACAATGCGGCTGAGGTCTTCATAATATTGGTTACCGGGATATTCTCGGCGAGTGCTTTGGATAAAAAGTCGCTCCCGCTGGCTCAGGCTCGTTTTTTGCGTGTCTTTTTGCAGGATAATTAAATCGCTGCCAACGCTTGTACCTGCAAAGTCAGTGAACAAATTGTGGGGCAAACGAACCGAACTTACCAGATGGGTATTCCGCATCAAATACTGCCTAATTGGCTCATTACTTGGGCTATTCATCAAAGCATCGGTCGTCAAAAAGGCCACTACCCCACCCTCTTTGACCACATCCACGGCTTTGACAAAAAAATAGCCGTGCAGACTGCGGCAGGCTTGTCGTTTGGTTTTGTCTTTGCTATTGGCAAAGGCAGCATCCCACACAGCCACATCTCCAAAGGGAATGTTAGAGGCAACTAAATCAAATGTATTCAGGTAGCGACTGTTGATGTCTTCAAACCCTTGTTGTTTAACTTGTTTTTTACCGTGTAGGGTTTCTAACAGTGTCGCTGTCAGCAGGTCTTTTTCAATCAAAAGGGGATTAGAAAGCGGCAAACCGACTCGCTGAAAACCATCCGAGAACTGCCCCAATCCTGCCGAAGGGTCTAAAAAACCATTTACCTCGAATCCCGTATTTCGTATAGCTTCGCCCAGAGCTTCAATTACCGCAGGTGGTGTGTAAAAACTTGTCAATACGCTGTTTTTGAGGCTTTGCCAGTATTCCTCAACCCGTTGTTCTCCTACTTCATTTTCTATTGTTTCCCACAGGGTTTGTACGTAAGGTCGTAGTTCTGTATCTGCTTTGGTTTGCCAAGTGCTGTCGTCTTCTAATGGCAAAAGAATAGCTTTTATTCCTCCAAATCCTGCATATTGCCGAATGAGTTCCGATTGTTCCTGCGTTGGGGCTTTACCCATTTTTTGTAATTGCAACGCAAGGCGAATTGCCTCGGTATTTTGTAAAAGGTGGTGTTTGGGATTAAACGCCATGCGTCTGAATCAATGTTTCAAGTTGGCCGATAATTAAATGGTAGCAGAGTCGCTGATTCTCGCCTGTGTCTGATTCTTCGTAATTTTTCACCAACTTTTCAAGCAAGGGGCAAATGGTGATGAGAAAGCTTTGCCGTTTCTCTGATGCGATTAGTCTTTGATAGTCAGGCAGAAACTCGGTTTCGAGCAAGTTATTCAAAAATGTATATATCGAGAAAGACAGCCCATTGGTGAGGTCAGCAATGGCTACCTCTTGGGCTTGTAAAACATCCTTACCTGATAATCGTTCCTGCTCAAAAATAGAAGCAGCTTGATTTACCCGCTCTGAAACAAGATTTTCTATTTCTTCCGTGGTGAGTTTAGCCAGCACATCGGGAAACTCGCTTTGCAGATAGCTTTGTAAGTATAGGGTAAAGTAATCCTGTTCCATTTTTTTATCAAAAACCAATTTTGTTCTTTCCCTGTCCAAACCCTTGTGATTCAGCATTTTTTATTTCCTCCTGTTTTGATTTTTGAATCTCTTGGTAAGGTTTAATTGTGGGCGGTGCGGGCAATTTAAGGTTATGAGAAGGAGGTAAGGCTTGACCGTTACGTTCTCTCAACACATCGTTCAAATCTTTTTGCTGACGAGTTGGACGCACGATTTGAAACAGTTTTTGTTCTTGCCGTTTTTCTATTTCATCGCTTATCCTATTCAGTGCTTTGGTCAATAATTTAGTGTCATTCGGAAAGTGAATAATCGTACGGGTAATCATGTATTTCATGTTTTCATCCAACATCGTTTCCCGCTGAAACTCATTGATTTTCTTTTCTTTATCGTTCAAATCCGTGCTGTATCTTTTCACGAACAAGTTCATGTCTTCGACCAAATCTTTTATGAAACCTTCGTTTAGTTCCTGCGCTTTTCTTGCTCCCAACGCTAAGGGGTAGCGAAGCTCTAAATTCAACCGATTTGTTCCGACGGATTCTTGGTTTTCAGTATTCTCTTCCGTTTTTTTTGTTTGCTGATTGGTAGGCGATGAATACGTCAGGTAGGGCTTAATCTTCATCTCGGGGTTTTCGGACGGGTGGTCTAAGGCCAAGTAATTCACCGCAAATCGTAGCCCCGCATTATCGCCATCCTGTGCAATCACTAATTGAGCTTGTGGATTTCGATTGAGGATTTCTTGCAAAAAAGCCACTTGTTTCCCGCCAGGCTGCCCACCTGTTGCTACGTAAAAACGTCGTTCATCGGCTTGTTCAGGGTTCAATTGTTTTAACGAAATCGCATCAATGGCTGATTCTGAAATGACAATTCGTTGAACAGGAACTTCATAAAACCCTGTTTTTGCTTGCTCAATGGGTAGAATAACATGCTTCTCTTCGCCTAATTCTCCATATAAGAACACTACATTTTTAGTATCTTGGCGATAAATTGTACCAATAGTACCTTGTGGAATTTCTTGCCCTTTGTCAAATTTCAGTAATTCTTTTGCCTCAAAAAAACGATTTGAATGCCATAATGCCTCTCCTCGCTCCCCTTCGGGAAATGCTTTGTAAGCCAAATTTCGAATGTCCATTGACGCAATGTTTCCGTCACGGACATACATAGGAAAGGCCGTATTCACATGCCGAATCACACCTGTATCAAACGCCACATTTTTGATTCGCCCCTCAAATTCTTTGGAAAAAAGCACCTCTTTTGTAATAGTCCGACCTTCCAAGTATTCAGTATCAGTTAGCGGGGCAATCTGATATTTGCTATACAAATCCTGCTCACGGAGCAGCGTATCTTTCAAGAAATAATTGGCAGGGACTTCAATCATTGGCTCAACCATACGCTTCTTTTCAGCGAATCCGTCTTGCATCATGATTGAGTCAATGGTCTGAAAAATATGGCGATAGTTCCCGTGTTCCATCCGCTCCATAAACTTAAAAATATCCCCTTTAAATTGCGGATCGTTTAAGTCTACAAAAAACTTTGTTCCGTAATCCTTTACGGCTGCTACTGCCAAGCGTTGCTTATCGCCTTTGATTCCAGTTTCGTAAAGCCGCCAAGCATCGTTGGGGCGAGACTTCTTTTTGTCTAACTGATAACCATAGTGTTGCAATACAATTTCTAAATCTAAATCCTGCTTTATTTGGCTCAAATCTCGGGTCATACGTCCGCCTTTTCGTTGAGTTTGGGATGATATAGCTACCTTATCTTGCGCCGTAATTTCGCTACCATCAAGCTTTTTTAAGGTCAAATCATTTTTAACAGCAAATCGCTCAATAGTTTCCAGATTCCAAGCCTTATGAACCGACTTTGACTCTCTGACATTGTGATACAAGTCGTTCAGATTTAACTGCTTGTACCCAACAGAGCCATCTAATTTACCCGTTTGACTTGGCAAATACGCTCTACCTTTCTCGCTTCGTTGATAGACTTCTTTAAACTCGGCAGGATGAAAACCACTGATTGCAGGGTAAACAGCAACTCGAACTTCACCACTGCCCAGCGTTAAAATACGTTTGGCTTCTGGATTGGTAACGACGCTTGGGGGCAATTGGGTGATACTCCTGGCCCCGTACATATTTTTGATGGCCTTATTGCATCTTTCAACATTATCGGGTGTAGGTTCAATCCAGAGTTGAACATTTCCAATGGTGCGGCTATTATCAATGCCATTTAAAGCAAAATCACCGAATGCGATGTAGCGCACTGCTTCTTTGTTTAAATGTCGAAGGATGGCTAATTGCTCTCTCGAAGCTCGGTTTTTGACATCTTGCATGGTCTTTTCGGACTTAGAGGTTAGTCAGGAATTTCAAAACCACCGTCGGGTTCATTGACATCGAACAGTGAGTTTAACAAGTCTTTGGTATCGAAAAGGGTATCCAAATGAGCTGTATAGAGTAGATTTTGCTCGTCATTAGACAGTGATTCCCATAGTTCAGGGTCATTGATAGAAGCATTTATCACATATTTACTTGGGTCGAGCGGTTCTTCACCGTCAGCAATGTAAAGCGGCTGAATAGCTACGTTGATTCGTTCGGCCCCGTACCTTTTTGTTAGGTCATTAAGAGATAACATCATCAATTGTTATGGATTAGCAGTTGAAAAATGGCTCAACTTATTTTTCAATCACAAAGTAAGTTAAGTCATTTTAATAAAACAAATTATTTATTTTTACCTTTATGATTAAATATATATTGAAAATAATCTTATTTTTATTTCCAATAATAACCAACGCCCAAGCAGTGTTAGATAGTATTCTGCACTCAGAAAGGTCATTAATAATCAAATTACAGCAATTATCTCATGCCGAGATTATTCGTCAATTTCCTTATTTTTTTGAATCAAATCCAGTTGTGGCTTTTACCATTCCTTGCCTACCACCTGTTGGTTTTTGGGAGGGAAACCGAATTTCTTCGGGATTCGGCTGGCGTAAACACCCATTGAAGGGCAAGTTTCAGCACCATAGCGGAATTGACATTGCAGGAAACTATCAATATGTCCGAACGACAGCAACAGGTTTAGTAGAGCAAGTGGGCTATGATAACGCCCTCGGTTTATTCGTTATTGTTAATCATGGTAACTCATATCAGACCATTTACGGCCATCTGGCTGATATTCAGGTGAAAAAAAATCAATTTTTAAACGTTGGCGAAAAGATTGGAATATTAGGGAATACAGGTCATTCCACGGGGAAACACTTACATTATGCCATCAAGAAAAACAGTATTTATGTAAATCCCGCTGAATACTTGACACTCGGGATTCGATTTTTGGAAGGTTATTTTCGAAAACAATAATCTATCTCTCTTTTAGGTTATCACAAATCTCGGTAAAGCAATTTTGATTTGCTTACACCGAGATTTGTAAGCAAATCAGAAAAACAAATCCTTCAATTCTTCGCTCGTATATTTATCACTTTGCAGCAATTGATAATAAGAATACGCCTTATTGATGAGCGTATCGGTATATTGTAGCGAAATAAAATTGACTCCATTTTCGTACAAAAATGACTGATATTGCAACAAATTCTTGGCATTCCCCCGACCTGAGTACATGTTTTTAAAATTATGATACTCAATTCCCACAGTCTCCGCTAACTGCTTTAGGTTCATTTTTTTGATTGACTCAAGGGTAGTAGTATCAGCTCTGTCAAAAATAGCATCTGTCATTTTACGATTTTTATACACAAAAAAAGAATACGTAAAAACCAGCTTCCAATAATACTCACTTGCTTCCGTATTTTCCTTGATAGTTGCTAATTTGGCTTGTAACTCGGCCTGTTCTTCAGGCTGTTCTGAAGAAATCTGTAACGTTTTTAGCACATCTTCGCCAACCAAAATCGGATTGTAGTTTCCTTTTTCGTCGGCAGCTAACTTAGGTCTTCCTCTTGGATTCATTGTATTTTACTTTTTCAAGGTAAACCGCTTGAGCGGTGGTTAGATTAGTTACTTTTTAGTGGGTATGGTTATTTGGTATTCCGCCATTTCGTACTCTATGAGTAGCGAAATATCTTGTTTCACTCGATGATAATGTTCTTGTAGGAGTTTATTCTTATAAGAAACCTTTTCAGGCTCGGTAAGGGCATAGTAATCTATCTCGTACTTCTTCTCTACCAACCTCCCTAAATCGTTGATTTTAGGTAACTTCTCCGATTTTTGAAGTTGGTCTTTTTCTACGCTCACAAATGCTTTGAACGTCTTCAAATCAAACTCTTCGCCAAAATTATCCACAAACTGCCCCACAAACTCTCCTTGTTTTAAGGTAGAAATTTTTGAGGCAGGTATTACATCCGCTTGCTGTGTCGATACATTGATGGTAGTATCATTTTTAGAGTACGTTATCGACTCTTTCTCTTGGTTTGTTTTACCAAATCGACGAGCCAACTTTTCGGCAGTTTCAAAAACTACCGTCCCTGAGAAAATATTACCTACAATATTGATAATTACTTTAGCCTCCCTTTCGCCATAGTCGCGAACTAGCTGTTCAAAATCTTGCAATCCTAACCATGTCGCTACTTTATTACTCCGTGCAGTAGCAATGAGCATGTCTATTCCTTTGATAAACATCGTCGGCAACTCATCCCAAAAAAGTGCTGATTTTAGTTTACCCTTCTTGTTCACCAATTTCATCATGCGAGACGTGTAAAGCGAAAAGGCGGTTCCATACACGCTGACACGCTCAGGATTATTTCCCGTACATAGTATTTTAGGTTCGTCGGGGTTATTAATATCTAAGCTAAAATCATTGCCTGTCATCACCCAGTACAACGTTGGCGACGAAAGCCGCGCCATCGGAATACGAACTGATGAAATCTGTCCTTCCAACTGTTCCATTGCCCCTCCTGCTTTAGCATCAATAAAAGGACGTACATAAATCTCGACTTCGGGGTACTGTTCCATTACTTGGAATGTTTCATCATAACGTCGATTTGTAAATTCCAGCGTATGGGGGAACGTACAAATTTGTCCCAGTCGCTTAAAGTCTTGTAACAATTTGGGACTTTGTTCACCTTCCCCCTTCTGCTTCTCTTGTTCGTACAATTCCTGATATTTCATACTTACAGTGCGTAGATACCAGATAACAGAGGTCAAAAAATTAATCGCTGACTCGGGAAAAAACTCACCTTGTTTCTGCGCCCAAGTACGGTTCAAGTTCAACATGATTGTTTGAGCAGACTCATAGGCGTCCATAACATCGGTCATCAACTCGGGTAAAAGCGGATTGCAACGATGTGAGTACTCTATATCATCAAAATTAATGACATAGAATTGGGGAATGAGCGGATCGCCATTGGCTTTCTTTCCCCATGCAAAGCTGTTTTCCCTTAGTGTTTTTAGGTAGGCATTGTAGGCTTCTTCGGTTAAGTCAGGAAACTTAAAGTCATAAATGTAAGCAGTATATCCTTTATATATAGACTGCCAAAGCGCAGGTATCAAAATTGCATACGATTTACCCGACCCAGGTACTCCCAATACCATTGTGGAACGGAACGGGTTAACAATATTTATCAGCCCTTCTCTCCATTTACCTCGAAAATGGTACGTTGTTTTAAAATGGACAGAAAACTCATTTGTTACCAGTGCTTCGTTTTGGGGAAACTCTTCATTCGTTTCATTAAAGATGTCATTTTCAGGCTGAACAAAAAGCAAACGAGAAAGATATTGGCCTGATTTGACCAAAAACAACGTACCTACCAATGTTACGATAATATAAAGCGTATCAATCAAGATAGGAGAAAAGGCTGTTTTGAGGTAGAGCAAAAAAATTGAACCCATGAATAAAGTAGTCCCCATTGCAGCATCAATCATTATTTTCTGCCTTTTCACGTTGGGGTCAATCTTTCCTTTTGAGCCAAGTGAATATAAAAAAATCAAAAAGTAAGTCAGAATTTTGGACAGAATAGGTGTGTCAAACAATCCAAATTGTCGATGAAACTTAGTCAAAAACGTATAAATAAAGCCTCGAATAGGCAGACTTTCAGCTAAAATTTCATGGCAAAACCACAAAAAATGAAATACTAACAACAGTATGGCAATAATCAATAGTAGCTCAACCCCCTGAGCATATCCCTCTTTTTCCTTGCTCGAAAGCCCCGACATTGAACAATCAATTTAATTTGGGGCTTAAAATAATAAAAATATTTAATTTAATACACTAATCGGTATTTTAGTGTATTAAATTGACAAAGGTATAGGTATACTAATTATGCTACTTTTCAAATTTTCGCCGAAGCTCGGCTGCTTTAAAACTCTTTTCTTCGTCTTCAATCATTCGTTCTTTCAACTGTTGATAATAGAGATACACTTTGTAGTCGTTGGTGTGTTTGTAGTAAATCAACGATCCGACCAATGAGCCAGCCACAATTCCCATGAAATTATCCACTGAGTCTTGTACCATGTAGTAGGTCAAAAACCCAATGATGAGCGTCAAGCTCCAAATTAAGATTAGACGAACAAACCTCACCTGAATCAATGCCCAAAAGGTCACCGCAGCAACGAAGAATGTCAGTAAACCGTACGACCAATGCAAATCATATACCTTACAGACTTTGTACCCTGCATAAATACCAATAGCCAGTGCTTCATAATCTAAAATACCAATCGGGTACTCAATTTCTGAGTGATGTTTTTCGTATTCCCACCTCATCCTCTACATGTTCTTAAAATGCTCAATTAAGATTTGAGCTACCATATCTTTAATATTAATATCTTGCTCAACCGCTTTAAGTTTAATTTTCTTCATCAAGGAAGAAGGTATCTTGACATTAAATTGGGTAATTTCATCCTCTGGCTCTTTTACCGTTTTAGGAGTTACAGCCTGAACAGGCTCCACTTTTTGCATCGGCAACTCAGCTGGCTCTTTTTTGAGTTTTGTCTCCAATTTACCAAGCCGCTCTTTAAATTTGTCATCTACTGCCATTTTGTATTACTCTTTTAAAGTTGTTCAACTATCTCCTCCGCTAACGCCATCATTTCTTCACGGGCTTTTTCATCCTCAATGTTCCCTACCCCATTTGCTACAACTGAACGTATGTAACTCACTCGTTCCATTACCTTTGTTTTTAGGGTTGGAATAGAATAGCTATCCAAAATTCCCTTTATATCAGCATTCACACTTGTTCGATATTTAACCATATTTAAGACAATACCTGCTTTCATATCGGGGTTTTTCTTTTGCGCTTCTGCAATCAAGGCAATGGTTGCTTTAATTGCCATCACGTCTAAGTAACTCACTTTCGTTGGTACCAAAACAAAGTCTGAAACTTCAAACAAAGTGGAAAGTTGATCAGTCAAATAAGGTGGCGTATCAATTATCAGAATATCTAATTCGGGTACTTCTCCCGTTTCCAAAGCTTCCCTCGGTACAAGTGTTACTCCCTCCAGTAACTCACCCAAGCCAACGACACTCCCTTGTAAATCGGTATCAAGAATACCTACCTTGAGTGTATCCTTAAACAAAAAAGAAAGATTGAGTGCCAATGTCGTCTTGCCAACTCCTCCTTTTTGATGCGCTACGGTGATTACTTTCATTGCGATTATGTGCTTTTTTCTGCCACAAATGAATCAATAAATAGGAAAATATCAAAATAAAGATATACTAGAATATAAAAATATTAAAATATCTTTATATAAACTACGCACTTGTATTTGTACATTTCTACCCTAAATCAACACATGAATAATGATACATTTTGAGTTTTAAATAAATAATATTTTTTATTTTAATTGACATTATAATTATTTTGTCATTTACTTTGCACATCAAATTAGTAACAAGCCCAAATAATTCATGTATTTATGAAAAGGAAAAATTGCTACTTGTACACGCTTCTGTTATCGACAGTAGTCCTAAAACAAGTCAATGCACAAAACGCAGGTGTTCAAAGAGGAGCCCAAGTGATAGAGCAACAAGCAGCTGCTTTACAAGCTTATTTTACACCAGTAACTACCATTATTTACGTCATTGCAGCTATTGTTGGCTTAGTCGGAGGGTTCAGGATATACAGCAAATGGCAAAACGGAGACCAAGATACCCAAAAAGCCGCAGTTGGTTGGATGGGTGCCATTTTGTTCATTTTGGCCATTGCAGCTACGCTACAAGCTGTGTTCTTTTAAGCCAATGAAACGACTTCAATATATCGTTTCTTCATTTTTGCTGGCTACACTAATGAATGAATATACATTTGCTCAATCAGTAGATTTGACTAAAAAAGGTGGATTTTCGAGGGTGGGAATTGGTGAACAGTTTACCGAACCACTACACAATAATCTTTCTATGTTCATCACTTTTACGTATTTGGTTTGTGGATTCATGGGTTTGATTGGAGGGCTTCGGATTTATACCCGCTGGCAATTAGGTGAAAGCGACCGCATTACCACTGAAATTTGGCGGTGGGCAGCCGCAATACTTGCTGTGATTGCTATCACTACGGGTCTGAGTGCTTATGTTTCAGAAATGGAAGTTGGTTCTCCGCGGGTTACTCAACAAGATTTTGGCATTAACCCTTAATTATGGATTCATTCTACGCCATAGCCCGAAATACCTGCCTATCACTGGCGGCAGCCGCTGCGGTCATTGCAGGATTACGGCTCTTTCAAAAATGGAACCGAGGTGAAGAAGTAGAAGGTATGATTTTTATTTGGCTAATCGGAATCTTATTTGCTGGTGGCATCGTAGTCATGGTGGATAATTTCATAGTAGGTGGCGCTTATGTCTTTTTTACGGGAATTTCAGGAACGGCAGAAGGTCTTTCCATTGAAATCTACCAAGCTTCATTGCTACTCGGTATCGTCATTACAATTGTAGGAGTCATCAAAATCTACCGAAAATTTCAAAATGGAGAAGAGGACATTTACGAGTATATGCTCAAATGGTTCGGCTCATTGTTGTTTTTATTCAGTATGGGTTATTTAATCAGTGCAATTCTATGAAGTCTTTTCCTGTATTTAGGGGCGTTGACAATGAAATTGAGTTTCGAGGACTACGAGGCAAACATTTCTACTACGCTGCCGTCGGCATCATTGCGAGTATTTTCCTAACGCTGTTTTTGTATATCATCGGTTTGAACACCCTGATTGCTATTTCGGTATTGCTGATTAGCGCAGGAAGTACGCTTTTTTATACTTATGATGCCAATAAACGGCACGGACGCTGGGGCGAAATCAAATTGGCTGTCAAAAATCATAAGCCTTTTTTTGTTTACCAAAACCGTTCTTTTGCCCGATTGATTGAAATACGAACTTTATCCAAACGCAAGTGAAAAATATCAACCAAAATAAGGCAAAAAACCTTGAAACGATATTCCCTATTTTGGCAGTGGATGCTGAAACGGACATTATCGTTTCCAAAAATGCTGATTTGACGGTAGCTTTTGAAATGAAAGTCCCCGAAATATTCGCCATCTCAGATAGCGAATACGATACGCTACACGACGTGTTGGTTCGAGCAATCAAGATTCTGCCCATTGGCTACATGATTCACAAGCAGGACATGTTTATTGAGGACGAATACAACCCAAATTTTGAGAGTGTCTATCTACAATCCAACAATTATGTGGCTTGGGAAAATGAACGACACTTTGCAGAACGTCCCTATCTACGGCATCGTTGCTATTTGTACATTACTCGGCCTGCTTCTTCGCCTTTGAAACGAACGAGTCAACAATCCTCGCTACTCAAACGTCATTTGGTACCAAAGGAAATCCAAGATCCGAAAACATGGATTGAGTTTACGGACATTGTGAATCAATTCGAGGCAACTTTCAACGATTCCGGAAAGGTAAAGCTGAATAGGTTAAACAAAGATGAAATTCTCGGTACAAAAACTGAAACGGGGCTTTTTCAAAAATACTTTTCGCTTTCATTTGATGACGAAGCGTTGTATGATCTCGAAACAAAAGACGGTTTGAAAGTGGCAGGTAATACTACTTATACCTACGCTATTACCGAACTCAACGATTTTCCGAACGATTTACAAAATTCCGCTCGGCTCGAACAGTTTTCCACCGACAGCAGCCACTTCCCCATTTCAACGGGTTCGACACTGGGAATGATGCTCTCCTGCAATCACGTATATAATCAAGCGTTAGTGGTTTGCGACGGTGATGCCATGGTAAACGACATGGTCGGAGAAGTTCGCCGACATTATTCTTTTTCGGCATGGTCGAAGGAAAACGAAGTAAGTATTTCAGCCAAAGATGCCTTTATGGCAGAAGTGAAAGCCAACAATAGAAAGGTCGTAAAAGCACACTTCAATGTAATGGTTTTTCACCGAGATTCTGAAATTGCTGATAACTACCGTTCATTGGCTGCGGCGGCAATTTCTAAGTTAGGCTTCAAACCAAAGTTAGCCACTTGGGATGCTGAAACGTTGTTCTGGGCTTGTATCCCTGGAAATATTTCTGAAATCGGAACGGATAACTTGGCTACCTGTTTTTTGGAAGAAGCTACGAGCATTTGGAACTTAGAAACCAACTACCAAGACGGTTTTTTCAACAAAAATGGAATTCTACTGACCGATCGCTTTGGGCGTCCATGTATGGTTGACCCATTCTTTGCCCCGTTGGAAAAAGGGTTGATTTCCAACCGAAATTTTATGGTCATTGGCCCATCAGGGTCGGGTAAGTCGTTTACAATGAACAACATCATTTACTACTTACTTTCCCATGGCGTACACATCAGCATGGTGGACGTCGGACACTCGTACAAACGACTGTGCAAACTCATGGGAGGAAGGTACATTACCTACGAAACAGATAACCCCATTAATTTCAATCCCTTCTACATGAAGGACTTGAACCCTGATGAAGAGACCAAAGATGCTTTGGCGAATCTGTTGATGGCTCTTTGGAAAAAAGACGGGGAACGCTCATCCAAATCCGAAGAAGTAACAATTTCGAGTATTGTTCACGAATACTACGTGGCTCTGCGTCGCAATCGAAATGACGGGAATGATATTTTTCCATGTTTCGATAGCTTTTATGAGTTCACTCAAAATGACTATCCTGACATCTTTAAGCAAAACCAGGGGCGTTCAGAAAAGGAATTTGACTTACAAAACTTTCTATACGTTTTACGTCCCTACTACAAAGGAGGGCAATATGACTACTTGCTCAATTCTCGGCAAAACATTGACCTCATGGATTTACCTTTCGTAATCTATGAGTTAGATAATATCAAAGACCACCCAGTACTTTTTCCCGTGACAACCATTATGATTATGAACACCTACGTTCGTAAACTATTCAGTGTCAAAGGGGTGTTGAAAATGTTGGTCATCGAAGAAGCGTGGAAAGCTTTGGCAAAAGACAGTTTTTCTGACTTCTTACGCTGGTGTTCAAAGACCGTTAGGAAGCATTACGGCTCATTGGGGGTTGTTACACAGGAAGTAGATGATTTGGTTGGAAATGCCATCGTCAAAGATGCTATTATCAACAATTCGCCGATTAAGTTTCTGCTTGACCAAAGCAATTATGAGAAACGTTTTGGCGAAATCATGCAGACACTGGCACTCTCCGAAAAGCAAGCGAACATCATTTTAAGTATCAATAAAGGCAAAGACCCAAATCGCCCACCGTACAAAGAATTGGCGTTGTTACTGGGGGACTATTGCAAAGTTTATGGGGTTGAAGTTTCCAAAACGGCCTATGGAACTTTTACCACTGAACGACGAGAGGTGGAGGAAATTCAAGATTTAGCCCAAAACAACTACAACGGCAACCTTGAAAGTGCCGTAAAAGCGTGGGCAAACGGTGAACGCACAACTGTTTTTCAACCTTAATACTTACTCCCATGTTACGTTTAAAACCCTTAAAATTACTCACTCTGATAGGTTTCTTGACCTTTTTTCAATTGAAAGCCAATGCACAGTTTGTGGTATCTGACCCTCTGCATACGGCAGTTACACAGCTCATCAAACTGCTGCAAGACCCTTCATTTAAAACCTTGGTCAAAAATGTCGAAAAGTTGAAAAAAGTAGCCAGTGGAGTACAACAATTTCACAGGGGAACCCAGTTGGTTTCAACCATTACCCAAACGACTTCGATGCTCAATCAAATGGCTAATTCAATTGGAAAGGATGGGCATATTTATCCTGCCGAGTACCAGCTAATTATTCAGGATTTTCAAGGTTTAACCAAAGCAGGAACAGATATTTTGAAAGATATGAGGCAATCTACCTCACAAAATATCCTTGAAATGAATGATTCCGAACGAATGAACTGGCTCAACATGGCGCACGAACGAGCGGGAAAATTTCAAAATCTGGTACAAGCATACTACAATCGAATCCGAGCTATGTCCATGAGGAGAGCTGGAAATTTACGAGATCGACAGGCTACGGCCAAGCTCTATGACATTGCCTTAGCAAACGTTACAAGCAACCCATTAGGGGGGAATTTTAACTTTAACAATGGCAACGAACAAGCTTATGATGCTTTTTACCCAGAAGGAACTTCTGTTTTGGACAACTACACCGAAACCGAGGATGCTGTCAAAATGCGTCAGGCACAAGAGGATTTTAACAAACGTCTTTTAAATTATCAAGATGAATTACAAATCGCCGAAATGAAGGCACAGCGCATAGCTTTATCCATGAAAATTGCAGAAGGATACCGACCGATTGAAAACTGGGCTGGGACAAAAACGGTAGGTTGGGCAACCCCTGACGGTAAAGAGATTTCTAAAGAAGAATTTGAGGTGATTGTCAAGATACTCGGACGGGAATTACTGGTTCCGATGCGAGAAGAACTGACCAAAAAATACCGAATTGACGAAGGTATCAAACTGAAATAGCATGAATTTCGATATTCTAAAAACGCTCGAATACGTCTATCAAAGTACCCTCACCAGTTCTAATGGTGCAGCGGAAAAAATAGAGGTCAGCATACGGGCAGTGGCGGGGATTGGTGCGTTGGTCTATATATTTTCGAGATTGATTGGGCAAATTTCCCGTAACGAACCGATTGACTTTTTCCCGTATCTACGTCCGTTTCTCATGGTGTTACTTATTGCTTCCGCTCCCAAAATGTGTGACGTGATGGACGCTTTTGGCAAGAAAACAGTAAGTTTGGTCAACGCATCAAACGGAGATTTGTACGAAAAGGTCAAGAAGAACACCGAAATGGTACAAAAGAAAATTCGGGAGAAGTGGGACGAAATTGGTACCAATCCTCAACGATACAAAGAAATTTTTGGTGGTGACTTAAACGAAGACCGTGAAGCATTCATGGGTTTGGGTAGTGTAGGCGTTGATTTCAAAATTGGATTCCAACGTTTTTCAGAGGAATTTAAGTTTCAGATTTTGTCTGCCCTTCAAGATATTTTAATGGCAATCATGCACTTGGCCGAAGCCATTTTATTCTTGATTTCCATCTGTTACCGCCTCGTACTAAGAATGGGCGCCCCCATTGCGTTTGTATTAGCGATATTTCCTGGCTTTACTCAAAATATAGCCAGTTGGTTTGGTAGTTACATCAACTACACACTTATGCCCACCGTTGCGGCTTTGTACAGCAGCATTGCCTTTGCCGCTTCTGATGCCTACCTGAATGCCTATGACCCTGCGGTTGCCGTACAGTCGGGAGGAGCTGAAGCTCAGCAACCTGAGTATTTAGGATTAGCCTACATCGCCTTACTCGTCATGTTTCTGATTGGCTATTTTCAAGTTCCTTCTATGACCAATATGCTCGTAACCGTAGGCGGGGTCGGGGCAATGGTACAAGGAGCTACTCGCATGGTTAATCAAACGCTTGGTAGTGCAGCCTCATCAGTGGCCAAAGGAACGGCTGGTGCTGGTACTCGAATATTGAGAGATACGAGCAAAGCTTCACTTGATGGTTTAGTAAACATTCCCAAGAACGTTTCAACAGGTGTCCAACAAGGTTCTAACAAAGGTGCAAGCTATGGTTCACAAGGGAAAGTAGTTGGTGGGGTAATTGGCGGAGTGGGTGGCTTGGCAAAATCTACGGTTGGAGCAACAGCCCTCGGAGCCTTAAATGCGACAAAACAGGAAGGTAAACGCCAAAAGAATCGCTTGAATCGTAAAATTAACCGTCTGTAAACACATGCTTTTAAAATCATTTCAATACCGAAATAACCTACTGTACCGCCACCGAAAAACTCTCAATTTCAATCTTGGAGCGTTGGGACTATTGGCCTTCATGACGATTGCAATAGTAATTTGGTCATTCAAAAAATACCAACGCAACACAGCTAAAACCTATGTTTTTCATCAAAAAGGGGCATCCATTGAAATTTACGACGACAAAAAATGAAAGAATTATTGCAATTAGAAAAGGACTTCCAGCGAGGTAGGCTGCTGGTCATCGTGGCATTTGCCTGTTCATTTCTCATCTCTATTACGGCAGTGGTACTGGCGTTCAAATACAGTAATGATTTCTCAAAACGCATCTATCTGGTCAATCGAGGTGAAGCCATCGAAGTAACCTGCGGAGACGTAACCGACAATCGCCCAGCCGAAGCCCGTCACCATGTAAGTCGTTTTCACGAACTATTCTTCAATGTTTCGCCTGACCCGAAATCCATTGACGACAACATGAAAAAAGCGTTATTTCTCTGTGATGAGTCTGCAAAGAAGCTACATGATAACCTCAGCGAGCAGAATTTTTATCGTGAAATGATTCAAGGGAACGTAACCCAACGAGTTAAAGTAGATTCTGTTTTAACGGATTTACGAATGTATCCTTACCGAACCATCACGTACGCAACACTTATTCAAGAACGAGCTACTGCTATTTCAGAAAGGCAACTTATTACGCAAACGTATTTGGTGGACATCAATCGTTCTGATAATTCACCCAACGGTTTTTTGATGCGTGATTTCCAAATTCTTACTTCCAAAATCGTGCGGGAACGTTCAAAATAACCATGCGCTCATTATTCAGAAAAACCCAAAAAGAGGAAGAACATCCTGCCTTTCAGGTGGGCGAACAAGTAGGAAAATGGTTTTCGGAACTGACTATTAAAATAGCAAACTACCTAAATAGCTGGCAACACCGAGTAGGCTTTCGGCTAAGAAACGTACTGATTTTAAGCGTTTTGCTTTTACTTTTCGCATGGTTCATTTGGCAAATAAGGAATGTTTTTAATTAAATTTTTCACTACCAATGCACATGAATAACAACTCAAATCCGCACCATGTGCCCATGACGGCAGGGGCTGAAACGGCTAAAAAATTGAGTTTTAATAAAAAACAGTTAGCCATGTTTCTAATCCCAATTGCTTGTTTAATCGGAATAGGAATTTTTGGAGTGATGGGTGGATTTATCTCAACTGGTCAAAGTAATTCTGCTGATAGTACTCACCTCGACTTAGCCCCACCCGAAGCAAAACTAAAAAATGTGAAGGATGACGACAAGTATGACAAAGACTTTACCCCTTCCGACCTTAGCCCTAATCGTTCAGGTACAAATGCCCTCGATCAACACGCTGCTCAAAATACCGAAATGCTCACGGGGCAGAACCCGACGCAACGCCTGGGCACGAATGAATACTTGACTGAAAATGATTTGCAAGCAATTGAACGGAGGAATAATCAACTACAATACGCTTCACCTACTGAGCAAAAAGCATTTCAAAAGCGTCAGTTTACCCAGCAAAACCAACGACAACTAAGGGAGCAGCAACGGGTGTTGAAGACGATGTACCGCAGCCCAAAAAGTAAGGAGCAATTAAGCGAGGAAAGTCAAGACCGAGCCGACCGTGATTTTAATCGTCGTGCGACCGAAACTGTTTTACGGCAAATAGAAATGGCGAATCAAAGGAATATGGGTGGCCAAACCGAAGGTGGAACCTCCCCTACCCTATCTGCCGATCCATTAATGACCAAAGAATACTTGACCCTCAAAAAAGCCTACGGTGGCCAATTACCCGCTGAGTACCGCACATTGTTCAAAAAGGAAATAGAAGCGGAGAACAAGGGGCTACTCAAAAATGAAGCCGAAGAGCCTAATACTATGATTTTGACGGAAACTGAAAAGAGAACGACTAACGGTTTCTACGGCGCTAACAGTGCAAAAACCAACTCCAAATCAACCCGCACTAACAACACCGCCATCGAAGCAGTAATACACGGCGACGGTGACAAAGTGGTAGTAGAAAATGGAAGTACCCTAAAAATTCGATTGACTGAAACCGTACAATTGCTGTTAAATAGTGAACGAGTAACTTTACCTGTTCACACACTTCTGGCAGGAACTTGTCAGATTAACGGAGAAAGGATTAGTGTTACAATCATTAGCATTAGACTCGGCGTCACCCTCTATCAAACCAATCTCACGGTATATGACTTGGATGGCCGTGCAGGGCTTTATGTTCCTAAAATTCGAGAGAAAAACATCATCGCCAATAGTTTGGGGCAATCAGCACAAACAGCAGTAGCTTCACCTTCTTTCTTTATTCAGCAAGGCAGTTTAGGACAACAGGTAGGTACACAAATGGCCTTACAAGCTGGGAATTCGATTTTTTCGGGCGTGAGAGCATACGCCCAAGCGAAAATTGCGAATGTGAAAGTAACCGTAAAACCCAATTACAAAATCTTACTCAAACCCACCGAACGGGGTAGTTCGTTCGGAACAATCAACGAATAACAAACTATCTTGATATGAAAATATTTTTCTATCCGACAGTATTTGTCGGTCTCAGCTTGTCACTTTCAAGTTATGCCCAGAAAGAAGGTGTTTCAATCGCCAATCCAATACTGACGCAATCAGTGAATAGCACGCCTTATATTTTACCAATTGATAAAGGCTCAGTAAAAGGAAGTTACCCAATTGGAGTTTCCAATCGAAAAACAATACACATCATTTTCCCTGCCAAAATCAGAGAATTTGACGCTGGTACAGGCGATGTAATTGCCCAAATTCCCGAAACAGTACCGAATATACTGCGTGTAAAAGCCAAAGAAAAAGCCGATTTCTGCGAAACTAATATGACGGTTATTACGGAAGAAGGCGGTTTTTACAGTTTCTTGGTTCGTTTTCAAGAAGACCCCGAAATCTTAAACATCAACATAGCCAATAATTTGTTAGCCGACAATTTTACGTCTGACCAAAAAGGAATGAACCACAGTCCTATTATTTCATTCGTGGATAAACCCAATGAGAAAAACGAAAACGAGATACTAACCGAATGTCAGAAGGTTCAGAAGCTGACTTCGTACATTAGAAACATCGGTGCTTCTAAGATGAAACTGACCTGCTTGCTCACGAGCCTGTACGTGAAAAATAAAACGATTTACTTTCAATTGAACGTTAGAAACGATTCTGAGATTGATTACGAAATTGATTTTTTTAAGTTTTATCTGAGAGACAAAGACGTACTCAAACGCATGGCAGCCCAAGAAGTAGAAATAAAACCTTTCGCCAATTATCCTAAAACTTTGACTACCATCCGCAGTAATACCGAGTACACCACAGTGTATGCCCTCCCCTTGCGAACTTTCCCAGAAGATAAAGTAATTGAAGTAGAGCTGTACGAAAAAGACGGCGGTCGCCACTTGCGTTTCCAAGTAGAAAGCGACATCATGCTACAAGCTAAGAATCTATAATCCTTTGATTTTGAGTTAAAAATGAAGAATACTAAACTATCAAAATATCTTTCTATTCAAATAGTTGCTGTTTGGCTCGTCTTTGGGCTTGCAGCAAATGCTCAAAACCACTTAAAAGGGCAACGGTTTTTTGAAGGTTATTTGGGAACAGTGGACGGTTTTCGCCCCCTTAGTGGTGCCCAAATACTGCTTTCAACTGGAAAATACAACCGCCATTACAACGCCTGGAAATCCACTGCAAGTTACCAACGTAAAACCTCCGCATTAGTTGATTCAACCAATATCCCACAAGAACAATTTATCTTGGGATATGGCTACGAATTCATCTTACACCGCAATGCCACCCGTACCTTTTTTGTGCGGGGATTGGCTCAACCCTTTGCAGGTTATGAGTCCATCAACCATGACCAAGTTATTTCTGAAACCGCAATGCAGCGTTCCACGTTTCTGGTAGGCTTGGACGCTGGCCTCGAAGTGGAAATAAATCCCGTTGTTTTCGGTTTCCGCCAACGATGGAACCCTACATCATCAGTACAAGCGTTTCACTCAACGGTGTTTGTGGGAGTGAGGTGGCATGGGAGGTGAGCAACTTCACCCTGTTCTATGGGTAGTGTTTTGTGAAATTTAATTGTGCCGAATTCCTATTTAAACAACTAAATATTAAAATATCTTTCTATCTAAATACTTAACTATTATATCCTTTCAATCCTCCCCATCAACACCTTAGCATATTCCGCCTTCATCTCATCCGGCAAAAAACTCTGCCCAATCAGCTCTAACATGGCAGTTTGTTTCTTTACAAACTTAGCATAAACCCGTTCGGAAGATTTGGCAGGAATACCCAACTTTGCAGCTAATTCATCAAAATCGGCTCGTTTGAGTCGGTTTTTCTTGCCGTTTATGGTTAAAGCTGATTCTTCCAGGTCTTCGGGCATAGCCAATTTAGTAGAAACCAAATCGTAGGCGGGAGATAGAGCCACCTCTCCATCGTCAAACCGAATCAGCGAGAAGTTTTTCAGGTGCATATCAGCATTACCCGTGAGAAAACAAAAAACGACCAACTCAAATAGAGCCAACGCATCCAAACCTTTATTGGTAGCATAGGTACGAATCGTCTTACCCACTTTTTCAATGGAGCCTCGGTATTTATGTTCGGTGAGGGTTTCGGTCAGTTGGCATAAATCCTCTATGTGGATTTTTTTGTCCTTTTGTCGGTCAAAGCGTTTGGTCAAATATGCCAATTTACCCGATTGCAATCGAATTAGTGTATGTTCTGCTGTTTTGATGCCGCATAGAGCTGCCAATTTCATGGTCAAATCTTCGTTTTCGGGTAGAGCTTCAAAGTGGTCAGTTGGTGGTTTGAGGATATAATTTCCCCACAACCCCACCACCGTCAGGCGACTTGTTTGGGCATCTACTCTTTCTAAATCTAACGAGAGTTTGGGCTGCACACCAGTTACAGCTACGCTACGAATGATGAGTCGTCGGGCCATTTCTCGCAAATCATCAGGAGTCAAATGGAGAATCGGCGGCATAGGTGTCCCAAAGAATTTCTTGCAGCATTTGACGTGGAAGTCTTGCTCAGGCTCACTCAAAGGCTGATAACAATAAAGGCAGCATTGGTTCATGGCTCACTATTTTCTATTTTCTTCACACTTACTGCCCCAAGGCAATCTTGACAAACTGTCAGTAATAGTCCCATTCGGTCTCGTGGGTTGAGCTTCCAATTTTGAATGGCAATCTCCAACAACCAACCCTCGGGAATCAATCCGTCAAAAAATGGAAATAGCATCTTGCTTTTATAGGGTGCTTCCCTCAGCGGTAAAGTTAAGCTCACAGGCAGGTAATTATTTTTCAAATAGGCTGCTTCATACGTGAATACATACCCATCTTCTTCTTCGCTAATGATTCCTGCCAATTGGTCTTGGTAATAAACCGCTCCACTCCTATTCATGACTTACCTCCTTTCTGACGGGTCCTACTTCACACCCAAACAAATCCAAAACTTGATTTATTTTGTCAAGCCGTAAGGTTTGTTTTCCTTGTTCGAGTTCTCGTACAAAGCGAAGCCCTACGCCTGATTTTTCAGCTAAATCCACTTGGGTCAGTTTTAAAGACTTGCGTTTGTCCTTTACAAATTGGGCAATAAGACTTTTCATTTATACCTGTTCGGGGTTATTTCATTAGTATTCAATTGTTTTATACCTGTTCGGGTACGAATATAGGAAATAATACTTGATTTATACCCGAATGGGTGCAAAATATTTTTAATCCTATTCTACACAAGGCATAATTCCCAAGCCCCCGCCCTCTTCCCAACAAGGTGAGCCGTAGTATTCATCCATCGCCAAGGTGAACAAGGCATCTTTTTCGGCCTCGCTCCTAAGCTGCCAACTTGGTAGTTCGTCCCATTCATCACAAAGTCTTATTTGCCACAAATACCCTGTTGTATCAAAAATCTGATACACATCTGCCGATTGCTGTTGTACTCTAACCAATCGAAACCCCAATGCTTCGGCTCGTCTTTTGGGGGATTGTTCAATGGGTAAAGTTGTTGTTTCCATTAGAAATAGTTAGCTATTTTAATATCTAAATATACAGATAGTAAGCTATTTTGTCAAAAATAGAGGATTTAATAGGTGATTTTTTTATCCAATGGATTAGCATTTTTGATTTGAAAATGACTGAGTTACGACAATAATGTTTATTTTTGTTCGCATATCGCAATTTGCGAACAACGAACATGAAAAAGCACAATGGGATGCGACCGCTTGATATAGTGGTTCTATCAAAAATTATTGCTTACGGGCATCACGAGTGGAAAATTCGTAATTTGTCAAATGATTTAGGGATTAGTTTGTCCGAAATCAGTGAATCACTCAATCGCTCCATGATTGGTGGTTTGATTGATAATGAGAAAAGGCAGGTTTTTAGAAATAACCTGTTGGATTTTTTGCAACATGGCGTAAAATATGTGTTTCCCGCCGTACCTGGTCCCTTATCAATAGGTACGCCAACGGCACACTCTGCCCCGTTTTTCCAAGCCCAGTTTATCTCAAATGAAGCGTTTGTTTGGCCTAATCCTGATGGAAATATTCGAGGTCAAGTTATTGAACCATTGTACGTTTCAGTAGCTAATGCGGTTAAAAATGACCTTATTTTATACGAAATATTAGCGGCCATTGATATATTGAGAATTGGAAGACCCCGTGAAATCAAATTAGCAAATCAAGCACTTAAAACCCTTTTCGATGCATCCGTACAATCAGCATATTAACATACTGCGGATTAAAGCCGTAGCCACGGCTTTACAAGAACTCAATGAAAATGTAGTCTTTGTCGGTGGCGCCACTGTTGCCCTCTACGCTGATGTACAAAAATCAGTAGAAATTAGGCCAACAAACGACGTTGATGTGGTTATTGAACTCGCTTCTTACAAAAATTATGGAGATCTGGATGAACGACTTCGTTCAATCGGCTTCCAAAATGATGTTGAATCAGGTGTAATTTGTCGGTACAAAGTCCAAGGAATCATTGTTGATGTGATGCCAACTACAACCAATATACTTGGGTTTAGTAACCGTTGGTATGTAGATGGTTTCAAAAATGCGATTGATCATGAGCTTTTTGATGGCTTCTCTGTGAAAATTTTTAATTCCGCTTACTTCATTGCCACAAAATTAGAAGCACACAAGATGCGAGGTGGGAATGACTTTCGGACCAGTACTGATTTTGAGGATATCGTCTTTATCCTTGACAATTGCTCCACAATAAGTAATGATTTATACAGTATTTCTGACGATTTGAGCCAATATTTAAAAGTAGAATTCACAAGACTTCTAAAACATCCAGACATTAAAGAAGGCATCTATGCTCATATTGAACCTCGGTTTGCAGCCCACCGCAGTATGAAAATTTTAGAAATGCTGGAATCTTTCGTGAACAGCTTTGGGTGAAACCCTAACCTACTCGAATCTGTCTTTTTGTTATCACCTCTGGCGCATCCTCTGTCTTTTGCTGTTCCTTCCAAATTACCCGCTTCATTTGAGTGGTTGATGTAAGCTCATACAATTGTTCTACTTCCTGACAAAAACGACCCATTTCTAAAAAATTGAAGCGAGTTTTTGCCGTATTTTTCCCATCTAAACTGATTCTGTTAGCAATGATGTGAAAATGGTCATGGTCTTTGTCAGCATGGCGAAAAGCAACGAGTTGGTTGTTTTCCATGCCAAAACGCTGCGCAAACAACTGACAAATCTCAGCCATCGTTTCGGTATTGATTTTCTCGCCAACGGGAAACGAAAAAACTTGGTGCCAAACGGGTTTCTCAATACGATGATTTAAGTTAGCGGTACGCTGCATCCGTTCTGCCATTTTTTCAAGATTCAGAAGAGTCTTATTAGCTCCTTTTTCCTGTCTTAAATTATTAACCGTTGAAACAGGTACTTGCTGAAAATAGACCAATTCACCCCTTACTTGTGAACGGTCAAGGCTTAGATTGGGACGGGTGGCGTAATAACAGTATTCCAATGTCCCCAAGAAGCTCGTTCCGATAGAGGCTACTTTTCCAATCATAAGGTTTCTTCCAGATAGTCATAAGTACGCTGAACGATATTAGATACCTGCAAAGTCGTCTGTTTTATCTCAGCCGAAATAGCCTTTTCATGGCTGACTTTGTGACTCAATTGCAACATCGTTCCTGATAACTTTTCAAGGTTTTTAAGCAAAGCAAGTACGTCCGTTGGTAACGATTGTTGCACAGGTAAGTACGCCTTACTTTGCATACTGCATTGCCTCAAAAAGTCAGCCTTATTCAGGTTACTTGCTTTACTTTGTTTACTCAATAAGTCCCATTCAGCCTCCGTAAATCGCACGGTTAGTCGCCTGTTCCTTACTTTTGTTTCATCTTTTTTAGGGCGACCATTGGATGGTATTTTTGATTTTTTGTGCTTGGATTTTACCCCTTCGTCTATTATCTCTACCCTTTTTTTGTCTGCCAAAAACATAACTTGCTTATTCTGATTTTAACCTTTAAAGTTTCCCCTTCATTCCTAAGTTCTTTCCTCTCTATCGAACCTATTTTCGAGGTATTCCAATTCAAAAACAATATTAAATAAACTATTTTATTTATTTTAGCAACTTTAATATAATTTACTAAATTTATGTCAGCCCAAATCATTTGTGTACATACCTCCAAAGGCGGAACGGGCAAATCTACCATCACGACTATTTTATCGTCTTACTTAACTTACGAATTGAGTAAACGAGTCTTGGTGATTGATGCTGATGCTCCACAATTTTCAATTGACAGCTTGCGCCATCGGGAACAAACCATTTACCAAAATATCAGCCAAAAATGTCAGGATTTTGATGAGGTAAAAAAAGCTCTTTTTGCCTCTCAGCTTTCAGTAGCCGACCAAGCCATTTATGAACGGTATCGCCACAATCAACAACGCAGCATTACTGATTTTTATCCGATTTACACTGTTGAACAATCGGAATTAGATGAATTGAACATTGAGAAAATCAGTGATTCCTACGACTATGTTTTCTTTGATTTAGGGGGTAGGTTTGATGAAAGTATTGTTCGTACACTCCGTTTCGCCGATTTGGTTCTTGTTCCCTTTACCACGCAAAACATTGACGTGATGGCCTCACTGGAATATTGTCTGACCTTGGCCGACCACGTAAAGCAAGGTCATCTTTCCGATTCAACCCAGTTTTGCTGTTTTTGGAATAAATATAAGTTCACGTTTCAGAAAAAAGCGGCACTCATTGAATCGCAATTGAAAACCAAGTTTGCTGCTAAGGGCATTTCTTTTGACTTTCTCGAAACTCGACTGAATGATGCTGATTCTGGCTTCGACCGTGCCAAGATGTGGACAACCATTTCGTCTCCTATTCTATTCAAAGGTGGCCAGTACCTCAATGGCATAGCACGGTTTACCGAAGAAGTTATTAAGCTATCTAATTATCAAAATAATTAAATATCCATGCCACAACTACCCGAAACACTCAAAATAGGATTGCCCAAACAAAAGGTTGCAGAAAGCCAAATCCCTTCTTCCATCTCAGAAATGGACTTCGACGACGAAACCCTCAATCGGCGAGTATCTACTTACCAAACGAGTATAAAACCAAAACCTCAGCTCGCAGTAAAGGTAAAAACCGAAAAGGTATTTCACATCGGACTAAAATTGGATGAGCAATTTCGTTCAGAGTGGTTACAACTCAAATACTCGTTGGCTCTGCGGCACGGTGTGGAGATTTCGATGCAGAAATATATTGAATTCCTTCATGCCAAGGCTGTTGAAAAAAGCAGATCTGATGATTTTTTGGCAGAAATGGCAGGTTATTTTCAAGCCAAAACCCAATGATGTTACAAATCTCGTTGAGTTTATACTTAGTCAGTGCCATATTAGTTATCGTAATCTGGGCGGCTCTGCTCTTGGGCTTTTTCAAAGTATCAAAACGGACTAAGGAAAAAAGACCCATTCCCGAAACCTTCACATTCTTTCAACCCAAACAAGGCGGTTCGTTCAAAAATACGGGAGATTTAATCGTTAGCTCACGGTTAGATGACTTAGATACTAAAATAGTTTCCTATCAAAATAGCTTAATGGGCGATAAATTAAAAACAGCACCTTTGCCTATCGAAGAACATTCCGAGTTCGCAAGTGATGATTCAGAACAGCATTTTGCGCTATTTTCTAATGAGGAGATTCAAGCCTCGGTAAGCCAAGCGCAACAAACCTTGGAAGAAATTATTACCAAGCGTAAAGAACGAAAAGCTGAGTTATTTGAATTTGAGCAGCTATTGGAAGCCATCGAAGAGGAGGATAAAATAGTTGAGTAGTTTTCTATTTAGATATTTTATTATTCGGTTATTAGCATTTACCCCCTGATTCCCGCTGCAAAGAGCCTCTTTTTCAGAGGCTCAACCAAATCGCTTGGGGCTTCGATTTGGCTTATTTTTTCAATCGAAATAACCGAGCGTCGAAACGATACCCCAACGAAACAAGCGCATAACTTTTCTGAGCCAGTGATAAGGGACTAACTCGGTAACGAAAACCAACAACAATTGGCCCTTTTTCGGCTTCTGCATTTCCTTCGATACCAGCAACAAAACGGGATTGCTTCCCTTCGACTACAAACCCTAATACCTGGTACTCGCTCAATTTTTTCTCATGTCCACCAAAAACGGACAAACCCCAAAAGCCAGACACGCCACTTTGCAATTCAAGGACTTTTTTCCTTATCCCTACACCAGCTAATACTTGACGGGTCGTATTGTCGCCAATCAATTTGGTCGAGTTGAACCATACCCGTATATCTCGATTAGGGTTTAGGTTATCTTTCAATCCTAATCGAAAGCCATACATATTGCCAGTAGGGTGAAGTCCCAAGCCCATGGTGGCCTCTACATTTGATATAGTAAAGCGCTTAGTTGAATCTGTTTGAGCCAGAATCGGAAAA
Source organism: Runella sp. R5_40 (assembly GCF_057652295.1). Classification (NCBI taxonomy): domain Bacteria; kingdom Pseudomonadati; phylum Bacteroidota; class Cytophagia; order Cytophagales; family Spirosomataceae; genus Runella; species Runella sp. R5_40. The sequence continues at coordinate 91,982 of NZ_JBYFCH010000021.1, read as the reverse complement.
GAAAAGACGAGAGAAATAAGCGAAATTTTGAGTAGTAAATTTTTCATTTTACGATTGATTAAAGATGAAACAAAGTGCTAATCACTGCCCCATTTTGAGTGATTAGCTTACTATAAAGATACTTTAATATTTAGATATTTTTATATTTAACCTGACAATCAACATATTAACTAAAACTTATTACTACCATTTGTTTTACATTCGCTTTTACCCCTTGATTCCCAACCAACGAAGGTCAAAGCTGTTAAGCCTTGCCTTCGTGTTAGTTTACTTTCTTGACAATTTCTTAGTATTGGATTTTGAAACGGTTTGTACTTCCTCAACAGGTATTGTCTCAACTACTGATACAGGTTCGTTTGTAGCTCCCTCTTTGGGCGGCTCAACGAGAGGTAGGCCATAGATAAGGTGCTTTGGAAACCAATCAGATAGGAAGGTAGTCACGGTATTTTGCAGGGTAACAGCCCCATACACGTTGTAAGCTCGTGCCACGTCTCGCCCCAACTTCCGAAAAGCTAAATCACCTTCTTCAAATTGAAAAGTAGCGGCAAAGTAGTTACCCTTTTGCGTTTTACCATCAGGTAGGGTTATCTCATAATCCTTCTTTTCGGCTTTGAGAACAAATTTCAAGTCTTCAAATTTCTTACGCTGATAGACTATTTTTTCACGGGCTTCTTTGAAATTAATGGCACTCGTGTTATTGAACATGATCGTGCTTACACACAAGTCAGCGTCCAAAAAGAAGAACTCAACCCACTGTGTGCTTTCTTTACGGTCGAATAACCCACCGTTAAAAAGTCGCCATGCAAAAGGCTGAAAAGTAAAATCAGTGCCTAAATCTTCTTTCCCGTCCAGATTGAAACGCCCTGTTTTTCCATCAAAGCGGTATATCTTGGGTCTTCCTTCAATGTAAACGATTTTTGGTTCGAGGGTTTCCTCGCCTGTGTCTTCATCAACTAATGTTTCAAATAAGTTAGGGAACAATTCTTGAAGGGATCTTTGAGTTCCGTTTACAGTTAAAGCCGTTGAAACTGTGGTAGTTTCGGGAGAAATTACGGTTGCTGACATGGTAAAATTGATTAAAGTGAAAGAATAATTTGTATTTGATTACTTATCAAAAATACGTTTTTTAAAGCATAAGAAAAATAATTTACTACTGATAATCAATTAGTTACCAAACTTCTAACTACCATTCGATTAGGCGGTTATAGTTTTCCCCATGATTGCGCTTAGGTCAAAGACTTTCGAGCCCAACAACTGCGTTAAGTAGAGGCTGTGTGCGTGTTTGGCTTGAATGTCTTTGGTGCGTTTTGCCTTCAAAATGTGTTCAAAGCGAAGCTGAACTTATTTTGAAGGCTTTCCCCTTGCTTATGCTTGGGTCAAAGGTTTTCAAATCAGACAATTGGCTTGTGTAGGAGCTTCGTGTATGTCTGATTTGGAGGGCTTTGTCGTGATTTTTCCCCCTGATTGCGCTTGGGTCAAAGATTTTCAAGCCAGACAACTGCGTTGAGTAGGGGCTATGTGCGTGTTTGGCTTGAATGTCTTTGGTGCGTTTTGCCTTCAAAATGCGTTCAAAGCGAAGCTGAACTTATTTTAAAGGCTTCCCCTTGATTCCTTGACTGGGCAGCGTATGAAGTTGGCGAACCCATGCCTTTATACGTTACCGAGGAGTAACCCAGTATTTTGGTATTAAAATATAAAAATATCTAAATAGGAAACTACAAAAACTCAATCTCAGATTCAAAAACCAAAAAGGATAAATCAGGATTGATGTCTGGTACGAATTCAAAATCGGGTGTGGCTCTCTGGTTATCAATCAGGATTTGTTTTTGATTGGTAATCACCTTTCCAATAAGTCCTTTTCTGAGAATCATATCAATGGTATGACAAATAACAGCCCGACGGTATCGGGCTGTTTGTGAGATTGAGCAAGATGCTTTAATCAACGATTTCACGGCTATACCCAAATTTTTGAATCTTACTGGCTGGATGAATGGTGAATCGAAAAGTCCCGTCTTCGTCATAGAGCTGTACAGGCGTTTTAGATTTCTCGGCTTTCTGGGCGTATTGTTCAATCAACGCCACGTCATCCTTCAAGCGTTTATAATCAGGCGTTGCCGAGTAATCGTAGCGGGTCGAAGTAGCTTTTCGAGTAAAAGCCAATCCATAAGCAGCGGGAATTTTTTCGGGATAACGATCTAATTCGTCTTGTAAAGTTTGAGCAATTTTTTCACGGGCTTGCTTGGCAATGTATTCAATTCGGTAGAGCCATGACTCAGCAAGTACAGGATTAACTTCACCGCTTTCAACCTTTTCAGCAATAGCAGTGGCAAATTCTTCCAGCTTACTTTTGCCGAAATGAATCAATTCTAATTGGAATTCCTTTTTCAAAAGGGTAGGTACACGTTTTGTCTTTCTCATTGGATTGTAGTTTATTATCTTGATATAAAGATACTTAAATACTAAAATATCTACCTTATTATCAAGAAGTTAGCATCAACTTCTAATCACCTATTGTTTTGTATTGTCAATTTCCCCATGATTCCCGATTTTAGTAGCTTGATTTTACAAGCTACTGTTTTGAAGTGTTAGAGAACCGAAAAAAATGCAATTATTTTCATATCAAGATAGGTAAATATTAAAATATCTTATTAGTTAAGATACGTTGTTAGCAAACCATGAAAAACCCTTTCATCAGCATAGAATCTGTCTTGAACGCTCATAGAAGTAGCTTGATTAAAGAGCGAATGATTAACCGCATTGTAGAGCAGCCAAACGTTGGAGGAACTTTGCAACATTCCTTGCTCTAATTCCATTCGTTCTAAGGCTGCCGAAATTAATTTCTTAGGAATTCCAACCTTTCGAACTATTTCGGTCGCTTCTTCCAAGTTTGTTACTTGCAAATCTGTCATTAAGTTGTACACTTGTGAAGTACTACTTTCTTTTTTGATTTGGGAAAAGTCGCCGACCAAGCCCACCAAAAACTGTTGGAACTTGTCTAAGTTAATGCCTTTGTGCGAGAAAATCCGAAGGAATTGTTCTTCATCTTTCTGCTCAAACCGTTCTTCCAAACCTTTTACCTTGGCATTAGCTGGCATCCCGTTTGTGAGCCAATGCAAATACTCATCCAACGAAATAAACTCATCAGCCCAACCCATCATTCCATTTGAGCAAATTTGACGATAATAAGAGACCCTCATAACAGCACTTTTTATACCTCGCATCTCATGCCCTTGGATAGTAAACGGCGTTTTCCCGTTGTAGGAGTTTGTAAAGGTCAATTGCTTGCGAATCGTGTCGTTACCAATTTTGCCAATCACCAGCGAATCGGGCAGTACAATTCCAATCGAAAACTCACCTTGTGAGCTGTACCGAATGCTAAGTTCATAGTCAACGCCTAAACACTCGTCAGCAACAGATTTAATCAGAGAATTAGGAATCAAAGAATAGCTTTTGCTCTGAATAGCGAAAACTTGGTTACTACCGTCTGTTTTTTGGCCTACAATCGCTCGTTGGCGGTCAGTCGCTACAACATGATAGTTTTCGGGCAAAAGTCCTTCTAAGGCTACGGTTTCAACTGGAAAGCAGATTTTGTCCCAAGTTGAAGTGTGGGACAATAGGTTTTTACTGGCATTTTTTGATGCTGTTTTCATTGTGATAAGCGTTTAAGTGTTTGTTTACGATTCAAAAATACGAACGAACTCTGATTGAAAAAAGCACTTAAATAACTGTAAATCACTTATTTATCCCTTTGTTTGTGGTTCAAAATTACCCCTTTGGTTCTCTTTTAGAGAATGTATATTCATTCATGTCGAGCAATAAATAATTTTGTTTATTATATCAAATTGAAGCGTTGTTGTCTTTAAAGTCAATTAAAAGTAACTAAATGCTTAGTTTATATGACATCCTTTTAAGAAATTTTTCTTTTCCCCATTGATTCAAAAAAATAAAAGAACAAAAAAATCAAAATACCTTTTTTATATAGTTTTTTAAAGAAGGTTTTTAAATGCTTTTATATAATAGTTTTTTAGAAGCCCCCAAAATGAATGTAACTATTTGATTTTAAACATTTTGTGAAATAGTAAATGTATATTCATTCATGTAAAAATGTATATTGAGTCATGTATAAATGTATATCCATTCATGTATAAATGTATATTGAGTCATGTATACATGTATATCCATTCATGTATAAACTCCAAACTGATAAAATGTATATTCATTCATGTGTGGATAAGTATTTATTGTACTGATAAACAAAGAGTTAAATGATTTTTATTGTTGATAACTCAGCATAAAATGTATATCCATTCATGTAAAACCATGGTAGCCAATTCTAAAAAATGAATACTGATGTAAGTTAATATACATTTTTGGCAATAATGTATAGCTATTCATTACTGAATAATGGTTAATTACTTGATAATCAATATACTTAAAAAATGATAATGTAAATGAATTTTGAGTACATTTACTTTTTTCCTATGTTTGCTTGAATTCTAAACCTTGACTGACCCCTAATGGCAAAGAAGACCAATTCAGAATACATTGAAGACTTGCAGAATAATTCTGATGTGGTCATTCTGAATAATCCCATAGCAACTCCTACCTTTATACGTCAGTTATCAAAAAGTAAAAAAGCTGAAATCAACGAAGTATATACTCCCAAGTTATTCTACGAAATTGCTTCTCGCTTAAAACCCTCTGACTTGGAGAATCTGAGTCGTAATACAAACATTGTATTAACACTTGAAATTAAAGACTTTTTAAAGAGCATCCAAACCACCAACACATCGGGCTATTCGTACTTGATTGACTCCATCAAGATGTTACAGACTACGCTTGTGGAATGGATAGAAGGCCGAGAGACCATCATAGTACCCATTATTTCACAGAGTGTACATAAGCACGACTCGGGGAAAATAGATCTATACATCTCGCATGACTTAGCGAAGCAGATTTTGCAGGTAAAGGAAACCGAGAATTTTAGCTTCTTCAAGAAAAATGTATTTGCCCTACAAACGACTCGCTCTATTAAGTTATTCCCTTTTTTTAGTAGTTGGAAAAATTATGGTCGTCCCATCGACGTAGATTTGAAATCATTCAAGGAAAAATTGGGCTTCAATAAAGCGGTATATTCCCGTTTTTCGTCCTTAAAGAAGCATGTAATCGACCCAGCCATTCACGAGATAAACGAAAAAACCGACTTGTTTGTAAAATATGAATTGTTGGGTAACAACTTGGAATCTAAAAAACCACGAGTAACGGGCATACGGTTTTGGGTATGGGAAAAGAAAAACGTGAAGGCCCTGGAAGAAAAGAAAGCCAAGCAGGGTAGGGGAGACGTAATCACGGACGTGGATAAGTACATAGAACAAGTAACAACCGACTATAAAACTCGATTACGCAAACATGCAGACGAATTTTATGACCGCCTCTTGGGTAATGCAGCTAATAAGACTCATTATGGAGAATTGGTTGCCAAATTTCAAGGCACGGCCTTAATCAATCAGTTTAATATGGTAACAGATGTGGAATGGATGATGAAAGAATTCTTTCGCATGTTTCCTTACCACGCTGAATCAATGCGTTCGCTAACAGGTATCCGTTCTTACCTTGAAAATACGGAGCAAGAATCTAAACAGCGAGGATTTTTACTCTATTTTGAATTGGATGAAGGGTTTGGATTGAAAGTTACAAAGGCTGTTTAGCTTTTTCCGAAAATCATATAAACCATTCCGAAAATCTTGTAACAGCTCACTCACTGGTGAGCTTTACTTTTGCAGTATCAAATCTGTAAGATGATGGAAATAATAACTGAAAAGAAAGAACGGCAAATTATAGTGCCCGTCATAGGAATGACCTGTGCTGCCTGTGCGAGTAGCGTTGAAAGTGTGTTGAGCCAACAGCAGGGTGTGTTGGAATGTGTCGTAAATTTTGCCAACGAATCAGTTCAAATAGCTTTTGACCCTTACCAAACAACACCTGAGAATCTCAAAAAATCGCTCCAAGCGGTTGGCTATGACTTAATTCTGGACATTGAAAAAGCCTCAGAAAAACAAGAAGAAATCAAAGCCAATCAGTATGAAAAGCTCAAAACAAACGTAATTTGGGCAGGAACACTGACTTTGCCCGTGGTTGTCATTGGAATGTTTTTCATGGATATGCCTTATGCCAATTGGCTAATGATGCTGTTGACTACACCTGTCTTGGTGGTATTCGGACGAAGTTTTTTTATCAACGCTTTGAAACAAGCCCGCTATCGGAAAGCGAACATGGACACGCTTGTAGCGCTGAGTACGGGTATTGCTTTTCTGTTTAGCCTTTTCAATACTATATATCCTGATTTTTGGCATAGACAGGGCTTACATGCTCACGTATATTACGAGGCGGCAGCGGTAGTGATTGTGTTTATTATGTTGGGTAAATTATTGGAGGAAAGAGCCAAAGCCAACACCTCCTCTACCATTAAAAAGCTTATGGGATTGCAACCCCGTACAGTTTGGGTCATCGAAAACGGCGAAGAACGAGAAATCCAGATTAGTGAAGTACGGGTGGGAGACCGAATCATTGTGAAGCCAGGTGATAAGGTAGCCGTGGACGGAAAAGTAATATTGGGTAAGTCATTTGTGGATGAGAGTATGATTTCGGGAGAACCGATTCCTGTTGAAAAAAGTAAAGGACATCGAGTCTATGCAGGCACCATCAATCAGCAGGGAAGTTTTCGTGTTATTGCCGAAAAAGTTGGGAGCGAAACATTGCTGGCGCAAATCATAATCATGGTACAGCACGCTCAGGGCAGCAAAGCACCGATCCAAAAACTTACCGATAAAATTGCAGGTATTTTTGTACCAGTAGTGATAAGTATTGCGTTGGTAACGCTACTGGTTTGGATTCTATTAGGTGGAGATAATGCCACTACACAAGGACTTTTAGCCGCTGTCACAGTACTGGTCATTGCTTGCCCCTGTGCCTTGGGTTTGGCCACACCTACGGCCATTATGGTGGGGGTAGGCAAAGGGGCAGAAAACGGGATTTTGATAAAAGATGCTGAAAGTTTGGAATTGGCACATCGCATCAATGCGGTGGTCTTAGACAAAACAGGAACAATTACAGAAGGCAAACCAACGGTAAGTAACAGTATTTGGACAATAGAAAGCCTGTTGCTAAAAGAAATTGCCTACTCAATAGAGAGTCAATCATCTCATCCATTAGCCGAAGCTGTTGTCAAACACATGAAGTTGGAAGGTGTAAAAGCTGTCCCTGTACAACACTTCGAGAGCATAACGGGTAAAGGTGTTAAAGCGCTTGTAGAGGGTCAAACATACTACATGGGTAGCCCCGTTTGGATGAATGAACTCAGTATTCTTTCGCATGATTTACCTATTATTCAGTGGCAATCGGAGGCCAAAACGGTAATTGTTTTTGCCGATAAACGGCAAATTTTGGCAGTATTTGGCATTACTGACCCCATAAAATCTACCTCATTGCAAGCCGTTGAGTCACTTCAATCAGCAGGAATAGAGGTGTTTATGCTCACGGGTGACAACGTTTTTACGGCTCAGAAAGTAGCAGAATCAGTGGGTATTCAGCATTTCAAAGCACAAGTATTACCCTTCGATAAAGCAGCTTTTGTAGCAGAATTACAACAACAAGGCAAGATAGTAGCCATGGTTGGCGATGGTATCAACGACTCTCATGCCCTTGCCCAAGCGGATGTGAGTATCGCTATGGGAAAAGGATCTGATATTGCGATGGACGTAGCAAAAATGACGCTTATTTCGAGTGATTTGCAGAAAATCCCCCAAGCCATTCGGCTTTCTAAATGGACGGTAGCGGCTATTCACCAAAACCTCTTTTGGGCGTTTATCTATAACCTCATTGGCATACCACTGGCAGCGGGGATACTGTACCCCATCAATGGATTTTTGCTTAATCCGATGATTGCAGGAGGGGCGATGGCACTGAGTTCAGTATCGGTGGTGGCCAATAGTTTACGATTAAAAATGAAAAAAATGTAGTTTAACATAAACCAAATCCTTAAAATGGAAACCTTGCAATTCAAAACCAATATCAACTGCGGCGGCTGTGTAGCCAAAGTAACACCTTTTCTGAACCAGTTGGAAGAAGTAGAAAGCTGGAAAGTAGATACCAACAATCCCGACAAAATCCTGACCGTTTCGGGCGAAGAAGTTAGCTGTGAACTTATTCAGCGAACGGTGGAACAGGCAGGTTTTAAGATTGAACAGATATGAAAAAGGGGCGAGTAACCGCCCCTTTGATTTAGAAATAACTCGAAATTCCTAACTGAAATGCCCCAGTTTTGGCGGGAGGGTTTCCCAGAATATCCCATTGACGTTGGATACGATAATTGAACCGAATTACGGTAGAGGGAATAGGTCGCCAACTGATGGCGGGCATTACAGAAAAAAGTTCATCATAGATTTTTGTGCCTGTTTCGGCAAACGTACCAACGTTCCAATCCACTCGTTCTACCCTACAGGCTACATTGAATGTAGAGTTCGGAAAGCCCCACAGTGGTTTTTTAAAAACGGGTTGTACAATGTCCACAAATCCACCGCTTTGTTTACTTCCGAATTGGGTGGCGTGGGTAGAGGGTACGTTTACGTTAATCCACGCCCATTCTGCTGTAATAAAGGTTTTGAGTTTGGGGAGTGTGGTATTGACGTCAATAGCAAATGCGCCCAACGCTCGTTTTTCGTCCAATATCAACCCATCGTCTTGAAATTTGTTATACACACCTGTCATGTACGAGAGACCGATTTCACCGATTTTTCGATTGCGAATAGCGACTTTACCCGTAAAAAGTGGTTGTCCATTGCTACTTTCTTCAAAACGGTCACGATTGGCCTTGACAGCGGGTAGTGAGGTTCGTCCGTCTTCGTTGGCGATGATGTCGTCGTTGAAACCATTGGTAAGATAGGCTTCGTAGGCGAAGACCCACTGTTTGGAGTATTTTTTGCCATAAATGCCCATACCGACATTGCTAAACGTAGCTGGAAGCATTTGCGTTGCCGAAATAGGTCGGTCGTTGAACTCCCAACGAGGACCATCGTGATTTTGGTTAAAAGCTCCGATGGGATTCATAATAATACCCCCCCGCAGGTTGAACAAGTTAGCAAATTGAAAATCGACGGCCGCAAACTCAATGTTGATTTCTTTGGTACCGTCTTCAAATTCAAGTTCGGACATAAACTTGATTTTGCGGTGCAGACTACCGCCAAAAAACAAGGTCATACGCCGCATCTGGAACGATAGACCCTCGCTTATGCCGTCAGTAGCGGCATAATTTGTGTTTAATTCTGCATAGCCACCCACGCCCAGCGGGGTACGACCTACTTGTAAAAACGGGCGATTATAGACTGCATCCATGTTCATTTTGGTCGAATCTACCTTTGTGTTTCGCCGCAATAAGGTGGTGTCAATCTGGGCTGTTGCACTCAAAAACCCGCTCAGCATGACTAATAGTATTAAGTATTGTTTTTGCATGGTTTAGCTCAGTAAAATGTAAATATTATCTTTGTCAGATTTCACCGAAAAAGTTCGCAACGGGTCTTCGGCTGGCCCTTGAGTTACGTTGCCTTTGCTGTCAAACTCACTACCGTGGCCTTCACACACCAAGTAGTTACCTTGGGGTTGTACTTCGTTACCTTGGTGGGTACATTCCAAATACACGGCACTGTATTGGTCTTCTGCAAGTCGAAAAATAGCAACTGGAAAGGCTAATTTCTCGTACTTGGCTACCACGACATTGCGCATATTCGACGTAGCTTGCCCTTTTTTCATTTCGATAAACTCACTTTTTTTGACAACTAAGCTGTTCTGTTGCAATTGAACTTGTTGGGCATAATACGTTGAACTACACCCTTGTAGTAACGTAGCTACTGCACTACCGCCGAGGCAAGCCAAACAGCTTGTGCGGATAAAATTTCTTCTTTGCATGGTGAGGTGATTATAGGCTTTCTAAAAATGTGATGAGTTGTTGTTGTTCAGTAGTGTTGAGGGCTTTGTACTTTTCACGACTTTTTTGGGCTTCACCCCCATGGTATGAAATAGCCTCTTCGATGCTTTTGGCTCGCCCGTCGTGGAGCAAAAATAGGTTGCCTCCTTGAGAGTTTTTGGCTAATCCCAAGCCCCAAAGTGGTGTAGTGCGCCATTCGGAAGTTTTGGCAGTTCCTTCTGTATAGTTATCATCGAGTTCTTTTCCCATGTCGTGCATCAAGAGGTCGGTATAAGGAAAAAACTCTTTGTAGGCAAGTGCCTTGATGTATGAATTACCCGTTTTTAAACTTGGACGATGGCAAGTTCCACATTGGATATTGACAAACAGTTGCTTACCTGCTTTTACATCAGCAGCATCAGTATTACGCTGAATGGGAGCTTTGAGTGTATGAAGGTAAAACACCAAATCTTCCACCTCTACGTTAGGCACTTCGGGGTCTAATTCCTTGCCAGTGTACGTGTCGTGGGGAGAATAGGTAGTCACCACACCCATGTCTTGGTTGTAGGCATTGACGGTCTGGTTGAGCAAGTTATGCGCTCCTGCTTTCCGCCCAAATCGCCCTATGTACCTACCCTCTTTGCTGATAGCATTGGTGGCAGGTTTAACAAAATCGGGTAGTTCAATCCAATTCGGAACACCCGAAATACCGTCACCGTCTTTGTCGTCAGGGTCTGCCATTTTCAGAATATCGGCATCGGGTACGGCTTCCAAAAAGCCCAAACCTGTGTTGGCAGGAGCCATAAAAGTAGCATGAGAAGCCCCTGACGGAATGTTTTCAGGCGAAAAGCCAGGAATAGCTTTGTTTTGGAGTTGAGGACCGCCGTGTGCTATGAATTTATTGCCTGTTTCATCGGTTTGCCCAAAACGTACCAAGTTGGTAAAAGGGTGGCCTTTGCCGTCACCAGCGTGGCAACTAATACAAGAATTTGAAACAAAGAGCGGTCCTAGCCCCGTAGCAGGCGTAAAATTTCGGGTAAAGGCAAGGTCTCCCCGTAAGAATTGGGCATTTTCGGTACCCGTCAGCCCTTCAATGGTTCCGTCCAGCACTTCATGTTCTTCGGGCGCAGCGGGCAATAATTTTTCGCAGGCGGTAATAGCAAAAGCGCCAAATGCCAGCAGGCATAAGTAATAAATTGGTTTCATCAGTTTGCGTATTTTTTGTTGAAAATAAAAAGGTATTCCAACCAGAACTGTACAGTACATATACTTGCTCTGGTTAGAGATAGATAGCATTTCAACAAAAAATGGGCGGGCCTCGTAGTGAGGGTGTAGCAAAAAAGGTAGTTACGAAGAGCGTTTGGTAGAAAAAAACTAAGTCGTTGATAAAACAAAATATCAACGACTTAAACGTAAAAGCTGTCAATCCTACAAAAATGGCGTTGCAAATCGTATCTAAAAGGTACAGCTCGTTAGTCGAGTGATTATTAGGCTGAAACGGGCTATTACCAACGGGCTTGTAAGGGTGAGCGTGCGAAATAATCTTCCCGTTTGCCAAGCGGTGGGCATGACGAAACAGCACATTGTTGAGTTGAATCAACAGCATAAAAACCACAAAAAAGGTGGCGATTCGTTGCCGTATGTGTACCGTGAAGAACAAGGTAGTCAGGCGATTAGAGATTTATATAAAATTGAGTATTCTTTTTAAGAAATCCAAGACTACTGTCATTAAGGTAATCATTTTAGATTGGATTCTAAAATTTGTTTCAAGTCTGGCGAAATGTCCATTGGGCGAAGGGAAGGAACATTGGCCCCACCCGTATTACCCACTGGAATCTTCCCTACAAAAGATTTAACTCCTCCTACCAATAACCTCGGAATTTGCCCCAATACTTCTTTGGTACTTTTGATATAAATACCAAATCTGAGCATCAACCAATGCACATAGGAATGTTCGAGTGGCCAAGCCTGTCCCAAAATGTGTGCTCTTTCGAGCCGATGCCATGCTTCTGATAAATTTCCTGTAGCAAAAGCGTTTTGGTAATGTTGTAATTCTTGCTGATAGTGCTGCCGCAACGATGGGGGCATACTCCAATAAAGTTTCATAGAAATGCGGCGATAAATGAGTGATAAAATATGTTGATTTTGGTATTCTATGGTGAGGTCAAACCTTTTTGCCTTGAATTCGATAAGCATTCAAAATAGCCAACAAAGCCACACCCACATCGGCAAAAACGGCTTCCCACAAAGTGGCGATACCTCCTGCCCCCAACAACATAACGGCCACTTTTACACCCATCGCCAGCAAAATATTTTGCCAAACAATTGATTTGGTGATTTTTCCGACTTTAATAGCTGAAACAATCTTGTGTGGCTGGTCATTCTGAATCACAATGTCGGCAGTTTCGATAGTGGCATCTGACCCCATACCCCCCATGGCAATGCCCGCATCGGCAAGGGCTACTACGGGAGCATCGTTCACACCATCGCCAACGAAAGCAAGTTTTTTACCCTGATTTTTAAGTTCTTGTACTTTTTCTACCTTACCCTCAGGTAGTAAATCACCGTAGGATTTCGAGATATCCAGTTTGTGGGCTACTTCTTGCACCACTGCCGACTTATCGCCCGATAGCATAACTGTTTCAATACCTAACGCTTTCAAATCAGCAACGGTTTGGGCGGCATCGTCTTTTACCTCGTCGGCAATGGTGATATAGCCAGCGTATTGATTATCAATGGCTATGACCACAACCGTTTCAACGATTTGCACCAATTCAGCGGGGTATGAAATAACGAACTTTTGCAATAGTTTCAAATTCCCCGCCAGTACTACGTTGCCATCTACCATTCCCTTCAAGCCATGACCCGATATTTCTTCTACGGCTTCGACTTTGCTATTTTGCCAATTTACCTTCTGTTCATTAGAATACTCCACCACCGCCTTCGCCACGGGGTGCGTAGAATTACTTTCAAGAGCGGCGGTTAGTTTGATAAATTCTCCTTCGGAAACTCCCCCATCGGGGGGTGGGGGGCTAACTGTTTGCACCTTAAAAACGCCCTTTGTCAGCGTTCCTGTTTTATCTGAAACGACTGTATTAATTTCGGTTAATACGTCCAAAAAATTAGAGCCTTTGACTAAAATGCCGTGGCGAGAAGCCAAGCCAATACCGCCAAAATAGCCCAAAGGAATTGAAACAGTAAGCGCACAAGGACAGGCAATGACCAAAAATACCATACCCCGATACAACCAGTCATTGAAAATATAAGGCGATACAAAAAGGAAAGGAATCAAGGTAATTGCCAATGCCAATCCAAATACAATGGGGGTATAAATTTTTGCCATACGGCTGATAAACAACTGGGTAGGAGCTTTGCGAGCGGTGGCCTCTTGTACCATTTCCAAGATACGAGAAAGTTTAGAGTCCTTGAAAGCCGTCGTTACTGTCAGTTCAATTACTTTATCTAAGTTAATCATCCCTGCCAACACTACCTCGCCAATGCGTTTGGTGTCGGGGCGAGATTCACCCGTGAGCGCTGCTGTATTGAAACTGGCGTTATCAGTCAATAAAGTACTGTCTAAGGCGACTTTTTCGCCAGGCTTCACCAAAATAGTTTCACCAATTTGCACCAATGATGGGTTAATGCTCTGCTGATTACCATTGCGTAATACTGTTACGGTTTCAGGGCGCACATCTAATAGGGATTTGATGGAACGCTTGGAGCGATTGACTGCCAAATCCTGAAACAATTCGCCAATTTCATAGAAAATCATCACGGCTACACCCTCGCTGTATTCGCCAATGTAAAATGCCCCCAACGTAGCAATGGACATGAGTGTAAACTCGTTGAAAAAATCGCCTCGGCGTAGCGAACGAAAAGCCCTTTCGAGGGTATTGTAACCAGCCAATAGGTAGGCAAGTGTCATTAAAGTAATTTCAACGGATTTGGCTACTTCTACTTTGAAAAACTGCGTGACGGCAATGAAACCCAGTAGGATTGTTAAACTCAACCACAACCGCCAGCGGCTTTGAAATAGGCTTGCTTCACCTGATTCTTCGTCGTGGTCGTGTCCGTCGTTATCGCTATGTATTGGCATTTTAACTTTTGGCGACGTGTCGCAGCAATTATCTGTTGTATGATTTTTATGACTTTGCATTTTCTTTTCCATGAAAAACGATCAGTTAGAATTCGATAAAGAAATTGAGGATGGCTAATCCAATGAGGGTTAGCCCCGTTATGAGATTTTCGTTATGTTCAAACCAGTGGGTATTGATGAGCCGAAGCCCACGCCCTGCTACCCAGACCATGATTAGCATTCCTCCGAGTGTGACCACATTATAGATAAATGCCACCAAACTCAATGCTTGCCAGCCCAATGCCCCTGCACTTAGAAAGTAAGCATTGATTTCCATACAAGGTGACAGAAACATGCCGATACAAAGCGAAAACAAAAGACCTTTGAATGATTTGCCTTTTTGTTTTTGGGTATCAATGTGTTCGTGGGCATGTTGATGTCGTAGGTGTTGCATTAGGTACCATAACCCCAACATCAGAAGCACAGCAGGAATCACGCTTTCAGCAAGTTCATGGTATTTTTCGGCTAATTCATAGCCAGCCAAACCCACAATAGTTCCTAAAATGGTAGTGCTTATGGTGTGGGCAAGACCTGACAATGCCGTTACGGTAAGGGTGCGACCTTCTGACCAGCGTTCAGTTTTGCCAATGGTAACAAAGGGTAGCCAATGGCTGGGAATCAGCGCATGTAAAATGCTCAATATCAGCGAGCCGAAAAGAATTTGGTTCATATTGTATATATTCTTAGCTTTTCAATATTTTAAAATTATGCCACCATCCCTACTAAAAGAAAGATAAGGAAACCTACAAAAAACATACTGGTTTGTAAAAGGGTTTCTTTTTCTTCGTGGGCTTCAATGAGTAGTTCTTCTGTTACTAAAAACAACAAGGCGGCTAATCCAAACGATAAAACCAATTCAAGCATTTCTTGTGATAAACGTGATAGTAGCGTAATTCCCAAAACGGCCCCCACGAAGAAAACTAAACCCAGAAGGAATAAGATAAGTAGGCTCTTTTGGTTGGAAATATTGCTTTTACTGCAAGCTAATACAACGGCCAATCCCAACGAAAAAACCTCCAATGCCAATGCCACTGATAGCAAAATACCTTCGGTATTACCTGCGGCAAAGCCTACCCCCAACAACAAACCGTCTATCACCATATCTATTCCCAATGCCACTAACAGCCCTATTGGTAAGTTATTTTTATTGCTGTTCTCTGCGCTGTTAGATTCAAGTTTTTCGGCAAAATATTTTATCAGAAGCATAGTAGCAATCCCCAATCCAAAGCCAATACCTACTTCTATGGGCTTATGTTCTTTAATAATATCAGGGAGCAACTCTACGGCAACCACCGAAAAAACTACGCCAGCAGCAAAATGCAACACCGAACTTCTAAACGCTCCACTGGGCGTTCGGAATAAGCCTGTCATTCCTCCTATTAGGATAGAAATGACAGGGATTAGGGCATACAGAAAAACTTCTGAAAACTGTGCCATCCTCTCGTTTGATATTTAAGCTACTCAATGTCCATGCTCATCTCCACCTTCGGCATTAGCAATGGACGATTGTAAATAATATGCTCCTTTTATGACGATTTTTGCACCTGTTGGAATCGTTTCCAAGGGGGTAACCTGTATATATCCTAATTGAGAGGTACCTGTTTTGACCTCTATTCGTTTGAAATGCACACCTGTATCTTCTTCATGGTTTTTCTCACTTGTACTATGTTCGTGTTTTTCTTCGGCCTCACGAATAAAAATAAACTCTTTGCCTTCGGCTTTTACAATGGCTTCGGCTGGCAGGGTATTCACATCACTATTGCCAATATCAACTAAGGCATTGACATACATTCCTGGTATTAAACCGATAGTCTTATTGTTGATGTTAGCACGAATGGCCACCGATTTGGTTTGTTTCTGAAAGGCTTTGCCAATGCTAAAAATATTGCCGATAATCTCCTTATTCCCCTGATTGGTAAGCACAAAGCGTAAATTTTGGCCAACTTGTATTTTATAAAGGTCTTTTTCGTAAACCAATAACTCAACGTACATTGCCGAATTATCTACAATCGAAAATAATGACGTATTAGCCGAAATGTTACTCCCGATTTTTACATTGATGGCGGTGATATAACCCGAAATTGGGGCGGTAATCAAAATCGTGGCAGCATTGCCATTACCATTAAGGAGTAAGTTTTGCTCTAAGATTTCAATTTGCTGTTGGGTTATTTTGATTTTGTTATTCACCAAATCAAGTTCTGAGCTGACTTTTTGAAACGTTTTTTTAGCCGTAACGTTTTCATCACTCAGTTCTTTTTGTCGGGCAAAATCTAAATCCAAAAACTCTTTGTTGACTTTGGCTTGTTGCAACTCCTCCATCAATTTTGCTTTTTCAAGGCGAAGGTTATTAAACTCCATACTCTGAAATGTGGCTATGGTTTGACCTTTCTTTACATACTGTCCTTCTATTACAGTAATGGTCTTGACTATTCCACTCATAAAAACCGACACATCTGCTTGGCTTTGGGGGGGCAGTTGAGTGTAGCCGTTAGTCGTAATGACTTCGCTGAGGTTTTTCTTCTCAAAATCCCCAAAGATAATTTGCGCTGCTTTTACTTGGGCTGGTGTAAGCTCTACCACTCCTTTTTCACCGTGGTGGTCTTCGGTTTCGGCAGTTTCCGCTTTTTTGTTGCAAGAGAAAATAATCAAAAAGGAAAGGGCAAAAGCCGTGCTTACTGAAAAAACATTTTTTATATGGAATTGCATGGTTTCAAAATTTAGTTGTTCAACAAATACTGAATATTGATGAGGTTCTGGTTCAGATTATGAATGGCTTGCAAGTAATTGCGTTGAATACTCAAAACCGTTTCTAAACCTTGTAGGTATTCCACATAACCCGCTTCGCCACTCTGGTAGGCTTTTGTAGCATTTTTGGTGATGATTTCAGCATTAGGCAAAGCCGTTTGGATATAATAATCAAGTAACGACTGATTAACTCTTTGCTCTTGAAGTTGCTGAAAAAGCTGACTACTGAGTTGATTTTTAAGGTATTCAGCATTTTTTTGTTGTAGCTGAATATCCGTTTCTGATGCTTTGATGCGTGCTTTGTAAGCCCCCCCGAAAATCGGGACACTTATACCCAATGTTAGACCGTGAAAACGGGGTACGCCATTATAATAAACCGTTTTGTCGTCAACTTGCTGACTCCCCGTGAGTGACTGTAAAAAATAGCCTGCCGAAAAATCAGGTTTTCGCAGGGCTTTCTCTACTTTATTGCTGGCCGATGCTATTTCAATTTGTTGCAATGCCATTTTTAGCATTGGATTTTGATTGATAAGCATCGAATCGCTACTGAGGAGTTTTGAGGGCAAAAACTCATTTTCGACAAGCGTAAAATCGGTATTCAGATTCAAAATGCTTTTCAATTTGATTTTTTCACCCGAAATCAAGCCTTCGTTTTGATTTTTAATTTGCACTAACTCTTGTTGCTTGGTTTCGGCAGTAGTTTTTTCCAATAAATTACTGTCGCCTGTTTTGAATTTAAGGTTTGCTGCTTTAACGAATGTTTGTAGGTAGTCGCCTTGTTTTTGGAGCAATTGATTCAAGGCAGTCAGATACAAAATGGTATTCCAAGATTGTCGAATCTGAAAAGCAATGTCATATTTGGTAGCAAACAATTTCAGTTCACTACCTTTAATATTCTCATTAATTAAGCCTCGTTTAGCTTGAAATAGAAATGGGCTAAATCCTTGTGAAATGCTAAAATTTTGGTCGAAACTGCGAGTATTATATTGCCCCAGCATGGCGTTAATGTTGGTTTTGGGCAATTCGATAGCCGTAGGTTTTAACTGATTTTGTAGTTTGATAGCTAACTCGCTGGCTTGTACAAGACCATTATTTTTAGTACCCAACTCAATGGCTTGTTGGAGATTGAGAGAAGTTTGAGCTTGCGCCTTGCCGCCCAGCAATAATCCAACTAAGACTATAAGAGGTGTGATATTTGATTTTTTAGGGACTTTTATCCCTTTTTCAAGTAGTAAGTACAAAATCGGTAAAACAATAAGGGTAAGTAAAGAGGCTGTTAATAAGCCTCCAATGACGACCGTTGCCAAAGGTTTTTGAACTTCTGCCCCTGAGCCGTTGCTTAAAGCCATAGGCAAAAAACCCATAGAGGCTACTGCCGCCGTCATCACCACAGGGCGTAGCCGCACTTTTGTGCCTTCTTTGATTCTTTCCAACACATTGTCCCAACCTTCGGCTTTGAGTTGGTTGAAATAACCAATGAGTACAATTCCGTTCAAAACAGCTACGCCAAACAAGGCAATGAAGCCAATCCCTGCCGAAATACTAAATGGCATTCCACGCAGCCAAAGCGCAAACACGCCACCAATTGCTGAAAGTGGAATAGCCGTAAAAATCAATAAGGATTGCTTGACTGAGTTGAATGTGAAGAAAAGTAATACAAAAATGAGGAGTAATGCCACTGGAACAGCCACAGAAAGGCGCTTGTTTGCTTCGACTAAATTCTCAAATTGTCCGCCATAAGTTACATAATAGCCTTCGGGTAGTTTGAGTTTAGCGTCTAATTTCGCCTGAATTTCGTTTACCACACTTTTTACATCACGACCACGAACATTCAGCCCAATTACGATTCTTCTTCTACCATTTTCTCGACTGATTTGGGCAGGACCTTGCTCAATACCTACCTCTGCTACCTGTTCCAGTGGAATTTGGTTGCCATTCGGTAGGCTCACAAAAATACTTTTTACGTTAGAAATATCTTGACGAAAATCTTTGTCTAATCGCACTACCAATTCATATCGCCTTTCGCCTTCATATACTTTGCCAGTGACTTCGCCAGCAAAACCTGTTCTAATAACTTTGTTTAAGTCGCCGACATTTAAGCCATATAAAGCCAATTTGTCAGGATTATACCGCACGGTGATTTGAGGCATCCCTGTTATCCGCTCGTCTTTTATATCCGCTACTCCTTCTATACTTCCAATTAAGCCAATGGCATTTGTAGATGTAGCAGCCAGTTTTTCTAAATCTTCTCCGAAAATCTTAATGGCAATATCGCTTCTAACACCCGTCATCAACTCATTAAAACGCATTTGTATGGGTTGTGACACTTCAAAACCTACGCCAGGAATTTGCTCCAATTCTTCTTTCATCAGATCGGCCAATTCGTAGAAATCTTTGGTAGTTGTCCATTCTTTTTTAGGTTTGAGAATGATAATCATATCCGCTGATTCGATGGGCATTGGGTCGGTGGGAATTTCGGCTGAACCAATTTTTGTAACAACTTCCACCACTTCGGGAAATTTTGTTTTCAGAATTTTCTCTAATTTGGTGGACGTTTCAATACTCATGCTCAACGAACTTCCGTTGGCGTTGCGAAAATTGATAGCAAAATCGCCTTCTTCTAAGGTTGGAATAAATTCGCCACCCATGTTACTAAAAACCAACAAAGCAATCAAAAACATCGTGACCGATACACCCAAAATTAAAGCCTTCATTTGTAGAGCTTTGTCCAGAACGGGTTTGTAGAAACGGTAAATGGTGTCAATGATTTTGTCGGAAATGTTCTTTTTATGGCTAATTGTTTTGCTCAAAAACAAAGCCGAAGCCATTGGAACGTAGGTAAGAGACAAGATAAAAGCTCCCAAAATAGCAAATGAGACCGTTTGAGCCATAGGTTTAAACATCTTTCCCTCGGTGCCAACCAATGCCAAAATGGGTAAATAAACGATGAGGATGATGATTTCGCCAAAAGCTGCACTACTCCTAATTTTGCTTGATGCGCCCAAAACTTCTTCATCCATCTGTTGGGCAGTTAATCGCCCTTCTTTATTGAGATGTAGCCGATGAATAACCGCCTCAACAATAATGACAGCACCATCTACAATCAACCCAAAATCTATTGCTCCCAAACTCATCAGGTTGCCACTTACGCCAAATAGATTCATCATAATGACGGCAAAAAGCAGTGCCAAAGGTATCACAGAGGCTACTACCAAACCTGCACGCCAGTTGCCAAGTAACAAAACCAAGACAAAAATGACAATCAAAGCTCCTTCGAGTAGGTTTGTCTGGACTGTTCCGATGGCATTATTTACTAATTTGGTACGGTCTATAAATGGTTCTAAGGCAATGCCTTCGGGCAATGATTTTCGAATTTGCTCAACTTTCTCTTTGGTACGATTTACAATAGCGGAAGAATTTTCGCCTTTGAGCATCAATACCATTCCGCCTACTACCTCTCCTTTGCCATCTTTGGTAACTGCGCCATATCGCAAAGCCGAACCTTCCTGCACTTTTGCCACATCTCGAATCAAAATAGGAATACCATCGTTGTTTTTTACTACTATTTTTTCAATATCAGGGATAGATTTCACCATTCCCAAAGCCCGGATAAAATAGACGTATGGTTGTTTATCTATATAAGCACCACCAGTATTTTCGTTGTTTTTTTCAAGGGCATCAAAAACATCAGTAATGGTAATGTTCATGCTTTTTAGGCGGTCAGGATCAACTGCAATTTCGTATTGTTTGAGGCTACCGCCCAAGGTGGTAACTTCGGCAATGCCTGACGTACCCAACAATTGAGGTTTTACAATCCAGTCTTGAATACTTCGTAGTTTGGACGCACTATACTGCTTTTCAAAGCCTTTTTTTGCGTAAATCACATATTGGTAAATCTCACCTAAACCGGTACTGATAGGTGCTAATTCTGGTGTGCCTATACCTTTCGGAATTTGCCTTTCGGCCTCTTTTAGTCTTTCACTTATTTGAGTTCTTGCCCAATAAATGTCCACACTTTCCTCAAAAACTAAGGTAATCACACTTAGTCCAAAACGACTAAGTGAACGCATTTCTACAATGCGTGGGACGGTTTTCATGGTTTGCTCAATGGGATAGGTAATAAACTGTTCTACCTCTTGCGTAGCTAAGGTAGGGGCATTAGTAATGACCTGAACTTGATTATTGGTAATATCAGGCAGGGCATCAATTGGTAGTCGGCTGAGGTTGTAAATACCTACTAAGACCAGTGCCATCGTAAATAAGCCTATGATAAACTTATTTTTGATTGAGAATTGAATGATTTTATCTAACATTTCTAATGAATCTAATTTTGAAAAATTCATACAGGCGGTGTTCCGCAAGTGCCATAAACAAATACCCCTATTGATAGGTAGCTATCAACAGGAAGAAATGGCCATAAGACTTTCAAAATTAGATTTTGGGCGGTTGCCAGATATTTCCGTAGAAATTAGAAAAGAAAGAATCGTTGTGGAAGGCGATTTTTACTTTTTGGGTAAAAAAGGAGGTTCGATTTTCAGGAACTAATACAGGAAAGTGAAAGCTAAATGCAATGTTTGAGCCACAACAAGTACAGAAAGGAGAACAACATTTTGTGTCTCCCTGATGGTCAGCGTGGTTGCTTTGTGAAGATGATGCTTTTCCATTATTCATTCCATGGCAGGCATCATCTTCACAAGGGAGACCTGACAGCACCAATACATAAATGGATAATATGACAGCTAAAATTTTCACATGACAAATGTACGTTAAAATATTGTGCAACAAGGTTTCATATATAATTCATATTCTAAAAAAGTATTAGAGTTGTGTTAAATTGATAATCAGGGTTTTAGGTTATAGTAAAATTCCAAAGAGCGGCACAAACACCAACAATTACGTTTCGAGTGTTTTCGGATTTTAAAGTACAGCGGTAAACGAGAATTTTATATCTTTTCATACCTCCAATGCTATGTTCTATGTAAATTCTCTCTTTACCCACTTGTTTATTATATCGAATTTGTTCCTGCGAGAGTTGATTGGATTCCCCTTTTTTTACTCGTTTCTTTTTGTGAGGGATAACCAACTCTGAAAATGTATATAAATCAGCTATTGCTTGGAAACCTAAATCCAAACGAGTACGAAATTTGGCAAACCATTTTTGTTGATAAGGAAACTCTTGTTTCAAAATTGTAAAATCATGTACTTTTCCTTTATATGTTTTACTAACATAATGAATTATTTTGTTTTTACCGCTGATTATCAATTCTTTATAGGGGTGTTTCTTTTTTTTGCACTGTACGACTCTTTTTGATTCTCGTTGCCTTGTGGGCGATTAATAGCTTGCTCAGAAGCATCAATCAAAAGACTTTCGATACCTAAAAAGTAAGATTCAAACTCTTCAACACTGGAAAAAGAATGTTTGGGCATAGCACCTAAATCGGTGAGAATGTCGCTCAAATAAGAAAGATATTTCTCAAAATTTAACCTCGCATTGCTGGCATCAGTGTGAATCAATAACCCTAAACTATCATAATTGAGGCTATTTTTGAGTTGAAAAAGTACATAAAAAACACAATCTTCATAGGTTGGAAGCAGCAAAGTTGTTGCTAAGTTTGAGGCATTTTCCCGTAGGCTTATGCCGTTTTTTTTTTGATAGGCTTGTGAAAACTTGCTTACCAAAATATGAAATTTGGCTTCTGTTAAGCCAATTGTGCCTCGCCATTGGCGGTCACTGCGGATATGTTTGTAGCTAATCATGGCTCAAATATAACTCTATTCATCTAAAATATTGATAATCAATTGACTACAACTCTATTATACATAGACTTTTTTCTGGTGTAAAATTACTTATCCAGAATTTCTACAAATTTCAATCGCATTATTGCAGTTCTTACCCAACCTTTCCTTGCTCAAATGCAACTAACATAATAGAACTACCTCAAATGCTATTGACCGAAGAACAGCAACTTATTCGTGCCTGTTTAAATGGCAACGGGTCTGCTTTTGAAGCCTTGTATCGCCGTTTTGCTGCCAAAATGTTGGCGGTTTGCCAGCGCTATGCCCACGACAAAGACGAAGCTAAGGATTTGTTGCAGGAAGGCTTTATCCAAGTTTTTGAATCATTGCATAAATTTAGAAACGAAGGGTCGTTTGAAGGATGGATTAGACGAATTATGGTTCTAACAGCCCTTGAACAGTACCGAAAAGATACTAGACAGCGAGAAAGTTATGGGGGTAGTATTGAAAATATTCATGAAGAATATCATCCTATTTCTGCGGATGATATTTATTCTCAAATGAGTTTTGATGAATTGATCGCCATGATACAGGAATTGCCCCCTGCATATAAAATAGTATTTAATCTGTACGTTTTTGAAGGAATGAAGCATGAAGAAATTGCGCAAAAACTGAATATTTCGGTTGGAACGTCCAAATCGAATCTATCAGATGCGCGACGAATTTTGCAGAAAAAGATAGAAAGAGTAATGCTTAATCTAAATTAGCGAACATTTGTTGAATTTTTTATTGGACTTTTAATTATTGATTAGCTATGGCTGATTTCAATGAAGACGAAATAGACAAGGGTTTCCGCCGAGTAATTGAAGGTAAAAATGTGGAACCTCCTGGGTCGCTGTGGGCGAATATCCGAATTTCGGTACTCGAACGTCAACTGATTCGCTATCAGTGTGTAAATCTATGGCTTAAAGGTACTGTAGGTGTGTTAGCGACTCTTTTAAGTGGAACGGCCTTTTTGTACTTGACTCAAAACGACTCTCCTTTGGCGCAGAAAGAGGTGGTGACTACCAGAAAGACAGATACAGTTTATTTGACGAGAACTGAAAGGGTTTTCGTGAATCGCCCCGTAGTTGTATATGCTGAAAATTTGCATGCTAAAACAAACGAAATCAATCCTAATTTTAATAAAAAGGAACAGAATTACGAAATCATTACACCTGACAATAACCCAGCCGAAGACGACAAACACGGCTTAGATAAAGAACAAATTACTCAAAATGACTTGATAATAAGTACAAAGCAGAATAACCAAGGAAGAATCAAAAATAAATTAGGCATTACGCATAGTAAAAAGTCAAATCATTTTGAACAAGATAATCAAACCAAAAACCAAGTTGGCAATGAGCAAAACAATACGTCATTACTCCAGGAGAGTTCGCTCAGTAGTCGTGAAAATGAAGAAAAGGCTGCTCTTGATTTTAAGACTTTTACAGTAAACTATTTAGAACCACTACCCATAACTCCAAACGCCCCATTAGGCATACCTTCAATAAAATATCACCCAAACATTAAAACTGCACTAAAACTACCCAAAGTCAGAACGCCATTATTAGATAGGCTTTCGTTATCAAGTTATGTGTCGCCGGAATGGAATGGAATTGATGTGCGGCGAAATGAGCCAAAGGCATTTAATTATGGTGACGAAGAGTTACAGGCAGGCATAACGGCTGGATTACGAGCTGGAATACGGCTTTCTGAAAAATGGCAGTTGCTGGCGGGAGTAGAATTTAGCGGGGCAAGTTTTGATGACCGAAATCTTCGACAAATATTGACTGCCGAAGCTATCAATGACAGATTTGGCTATATATATCGAACGGCCTTGGGTAAGGTGGAAATTCCAGCAGAAAAACTTTCTGTCCTTGCCCAATCGGGCAGTGTAGTTGGGATAGAGATACATGAGCCAATTCAAAGATACGTGATTAACGTGCCGTTATTGGTTCGCTACAATGTATGGGATAAACAGTTTAGATTCTTGAATCAAGTGCCTATTAAACTCCAATTTTATGGGCTATTGGGAGGATACTCGCAACTACCTATTCTGCAAGAAGGTAAAATAGAGGTTTTTGAAAATTCGGGACGGGAGTTTACAGCCGAGCTGACGAATTTTCAAAATTTACGTAATTCTTATGGCGTAAATTTAGGGGCTGGGGTTGAATTGGGAATAGGGAAACATTTTAATCTATTTGCTGAACCCAACTACTCACAAGGTATATCGAGCTTGGTGAGAGAGATGCCCATACGCTCAGTCGTGAGTAGTTTTGGCGTAAAAATGGGAGCTAAGTGGAATTTTGGGAAATGACAAAAAAAATGTTTTTTTGACCACTTACCCAACCTTTCTTTTACAGTTTACAACTTACTAATAGAAGGCATTTAAAACACAGCTACTTTTTCAATTTAAGACAAATAAGTAAAATGGAAATCAATAAAAAATTAAACTGTAACAAGTTTTTAAAAAGTATTGGTCTGAAAGGGACGTTACTGTTAGCGGTGTATTGTGCCGGTGAAACGTTAACTTCATGCAGCAGTGGAGGCGTTACCCCAAGCAAGTAGCCCAGTTGATTTTATCATTGACTTAAGTAGCTTTAATAATGCTGCTTTGTCTAAAGTGGGCGGTTATCTCATTCAAAACACGACGGTAGTTGCGCAGGTGAGTCAGGGGGGATATACGTAGCAGTTACGCAGATTTGCAGTCATGAAGGACAGCGACAGGTTATTTACCGAAACGGAGAACTTTACTGCACAGCTCATGGTGCCAGATTTACGACCACAGGTAAGGGCTTAAACAGTGAAGGTGAAATCAATTGAATAATACTTCATTACGTATCTTTTCTTAATTTTTATTTTTAAAACAAACATCATGAAAACAAACAATTTGCTTGTGGCTACTGTCGTAGGGTTGCTTTTTACGTCCTTTTCGTTTGGACAGACCACCCCACAAATACTGCCCGAAAATCCAACCCCAAAGGTAGAAGCCAAACAATCAGAAAAAATGAGTACGCTTTTTTCGGGGGTAAAAAATCCGCTTAAAAAACTCCATCATTTAGGATTGTCGGTGGGTTCAGAAATTATCTATGGTGGTTTGGCGGGTCAATTTACGCCCATGGCGGGAGTATTGGGAATGTTGCACCTCAACAAAAAATGGGGTATTGGTTTGGCAGGGTACAGCACCATTGACGACGGTTTTGCTCCTACTAAATTGAACAGTACCAAAGCCCTCAGCCTGAGTAATATGTATGGCGGCCTCAAACTCGAATATACCCCCAAACCCGATGGCGTTGTTCATGTTTCGTTTCCTTTGTTGATAGGGGGCGGCATGGCCAAAATAGATTCCATTGGCAACGAAAAAGGTCAAGATATCGACAACAATAGTGGAAGGCACAACGAAAATGAAGCCAACCGGAGAGATAAAAACTACGGTGGCGATGTGTCTTATTTCGTTATTCAACCAGGTATTAATGTAGAGGCTAATATGTTCAGATATGCCAAAGTATTCTTAGGATTGAGTTATCGTATAGTACCTACCGTCATGGCAAAAACGATGACCATGACCATGACAACTTCCATGACTATGTTGCCTACCCCTACTGCAGCGCAGTTGAGTGGCCTTAATGTTACGGCTGGGGTTCGAATAGGTTTGTTTGACTACGCCCTGCACCAGCCACGGAAATCAAAAATTAAAAAATACAGACAATCTAAAAATTAATTCATATTTAAACCCGCTATTAAAACAATGAAATATGCAATTTTGGCAACCTTTAGCGGGTTGCTCATGCTATCATCATGCTCAAAAAATGATGCACTGACCCCACAGGTGGCTAATACTGTGAGTGTAGCTAACGTTCCGCAAATAGTGCTTTCGTCTATGTCTAAAAATTTCCCATCGGCCACCCAAACCACTTGGACACAGACAGCACCAACGGCCTATATGGCTTCATTTAGTCAGGGTAATGCACGAAAAACGGCTACCTTTCAAAACAACGGTGTTTTCTTGAAAACGGGCGATGTCATAGACCCTGCTATCCTGCCAACAGCTATTACCGACTACCTCAAAGCCAATTATGCAGGTTATGCCATTGTGCAAGCCGATGTCAAAAAAGATGCTTCTGGTTTGGTAAAAGGCTACGAAGCACTCATTACCGTTGGCACAGCCCAGTACGAATTAGAATTTGATGCGGCTGGTAAATTTACCAAACTCGAAACCCCTAATGGCCACGATCAAGGAACGGGTATTGCCGAATCAACATTGTTAGCAGCAATAACATCCTACCTCAAAGCCAATTATGTAAGTTATACTTTCAAAGAGGCTGAAAGCAGAATGGCTAACGGGGTATTGTCGGGCTACAAAGTTGAGATTGTGCAGAACAATACTCAATATCACCTTAATTTCGATGTCGCTGGTGCATTTGTTAGTGTAAATACAGGTGGCAAAGGTGATAGTGAAGGAAAAGGGTCAGCCGACTCTGACAATAACCATAACGACACGGTCATTGCCCAAAAAGACCTGCCAGCCTCAGTTACTGCCTATTTAGATGCCACTTATAAAGGCTACGCTTTTGTGAGTGCTGTTGTAGAGAAAGACAAAGTAGGGGTTATCACGGGCTATGAAGTGAAATTCACACTTATAGCCAAAAATTACGAAGCTGAGTTTGATGCCTCAGGTAAGTTATTAAAATTAGACTAAGATGGTTTTCGACCTCGTGGCCTTGCGACAGTTCATGCACCGTAGATTCAGAATTGCCCCCGCTAAGATAAATCTTGGCGCTGGATTAGTGGATGACCTTGGTTTAGATGAATTAGACCGTATGGAGCTTTTGATGTATTTGGAACAACGCTACGAGGTCGAATTTCCAGAAGAGTCATTGAACCGTTACGAAAGTATTATCGAATTGATAATTTATGTGGTATTGAAGAAAATGGAGCAAGCAATACCCCAATAAATCCCCCTTTTTATGGCTGTTTAATTAAGTCAGAAAGATAGCGGGCAAAGTCTGCTATCTTTTTAAATCGTTCAAATCAATTAAATATGACGCAAATTGTGTAATTGATTCTCTTTTTTTAAATATTGATAATCAGTGAAACTTGTTGTTAGTTAGACTTAGCTCTGAGATTTTTAGGGGTATGTAAAAATAAATCGACTATTCTCTTTTCTTACTACAGTAGTGACCACTGATATTCAAATTTCGTTGTATATCCGGTGTTTTCGCCAAAAATTTTTGGATAAAAGGGAGAGATATCCCGTTCTTACTTTATCGAAAATAACCAAAGAACTATGATAAAGACTTATCTACAACTTCTGGGTTTTGTATGCTTTTATTTAAGCGTACAGTCTGTGCTTATGGCTCAAAGTATTACGCTTAGCGGCTATGTGAGAGATACTCGAACGGGTGAGTCGCTTATTGGGGCTACCATTTTTAATACCAACCAAAAAATAGGCACAACCACCAATACTTACGGTTTTTATTCGCTCACTATGCAGAAGGCCGACACGCTTGGGTTTGTTTTTTCGATGGTGGGCTATGAGCCTCAACTCAAAAAAATAACAGGCCAAAACAGCCTTTCGCTGACTATTGCCTTAGCGGAATCGGCACGGCAGCTTGATGAGGTACGGATAAGTGCCACTCGAAACTACCAAAACGTATCGGCCCCACAAATGGGTGTGATAGACGTGCCAATGAAGCAAATCAAAACCTTGCCTGCTGTTTTGGGCGAAAGAGACGTACTCAAAATTATTCAACTTTTGCCCGGTGTACAGGCTGGTCAAGAGGGTACAACAGGGTTCTTTGTGAGAGGGGGCAATACCGACCAAAATTTGGTTCAGTTAGACGAGGCCACGGTCTATAATCCCAATCACTTGTTTGGTTTGTTTAGTACGTTCAATACCAATGCCCTCAAAAACGTGTCGCTTATCAAAGGGGGCTTTCCGGCTCAGTATGGTGGGCGTTTGAGTTCAATTTTAGATATTTCAATGAAAGATGGAAACAACCAAAAATCGGCTGTTTCGGGCGGCATTGGGCTGCTAACCTCGAATCTGACCATTGAAGGGCCGCTAAAAAAAGACAAGTCTTCGTACATTGTATCGGCTCGCCGTACTTATGTGGACTTGCTCGCAAAGCCTTTTTTGGGGGGCACAAACTATTATTTTTATGACCTCAATGCCAAATTCAATTTTTGGTTGAGCAAAAAAGATCGCCTTTTTATTAGCGGCTTCACAGGCTTAGACAATGCCGCCTACACAGGGGCCAATAGCCTTAATTATGGTATCAATTTTGGGAATAATACCGCTACGATTCGTTGGAATCGGCAATTTTCGAGTAAGTTGTTTACCAATACATCGGTCATTCTGAATGACTACCACCTCAACCTTTCAACGATTCAGAACAACTACTACGCTCAGGTCTATTCGGGAATACGAGACCTCAATGCCAAATTTGACCTTGAATATTACCCAAACCATCGGCACAAAATCAATGCAGGGGTCAATTATTCTGACAATACCTTTTTTCCTTCTTCTACTTCTACCAAAATTCCTAAGTCGGGTATATTCAAAGTCGTAAAATCAGACAGTATTCCCCGACAATATTCAACGGTTTGGGCTTTTTATGCTAACGATGAAATAAAAGCCAGCGACAACCTAAGCCTCAATATCGGTTTGCGACTGCCTACTTTTACTCGTAGTGGTACTTCTTATTCGTTTATTGAACCACGGCTTAATATTAAATACAGCCTAAATCCTACTACATCGATTAAGGCGGCTTATACCGAAATGAACCAATTTGTGCATTTAGTACCGAGCAGTACGGCATCGTTGCCAACCGACATTTGGATAAGTAGTGGCCCTACTGTGAAGCCCCAAAACAGCCGACAGATAGCATTGGGACTTTTCAAAAATTTTGAGAATAATGCCTACGAAACCAGTGTAGAAGCCTATTACAAAACGATGCAAAACCAAGTGCTTTTTCGAGAAGGCACACAGCCATTATTGTCCAACCAATTAGAAAAACTATTGGTATTTGGCAATGGCAATAGTTATGGCATTGAGTTTTTTGTGAAGAAAAATGTAGGAAAACTCACAGGGTGGGTGTCTTATACGCTTTCTAAAACCACCCAACAGTTCGACTCACTCAATTTCAGCAATCCGTTTCCGTTTACTTATGACAAACGCCATAACCTTAGCGTTGCGGCTACTTATGAGTTTAATAAAAAATGGACTTTTGCGGCTAATTTTGTGTTTACAAGCGGTGGGGCTTTTACGATGCCGACAGGCCGTATTCCAGTCTTTCAAGATGGCTCGCTCTACGATGGCACTTACTCAGACTATACCACTCGCAACAATTACCGTTTTAGGCCTTATCATCGCCTCGATGTAAGTGCTATTTTGCATAAGCCCAATCGTAAATTTTTCAAGAAAAATTATGACGGAGAATGGGTATTTGGTATTTATAACTTATACAGCCGCCGAAATCCCTATTTTGTTTACTTAGCCACCGACCCTATCACCAAAGTCCCACAGGCCAAAGAGGTTTCGCTGTTGCCCATTATTCCGAGTGTGAGCTACAATTTTAAATTTTAATCGAAATGAACAAATTATCAACTACATATATTCGTTTTAAGGTTTTGTTTTTTGCGTCCATTGTGGCTGTCATCGCATTGAGTTTGGCCTCGTGCGAAAAAAATCTGGGCGTTACGCCCTTGCCCTATACAGGTACTGTTTCGATACAATGCCTACTCAGCCCAAACGAAGTGCCGCAGCTCTATCTGGACCGAACCGTACCTTATTTTGACCCAAAACAAACCAATGCCCAGCTTTTTATTAGAGATGCCGTAGTAAAAATAACGAGCGGTGGCCAAACCGATGTACTTCGCCCTGATTCAACCTACAACGGTTTTAGGTGTGGATTTGAATATTTTTATAGAGGCAAAATCGCTATTAAAACCAACAGCATATACCAACTGGATATTCAATGGCAATGGCAAAACTATACGGCTACGGCTACTACCGACTTGCCCGTTACGCCTGTCGAAAATTCAAGCTATATTCAAGCGTTCAACGACTTGTATGGCGAACACGAGGGCGTAGTTATAAATTTCAAAGATCAGAACAAACCCAATCTGTATTATCGCTATACGATGGCCCGAATGATAGACAGCACCGCCCGTGATGCAGGCGGAACAAAAAGCCCTTGCCTTACTGACAAAAAAGTGAGAATCTTGGAAATAGGCCGCACGACTTATGCCAGCAAAGGCAGTAGCGGGCTGACGATTGTAGCCGAACCGACATTTAAACATAAAAACGGGGACGTAGGCTATATTCGTTTGCAGACAATGGACAAAAACGCCTATGATTTTTATGACCAGTTAGACCGCCAGAAACTCTCACAGTTCAACCCTTTTGTAGAGCCGGTTTTTCTCAAACCTACCCAATTCAAAAATGCTTTTGGGGTTTTTGGGGCCATTGCCGTGTCTGATTCAGTCAAATTTGTATATCCAGAATGATAAAGATAAAACTTTAACTCTTACAAAATAAATCAAGACATTTCTCTTCTGAGAATAAAAGCCATAAATAATATAACCAATGCAGAGTTTACAAGCCTATTTCGAGTATCAACCTGATTCACACCGCATTGCGGTTCTGACGCTATCAATTATTATTTTCTGGAATGTTGAAAACATTGCTTCGCTTAATTTTAACTACAAAAAATGGAATCATGCCATTACAAATAGTCTTTTTTCCTTGACCGATGCCCCTATACAGTTTATTTTGGGAATTGCACTTACCTACACTTCTACTTGGGTGACGAGTCATGAGTGGGGTCTGATTCATGAATTGCCATTAAGGTCTTCTATGTCTCAATTTGTGGTGGTTTTTATTTTGTTGGATTTGCTGGAATATATCTATCATATCTTGATGCACAAGGTAAAAATTTTATGGATGTTTCATCTTGTGCATCATAGCGACAGGGTCGTTGATACTTCAACTGTACTAAGGGAACATCCTTTTGAGACGGCGATTAGACTGTCTTTTTTAATATTTTGGGTATTGATAACAGGGGCAGGGTTTTGGATGATTCTGGCAAGACAATTTATTCAGGTTATTTCAAATGTATTTGCTCATGCTAATTTTCGGCTACCTGAAAGAGTTGATAAAATAGTAAGTTGGGTGTTTATCACGCCCAACGCCCACCACGTTCATCACCATTTTCAATTGCCCTATACAGACAGTAACTATGGCGATGTATTAAGCGTTTGGGATAGGCTTTTTGGCACTTTCCGTAGAATGGATGCTGCAAAAGTAGTGTTTGGGGTTGATACGCACCTGGAAAGCAAAGAAAATGCTGTTTTTCAGAAATTGCTTACTATGCCCTTCTCAGCTCATAGTTCCTCCCACACCATACCTGAACAGTCTATCGTTCGTAATGACGATGAGTTATTGGTCATTTAAACATATCATCACGATGAAAAAAATATTGCTCCAATTGAAGTGGAGTATGCTCTTGGTAGCTACAAGTTTGTGGGGACAAAAGCCAACAAATACGTCTATCATACTAAAAGGTAAGGTAGTTGAACAAGCCACGGGAAATGCCATAGCTTTTGCAAGTGTATATCTCAAAGTCGGCAAAAATGGAATGACCACCGATGAAAATGGTTTTTTTGCACTTACGGTCAAATCATTACCCGATACTATGCTGGTGTCGGAGGTGGGCTACGAGTCTCAGCATCATGTCATTTCGCAGGCTCCCGTGGGTGAGCTAAAAATCGAACTACTCACTACTCCCAACCAGTTGCAAGAGGTGGTCGTAACGGCATACAAAGATCCAGGCAAAGCGTTGATGAAAATGGTGATTGCCCACAAAAAATCCAATGACCCCGCCCGACTAAAAAACTATATTCGTAATAATTATCTTAAAACGGAAATTGATATAGAAAATCTAACGGCCAATCAGAAACGCTCTCTACTGGCCAATATCATGTCGGTTTACCAAAAATATAACCAAGACAGTATAAATGCCCATTCTCTACCTATTTTCTTTCAAGAACGATACTATAAGGAATTTCACGCCAAAGCTGCCCAAACCGATGCTCAATATCTCATAGCCGAAAAAAACTTAGGTTTAAAAACAGACGAATTGGGGGCTAAGTTTGACAAATTTAGCATTCGACCTAATGCGTATGATGGCGTGATTCCGATTCTGAAAACATCGTTTCTCGGGCCAATTTCTGACCTTGGGCTTTCATTTTACGACTACGACAAACCCGACACCTTGGTAGAAGGCAATGTTTACACCTATTCGCTTCATTTTAAGCCCAAATACAAAAATGAAAACACGTTTGAGGGTACATTATGGATAGATTCGGATACCTATGCTGTGGCAAAAATAGAAATGAAGACCAGTCCGACAGTTAACCTCAATTTTGTGCAGCAATTATCTATCGGCCAAAATTTTGTTCCAATTTATGACGCTGACAAAGGCAAGGTCTGGGTACCTTCCGAGAGTCGAATTGTATATGTTTTTGAAAACGGGTTGGGACTGTTAGGACTTCCCAGCCGAATTGATTCCACGGGTCGCGCCGTGAAGCTAAAATCCAATAGTATTTACAGTAATTATCAGAGTAATGTCAAGGGAGTCAATGCCGATAATTTTATGAGCAGTGAAAAAAACGGTAATAACAACGCACAATTCAAAGATTCATATAGATTAACCGCACTAACGTCTCGTGAACAAGCTATTTATCAAACCGCAGACTCGCTCAAACATAATTCACGATTTATCAACACGACTCATTTTTCTTCGTTTGTCTTTAGTGGTTATTGGGACATTGGAAACCGCTGGCGACTGGGTCCGTACAGTTCATTGGTAAGTGCCAATCCTACTGAAGGAGTCCGAATTCGAACGGGGGTTTGGTCAATGGAAGATATTAGTAAAAATTGGTGTTTTTGGGGGTATGCCGCCTACGGGACTAAAGAGGGCCGGTTTAAAGAAGCATTGGGCGTGAAGTATGTACCCAACCGAGCAAATTACCGAAAGTACGAGGTCTTGTTCAAGAATGATTACGACGCACTCACCGAATTTGATGACCAGTTAGACCACGACAATTTATTTACGCTTGCCTTGCGAAAGCCGATTCCTGTATATCAAAATTTCCTGCGCCAAGTGAAGTTTTCTCACGAACGAGACCTTAATCACAACTGGTCAGCAAAGGCATATTATTCGTATGGCTCAATTACACCTACTTTTCAATTTAGCTATTTACCTTCCGACGACATCATTGACTTAACAGATACAACTTTACGTCGGCTCAATGCTTTGTACAATTCAGAACTTGGATTGACGCTTCGGTATGCTCACAATGAACGGACAACCATTTTTAACTACGATAAAATACGCATATTTACCCGGCATCCTGTCTTACAGTTACATATCAGCACGGGCATACCCATTTTTAACAACACCTATTTTGAATACCTGAAAACCAACATAAGTCTTTCACAAGACCTGCCTATGCCACTCAAAGGTAATTTTTACTACAATATCGGCGTAGGCAAGATATTTGGGACACTACCACTTTTGCTATTGCACATTCCGAGGGGAAATCCATTTTACATCGCTGACCGCTACGCTTTTTATGGCATGAGCCCTTACGAATTTGCGGCTGATGGATATGTCAGTTTGCTGACCCGTTATTCTTTAGGAGGGCTGATTTTGGACAAAATTCCTCTACTAAATAAACTTAATCTTCGAGAGAGAATAACCGCCAATTTTTTCTGGGGAGACCTCACGACCAACAATATTGCCTTTAATAAACTTAACACATTCCGCATTACCGGAAACATTCCCTATGCCGAAGTAGGCATAGGAGTGGAAAATATTTTCAACTTTTTTTCGATTGATTGTGTGTGGCGACTCAATCACCTTGATGGCGTTGATGTAGCTCGTATTACCCGCTTCG
Organism: Runella sp. R5_40; assembly: GCF_057652295.1. NCBI lineage: Bacteria > Pseudomonadati > Bacteroidota > Cytophagia > Cytophagales > Spirosomataceae > Runella > Runella sp. R5_40. The sequence continues at coordinate 57,402 of NZ_JBYFCH010000021.1, read as the reverse complement.
GCATATATACTGGTGTAAAAATTCAGTTCTAACTCCTAAATTTCCTCATGAAAACACTATTCATACTTGCAACTTTGCTTTTACTGCATTCTGAAAAAAGTATAACCGCTGAACAGATTATAGGTAAATGGATGTCGGAAGATAAAGACATAGCCGTTGAAATATTTAAAAAAAATAATAGTTATTCGGCACAGGTAATATGGTTTTTATGCGACCCTAAAACTCCGGAAATGCGCTCTTTCAAAGATATCGAAAACCCAGACCCCAAATTGAGAAATCGCCCTTGGCTGGGCATGTTAGTAGTAAACGACTTGAAGTTTGACGGTAAAAGTGAGTGGAAGGACGGTAATATCTACGACCCCAATTCGGGTAGAACATATAAATCAGTGGTTAGGCTACAATCACCTGATAGGCTCATTGTCAGGGGATATTGGGGAATTGAATTATTTGGTAAAAGTCTCACATTCAACAAAATACAATAATGAATCCAAATCCGTTCTCACAAATTCAAACGTACCTGACGAAATCATTTTTTGTACCGAAAAAAGCGATTGTCTCTGATTTACTTTTTAGGAGGTTAGCCTTCAGCAGCGCTGAGTTTATGGAAATTGTCTTTTTGTTGGAAACTCAAAACCAAATCACGCTGCCTGATGCTGATTTGCAGCAAGTTAAAACAGTAGGTGATTTGGTTTTGCTGACTGAACAATGGCTCAAAAATGCCACCGTCACTAATTACTAAAATCTACATCAGGTTTTGCCAGTTTGCTTTCTTTTTTGCGGAAAGTTGCGTCGGGTTTGCCGAGGGGTAATTGTAAGGTGAGTTTGTAAAAACGTACCTCACGACGGTTCATACTTGATTGATAAATAGCAGGTTGTTCAAAAGTGGTAACAAATTTTCGTGAATTGAAAATGTCATTGATACTAAACGACACGCTCGCACGGTTTTTCATAAATGACTTACGTAGCGCAAAGTCGGCGGCTTGAACAGGTAGTCTGTCGCCCTGTAAAGCTGGCGAACGGCCATCCCGATTGAGGTTTAGTTGGGCGGAATAATTGGCAGGAAAACGGTATGATGCACTCAGTTTGGCCCGAACAGTAACGAGTTCTTTGTGTAACGTAGTCGTCTGCAAAATAAAGTTGAACACATTGGCATTGGCCATAATCGTAAGCGGCCCAGATGCATATTTCAACGTATTTTCCATGCCGTATTGAATGTCCGCTTTGACATTGATGAAGGTCGTTACCAATATCGTGGGTTCAGTGGCCGAAGGCTGCACAAAAGGCTTGATGGTGTGGTCTTCGTAAATGTAATAGGCCGAAGCAAACCAACTCAGGTTTCTGATATTTCGATTGTAGCTCAGTTCGGCGGTATTTACAAATTCGGGTTGCACATTTGGATTGCCAATGGTGATATTTTGGCGGTCATTGGCCTGAATCCCGACAAATAAATGTCGAAAATTAGGCCGTCCTACTTTGCGACTCAAACTCAATCCAATTTCTGAATCTTCGCTGAATTTTTTGGACAAAGCAAACGACGGAAAAAACGCCTGAAACCAATGGCCACCCTTTGCCGATGGATAGGTATAGCCAAAAGTCGAATTGTCGAACTTGGAAAGCCCGTGCAGAAACGATTGTTCCATGCGTAGCCCCGCTTCCATCTGCACGTGGTTGCGTAGTCGGCGACTGTACAGCAAATAAGCGGCGTTGATGGTTTCTAACACATTGGCGTTCTGTGAATAATTGACCAACAGGTGATAGGCTTGCGTTTCGTTGTTGAGTTGGTTGAACAAATACTGCTGGTCACGGTCAAAGGTGTAGCTACGCAAGCCCATTTCGAGTCGGGTGGAGTCGTTGATTGGATGAACATAATCTAACTGCGCCAAATACTGACTACCAATCTGCCAACCCGTAATTTTGTCAGTTTCTGGGTAATATTTTTGGTTGCTTCCATCGGCATTTTGGGCCGTAGTGAGCCAATCAGCGGCGTTAGATACGTTGTTGCGGGTGTAAGAGGTAATCAAACTCAATTCTCGCCCTTTTCGGGCAAAAGTGCGTTTCCAGTCAAACTCCACCCCTACGTTGGTATAGGCGTTTTCGGGTAGTGTAGTACGACCGCCGTAGCTCGTAATCATTTTTTCAGCGTTACGGTAGTCGTATTGTTGATTGGTAACGGTATTGAAAGCCCCGCCCACGATATTGCCTGCTACTGAGAAAGTGTTGTATTTGTTGGGGGCATAATCAACCGCCAAACGACCGTTGTGGAAAATGTTATCAAGGCTAATATCGGTATTTTGGTTGAAGTAACTAACGGGCGAACCATTGGCAAAATTGGTGCGATGCACGTAGCCCGTAAGCGGGTTTTTGGTTGAATTCATATTGTAGAGAGCCGTTACATTCCACTTTCCTTCGTGGTAATCCAAGTTCAGCGAGCCATCGTACCGTCCGTTGTTGCCCACGCCTACGCTGACCGTACCGTTGTAGCCCGTTTTACGGTTTTTCTTCAAAACAAGGTTCACAATCCCGCCCGAAGTGGAGGCATCGTAACGTGCCGATGGATTTGAGATGACTTCCACCGATTCAATCTGATTGGCAGGAATCTGCGCCAACGTAAGTTGGGTGGGTTTGCCGTTGATGTAAATGGTCGTGGCCATGTTCCGCAAAGTTGCATTGCCGCTTTCGTCCAAGCTAATGGAGGGTACATTTCTCAACACCGATTCAGCCGTACCACCTATGGTTGTCAGGTTCTTACCCACATTAAAAACCCGTTTATCCATGCCCATCGAGAGCGGGTCTTTCTCACCCTTTACTTCCACTTCTTTGAGCATACTGGCATCGGGCAGTAGTTTTAGACTGCCCAAATCAAGCGGATTTTCGGTCAATTGGACGAGCTGGCTCAGGGTTTGATAGCCAATAAATGAAACTTTGACCGTCAGTTTGCCCGTTGGAAGATTGTTGATGATAAATTCACCCGTTTCGGAGACTATCACGCCACCCACGAGCGAATCTTTGGTATTTTGGGGTTTAAAAACACTTACCGACGCAAAGGCTAAGGCTTGGTTGGTGGAGGCATCGAAGGTTTTACCCAAGATTTTTCCAATTTTTGTAGAAGTAGGTTGCTGGGCTACGGCCACATTAGCCAATAGAAAAGCGATAAAGAACAAATTTTTGAACATAAAAATAATGGTTTTCATGGCACTTGATTCACACCTTTTCTGAGGTGACACCACAAACCTACGGCACGATTTAGAAGAAATTTTGAATTTTAAAATGCCACGAAAAAACAATGTAGTTGCTGGTCAAAACTGTAATGAATTTGCCAATGATAACGATTACAAATCTGTTTCACGATGGCCAGACCCAAGCCACTGCTGGGCGTTTCGGCAGAAGAAGTGCTAAACCGTTTGAACAGATTGGCGGTATTTAACGAGTGATTATGACCAGTGTTGGACACAATGAAGCGGTGTTTAGAAAACTCAACCCCTATTTTTCCATTTTCTACATTGTGCCTAATGGCGTTCAGTAACAGGTTGTTAATCAAGATTTCGAGTAATATTCGGTTGCCTTCTATAAAAACACCTTGCTCTATTTGTTTTTCGATGGTGATGTTTTTAGCTTCGATATGTTCGGATAGAAAGTCGAGGCTATCATTCATCAACTGGCTCAAATTGATGGGCTCCGTATCAACAAATTGCTGATTTTCAATTTTGGCAAGTAGCAACAGATTTTTGTTGATTCTCGAAGTTCTTGCCAATGCTTTATGCGCAGCTTCAATAATTTCAGATTCTTTGCCAGTCAATGCTTCATTTTGAAGTAACAAATCCAATTTCGACTGGATAATAGCCAAGGGCGTTTGCAATTCGTGCGAAGCGTTTTCGGTAAATTCCTTTTGTTCTTGGTAAGACGATATATTTTTCTCAATGAGCCTTTGCAAGCTGCCGTTTAGTTCTTCAAATTCGAGAATAGTTGTTTTTTCAAACGCAATACTTCGCTGGCTACTCAGGTCAAAAGCCTTGATTTGGTGTAATGTTTTATAGAATGGTTTCCACAGTTTGGCCGATATTCGTTGGTTGAGTACGATAAAACCGATGACCAACAGGATGAAAAATCCGAAGGTAACAAAAGCAATGTCGCTGATGATTTCATCGGCTTCTTCTACATTGGTTTCGACCGTAAGATGGTACGGTTTCCCGTTGATAATCAGATAAGAAGACAGCCCACGAAAGCGGTTACTGTGCCTTGAATGTAGGTTGTTGGCTCGCATAACCGTATAAAGACTATCTGATTTCTGAACAGGTTTGGCTAAGGGCCGTAGGTCAATGCCAGGTTCAATGCGATTCCAAAGGCTGAGACTTTGGATCAGAATGGTGTCGTTGATAACGATTTTACTGAATTCTGTCTCAATTTTTCTTTTTACAAATTTATTATGCAGGTCTATTTCGCTCAACCAAATGCGATTTACGATGTAATAATAAGCTGGGATACTACCTGCCAACACCAACAAGGCATAGAGCGTAAATGCTTTGAGTGGCGTATTCAGCAATTTATTCATTTTCCCATTTATAACCTGTGCCATAGACGGTCTTTAAGTAATTGTCGCAACCTGCTTCGGTCAATTTCTTTTTTAGGTTTTTGATATGGGCATACACAAAATCGTGGTTGTCGAGCATATCGGCCAAATCGCCCGAAAGATGCTCGGCAAGGGCATTTTTGGAAATCACCCGATTCCTGTTGCCCATAAAAAACAGCAACAAGTCAAACTCCTTTTTGGTAAGCAAAACGGGCGTGTTGTGTATCAAGAGGGTTTTTGCCAATAAGTCAATTTTTAGCTCATTTTGTTGAATGATGTTGGCATTGGCAAATTGACGGCGACGAATGACCGAGTAAATTCGAGCGGCTAATTCTGACAAATGGAAGGGTTTTGCCAAATAATCATCTGCCCCAAGGTGCAAGCCCTTTATTTTATCGTCGAGGGCATTTTTGGCAGAAATAATAATGACACCGTCTTGCTTGTTTTGTTTTTTGAGTTCTTCCAAAATCTTCATCCCATCGCCCCCAGGTAGCATCAAGTCGAGCAAAATACAGTTGTATTCGTAGGTCGTAACTTTCTCGAATGCTTCCTCAAACGAAGCCGCAAACTCACACAAATAGTTTTCGCCCAATAAATAATCGGCGATGCTCTTAGCCAATTCGGGTTCGTCTTCAATGATTAAGATTCTCATTGGGCTAAGGTAAGTGAATGATTTAGAAGAAATTTTGAATACTATTTCCAAATCAACACAATCATTCCAAAAAAAATCAGTCCTGCACCGATTAAAACTTTGGGAGTCATTGGCTCTTTCAACAAAAAGAAGGAGAGCAAAAGGGTAATGATAATGCTGGCTTTGTCAATAGCCGTCACATACGACACCAACCCATCTTTCATGGCTCGGTAGTAAAACACCCAACTAACGGTGGTGGTAATACCCGATGCAACAAGTAGAAGCCATTGCTTTTGGGTAAGCAACCCAAAATCTTTGTACTTGCTGCCTACTACATTGATGAGGGTAATCAGAAAAAAGATAACGGCGGTTCGGATGCCTAAACCCAAATCAGGGTGAATGTTTTTCAAGCCATACTTGGCAAGCACTGAAGTAATACCGGCAAATGCCATAGAAGCAAGAGCGTATAGTGTCCATTTTTCCATTCATACTATTTTTTACACAGTGAGCCACCTTGCTAATAGTAGCAGGACGGCTCACTATAAATTCAAATCAAATCTTTGCTACTGCTTTGCCGCCAGCATCAAAAAACAAATCTTTGCCCTTTACTTCGGCTTCGTAGTAGGTTTTACCACCTTTTTTTATTTCGGCGGCTTCTTTTATTTTTTTGCCTTTGAGGGCTTCTTGCACCGAAGCAGGCAATGCCGATACTTTGATTTCAGTTTCTACTTCCTGCACTTCCCCTTTGGCATTTAAGACTACTGATAGTTCTTTGCCTTCGTGCTTAAAAGAAGCCTCGTAATCGGCATTTTCTTTGTCCCATTTGACAGGCTTAGTATGAGGATACTGCTTGGCAAAGCCTTCTTTTACTGCCTTTGGCAATTTGTCGGCATTGACTTTTTGGGCGTTTGCCCCTGTGAGCGTAGCAGCTACGAAAGCCGCCATCAATAAGGTACGTTTCATGATTATAGTTGTTTAAAAATTAAATTTACAATACAATTTTACACCCTGATTTTGTAGAGATTCTGTAAATGAAGCAATTGGTTTGTTAAGATTTGTTAAATCTATTTCCATGCTATTTTGACAGTATGCAATAAGGCACTGTATTGGTATTGAGCCTCAAAACCATAAAACTCGCAAATTTGCTGAATGAGTGCCATACCCAATCCGTGAGAGTCTGAAGAATGATTACCTTTCTGAAAACGTTGCCATAGTTTTTCGGTATCTTGTAAAGGCTCGTTGCCAGTATTGCTGATAATCAACGAGTTGTCAGTTAATTTTATCGTAATGATTCCTCGTGGTATGTTGTGTTTGATGGCATTTCCCAACAGATTGTTGAGTAGCACTTCTGCCAAATAAGGATTGATATTCAATAGAATTTCTTTGTCAACTAAAATGCTGATTTCTAAGGCTTTGTGAGTAATCCAAACTTCCCAAAATTGTAGCTTTTGCCTAAAAAAGTCCCCTAAATTGAGTGCAACCATTTCTGTAAATTGCTGATTTTCTATTTTCACTAATAGCAGCAAGGTTTGATTGAGTTTTGAAAGATGCCGCACACTTTCTATCAACTCGCTGATTTTGGTAAGTTGTTTTTCGTGTAAGTTGTCGGACTGTATCAGTTGTTCTAAATTAGATTGAATAACCGCCAATGGTGTTTGAAACTCGTGCGAAGCGTTTTCAGTAAACTGCTTTAAGCTATTGTAATCGTGCCATATTCGGTGGGTGAGGTGGTTAATGTTTTGTTGTAAAACGCCGAATTCTTTGGTAGTGGTAGCCATGAAAGAAAGTGGCTTCTGTTCTTGAATTTTGAATGATTGTAGTTGTTGCAGGGCCTGATAGAACGGTCGCCAAAGACGATTTGATATGATGTAATTGATTATTAATAAGCCAATTATCAAGCCTAACAATACCACGCCGAAAATTAAGAGAATTACCCCTACTAAGTCTTCGGTTTCGTAAAGAGCCTTCGAGATAGTTACTTTTACAAAACCTGTATGAGTTTTAACACCAAAAATCAGTATTCGATAATCAAGCATTTCTCCTGTTTCGAGCGGATTGGGTAGCAGGGTATCAGACAAAGATTCTTTGACCAAAAAATTAGTATTTTCAATGCTAATACTGTCTGCCAGCGCAAACCACTTTTGCTCACTGTCCTCAATCTTGTCAATTTCTCGAAGTATCTTAGCTTGTTGTGCCTTTAATTGCTCAGTTGCTTCTCTGTCGAATACGTACATGAGTAAATAGTGACTAAATACGCCACCAAGTGCCGCTACGACAAAGGCAGAAGCTAAAAAAGAAAGAGCTGTTTTGTTACTGAGGGTCATTCATTTGACGAATTTATAACCAATGCCGTAGATTGTTTGAATGTAATCAAGGCAACCTTGTTCGGTAAGTTTTTTGCGTAGATTTTTTATTTGCGAATACAAAAAATCGAAGCTGTCAGCTTGGTCTATGTCATCGCCGTAGAGATGTTCCGAAATAGCCGATTTGGTCAGTATTCGGTTGGGGTTTGCTAGCAGATACATCAGTAAATCGTATTCTTTTCGGGTAAGTGAAACACCATTATTATTGACCCAAACCTCAAAAGAATCAGGATAGACCCGAATTTGGCCGTGCTGAATTTCGGTATTACCATTAAACTGTCTTCTGCGACCAACCGATTTCAAACGAGCATTGAGTTCGGAAAGATGAAAAGGCTTGGTAAGGTAATCGTCAGCACCTAAGTCAAGTCCTATTATTTTATCGTCTAAGGCATTTTTTGCCGAAATAATAATGATACCCGCCTCTGGCTGTTGTTTTTTGAGCAACTTTATCGCCGTAAGCCCCGACCCACTCGGCAGCATGAGGTCCACCAATACGCAGTCGTAGGCGTAAACTCCAATTTTTTCTTCAGCATCAGGCAAATCTACCACCCATTCTACCACGTGCTGTTGCGATTTTAAGAAATCCATCATCACCTCAGCCAATGGTTTTTCATCTTCAATCAAAAGTATTTTCATCGTTGTCAAAATTTTCGACTATACCCCGCCCGCACCACTTGCGTTTCGTAGTAGTCGGTGCTATTTAAGGTAAAACCCGTGCCATTGATCGTTTTGTGAATGTTCATGGTATTGAGTAAATCAGTGGCGTTTAAAAATAACTCACCTTTTTTCAAGGTTTTTTTCAAACCCATATCCAGCGAATACCGCTGCCCGATGCGTCCCTGTGGAATCAAGTCAGGGGCAAGATAGATGCTCGTTACTTGCCAATCGAAGCTCTGTGGTAGGTGCAGCAAGGCATTTACTTTAAAATTCCCCGAAGTGAGTTGTTGCTTTTGCCCCGTGTAGGTGGTCGGAATGGGGTATTTGTTGGTAATGCTGAACGCCTCAATGGTGTTTTGATAGATATTTACGCTGGCGTTGAGGTTTACAAATTTAGAAAAATCTTGTTGCCAAACCAACTCTACGCCTGTGTTATAGCTGCGGCCAATGTTCTGAAAAATATTGAACAACACTACGTTATTGGGGGCTTGCGTGGCTATGCGGCTAATCGTACCGTCAGTGAGGCGATGATAAACCGTCCCGTACAAACTGCCGCTATTCCACAAATGCCTATAGCCCAATTCTACCGAAGTTGTGAATTGCGGTTTGAGGGTAGGATTGCCCACTTTTATCAATTCGGGTTCGTCATATTTCGGAAAAATACGAATATCCACCTCGTTGGGTCTGTCCACCCGCCGATTGAAAAACACCGACAGCTTGTTATTTTCGTTGATTTTATAAGCCAATCGCACATTCGGAAAGGGCTGCGTGTAGTTGTATCCGTCGCTTTTGTAGGTGTTATGGTTGGGATTGATTTCATAGTTTACCCGCACGTATTCGAGGCGAAGTCCTGCTTCTACTTCTAATTTGGGGTTTTCGTAAATGTAATTTCCGTAGAGGGCAGGAATGGTTTCATAATAATTTGCCCAGCCGCCCGCATTGACATCAATGACCGAATTAGCCCCCGGGAAAAACTGCATATTCACAGGGATTGTCCGCCTCCGCAGTTTGATGCCCGTTTCCAATTTGCCATGTGCCAGCGGCTTCACGTAGTCAAGATTGAGGTCTGATACCTGTTCGTCGGAGAGCAATTTAAACGAATCGGTTCCTTTTGAAGTGGGCAATGTATTCGTAAAAAAATATTTTTCGTCTTCTCTATGGAAGGTATAATTGTAATTCAAGTTGAGTAAATGCCCCGCTTGCTTGAATTTATGCACCAAAACCGCCGTGGCTATCGCCGTATATTTTACCTCGTCTTCCAGAAATTGCCACAAACGATAACGATTTGCATAGTCGTTACCCAAAAAATACGGATTATCGCCATTGTCCAAAATCTTTTCACGATTGAACAAACCCGAAACCGTAAGTGTATTGTTTTTGTCGAAAGTATAATCTAAACCTGCTTTTACGGTGGCGTAAGTAGTGGTACGATTGCGTACAAGTTGCTGCACTATCCGCTCGCCTGTGGTATAGGTACGGGTCGAGAACTCGTTTTTGTTCAGTGTTTGGGTATAAAGCCAGTCGCCCTGCAAGAAAACATTGGCCTTTTGGCTACGATGATTCACCGAAAACGAAGGGTTATATTTAGGCGTAGCCTGAAACTGCGGTTGTACATTGGGCAAGTTTGTTTGTTTTTGCCACAACGCCCCCAGCCCAGCCGTAAGCCCTACCTTGCCATTCCAGCCAAATTGTTCGTTTTTCTTGAAAATCAGGTTGATAATGCCCGCATTACCATTGGCATCGTACTTGGCTGAAGGATTGTTGATGATTTCAATTTTTTCAATAGCTGATGCAGGAATATTTTCTAAACCTTTCTGGCTACCAAATCCCGTCAAGGCGGTTTGTTTGCTGTCAATCAACACTACTACTTTATCGCTGCCTCTGATTTGAAGCGTACCCTCTTGCGTGGTAGTTACGCCGGGCAGGTTGTTCATCATCTGTAACACTGACCCGCCGCTTTGTGCCAAGTTGTCGCTTGTGAGGTAGGTTTGTTTGTCCATTTTACTTGATACACCCACTTGTTGCCCTATCACTTTTACCTCTTCGAGCAGTTGTTTGTTTTCGGTCAATTCAATTTTGCCGAGGTCTAAAAACTCACTCAGTTGCCCCACCGAAACTTTCTTACTAACAGGCAAATAGCCTACTAATGAAGTGCTAAGTAAGTAGTTGCCTTTGACGATGTTGTTCAACACAAAAATGCCTTCTTCGTTGCTCACCGCCCCAGTCACAAACGAGCTGTCAGCTTCTTTTTTGAGAATAACGTTGACATAGGGTAAGGGGTTTTTGTTGCTTACATCCAGCACTTTGCCCGAAACAGCCACCTTTTGTGCGAAGGTCGAGACCGTTGAAATGAGGGGAATAAACCCTATGAGTAAATATTTTCTTACAGATTTCATGGTGAAAAAATTAGAATTTGCCTGCAAAATGTACTTGAAATCTGTAAGAAGTTTGTAGAAATGAAGCAAAATCTCAAAAGGCTACATGTTGAAGAAGTAATATACCTTTTCGGTTAGTCAAAATCTGAAAGTAAAATAATTCATCTGAATTATTTTACTTTCAACGTCTGAGCATTAATGGCCACAATAATCGTGCTCAGGCTCATGAACACAGCCCCAATGGCAGGCGAGATAACAATGCCGGGTATGAACCCTGTGGCTAATGGTAAAGTAATGGCATTATAAGCCGTAGCCCACACTAAGTTTTGAATCATTTTTCGATAGGTAATCCTACCAAATTGGATTAAGGTGGCAACATCTTTTGGGTTACTGTTTACCAAAACAATGTCGGCGGTTTCGGCGGCTACATCAGTGCCTGACCCTACGGCAATGCCCACGTCGGCTTGGGCAAGGGCGGGAGCATCGTTAACACCGTCGCCGGTCATGGCCACAAACTCTCCGTTGGCTTGTTGTTCCTTTATCTTTTCTAACTTTTGATGAGGTAATATTTCGGCCATATAGCCCGTCATACCCAATTTTTTGCTGACGGTTTCGGCTACTTTTTGATTGTCGCCTGTCAGCATGAACGTTTTTATACCTTGCTTTTTTAAGATTTGTACAGCCTCGGCGGATGATTCCCTGATTTGGTCAGCAAGGGAAATAAAGCCAGCTAATTGGTTATCAATCAACACAAAAACGACCGTTTCGGAGGCGTCAGCGACTGCCCCTTCTGGAATATTAAAGTTGTTTTCTCTCAAATAACCTGGGCTTACAACCCATACATTTTTTTGATTCACTTTTCCCGAAACACCTTTTCCTGTAATTGCCTGAAAATCCTCTACATTTGGGATGGATACTTTTTGGGCTTTTGCTTCGGCAATGATACCCGTAGCAATGGGATGCTCCGAGTTTTGTTCCAACGCTGCTGCCAACGCCAAAACGTCGTTTTTGGTAAGATTAGACAGAAAACTACTTATACGAGTGACTCCAAAAATACCCGTGGTGAGCGTTCCTGTTTTATCGAAAATGAGGGTAGAAATCTTACGAGCATTTTCAAAAGCAGTACGATTGCGAATCAGTAATCCATTTTTGGCCGCAAGGGAAGTAGAAATAGCTACTACCAGTGGAATAGCTAAACCCAGTGCGTGAGGACACGAAATCACCATGACTGTTACCATCCGTTCGATAGCATACGCCCACGATTGACCCACCATGAGCCATACTATCAACGTACCAAAACCCATTACTAAGGCAACTATGGTGAGCCAAAAGGCCGCACGGTCAGCCAGCCGTTGGGTATTTGACTTGGTGTTTTGAGCGTCTTGTACCATTTGAATCACTTTTGCCAAATAGGTACTTTCGCCCGTTTGTTCTACCTTTATTTCAAGCGAACCATTTCCGTTTAATGCTCCTGCAATCACCTTTGCGCCGATTTGTTTGAGGACAGGGGCGGATTCTCCCGTAAGCATAGACTCATTGAGATAACTTTCTCCTTTCAAAACAATCCCATCCACAGGAATCTTTTCGCCAGGGCGTACCAAAATATGAAACCCAGGTGTCACTTCTTTCAACGGCATATCGTGCAACATTTCTCCGTGCATTACGTGAGCTTCCGCAGGAATCATCTGAATGAGAAGTTCGAGTGCTTTGGAAGCATTGGCCACTGAACGCATTTCGAGCCAATGTCCCAATAGCATAATTACAATCAACGTAGCCAGCTCCCAGAAAAAGTCCATACCTTGAAAACCAAAAACAGTGGCAACGCTGTACACAAAAGCCACAGTGATAGCCATGGCAATGAGGGTCATCATGCCTGGGTGACGACTTTTGAGTTCATCCAAACACCCCTCTAAAAATGGTTTGCCACCATACCAAAACAATACCGACGAGAGTGCCAAAAGCAGGTATTTTCTTCCTACGAATTCCAATTGAAAGCCCAACCAATGTTGAATCATGTCAGACAGCACCAAAATCGGAACCGTCAATCCTAAACTTACATAGAAACGTCGTTTAAAGTCTTCAATCATAGCCGAATGGTCATGACCTGCTTCTCCATGCTTGGGATGATGTCCTGTGTGGTTAGTTTGTTGGTGGTGGCCAACAGGATTGTCATGCTTATCGTGGGTCGAGTGCTGGTGTTCCATAATTGTTAGTGTTTTGACACAGGAGAAGGTTTTATGATTTTCTTTTTACGACTCAACCAAAACAACCAAAATCCCGAGAAGACAGTTATAAGCCCTAAAACAGAAAATGCTCTTAACACCCAATTGCCAAAATGGTCACGGGTTTGGTAATCCATGGTGTGGAGCATCCACAAAACATCGAAAACTCGCCATTTGTTGTTTCTGAACTTCTGAACAGTGCCTAATTGGGTGCTTACATAAACCGTTGTGTTAGAGGGGTGGTCAAAAGTAATGGCGTAAGCGGGTAAGGGTTCTTTTCGGTATTCGTGATGTCCATTGGTAGTAGTCAGATACTCCACAGATTTTACTTTTGCCTCATCAGTAAAACTGCTTTGAGCCACTTGGGTGGCTTCGGTTCGGCTCAATGCAGGTCTTAGTTCGCCTGAAACTGCATTGGCTAATTGTATTTTTTTGCCTCGGTCATGTTCTTTGGAGTAGATGATTTGATAGATGGGTTCGCTCAAAATCTGAACCAAGTGGGTATCGAAAATAAAATTAACACTATCCTTCGCTTTGAGCTTTTGTAAAACATCAGAGAGCGGAGCTAATTGAATATTGCCTCTTATGGGATGGATGTGGGCTTTTTGGTGGTCACCATGGACATCGTCTAAATCTGACCAACTAAAATACAACCCGCCCAACGTCCAAAACAAGAATTGAACACCAAGAGTCACCCCCAGATAGCGGTGACTCTTGCGAATTGTACGGTGTAGTTCCGCTCGTTTCATTAAAGCGTTTCTTTGACTTTACCACATTTGAGCATCATATCACCAAAATAAGGATTGGCAATTTCCTTTTTTTCGCTTAACCAATAGCCACCTTTGTTGTCATTGGCCATCGGACAAAAATCATAGTAAACGGGGCTGCTTGGTTTCATGGTTTTGGCTGCGGCATAAACAGCATTAGTTAATGAGCCAAGCTGTGCTCGCTGGGTATCAATACTTGATGCTTTGGTAATGGCATCTGCGGCTTTGAGCGCATCAGCTCCTACCATTTTACCTGCCTTTTTTAGAGCAACCGATAATGTTTTGGCTTCGGAAGCAGCAGCTTTGGCATCAGAAGCTACCAAAGCATTCTTGACTTTAAAATAAGCTGTCAGTACGGGAGTAACACCCATTGCTGCCATATTGTGTCCTTCGTGTTGGGCAAATGTTACACTCGAAATCAAAAGAGCAAATGCGAAAACGATTGTTTTTTTCATTGTGTTTGAATTGTTTGATGGTAAAAAATAATAGATTGAAAGTGAAAGAGTTAACATACAGTTTTTGCAATTTTGTCCATGATACGGTGGCTGTCACCAAACCGACAAAGCGCATCGCAGTTTTTTCTAAGTTCAGAGAACAAAATGTATTTGATAGGAACGTTGTTGCTTTTGACGGATGGGCGGGCCAATTGCAGACATACATCTTTCTCTCGATGGTCTGGTACGACTAAATAAAACGTTTCGTCACCGTCGGCTATGCTATACGACAAATCGCTCAGACGTAGAATGCCAGAATAGATAGAGGTACTTTTTTCTACCTCGAACGCTGCCAGTACATTGTCGGTGTCTTTCTCAAACCAAAGCACATCAATCAATCGAATGGTGTTGCGGGTTTCGATATCACACTTAATGGATGGGAAAACGGCTTGGCATAAGAATGAAAACTTGTGTCCATCGTAACTTCTTGATTGGTCGTTTGTGGCAGGAAAAGCATCATAACCCAATGCTTGACCGATTTTAAGCAAATGGTACTGCATTTCGGTGTGCAGGTTATCGTCCTGACGCTCGGTTTGGACTTCACGATGGCGTTTTTCAATGAGTTTTTCCAGCTTCTGCCGTTCTTCGGCAGAGAGGTATTCGTCATTGCCTAATATCATTTTTTGTGTACCAATCTCAAAAAGCAATCCAGCCAAAGCTCCTAAGTCAGACGAAAGTTCATTGCGGTGTTCTTGGTTAGTTTTGAGCATCACTTCTCGCATTTTCAGGAACTCCGACCACGAACCCAATTTTTTCTTGTCTTTAAACAAGTAATTGAAGCCGTTCAAAATAGCCGTATTGAACGGTGGAATCAGCGTGGGATGAAGGAAGTACAGGATATTGGCCACAGAAGGCCCCAAACCTTTGATTTTGAACTCATCCAAGCGAATGATTTCTCGAAGCAACTGTTCTTCTTTGGTGGCGCTGAGGCAGTTTTCCAGAAACTGCCCAAAGGCTTTTTTGTGGTCTTGGTTTTCGTAAATGTCTGGTATTCTGAGCTTGGGCTTCCAATAAAACGGGTGTGAAGCCCCCACAAAAACCTGTTTTTGTTCGGTAATACAATTTAGTACAAATTCGAGCGATGACCCTCTAAAATCATTGGGAAACTTGCCTTGCTTGATGTCGGCCACGATTTGCTGTACCCCCCGCCGAATGGAACGAAAGGCTTTCAGGCGCTCTTCGTTGTTGATAAACCAAGTGTTATACACCGATTCTTGGTCGGACTTGTATTGGCTGATGATATGGCTCAGGTTGGTGTTCATCAACAACAAGTTTTGTTTTGTTGAATAGGCGGACAGGGCATATCTCCATAACTGCAATACACGCAGCAATCACCATTCAGAGGCTTCAAAACGGTTTTGCATTGCTCACACTCGTAAAAGAATTGGCAAGCATCTGTGGGCATGATTTCTGTTTTTTGATGACCACAGTTTGGGCAAGTAATTTTAGATTGCAAAATGATAGCTGTCATTTTATTATAATTTTATGTTTGACTACTTTGTAACCTGTTGCTTGGATATTTTGTGTGATTTGGCTGACAGTTACTTGTTTAGCGTCGAACTGTATCTTTGCACTACCATTTATATAAGACACTTCTGAAACAACTACACCTTTAAGTTTTTGAAGTTCCGCTTTGATGTGTTGCTCGCATCCTGCACACGTCATTCCTGAAATGGTAAACTCAACTTTTTTCAACTTATTCTTTTCGCTTACAAACGCCTGATTTTTATTGCTTTGAAAAAGAAGATGCGAATAGCTGGGAAATGCCAAAAGCAAAAAAGATAGCACAGTTATTATACCCAAAAATGATTTAGAATCCCAAAAAGGTTTTTTTCTATCGTGTTCACAATCGCAAGAAGCTCTTTTTTTTGGGGTGAGTTTTTGATACCAAGCAAAGCCGAGAATCAATAAGGTCGCACCTATAAAAAAGGGTCTTGCCGGTTCAACCCAAGAAAAAGTTGAAACTATTCCACTTGTACCTGCAAAAATTGCCAGTATTGGCATGATGCAACAAAGAGAAGATGACAAAGCCGTAAGCAGGCTTAAATTTGAGAGAGAAAGTAGTGTTTTCATTTTTTAGCTCTAAATAATTCTAACGTTCCAAATACAGTTCGGTATTTTTTTAACACTTTGACACTTAAAAAACCAGCTTCGAGTAGGTAAGAAGGCATCAAACCCGCTACGTTGTCACGGGTGGTTTTGAAACCATCTAACAATTGTACGCCGTAAAATAGCCCCCGCATCAAACTGTTTTCGGCTTTACCCCAATCTGCTATATACAGCTCTCCATCGAATTTCAATACCCGTTTGATGTCTTGTAAAGCTTTTGCTTTCTGAATGGGGGTGAGGTGATGAAACACCAAACTCGAAATCACTCGGTCAAATGTCTCATCGGGATAAGGTAGTTTCATGCCGTCGTATTGATCAAGACGAATAGGGTGTGGGAAACCTCGTAATTTATGCTGGGCAATTGCCAGCACCTCTGCATCTACATCCACACCCGTAACAAATGCCGAAGGGTGTTTCGATTTAGTCATCATCGAAAGCGTAGCCGTTCCACAGCCAAAGTCAAGGACGTGGTATTCGGTTTCGATACCCGCTTCTTTGATGAGGTCTTGTTTGAATTGCTTTTCGGGCATTGTCCATTGAATCAACGGGTCATATACTTTTGTCAACCAGTTGAATCGTAGGGCAGGGATGTAGGTGGTGTTGCTCATAGATACGCTCGTTTTTAGTGCTTATGCTCCATTGCTCCACTGTGCATTTTGTTCATGTCAGCAATAAACGCCTCTGCGATTTTGGCAGCAGCTTCGTTTTTATCAGCCCGAGCCATTTCTGCCGATTTTTTTGCTGATTCTATCGCCTCGCTGTGTTTGCCCGCTTTCATTTGGATTCGGGCTTGGGTCAATAAAAAATTAGCTTTGGCTTCTTGTGCCGTGGTTTGCTGAATCCATGCCAATGCTTGGTTTATGTCTTTGTCGTTTTCGTAGTAATAGTTAGCTGCTTGAAACAAGAGCATAGGACGAGTACCTTTTTCATCTACAATTTTCTTCTTGATATCGGCCATAATTTTCTCATCAGTAGTCGTCTGAATCGGGATTTTCACCGAAGTATTTTCCCAAGTCAAATACAGATTGGCGTTGTTTTTAACGATGTCCTGAACTTCAATGGTAAAGGCTTCATAAAAACGATTCGTTGTTTCGGGTTTAGCCTTGAATCGTACCAAGTCTTTTGCTTGGTCGTACCCACCTGTACCGTGCATGGTCGTATCACGATTCAGCACAATCGTCCATTCATCCGCAGCGGGGATTGAGAAAAGCGAATAGTTTCCTGCGGGTACTTTTTGGCCACCAATGGTAAGGTCTTCACTAAATTTAATGGTTGAACAATCGCCTGCACCTGTTCGCCAGAGTTCGCCGTTATAGGGGACTAAACCGCCCATGATTTTGCGTCCACGAGCCAAAGGGCGTTCGTATTTAACTGTAATTCGAGCAAACCCCACTTGTTGAGTAAAGTGGGCTTCGGGGCTGGCTGGGGGAAAGTTTAATTGGGCATGCGCCGAAAGGCTTGCCGTTAAAAGTGCGAGAATAAGTGGTTTTTTCATTGGGTCAAGTTGTTTATATAAGTGATGATTAGATTTTTTTCTTCTGAGGTAAGTAGGGCTTTTTTATGAACCATACTATAAGATGGTAGAGGCATTTTGTTTTGCTCTATTTGGTTCTTCATTGACTTCAACTTACTGACTTGTTTTCTTTCAGAGTAAGTCCCAAACTCACTGAAATTCAATTTCTTTTTGCCCTCTTTGATGTGCTTATTCAGTAGCCAACCCAGCGGTTGGATGGATGAATACCACGGATATTCGGTATTGTTGCTGTGGCAATCGTAGCAAGCTCTTCTAAGAATATTACCTATTTGAGTTGGCACTTTGTGGGTTTTAATAAAATCGGTAGCCATGACACGATTATCATTATTGGAGTCAGGTCGTATGAACTGTATTCCTACCAAAATGATAAATAGCCCTGCTACTATTTTCTTAGAAGTCTTCACGTGTGTGGCTACTTTATTTCTTCTTGTACTTTCCCACAAGACGACATCTCTTTACCCATGTAAGGATTTTTGATTTCTTTGGTTTCGCTTAACCAAAATGCCCCATTTTTGTTATTGTACATGGGGCAATAGTCCTTATAGAGTGGCTTTTCGCTTCCGAAGGCCTTTACCAAATCGTATATATCCCCACTCAACATCTCAAAATGTTCTCGTTGGTGGTCTATATCTTTGGCATTTTCGGCAATGTGTTCGACGTTCTCTCTGGCATCTTCTTTTACGGCATCATATACTTTTTTTTGATTAGCCGTAAATCCCGATTCATCTAAACCGCTCATCGTGGCCATCATTGCATTTGCGGCTGATTCAGCATCAATCGCATTGTCGTTTGCCAGCGCATTTTTTAAATCTAAATAGCCGGCAACGAATTTTTTTACAGATGCTTTTTCGTATGTTGTGGTTTCGGGTGTGGTCGCTGCAATAGTTTCATTAGCAACTTCTTTTTGTTCTTTCGTTTGGTTGTTGCAAGAGGATAATAAAATCACACTGATTAAGGAAATTGCGATTAGGTTTTTCATTTTTGTAGGTTTTGTGCCATCCTAAAATGCAAGCGTATTTTAGGATGGCGAGTTGATGTTGGTTGAATACAAAAATTAGTGTTTCATGTGGCTGCCATCGGCTTTCTTCCCCATACCGTTTTGGAAGCAGTGGATAGCGCAGGCAACACCTTTTAAGCTATCGTGTACGTTTCCAATTACTTTTCCCTTGGCATCTACAATGTCACATGTTTCATCAGGGTTGTCTTTTATCGTGAATAGTAGCTGGCCTTGTGCGTTGTAGTATGTTTTGCCGTCTTTGCCCATTCTGCCCATTTTTTTGTTGGTCTTGGCATCTATCAAATTACCTTCACCATCCACGAAAGCAATTTTGTGGCCGTCATGGTCTTTGATGATTTGGTCTTTGGTTACCAGCCCTACACTTGTACCTTTGCTGTCCACCACCTTACCATCTTTGCCAATGCTAAAAGGATGTTTGTAATCAGATTGGGCAAAGGCAAACGATGATACAATAGACAAGAGAGCGATAAAAGCCCCGATTCGGAATAATTGGTTTGTTTTCATTTTGATTGGAATTGATTGTTAATTAAAATTTAAAAATTGGTTCACTTCTGGAAAGTTACGAATAGAGCCAGCCTGACTAAAATGATAATAATCATCCCCCTGAGATACTTTTTCCACTTTTGAGGGGGCTCATTTCCTGTTTGACAACATTCTTTCATGGCCTTACATGATATGCCCCTCCATGGGATTACTGCCTTTTTTAAAAATGTATTCGCTGTTGAGCAAATACGCTCCCGACACCACAACCTTTTCACCTGCTCGCAAACCTTCGGTGATTTCAGTATAGTCTTTGTTGGTCGTGCCGACGCTCACCATGCGGCTTTCAAAAGCACCGTCAGCGTTTTCTAACCAGACCGTAACGCCGTTGGTGTCCTGAATAAGAGCGTTAGTAGGTACAGCTATGGTGTTTTTTATTTTACCTTTCAGGGTGATGTAGGCTTGCATTCCTGTCTGATACTCCCGTTTGCCATTTGGAATGTCCACCCGAATTGTGACGATTTTACTCGAAGGCATCAACTCAGGATTGACAAAATTAACCCGCCCCTTAATGATGCGGTCAGCATAGTACGGAATCTCTACAAGAGCTTCCTTTGTTTGATTGAGAAATGGCAATTCTGTTACGTACAATTGTGCCTCTGCCCAAAGTGTACTGAGGTCAGAGAGTTTCAAGACTGTACTGCCTTCGCTCAGGTAGGAACCTTCCTCTGCAAGAACTTCACTCACTACACCTGCGTATTGACTATTGACGGTCAGCTTGTTGTTGGGTTGTTCTGACTTCTCTAATTCAGCAATTTGGGCATCGGTCATTCCCCAGAGCATCAATTTATTCTTGGCAGCCTCGACCAACTGTTTAAAATTGATGTCTGTATCTTTCAGCACTTTTTGTTTCTGCGAAGCAATCAAGAAATCCCGCTGCGAAGCCGAGAGTTCTTCGCTGTATATCTCATAAATAGGCTGTCCCACTCGCACAAATTCGCCTACGTTGCGTACCAATAGCCTTTCAATGCGTCCAGGTATCCGAGCCGTAACGGTGGAGAGTTTGTCTTTGTTTTCGGTGAGCATGGCCGCCAGCGTAATTTCTTCACCGAGTGGCCGAAGGGCTACCGTTTCTACCTGTACGTTTGCCAGTTGTTTTTGCTGGTCGCTTAGTTTTAAGCCCTGATTTTTCATGTTGGGGTCAATGACAATTTTGGTCAAAGCCATCTTGCAAATCGGGCAGGTACCAGGCTTTTTTTCCATCACCTGTGGATCCATTGAGCAGGTATAAAACACATTGTCGGCTACTTTTTCAGTGCTTTTTGGCTTGCAAGATTCCCAAAGTACCGTTAGACCCATTAAACCTGCGGTATTGATAAATGCTCGTCTTTTCATCGCATTGAGAGTTCGTTAGATTTTACAAAACTTTCGCTGTCCATGAGGAATTGTGCGTTTTCGGCAATCGTTTCTTGACTCGAAAGGCCAGATAGTATCTGAATCCAGCCACCTTGTTGTAGTCCTGTTTTGACCGTACGGGAGCGGAACGCTCCCTTTTCCTGCACAAATGCGGTTTTGGTTCTGCCCATATCAAGTAAGGCAGTCGTCGGCACCCATAATGCAGCTTGACTGCCAGCATTGATAGAGGCATTGACCAATGAACCGATTTTCAATTTGCCATTTGGATTGCTCAGATATACCCTTGCCTGTGGATTGCGATTGGTGGCCGAAATCATGGGTTCGAGGTAGTTTACTTTACCGAAAAACTGGTTTTCTTCGTTGTTTTCCAACATAATCATCACCGACTGACCTACTTTGACTTTGGGTACATCAGTTGGGTAAAATTCAAGCATTGCCCAGACCGTACCGGTGCTTTGTACATCGAATAAACGTTGTCCTTTTTGCACGTACATACCTTCTTTGAGGGTCAATTCACCGTTTTGAGCGGCAGGTGGCGGCGCAATTGACGAACCAGTTTTTGAACTGCCCATCCCGCTGCTCATGCTGCCACTTCCACCCGAAGGTGAAGGCATTGGGGCCGCCCCCCCAACACCACGCTCGACAATCACACCATTATACGGGCTGTAAATGCTCAATTGCATCGTTGGTTTTTTGTTTTGTTCGACAGCCTTTATTTGCTCAGAAGTTAAGCCCAACAGCGATAGTCGTTGTCTGGCACTTTCTATTAAAACCTGATTATCAGCATCGTTTTGTAACAAAAAAATCAAGTTTTGTTGGGCTGTTACAATTTCTGGACTGTAAATGTCCATGATTTTCTGCCCCTTGTTCACCGCTTGGAACGGATACCGTACATACAGGCGCTCTATTCGACCACCAAAGCGGGTGGCAATACTGTTTAAGGCCCGTGCATCATAACTCAAAAAACCAAAGGCATTGACCACCATTTTTTGAGAGCGGTGCTCTGGCTGGGTAGTTTTTACGCCACTCAACACATATTCATAAGTAGGCTTCACCAGAATCGCTAAACTGTCATTGGACGAAAGTGCTTCGGTAGCACCTCCTTTTTTTACTAAGTCCATCCCACAAATCGGGCAAGAACCTGCTTTGTCTTTCTGAATTTGAGGGTGCATAGGGCAGGTATAAACAGCTTTTTCAGCCGAGACAGCTTCTTTTTTTTCGACTAAATCCATACCGCACACGGGACAGGAACCAGGTTTATCGTAGGTTTTCTCGCCCTCACATTTCATGGTACAGTAATATTGCTTGCCTGCTTTTTTCATTTGCCCCATCATAACCGTTGCTGTATCGCCGTGGGTTTGGTGGTTAGGCACTTTTACCAAATCCATACCGCAAACAGGACAGGGTCCAGGTTTGTCGTAGGTTTTGTTGCCTTCGCATTTCATGGGGCAGGCATACACATCTTTTGGTTTGTCTTCGCCTTTTTGGAAATATTGGTTGATATATTGACAACCCGATAAACCAACGAACAAGACAAAAACAAGCCAAACGAGGCAGTTATCTTTTTTCCAATTCTTTTTCATATTCTACCTGTGCTTGCAGTAGTTGTTGTAATAAATCTAACTGGTTCATACGAGCCATTTTGAGCTCCATCCACGCATCAAGTACCATGAACAATTCGTCGGTGTTCTGTTCGTAAGCCAATAAGGTACTTTGATAACGTCTGCGCAAAGCGGGAAACTGCTCGTTTTCGTATTGCTTAATTTGGGCTTGGTATGATTGCATCATTACCTGACGATCAGCCAAATTCCCCAAAATCTGATTAGTCAAACCTTCACGTTGTTTATTATAGGCCTGTCGTTGATAATCAAGCCCTTTAATATTGGCTTTAATTTGTCGGCTTGACCATTTGGCAAAAGGAATCGTGACCATACCCATAAGCGTAAACTGCCATTGGTTACCAAAAGCGAACATGTGGCCGTACTGTACACCGACCATGGGTTTGAGTTTCTGAAACTCCACCTCCTGTTTGTAGCGGGAAATGGTCAGGTTTTGGTCAATCACCCTCAAATCACTGCGGTTTATTACGGCATTGGTATCCAAATTTAACGGAGTATTTGGGTACAGATAGGTCAAAGAAAGCGTGTCAATCTGGAAATCAGTGGCTCGATCTTGCAGCATGAGCGTATTGAGCATTACTTTTTGCTGACGAATGTCGCCGTCAAACATCAGGTTCATGCGGTCTAAATCTAAGAGGGCAGCTTTGGCTTTGTAAATGCTGCTTAGTTTCTCCTGATTGTATTTGTACCGAACCTCTGCCGACTCAATCATATATTTGAGTAGGTTTTGACTTTCTTTCAACACATTTTTCTTTTTTTCCAATACCAGCCAACGGTAATATGCCATTTTAGCTTCCGAGAAAAGCATATTTCGCATTACACCTTTTTGAGCGACTTCCATACCCGACATAGATTTCATATAGCGTTCTTCGGCATCAAGCATTTTACGATTGGGTATCATCTGTTCGCCCTGAACCATAAATGATCCCATGCCCTGATTCATGCCTTCGTGGTATAATGCACCCGCCCGACTCCACATCATATAGTTGTACGGGGTCATAAAGAATCCCGCACCAAATTTGGGGGCTTCCCAGTTTCGAGCACCTTCGGCATACGCATCCAGTTCTTTGACTTTGGCGTCCATCATTTTCAAATCAGGGTGGGTTTCCTCAATTCGATGGAGTATCCCGCTCAAATTCAGTTTTTGTTGCGCTTCGCAAACAATAGCATAGAGCAATAGCCCTACTGCTAACCATGGCTTTTTACTCTTTAACATCATAAAGTTCAATTTTTCCGTAGCGTTTTAGCTCCCATTCTTTGGTCATCTCAAACACAACAGGTGTAACCAATAGCACATAAATTGTAGAAGTAATTGTACCGCCAATGAGCGGAATCGTAATAGGGAGCATCACATCTGAACCTACGCCCGTTGCCCACAGAATCGGAATTAGACCAAACAAAGAAACAGAAACGGTCATGAGTTTGGGGCGAAGTCGTTGGGCTGCTCCCCTAATCACATATTCTCGAATATCCGCATTAGTGATGGTGTCTTTTGAATTACCTTTGGCAAACACCAAATTTTGCATAGCTTCATTGAGGTAAATCGTCATAAGCATAGCGGTTTCGATAGCCATACCGAACAGAGCAATGAAACCCACTGCCACCGCTACCGAAAGATTGACCCCGTAGAAATACACCATATATACCCCGCCAATGAGGGCAAATGGTACGGTAATCATGGTAATTAGCGCCTCTTTCATGGAGTTGTAGGTGAAATACAACACAAAGAAGATAATGACCAGCACGATGGGCAGGATAATTTTGAGGGTACGATTGGCACGAATCTGGTTTTCCCATTGCCCACTCCATTCAATAAAATAACCTTTTGGCAGTTTTTTTACCGAAGATTCCAATTTCTTCATCGCTTCCTCCACGGTACTTCCTAAATCTCGGTCTCTGACATTGAAAAGTACAGTACCCCGAAGCATGGCATTTTCTGAGTTAATCATAGGTGGCCCTTCTGAAATTTTCACTTCGGCAACGGCATCCAAGGGAATTGGGCCGTAGCTTGCGGTTTGAACCTGCATTCGTTTTAGAGCCTGAATATTGTTTCGGAAGTCTTGGGCAAATCGAGCATTGACCGTAAAACGTTGACGACCTTCTACGGTAGTAGTTAGAATCATACCTCCCAAGGCACTTTCTACAATCATGTTTACGTCATCAACACTCAATCCATAACGCCCGATTTCCTCCTTTTTGACTATTATATCAATGTATTTACCACCTGTAATGGGTTCAACATATAAGTCTTTTATCCCGTCAATGCCATCCAATTGTTTTTTGAGCATCTGCGACACTCGATTGATTGAATCTAAACTTTGCCCGTACACCTTCAAACCCACATCGGTGCGAATTCCCGTCGAAAGCATATTGATACGGTTGATGATGGGCTGCGTCCAGCCATTGGTTACGCCAGGAATTTGCAGTTTGGCGTTTAGTTCGTTGATGATGTCATCTTTGGTTTTGCCTTCCCGCCATTCACTTTTGGGTTTGAGCAGTACTATCGTTTCCAGCATACTGATAGGTGAATTGTCGGTAGCGGTGTTGGCTCGACCTGCCTTTCCCATAACGTGGCTTACTTCGGGCACGGTTTTCATCAATTTATCTTGGACTTGCAGCAGGCGTTTTACTTCTGAATTTGATACGTCTGGGAGAGTGACAGGCATGAAGAGCAGCGAACCTTCGTCGAGTGGAGGCATAAATTCCGTTCCTAAATTTAGCATCATTGGAACACTAACGGCCAAGGCCAATATGTTAATACTAATGGTGGTTTTACGATACTTTAAGCACCATTTTAGAATAGGGGTATAGATTTTTTCGAGGAATCGGTTGATTGGATTGGCACTTTCGGGCTTCAATTTCCCCCGAAGTAGTAGAACAATTAGTATAGGCGTTAGGGTAATTGCCAAAAAAGCATCAACGAGAAGGATAAATGTCTTAGTCCAAGCCAAAGGAGAAAACAGCTTGCCTTCCATACCCGTCAGCAAAAAGACGGGCAAGAAAGAAGCAATCGTCACAATCGTCGAAAAAAATACCCCAGGGCCTACCTGTTTCGATGATTTTTCGATAATCTCCGAGTGTTCATCGGGAGTAAGTGGGTCTTTTGAGACTCGAAATTTAATTTTAAACCAACTCATATACTTTGATTTTTTTCTTTATCCAATTGGGCTTCTGAAAGATGCCTATACGCATTTTCAACCATCACGATGCCGTCATCTACTACCACGCCAATAGCCAAAGCAATACCCGTTAACGACATGATGTTTGAAGAAATACCAAAGGCATTGAGCAGAATAAAGCCAATAGCCACTGAAATCGGTAACTGTATCAGAATGATTAAGGCACTGCGCCAGTGCAGCAAAAAGATGAGAACTACAATCGAAACGGTTATCATTTCTTCAATCAAGGTTCCTTTTACTGACTCTACTGCCGCTTCAATCAGCTCGCTGCGGTCATAGGAAACCTTAAATTTGACGTTTGGCGGAAGCCCTTTTTCGACTTCCTTCATCTTGATTTTTACGTCCTTGATAACAGCATCAGCATTTTCACCGTAACGCATCACCACGATTCCACCCACTACTTCGCCTTCACCATTTACATCGAAAATGCCCAAACGGAGCTCTCCACCCATTTGAACGGTTGCTACATCTCTTACCCTCACAGGAATGGAGCCATAATTTCCTACGGGTATATCTTCAATGTCTTTGACATTTTTGATGTAACCCAATCCCCGCACGATGTAGGCCATGTCTGACATTTCAAATTTTCGACCGCCTACATCATTATTATTCTTACGAATAGAATTCAATACATCCATCAGCGGGACATTAAAGTAATTAAGCTTGTAGGGGTCAATGTTGATTTGATACTGTTTGCCAAAGCCGCCGAAAGAAGCCACTTCACTAACCCCTTTTACGGTTTGTAGGGCAAATTTGACATACCAATCCTGTAAGGCTCGTTGCTCCCCTAAGTCCATGCCCGGGGCTTCGAGGTGATACCAAAAAATGTGTCCTACACCTGTGCCATCGGGGCCTAATGAAGGCGTTACTCCCTGTGGAAGTAATCGTTGGGCATAATTGAGTCGTTCCATCACTCGTGTTCTTGCCCAATAGACATCTACATTGTCCTCAAAAATGACGTAAACAAAGCTCATCCCGAACATAGAAGTACCCCGTACATTTTTGATGCTGGGTATTCCTTGTAAGTTTGAAACCAATGGATAAGTGATTTGGTCTTCAATGAGTTGAGGACTACGACCCATCCATTCAGTGAAAACAATGACCTGATTTTCGGACAAATCCGGGATAGCATCAATGGGGTTTGTTCGGACAGAATACACGCCCCAACCGAACAAGCCCAACGCCAGTACCATCACAATCAATTTGTTGTGCAGGGCAAAATGAATGAGTTTTTCTACCATACTATTTCCAAATATTTACTTTATTGTCATGTCGTTATTTTACTTCGCATTGCTATTTAAAACCAGCCCTTTTATGATGCCATTATCCTCCCATGTACAGAAAGCCTGTTGCTCATTGAGTATAGCGACTCTCGGAAATCTACCAGTACCTAATGTCATCGGTTCTTTTTGCCCAGATTGGCTCAACCAAATTTGACCTTGATTTTGCCATGCGATAAACGTGTTTTGGTTACTGGCCGCAATGGAAGCATTTCGCCCTTGGGCGAGGAATTGTTCAGGTTCGCCCAACTTTGCAGTGAATAGTTGATTTTCTCGCCGCCATACCGTCGTTAATACGCCGTTTGTATTCAAGCTGATTCCTCCACCGTCCATTGGGCAGGCGTTGAGTTTCCATGTTCCATTTCCCATTTTTACGGCGGGTTGAAAAGTGTTTCCTTCATCTTTTGAAGTCGTTACATACATATCTCGTGAACCACTAATCCAGTTCCTGAACATTACAACTACCTGTTTGTCTTTCATAAGAATGGAGGGCTGACAACACTCACAGACTGTCGAATCAGGTGAACGATAGATAAGTTTATTCTTACTCCACGTTTGACCGCCATCCTTAGAAATTGCGCCAAAAATCTTGTTTTTCTTATCGTCTCTCAGGTCAAGCCAAACCACAAAAAAAGTACCCTTACCATCGCTCGCTAAGGCATTGAAACCTTCTTTGGCAATTTCTGGTATATCATTGATAATAAGGCGGTTTTGCCATTTGCCTGTTTTACGATTAAGTACGTAGGCATACAAATCACCCTTCTTATCTATGGCAGTAATCACCGTGGAAAGATGAGAAGATGCAATTTGTGGCCCTCTTGACACGCCTAAATGCAATCCCGGCAAGCTGTCAACCAAGCTTGGCATCGTAAAAGACTGACCTTTATTTTGGGAAGAAGCGTAATAAAACGCATTCCCCTTACCGAATACCATTTCTATGGATTCGTTTTCACCTACGTAAATGGCAGGTTGAATACCTTTGTTGGGGAATAGGGCTTGTTGCCCACGGGCGACCGTAGTGACAATGAAAAGTATTAAAATTATTCTACTAAGCATTGTATTGAAAGGTTAATGAAAATATTAGTCGAATGTGTATAAGGATACTATTTAACTTCAAAATTGAGCATCATCCCGTCATCTTCATGTTCGAGGTTATGGCAATGAAATACAAACTTCCCTGCCTTCTCAAACTTAGCGATAATCCATACTTTTTCGCCGGGCATGACCAAAACCGTGTCTTTCCATCCTTTTTCGTGGGGTTGGATATTTCCTCGTCCACCTGTTCGACTCGCAACTTGAAAAAACACACCATGTAAGTGCATGGGATGTGGTTCGTCACCCATTGTGTTGTCAAATTCCCAGATTTCGGTGCTGTTCAGGGCTACGCTTTCATCAATGCGATCCATATTGAAAATCTTCCCGTTAATCGTGTGCATCCCTTTCATAGCCATTGTTCCACCGTGGCTTCCAGAAGTCATGTCCATCATTACCCCAATATCGAAGGTGCGGGTCTTGGTAGCAGAAGCACTTGATAGAGACATTATAGAATTGAGCGAGGTTGGCATTTTGAATATATCCGTTTCAGTTTTGCTCACCATAAACTTCAAGATTTTGAAGGTTTGGCTTCCTTGTGAACTCACTCCCGAAAAAGAATTACTCTGCAAGTACACTTCGCTGTTGAGAGCTATTTTGCTAAAATCCACCAATAAATCAGCTCGTTCGCCTGGGGCAAGTAATAGACTTGTAACGGTCTCAGGAGCAGGAAGTAAGCCGCCGTCTGAACCAATAACCATGAAAGAATTGCCGTTGCTCAATGCTAAATTGTACATTCGTCCGTTTGAGCCATTCAAAACTCTAAGACGATACATTCGAGTTGTAACAGGCTGAAAAGGGGAGCTCACACCATTGACCGTAATGGTTTCCCCCATGTAACCAATCATTACCTCTTCTAAGGTTGGGCTATACATGATTGCCCCATTGGCATCCAATCGTTTATCCTGAATCACTAAGGGTAGTTCGTAGGCATCCGAAGGTAAATTCAACGCTTTTTCTTCGGGGCTTTCGACGATAAACATTCCTGCCAACCCTGTAAAAACTTGTTTACCCGTTTTTTCATGTGGGTGTGGGTGATACCAAGCCATGTTTGCCGCTTGGTCAATCTTAAAAGTATAATTGAAGGACTGCCCTGCCGTCACCATTTGGCTGGGGTGACCATCCATCGCAGCAGGTACAAGCAAACCATGCCAGTGAATATTAGTTTCTTCTGACAGGCCATTGGTAAAAGGAATCGTAACTGTACTGCCACGCTGTACCCGAAAAGTGGGTCCTAAAATGCCGTTTTTGTACCCCAATACTTGACTGGATTTTCCCGCCAAAATTGCGGCATTTTGACTGCGGGCATTCAGTGCTGTTCCCGAAGTAATAGTTTCGGGAATGGGTAAGCTCGTATTAAATGCACCCTCAACCACGGTAGGAGCCGTTGTCATATTCATTGTCGCCATGTCGTGATTCATACAACCAGACAACAAACTCTCGCCGACCAGCACTCCTGCCGTTCCAAATCCAAGTGTTTTTAAAAAATCGTTCCGTTTCATGTTTTTGTTTTTTGTTATACCTCGTCCAGTGGCTTCCTTTTCTTATCCCGAATTTTTCTAAACTGACTTGGGGTCATTCCCGTGATGGTCTTGAACTGTGCTGAGAGGTGAGCTACACTACTATAATTAAGTAAATCAGCGATTTGTGAAAGAGTCAATTCATCATAGACCAGTAGTTCTTTTACCCGTTCTAATTTCTGATTGATTAAATACTGCTCAATGGTAATACCTTCCACTTCTGAGAAAAGTGTACTGAGGTATCGGTAATCTCGACTTACTTTTTCCGTGATGTAATCCGAATGTTTCATCCGTCGAAGCCCGTCATTTTGGAGGTGAACCAATTCAACGATAACCGTTTTGACTCGCTCAATTAGCTGTTGTTTTTTGTCACTCAACAATTCAAAGTCATGCATTTGTAATCGTTCCGAAATTTGGCTGAGTTGCATTTCGGTTGCTGGCTTTTCGAGTACTACTTCGCCCAATTCGATTGCTAATACTTGGTGTCCAAGTGCTTCAAGTTCTTGACGAACCACAGTTTTGCAGCGACTGCACACCATATTTTTGATGTACAGTTTCATAATTTTTCTAAGAAACGTAGGTAGGAAGACATGATAAATTAGGTAATCATGGTGAAAAAGAAAACACCAAAAAGCAACCCGAAAGGTTGCCATCAGCCCACAGTGGGCATTTTACCTAATCAAATCAGGAAGGATTGTACAAAAATGAGCATACTACGCCCGTGAAGTGGTGGCGCAGGGCTGTAAAAATGCGGTAAACGGAACGAAACGGTTTGACTAAGCCAAGCCCTTGAAGAGAAATAAATAGGATTGAAAATAGATACTAAATCAATGTGCTGACTTATGAAATGTACCGAACTGCCGTCAGCCGAAGGGGTTTGAATTTTATAGTAAGACACTTTGTCCGAACAGCACTTGCTACGCTTAAAACTGTCTCCACACCCAGACCTTTTATGACTGGCTTTATGGCTTACTTTCTGACATTTTTCTTCATGAACAAAAGAAACTGTCTTTGTTCCCTTCATCAAACACCAATGCTCATACATAGCAAACCCTGTGCTGGCAAACAACACTTGGATGGCTAAGTAAAGGCAAAATGTGCGCTTGATGATTTGCTTCATTACACTATGCTTTGATAGCGACAAATGTACGAATATGCAAGGGAATAGAAGGTTACATTTTTTTCGATACTTTTTACATAATTTTCAGATTAAACGAAGGAAACGCTAATACCACCTTATAAGAAATGTAATCGTAATAATTTTTTATTACTTACGATAACCTTTACTTATCGTAAGTAATAATATCTTTGTGAAAAACTTAAAATTATGTCCCGAACAGAACTTGAAAAACTCATCTACGTCAAACACCCTCACAAGCAGACACAGCAAAATCAGATAGACGCCTTGGTGGAAAGCCCTTCCGACCGATTTGACTTCTTGGTCTTATTCTTCAATTTTGGAAATGCGTCGTATCGCTATATGAGCCTTGCCAGAGGTGAAGAGACGATTGAAGATTTTGAGGATTGGTTAGAAGGCTTGCCCGAAAGAGTAAGAAATACTTTTAGGAAGGAAGGTTTTGAAGCGGCGAAATCTACTTGGCCATTTCGGCGTCATGTGATGGAGCGTCGTGACCTTGGGATGGATGAATATATCAAAAGTTTGTTACGTCCAGCTGATTGGGAAAAGTGGAATGAATACAAAAAAAGCGATGGAGATGACCAATGAAATCACGGAAATTGAGATAGGTCGGTCTTTCCCTGTCAGTGAAGTGCTTTTTCAAAAAATGGCCGACTACGCCCGCAAGGGTTTAGAGGGGGCGGCCAACACCCAACGGGCCTACAAATCGGACATTAAGGATTTTAAAGGCTGGTGCGTTGAACATGGTCAAACTGACTTACCCGTTTCAGCTGTAACGCTGGCCGCTTACGTGTCGCATTTAGCTGATACCCACAAGTGGGCAAGCATCAATCGAAAATTGGCAGCAATTAGTAAACTACACGAACTAAGCAATTTGGACTTGCCTACCAAAGACAAAGCTTTTCGTGCAGTGATGGAAGGCATCAAGCGTACCAATGGCGTTCGACAAAAGCAAGCTCCTGCTTTTAAGATGAAGGACTTGAAAACTATTTTGCAAGGAATAGACACAAATACTAACGCAGGTTTGCGTGACAAATGTTTGTTGTTAATTGGATTTGCAGGAGCTTATCGCCGGTCGGAATTGGTGAGTTTGAATATCGAAGACGTACAATTCAATGAGGATGGAGTTATTATTTCCTTATCAAAGAGTAAGACTAACCCATACGGCGAATCGGAGGAGAAAGCTTTTTTTTATAGCCCAGAAGTCGATTTTTGCCCGATACGAAATCTAAAAAATTGGATTGGACGTTTGGAGAGACCAACAGGGCCACTGTTTGTTCGAGTGCGAAAAGGCGATAAAATCACGGAAGAACGACTTAATGACATGACTGTTTATGACACAGTCAAAAAGTATATAGGTGGCCGATATTCAGCCCACTCCCTTCGAGCATCGTTTATTACAATTGCCAAAATCAATGGAGCCGATGACTCAGAAATCATGCGCCAATCGAAGCATAAAACAAGTGCTATGATTCAGCGATACACCCGTATCGAAGACATCAAGCAACATAATGCCGCTACAAAGCTGGGGTTATAAGTTGAAAGAAATTTATGAATTAGGTAAAGCACTTTGATTATCCATTCTCAGTAAAATAATAGCCCCCGAAATAATGGTCAGTACACCAATAAACGTAATGGACATATTCACACCGAAGGCATCAGCGACTGTGCCTGTCAATAAAGCTCCGATGGCATACCCTAAATCTCGCCAGAAACGAAATGTTCCTAAACATTCGGCTCGTTGCGTTGGATTGGTGTAATCAGCAATAGCACTTAGGAATGTTGGATAAACCAGTGCAGTACCCAACCCCAAGGTGACTCCTATGAGTATAAAATGGGTAAATGTAGAAGCAAAAGCCAAAAACAGAATCGCTAAGCCTTGTATCAGCATCCCCCAGAATAGAAGTAGCTTTTTGGAATAAATATCAGATAATCTTCCCGTAAATAACTGACCGATTCCCCAAACCGAAGGATATACCGCTGCAATCGCCCCAATAGTGGTAGGTTCAAAGTGCTGATTGAGCAACAGTAAGGGGAGAAGCCCCCATATCATACCATCGTTAAGATTATTGGTCAAACCTGCTTGGGTAATGGCATTCAACGATTTATGCCGAAAGGAGGTATCTAAGAATGGATGAGGGAGAAGAGTTTTGTTATTTAATTGTGTTTCTTTTAATACGTGATGTCCCGTGTCTTGAACCTTAAAAATGCTTATTCCAAGCCCTAAAAACGAAAATAAAATACCGATATAAAAAGGGTAAGGTCTAACGCCATATTGTTCGGCCAGAAAGCCAGTCAGAAAAGCAACTACTCCAACAGATAGATACCCCGCAAACTCGTTGATGCCAACCGCCAAGCCACGGTTTTTGTCGCCTACAAGGTCTATTTTCATTACAACTGCCATGCTCCACGTCAATCCTTGGTTAATGCCGAGTAAAATATTGGTTAGCACAATCCATGTCCAACTTTCGGCATATATTAGCATAAAAGGAATAGGCAATGCAAAAACCCAGCCTAAGACAAGTAATTTCTTTCGACCGAAAACATTTGCCCATTTGCCCGTAAAATAATTACAAATCGCCTTTGTGATTCCAAAAGTAATGATGAATGAAAAAATGGCGGTCTTGGACCTAATGCCAAATTCTTGTTCAGCAAGTTGGGGTAAAACTGTACGTTCAAGACCAAGCATACCACCTACAAAAGCATTGACAATCACTAAGTACGAAAATTGTTGCCAGTTTTCCCGTAACCCCTGTTGTATATTTTTCATAGATTTATTGAACAGCACAGCGGTTTGCGCCTGCTTCTAAATCTGCTTGTAAATAATTAGCAGGAGTAGGCGGCAATTTTGACAAAATAGCTTCAATGAATTTCTCTTTTTCGAGCGATAGCAGCTTAATTGACTTTTTGATTTGGCCTAAGTTTGCTGAAACAATCTCTTGACCGATTTCAATTGACTTTGAGGTATGGGCAGGTAAAATCTTAATATCATCGTTTAAGATTGCAATCAAGTGGAGCGAGTCATAAAGCATCGCAGCTTTCAACCATGTTTCCTGTTCGTTGGCTTTCAAATCAGGTCGTCCAACGCTATCTGTAAATAAAGTATCTCCTGTCAGTAAAGCACTGTTTTCAATTAGAAACGAGGTACTTTCAAGAGTATGACCTGGGGTATGAATGACCTTTATGGTTGTTTTTCCTAAATCCAGTTCTACGCCATTTTTAATAGGTGTAAAGTTATAATTAACATTTGCCAAATCAATCATCAAATGTGCTGCTCCCGTGACTTCCGCTAATTCCTTGGTTCTCGAAACATAATCTGCGTGGATATGGGTATCGGCTACTTTTTCGATGACATACCCATGTTGAGCAGCAAGGTTCAAATAAATGGAAGGGGGAAGCGAGGCATCAATAACCATTGCTTTCTCTCCTGAACCTATTATATAGGATAAACACCCTTTTGCTAATCGCCTGACTTGGATGATTTTAACGTTGCCGAGTTCTATAATAGCTGTATCCCAAGCAAAATTCCATGCTTTCATGCCACCTTCAAGAGAATAAGCGTCATAGCCATTTTCGGATAGTAATTCAGCGGCAAAAAGGCTTAGGTTTCCACCGGCACATAAGGTAACAATGGGGAATAATTTATCCAAAAGCAAAAAGTCGAATGCGTCTCTGTTTCCTGCCTTTAAATTTTCGTAAACGTCTAAGTGAATACTTTGTGGAATGTGCCACTCGGTTCTTTCGGATAAAGGGCGAATATCTAAAATAGATACTTTTTTATCTGCTGTTAACCAATCACTCAGCGTCTGGGTATCAATTGTTTTGACTGTTGCCATTGTAAATGGGGTTTAATTCTTCACAAAGGTCAGGCAACCAAAAATACAATCCTTTTACATTTGTTAAATAATCATTTAATGTTAGCTCTAATCCGACTCAAACTTACCTGTGTTATACCCAAATAAGAAGCGATACATTTGAGGGGAACCCGTTGTATAATGTTGGGGGTGTCTTGCAGAAGAGCCAGATAACGCTCCTCTGCGGAGTGGAATTGGATACTTTCGATTCGGTTGACTGTTTCGACATAGGCGCTCTCAAAAATTTTCCTGAATAGTCGTTCAATTGCTGGGAAAGTATCATAAAGCTGGAACAACTTGGGTTGCAACTCCCGATTCGGGCCAAAAGTAAGATAGACAGATTAAGCACTATTACTTATCCTAATCCTGCTGGTTCTTTGGCTGCGGGTGCATACTTCCATTGAAAAATGCGTTCCAAGTCAAACCGAAGCGGTTTATTATCCAGCAGTTTAATAAAGTCATATTCTCCCATCATGTTCACATGCTGCCAGGTAACGGCAGTGCCATTGCCGATGACCGAAATCATTTCTTCCAGTACGGGCTGCGAATCTATCCTGGCAAGTAATTCTGATAAGTATAAGTAATTCCAAAGCACGATAGCATTCTGGATCAGCCGCCGGCACAGAATGATTTTTTCCTGCTCTTGCTTGGTGGCTACCTGAAATTCCTGATTCTGACCGAAGAAAACGGCTTTGGCAAACCGGTTCATCATCTCAATATGGCTTAGCTGCTTTTCAACCGACTGCCGTAATTCCAGGTCATCGTAATACCTGAGGATAAAAGCGGTCCGAATGATTTTGCCGAACTCTTTGAAAGCCTTCTGCAAGGGATTCTGTTTGGCATACGAGTTCATTCGTTTGAGTACCTGAAAAGCGGTGGTTTTGCCCAGTTTGAGCGATACCATCACCCTAAGCATGTCATCCCAGTGCGTCTCAATGAGCTTTTCACTGATGTAATGGTCAGGCAACAGGACGTATCCTTGCCCGGCGTACTCTTTCTGGGAAACAAAGCTGTAGAGTTCCAGCGTACCCAGCTCCTTGATGCGGGGCGCAAAGAACACGCTTAAAAAATGCATCATACCAAATATGACTTCGGTTCCCCCGTGGGAGTCAGTAGAATGCATCGTACTCTTCACCACCGGATTGCCTAAATGCATATCCGCTACATTCCCCGCTTCCCGGTCAGCAGCCGTGATAACGGCCGAATAGTAAGAAGCAAACCGTTCGTCAATGGCAGTGTTGATACTCGATGCCTTTTGGAATCCGGGATACTTGGCCGAATAGGTAGCATTCAGCGAATCGCCCTTCACCAAAATTTTCTGCCCATCACTGGCCGTATGGAGTTCGGTGGGGGACTTCCGGTGAATCTCTGGCAGAGCCAAGCTATTTTTCATTTGGATGATTGTATTATTGGCATCGGCCAGCGCCTGTTCGGACAAGTACCAATCGGCCGTATGCTTCAGGGTAGAGGCCTGCACGCCTTTGGAAATCCGGCCCATCCGGTCTACCCCGATATTGCAGCCCATTGCCAGGATCGCGGCAAAAAAGGTTTCCTGGGTAGGGCGTTTCTTTTCGTCGGTTTTGCTCCCATGTCCAAACAGATGCAGAAAGGGAGCGGCTTTTTCCACATCTGACAATACGGAAAGGATGGATACGTACCGGGCCGGACGAAAATAGGCGGCTACCCGTTCCGTGTCGGGTTTCTCCACGGCGGGAGTCGCAATTAGGGGCTTTTTCTCCCGGTTAAAGGTAAAGTGGGGATTTGTAGATGCTTTGATATTTTCATTCGTCTGGCAGTACAATGCGTGCAAATGCTCTTTTAACCCAGCCAGCACCTTACCGTAATCGGCGAAGTGAGTCAGTTCGGCATCTTCCAATAGCCGCTTCTTATGGGCTTTCCATTCGTTTTTGTCAATCAGGTATTGATCCAGGAAGCGGTAGCGATAGGAATACCTAAAATTGATGGTGCCGGACTTAATTCCGTGGGCAAGGGCATCAAACAGAAACATTTTGTACAAACGGGGACGGAACTTTACTTTATCTTCTTGCTGGACGTAAAGTTCATCCTGACGGACCGTTTCCAGCCAATCCAGGTTCTTAGCTGGGGTGGAAATCCGGCCCTTACGCGCCGCGTAGTGTTCAAGGGCTGCCCCTAAAGCCGGATCGGTATTCTCCGAATCGGGCATCAGGTGCCCAAGGACCGCTCCGATGCGATTGGTTAACCAGGTGCTTTTCTTTTCCCATAAGTCTGTAAAATAGGGGGACTGGTCCTGATTTGCTTCCCGCTCCAGGGTTTCCAACTGAACTTGCTGTCCGGCTGGCAGAGAAATGTCTTCTTCTAATAACTTCTCTAATGCCCTTACTTTCTGTTCCGGGGGGTGGTCACTGGCCAGGATTGCTTTTACGGCTCGAAGCTGCTCAAAGTACCCCTTCCGGGACTGGATCAGTAGCCGGGTAGCGGCAGTACGCTGCTTCTGGGTAGCGAAATAATCCTCTTTTTGTAAACGTCGGGTGGCGTTTTCAGCAGATTTGACCCCATCCAGGACGATATCAATAAAGAAATCGTGTCGCTTGCGAATCTGGTGAATCAGAAAGCAGAGCAAATACAGGTACCGGTCTGAATGGGCGGCTATTTTGTCCGTATCAGCAATCGTAGTCCAGTAGGCGTGGTAGTCGATAATGGCATCGGAAAGACTCAGTTGCCCGATAAGGGCTTGCAGCCTTTCCAGACGGCTTTTTAACACGATAAATTGGGCAAGACTGCTGGCAATTTCTGAGGGTCTATTAGACTGGTTGATCGTTTTAAAGCCGACAATATCGGCATTTTGGTAGGCCGCTTTCCTTTCCAGAAATTCATCCAGCACGGCTTTGTGTTCCTGAGTCAGATGAGTTGCCAGCGCCTGGCTTAACTGTTTTCCTGCCGAAACCAGCGTTTCGTTAATCACCCGCAGGTATTTGTCATAGGCCGGGGATTCCATGCGGGCCCTAAACAAATAAGACTGCGTTTCAAACAACACCTTTCGGGGCATGAGTTGTCGCTCCACCAGCTGCTGAATATGTTTGCGCAAGAAGGTTTCCTCCAAAGGCTGCCAGCCGGAAAGCTGAAGGATTCGCTCCCGGTGATGATAAGCCATCTGTTTGTTATAGTGGGCCTGGAAAGGAATATCGTCCCAATTAATCCCTAAAGTCTTTACTACAAAGATTTGATCCGGACTGCGAAAGTCTCCCACTTCAAAGAAACGGCCCACGGCTTTGAAATACCCCCACTGCAAAAGAAAGCCCGCCTTAGCGAGCGGATGCCGAAGTTTGGCAAGTTCCTTTCCGAGTGCTTCATCTATCGCAAAGAAATAGCGTTGCTCTTCCAGGTTAAGTACCGGAGGAGTATTAAAGACTTTGATTTCAGAAGCTTGTAATAATTTGATTCGGCTCATAGTTGGCTGTACCTGAAAAAGAAAGATACTTCTGTAAGTCTTTAATCAGTAAGTCGTTAGCAAAATACCACTTGCAAGCCATTCAGACCAACTGTTTGATCAGACCAACCGGTTGAGAAGTGGTGTTCTTCTTTTGGCAGGCCATGCGGAATTGGATTATCAGAGCCGAAAAGATGGTAAGACCTCCGACCACCAGTATGGACGGATAAATACCTACCCAGTCAGCCAGTATGCCGGTCAGTAAGGCCCCGATGGCATACCCTAAATCCCGCCAGAAACGGAATACGCCCATACTGGCAGCTCTTTGTTCCGGATGGGTATCCGAAGCAATGGCGGCCAGAAATGTAGGATACACTACCGCAGTTCCCAGTCCCAATAAGGCGGAGATGGTCATAAAATGCCAAAAGGCTATCGCCCAGGGGAAAAGCACAATGGCTACTCCCTGCAGGAACATGCCGTAGAACAGCAACCGCTTTTTACAATACTTGTCGGCCAAGGCTCCGGTAAAGAGTTGTCCTACGCCCCATACGGCCGGGTAGGTCGCTACAATTACCCCGATTTGCTCCAGGGAAAAACCCTTCAGCGACAACAGTACCGGCAAGAGTCCCCAGACCATTCCGTCATTTAAATTATTGACCAGTCCGGCCTGGGTAACGGCTCCCAGATTGGAGTGAGCGAAAGTAGTATCCCAAAACACATTCAAAAGCTTTTGCTGCCCGCTACGGCCCGTTTCCAGTTTTACATGGGATGCCGTGTCCTTGACCAGAAAGATACTTCCCACAAGGCCAATGACGGCAAACCCTGCCCCCATCAGGAAAGGATAGGGTCTGATACCATAGCGGGAAGCCAAATACCCGGTCCCAAAAGCGACCAGGGCAATCGACAAGTACCCGGCAGATTCATTGATGCCCATGGCCAGTCCCCGGTTCTTTTCGCCCACCAGGTCTATTTTCATCACCACAGTCGAAGACCAGCAGAGTCCCTGGTTAATGCCCAGCAGCACGTTGGCCAACACGATATAATTCCAACTGGGAGCAAACATGAGAATCAGGGGAACCGGCAGGCCAAAAAGCCAGCCGTACACCAGCAGATTCTTTCTCCCTACGCGGTTGGCCAAGGCCCCGGTGAAGTAATTGGTGAAGGCTTTGCTTACGCCAAAAACGACAATAAAAGATAGCAGGGCCGTGCGGGCCACCAGGCCAAACTCCTGCTCGGCCAGCTCGGGGAGCAGCGTTCGCTCCAGGCCAATCATTCCCCCAACAAAGCCATTGATGATTACCAGCAGGGTAAACTGGGGCCAGTTCTCCCGCAGCCCCAGGACGGTAGGAATTGTGGACATAACGGTAATTCTTTATAAGGTGGGAAGGAAAAAAAGCATATCGCCTGATGTGGATAGTTATAGCGGTACAAAAGAATCTCCTCCGGGAATATAACTTAGGCCATGTGAAAGGGAAGGTTTCGGCTTTTCCAATCCGGGAATCCTTCTTCCAGGCGCCAAGCCTTAATGCCTTGTTTTTGCAGTTGTTCGACGGCTTCATCAGCAAACACACAGAAGGGGCCCCGGCAGTACACAATCACCGGTTTGTCTTTGGGTAAAGCGGCAATCCGTTCCGAAAGGTGTTCCATCGGGACCGATAAGGCTTGGGGAATGTGTCCGGCCCGGTACTCTTTTTCGGGCCTTACATCCAGGACCACTACATTTTCCTGTCGGACTTTCTCGATCAGCTCGTCGATGGATATTGACTGGAAGGAGTTTTTCTGCTCCCGGAAGTCTTTTAGGGTCCGCTCGATCTGGGCAAAACGTTCTATTCCTAAGTCCCGAAGTGATTTCCATACCAGATAGACTTTTTCATCGGCTAACCGGTAATGCACATAATGGCCTTCTTTCTGAATGCTGACCAGTTGAGCTCCCTTCAAAGTCTGTAAATGCTGGGAAGCATTGGCTATGCTGACATCAAGTTGCGTAGCAATTTCTTCTACCGTGCGGCTCGACTGGGCCAACAGGTCAATGATTTGCAGCCGGTAGGGATTGGCTAAGGCTTTAGTAAGACCAGCCAGTTCCGAATAGACTTTTTCTTTAAACTCCTTTTTTTCCATGGGCTTCCAGATGAATGAATCAAAGGTAAAGGTTTGTAATTATTCAATAGAATTATTGAATAATTATCTTCATTAAATTGGGTCACAAAAACGTGGGTTTTCCGGTACAGGAAAAATCGAGAGGCTAAAGCGTCAAAAATTAAAATTTACTTGTACCCGAAAGTTATATTCGATATCAATATACCCTATATTTGAAAAGACGGCATAAAGGGTACAAAATCGGGTATTATGAAAATTGGCTACGCAAGAGTATCAACGCAAGAGCAGATATTGGACCTTCAGCTGGATGCTTTGAAAAAGGCCGGGTGTGAAACGATTTTCACCGATAAGGTATCAGGCATAAAAGTTTATAAACCCGAGTTCGAGAAACTCTTGCTTTACGCCCGGGAAACAGACACCATTATTATCTGGAAGCTGGATCGTTTGGGTAGGTCTACCAAGCAACTCATTGAACTGGTAGAAATGCTTGGTAAGCGCGGAATTAATTTGATTTCCCTCAATGACCCGATTGACACCACTTCTCCCAGTGGCGTCTTAGTCTTTCAAATCTTTTGTGCCTTGGCCGAACACGAACGGAATCTGATTGTGCAGCGCACTAAAGCCGGATTACAATCGGCCAGGGCTCGGGGGAGAATGGGAGGACGGCCGCAAGGGTTAGCCGTAAAATATCAAAAGGTCGCCCCAGCGGTAAAAGACCTGTATGTAGCAGGACAAAAGTCCACTACCGAGATCATGCAATACTTTAACATTGGCTCCCGGAGAACACTTTACAAAGTATTACGATTTGCGGGAGTGGATGTCAAATCATTCCAGAAAGAGAAATCAAGGCCAGTTTCACCAATCCTAGAGCAGGTAGTTCCAGAGCAGGCACCTTAATTTATTAAAAGCCTTCTAACCTTTGGCTTCTGATCTATCTTACTTTTGGCCCGAATCGGGAGTTGCAGCCGTATTTATACTGCGACCGTAGCTAATTCGAGAGGATGTAGAGTAACAAAATCGTTTGAAATTAAAGAACCAGAAAACGCATATACCATTGAGGTTTCTAATGACTTGCTGTTTTGTGCTAGTTCGGAGGTTGAAGTTAATGCTACACAGACCGACGCAAAAGCGTACAGTTGGACACTTCCCGATGGTAAGCTACTTTCAACTCCTGTAGCATCAATTGGTCAGCCAGGTCAGTACAAGGTCGAAGTGACCAACGCACTTGGTTGCAAGGCTAGTGATGTATTTAATGTAACGATTATTGATGTAAAAACGACCGCCACCTTCGCCATGTCTTATGTTGGCTTGGTAGGTGAACGAATTTATGCAGTCAATCTAACACCATCAATACCTGTAAGATGGCGAGTATCTTCAGAGCTAAAAATTGATTATGAAGGTACAGATCAGCTAGTTTTTAGTGCTCAAAAACCAGGAGAATATAAAATAGAAATGATTGTTCCTGAAGACGGCTGTGAAGCTATCGTAAGCAAAAAAATTACAATTTTTACTCCCCCAAGCGGTAGAATTGCTCCAAATGGCTTGTCAGATGAATCAAATACGACTAAGAAGCAAGAAGAAGCATTTATTGTTTACCCCAATCCTGTAGCAACAATTCTTCATCTAAAAACCCAAGACAATAAAGGGAAAGAGGTGCATGCAACATTTACGGATGCTTCGGGTCGTAGGATATTAGAACGTCGGTTTACCCCCGAAACCAATACCCACCAAGAAGAGTTTGCCATCAGTGAATTACCAGCTGGAATCTATTTCTTGAGAGTGGTAACTGATACCCAGCAAGCTATTCTTAAAGTAGTAAAGGCCAATTAAGCATTACATTTAGAATAGAAAAAACAGTCGGGTAAGTCTATACTTATTCGGCTGTTTTTTTCTATTTGTAGGATTATAACATTGTACCCTGCTCATCTAAGCCAATCCCCAATTATAGGTAGCGATTTTGATTTTGAAATAAATTGTTGTTTGGAGAGATGCCTTTCTTACAAAAATACTTGTCCAAACAAACGCCCGTTTAAATATACTCTTTCCCCATTTCGTTGGCTTCTAGGTCAAATGCCCTTTTTTGCCCAAAAAAAGTCAATAGTTATTGTCTATTTATCAAAGTATAGTTAATTTTAAATTTTATCCATATTAACTATACAATTTATGAAAATTGGTTACGCCCGCGTCAGTACCAAAGACCAATCCCTCGATTTACAAACCGATGCTCTCGCCAAAGCAGGCTGTGAACATGTATTCACCGAAACGGCTTCAGGAGCCAAGTCGGATCGCCCTGAACTTTTGAAAATGCTTGACTTTGTTCGCACCGGTGATGTCGTCGTCGTTTATAAACTCGACCGACTCGGGCGCTCGCTGAAGCACTTACTCGACGTTGTTGCCTTGCTCAATCAAAAAGGGGTTGGCTTATTTTCCATCAACGACGCCATTGATACCACGACTCCCCAGGGGAGGTTGTTTTTTAATATCTCAGCCAGTTTTGCTGAGTTTGAACGGGACCTCATTCGCGAACGTACCAAGTCAGGCTTAGAAGCGGCTAGGGCCAGAGGAAGAAAAGGTGGGCGTCGAGCGGGTATGACCAAGGAAGCAATCAATAAAGCCATCTTAGCCGAAGCCTATTACAAAGAAGGTAAACTCGGGGTCAACGCCATTGCCCAAGAAATCGGGGTTTCCAAAATGACCCTCTACAAATACCTACGCCATCGAGGTGTAAAAATTAGTGCCTACCACAAAACATCCAAAGATAATAACTAATAAAAACCGCCAAGCCATATTGGTTTATCTAAACGTCGGTTCTGCAAAATACCCCCTCCAAAACGCTAGAATCGCCGTTTTTTCAATATGGCTCCTTCTAAATGGTTATGAACAAAAGGGGTTTTATGGCCAATATTCGACATATTTTTTAGACTAAAAATTAGCCATTTTTTTACAAATTTTCATATTTGCATACAAGCCTATACTGGTAATCACATGGTAATACATTGCCATTACATTGGTAATACTTTGGTTATATACAGGACGTATATGATTTTCAAAAACACATAAGTCTCTGATTAGCAAGCTCAATGAATATACCCATTACCATTTTCAAAAAAAGTCACAAAAACGGTTTATAGAGCATTATACTGGAAATAACCGAAATTACCGCGATATACACTAGGTATATATCAATCAAGTAAATACCCACAAACCCATGAGGTTCAGGCTGATTTTTCATGGATTTTGATATGGTTTCTTTGGAGATAATTTCCCTGATTGGCATCATTAAAAAGTGTGATGATACGTAATGAAACATAATGATTCGTAATGATACGTAAGCCCGTTTTACACATAATATTGCAGTGCAGCTTTAAGAATCCCAGCCACTTTATTACGAAGAGAGGCTGGTTCCAGTACTTCAATGGCGCTACCATATTCTAAGATTTTTGTAATTAGCTCATTGTTACAAATCACCCGAAGTTCCAAAACCGTTTTTCCATCTTGGGGATCAATAGAAGCTTCTTGCGTTGGATGGATTTTTTTGGTGAGGGCATATCTTTCTCGTACTGAATCGTGAAATTTTAGCTTCACTTTTCTGGGTTTACCTTTTTTTGTTACCCCCACCATATTTTTGAAATGGGCATTCAAATCAGCCTTATTAGGATGTTTAAATTGTTCTTGGGTCACAAAAGGTTGATTTAACATTCGGTCAATGGGGAATACCTGGAGAAACACACTTTGGTTATTT
This sequence comes from Runella sp. R5_40, assembly GCF_057652295.1. Classification (NCBI taxonomy): domain Bacteria; kingdom Pseudomonadati; phylum Bacteroidota; class Cytophagia; order Cytophagales; family Spirosomataceae; genus Runella; species Runella sp. R5_40. The sequence goes on along the minus strand of NZ_JBYFCH010000021.1, from coordinate 13,839 downwards.
CCTTGTGCCCAACCCACCAAGTACCAGCGGTTATTATGTTCCCGCAACTGTAAAGGCATAACCACCTTGGTTTCGGCTTCTGCCATTTCAAACCCTTGATACCTAATCTTGATAAATTCTTTGCGGTGAATCAATTGATAAAGTTTATCAAAATAGCTCCGACCTCTTAGTTCTACTTCTTCAAATTCAATCAAGGGATTCAGGTCTCCTTTTAGCTCTTCTTCCTCATATTCAGTCAATAGTATATAAGGGCCAATTATGGCTCGTATCTCTTGTTCTAAGGCAAAAAGAATATTTTCAAATCCATCTAACACGTCAGTTTTTTGAAGTTGATGAATATAATACAGTAACTCATTCAGCAGAATTTCTCTACGTTTGGTCGTATCGGGCTGCTCAGGGCCTTCAAACTCCAATTGTAACATCGAAAATGGTTTCTCAGAATTGTACTTGTATCCAAAATAACGACTTGAATCAATAGAAGCTTTTAATTCATTACGCATGAAAGCGATGTAGTCGATAATCGTTCTTTTATCCGTATCACATGCCTCGGCCAATTTTTCGCCCGAGTACGAATTTCCCGTACGAAGCATTTTATGAATCTTTAGAATTGCTTTTAGCTTGACGTAGGAGTCGTGTCTTTTTCCCATTTTTAACATTATTTTTTTCAAACGAAACAAAGGCGTATCTGAGATTTTTCTCCCTACTTTTTTGTACGGAATTTTGCGCCATCGTTTCACTAAACAGGCACGCACCATGACTCCAGCTATTCATTCTTTTTTAGGCTTTATCGCTACGGCAGAACAAGAATCGGCACTGACTGCAATTGAACGCTTTTTGGAAAGCGACCACGACTTTATTATTGTTCGTGGAGCAGCAGGTACTGGTAAAACGAGTATCATGAGCGCCGTTACCAAATACGTAACCAGTCTTTCGTTACCTCCTGTGCTTTTAGCTCCCACGGGTCGAGCAGCGAAAAACTTGGCTCAAAAGACAGGATTACCTGCTAAGACATTTCACAGTTGCCTTTATGTCCCAACTACGGATATAAATGAAGCAATTGTACGATGGGTACGAAAAGAGAATGATTGCCCCAAGCAGCAAGTATTCATTGCCGATGAAAGCTCGATGGTAAGCGACCGTTTAGAAAAGAATAGTGATTTCATATCACAAAATTCGTTATTGGCCGATTTTGTTCATTTTGTGCGCCAAGGCAATTCTAGTAATAAAATAATTTTCATTGGGGATATTTGCCAACTACCTCCTGTCGGCTATTCAACAAATGAAGCACCACCTGCTTTAGTGGAGCACTATCTAACCAATAAGTTTGGTCTGCAAGGAAGCACCATTGAACTATCGCAAATCATGCGGCAAGGAGCTAGGTCACAAATTCTTACAGCCGCCACTGAGCTTCGTCGTAGTATGACTTTGCAAAGTTTGAATACGCCCAAAGCATTAGGGACACCGTTCTACAATCCCCAGCAAGCGGTGGATTTGTACCTCAAACGCTATATTACGGGTAAACATGATAGCGTTGCCATTCTATCGTTTGGTCACAATTATAAAAATGACTGCAATACCCAAATACGTTCTTCTTTAGGACTTACAGGGTATTTGTCTGCAAATGATACAGTTATGGTTACTCAGCCACATTTAGGCGGTACTTATATCGCAAATGGTGAAATGGGCGTCGTGAAAGACGTGGACTCTAAACGCCATCGCGTAGCAGACTTAGAATTTGTTGAAGCTGACATTACTTTTCTTGACGAAAATGACAGCGAGTTCACCCAAAAAGCCATGGTATTGCTCACTTCTTTGCATTCAACTATTACCCTAGAACAACGAAAAGCACTGTTTGCCTCTGAATTTCGCAGTAATAGACTTTTCCGTCAAAGTCAGAATATCAGGGATAGCGTGTATCTAAATGCCCTTCAACTAAATTATGGACATGCGTTTACAGTACATAAAGCTCAAGGGAGCGAGTGGGACACTGTTATTATGAATACATGGATGCCACAAACCGATTTGCGTTTTTTATATACAGGCATTACCAGAGCCCGCTCAGAGCTTTTCACCAATGGAGCCTACAGATATGTATCTTAATACCTTGTTTATTAATTAATTGGAACTATTTCATTCAATCATTTCAATAAAAAATATTCTTTTTCATAGTTTATTAGAATAAAAATTAATAAGTTTCGAGAACGTTAAACCTACAACCGTTTTGAAAAAAATTCGCTTTTTAAAAGTACAGTTCGACGCCGAAATCGAGGGATGGGAGCTACCTGCGTTTCGTGGGGCAGTCATTCAGAAGGCAGGAGAACAACACATCACCTTCCATAACCACATCAACGACCAGGAAGTCATTTATCGCTATCCCGTGATTCAATACAAACGTATTGGTCGTAATCCTGCTTTGATTTGTGTGGATTTTGGGGTGGACGAGGTGCATCATTTTTTCAACAACCGCAACCTCGACATCGAAATCAGTGGGAGAAAGCTGTCGTTGAATGTAAAATACCTTCAAATGAACCAATTTACGCTTCAAGTGTGGGAAAAAAGCTTTTCGATGCGGCTTACGCAGTGGCTTGCGCTCAACCAAGAGAACTACGCCAAGTACCGTGCTACCACCGATGAGTTTGTGCACCTCACCCTGCTTGAAGGTATTCTCAAAGCCAATATTATCTCTTTTGCCAAAGGGATTGGGTGGGACGTTGACAAAGACATTCGGTTGCGTATAGACACCATTGAAAAATCGCGGCTAGTCACCTACAAAGAGCAAAAACTGATGGCTTTCGACGTGACCTTCCGCACCAACGTTTCCTTACCCGATTACCTTGGACTAGGCAAAGGCGTAAGCCACGGATTTGGTACTGTTAGACAAGTAAGAACCCAATAAAAAATAAAAGACGTGCAAACCATAACCTTTACTTGCGAAGTAATTACGCCGATGTTTCTGGCAGGAGCAGACGGCACAACCCCCGAACTCCGCCCTGCGTCTATCAAAGGAGCTTTACGCTTTTGGTGGCGAGCAATGAATGGGCATTTACCCATTGATGAGATGCGAAAGCTGGAAGGAGAGATATTTGGGAGTACTCAACAACGAAGTAAAATTATCATACGTACAAAACAAATTGACATTAAGTATGGAAATATCAATAAGTCCGAAAATTTACAAGGTAGAGACTATCTTATGTACTCGGTCTTTATGAATGAAAAAGAAGCTATTACATCAGGCACTTTTGAAGTGACATTTTCATCAATTGACAATAAAGCTTTATTGGAAGCAACTTATTGTTTTTGGCTACTTTCAAATTTGGGGGCGTTAGGTACTCGTTCAAGAAGAGGATGTGGTAGGTTTATTATTAAAACCAGTACCAATAATAAGGATGATTTCCAGTTTAGTAATATTTCCAGCACTTTATTAGAACAAACTGAATACTTTAGACAAAGCTTAAACACAATAAAAAAGTATTTTAGGATAAATTCAGTTAATGGTAAAACCTTGTATCCTAACTTTCAGAGTTACAGTATATACGTTATTGACATGGCATGTGATAAGGCAGAGGACGCTTTAAACAAAATTGGCGAACTATTTATGAACTTTAGACGTAGAAGACAACCAGATTATAACAGTGTAAAATCATTCATATCAAATGGTACAAAACCTCAAACGATAGAAAAAGCAATATTTGGTCTTCCTATAAGTTATAGGTTTCGCTCTTTAGGTGGAAAAAGTGCTATGATTGAGGGGGGGAATAAAATTACACGTAGTGCTTCAAGTCTAATGATTGAAATTATAAAAATTGGTGAGAAATTTTACCCTATGATTATAAACTTTAATTCTCAATTATTAGAGAGTAGTGTTAGTCTAAAGCTATCAAGTAAAGAGCAAAAGAATAAAACTGCTTATCCAAGGCTTCCTACTACAAATTTGAAGAATAAATTTATCGATAGTATCAACGGGAAAATATTAATATAATGAGCAATAACAAAAAATATCTATTCCTACTAACCATTGGCCCTGTACAGGCTTTTATTGCTCAGGCAAGAAAGACTGTGGACTTGTATGCTGGAAGTAAGATTTTAACAGAACTCACAAAAACGGGCATAGCGTATATTGGAAGAAAAAAAATTGTTTTTCCTTATGCAAAGTACGAGACAGAAAAGGATTGGGAGGAAGTTAATTCTCTTCCTAATCGTTTTGTGGCACAATTATCAGGTACAGAAAGTGAGATAAATCAACTTGGTAAAGATACGGAAGATGCAATTAGAGCAAAATTCAAAAGTATTTCAGAAAAAGTATTGAAAAATGCTGGAATACCAACATTCCCAGCTTTTGAACAGCAGATTGAACAGCATTTGGATATTTACTGGGCTGCTATTGAGCTTGGAACTGACTATAAAGAAACTTATGCAAAGTTGGAGCAGGTAATTGGTTCGCTTAAAAATATGCGACAGTTTCAACAATATACTTATGAGGGTATTGGAGAAAAGGGTCGTAAATGTAGTATTGATGGAGAGCGAAATGCTATTATTTACAGAGAAAACCCTGAGAAGAAAAGACCTTTTGCATTAAGCTCTCAGGCTAAACCAACTAACTACAAATTAGACGAAGGCGAAGCCTTGAGTGCAGTAAGTTACACTAAACGAGCTTACAAAGCTGAATCTTTTCCCTCTACTGCTTCTATTGCATTAATGCACGTTCATCATATTTTAAAAAATGATGGACTTACGAAAGTTTATTATAAGTTACTCAATGACACAAACGACCAACTTTTTTATAAAGAGAATATTGAAAGTAATAAGTACTTAGAAAAAGTAATAAGGGAGTCAAATAAAAACAGTTCTTTATTACCAGATTCAATCCGTGATTGCCATAAAAACTATTGGGATATTGCTCAAGAGAAAGGGTTTAAGTCAAGTGATAAACATAAATATTACGCTGTTTTGACATTTGATGGTGATAGTATGGGTAAATGGTTAGGCGGTGCAAACGTTAACGGGAGTTTGGAGGCATTCCATGAAGGTTTTTCAAAGCTTCTGAGTGCTTTTGCTAAAAAAGCCGATGAGATAGTAAAGAAGGAAGTTAAAGGCTATACAGTATATGCTGGTGGAGATGATTATTTGGGTTTTGTCAATATCAATCATCTCTTTGGTGTTTTACAAGAATTACAAGAGGCATATAAAACAGAAGTCAGCAACCCTTTAGCAACCTACAGAAAAGATGACAAGGAAATAACTTTTTCAGCAGGCATTTGTATAGCTCATTACAAAGAGCCTTTGCGTTTGGTACTTCAACAAGCCCATGCGATGATGGATAAAGCCAAAGATATAGACGACGACAAAAATTGCTTTGGTATTTCTGTTATCAAAGGGTCTGGTGAGAATTTAGAAACGGTCTGGAAAAATGAGCATATCGGTTTATTAGAAGAAACCACAAAGGGATTAATGGATAGAGAAGATAAAGATACCCCGTATTTCTCAGATAAATACATTAAGGTCTTGGAAACAGAGTTTCAAAAGCTTGTTGATGAAGATAATAAATTAGAAAAAGACAGTAGTAAATTACTGATTACAGAAATCAAAAGAACTCTTACCCGTGCAGTAAATAAAGGTTCAAAGGAAGAGAAACAAAATGCAGTAAAAACGATGAGTGAGACTTTAAAAGATTTACACAATGCAAATTTATCAGATTTACCTAATTTCTTTTCAGCACTAAACTTTTGCCGTTTTATGCAACGAGAACTTTGTCCTAAAACCTTTTTAAACATGTAAAGCCATGCCATACATCAAAATAGAAGCCATTGATACCTTATTTTTTAAAGACGGACGACCTTTTTCTATGGGAGAAGAAACCTACGCTACGGGTATTTTTCCACCGCCACCAAGTGTATTTTTAGGAATGTTCAGAAGTGCTTACGCCAGTGAAAAAAATATCTCTCTAGATAGATTTAAGGAAGAAACGGAGCATATAAGAATTGAGGGAGTGTATTATTCGGCAGATAAGAATTATTTCCCTATACCTTTAGATTTAGTAAAATTAAAGTCATCAATCAATACAGAAGCTGTCTCTTTATGTCTATCATTGAAAAATGGGTTTGCTTCTAACTCTACTGATTTCTCTCACATTTTATGGCATCCTAAACATATAGAAACGGTATCCAATGGTATGCTGTCGAAGGATGTGTTTGAAGATTATTTATATGATGATAGTTCGCTTGACTCAGCGTTTCCTTATTTATCAATTGACAAACTTACCACAACAGAAGTAAAGATTGGTATTGGTAGAAATAAGGAAAATAAACAAAGTGAAGATGGTAAACTTTATAGAATTGGTATGAGAAGAATGCAGAACGACTCAAGTAAAGAACGGTTTTCATTCATTATTAAAACTAATGAACGCCTATTAACCGTACACGGAAAATTAGGTGCAGAAGGTAAAAGCGTTCACTTTTATCCAAATGCAGATTTTAGACCTATTAATAATATTGAATATCAAGACAATCAATATTTTAAACTATATCTGCAAACACCTGCATTTTTTAAAAATGGCTCATTACCCAATTTAAAAGAATACTTCCCATCATGGGATTTAGAGATTATAGCTGGTGTAGTTGGAAAACCTCTACATATTGGTGGATTTGATATGACAGAAAAAGGTGGTCCCAAAACAATGATGAAAGCTGTACCAGCAGGAAGTGTGTATTATGTAAAAATCAATAATGGCACAACTAAAGATTTTGTAAATAATCTTCCTAGTTCTTTACATTCCATAAGTGATTTTAGACAAGAAGAAGGGTTTGGCATTTATCTTATTGGCAATCTCAATATCAATAAATACTTACAATCAATACTATAAAATATGATTAAGATAATAACTACGGTTGGTACGTCTATTATTACTAATTTTTTAGATCATAACGTACAAAGTGTAATTAATAATGAAAACTCGAAAATAGACGACCCTTATCAAAAAATTGTAAATGGAGATATCAAACCAAGACATGAGAATCATATAAGAGAGCGGATTTCTAAGTTTTTTTTATTTAATACTAAAAAAAATCAGGATGGCACATGGTATTATAACCAAGAGTCTCAAGGGTTAAATAAAAATTGTTGTGCAGAGATTAATAGTATTTTAAAAATTAAAGAAAGGAAACAGCAAGAAGAATATAAGGTTTACTTAATCTGCACAGACACAAGTTTATCAAAGATTTCTGCCGAGTTAATTAAAAGTTGTTTAGAAACTATAAACCTTGACTGCGAAATAATAAGTGTCAATGGATTACAGGTAGAAAACAACACAGACTTTAATCAAAAAGGCTTTCAAAATCTTATAGAAACAATCACTTCCATCAAGAAAAGTGATTTTATAATGAAAAAGAAGCCCACTTATATATTAAATATCACTGGTGGATATAAGGGACTAATCCCTTTAATGACTATTTATGGTCTTGTTGGCGAACATGAACTTGTTTATATATATGACCAAAGTAACTCTCTTATTTCGTTAAAAAATATTCCATTAACTTTTGATTGGGCTATAGTTGATGAAGTTGCACCTTATCTTGATAATAGCACTTTTTACCAAGTTAAAAATGACCAAAATGTTCTAAAACTATTAAGTAATTATGGTTTTTTAACATCTAATAATCAAATATCTCCTTTCGGAGAATTATTTAGAACTATAATGGATGAAAATATTCCAGAAGGGAAAACTTCATTAGGAATGCTGGTTGAGTATAAATTAGCAGAGTTCTATTCACAGTTTGATAAGTCAATTAGAAATGACTACGTCATAACAAGAGGAGTATATATTGATGATGTGAATAAGTACACACCAGGCAACGAAATTGACATTTTAATGGAAATAAAAGGTCAAGACTCTATATGTAAAGCTATTTGGGATGATGGGCAAAAAGCTGGACAGAAACCAGTAAATGAATGTTATATCACCAATGAATTAAAAAGTTTTGGGCAAGTTTGTTTAGGAACAAAGGCTATCAAACAATTTGAAAATTTTCTTGACCAACTCAATAACCATTGGGCAAGTCAACTTCCGAAAGAAATCAGATATGTAGTGTGGACACTCAAAAGAAATGGATTACCTGCTGTGGAAGAAAATAATAAGAGGATGTTAGACACACTATTAGAAATGAAACACCTTGTTGGAGTAAAGCTAAATAACGAACTTTTATTCAAACCGTACTTATTAACGCTAAGAATTGACCCTAGAAAAGATAACTCTTACGTTGATATGATGCAGAGAAGTATTAACCAAAATGATTTCAAACTAATTCAACTATAATAATACGATGTTCAAACAATCCAAACCCCTATTTTTCATTTGCGAAACACCCTTGCACGCTGGCAGTGGCTCAGATTTGGGTATAGTTGATTTACCTATTCAACGAGAAAGACACACTTCTTTCCCAAAAATAGAAGGTTCTTCTTTTAAAGGTGCTGTCAGAGAAGCTGTTGAGCAAAAAAGCGTAGATTTCACCGCTAATAATAAAACACTGAAAACTAATGATAAAAAGCATTGTGTTGCTTTAGCTTTTGGTCCAGAAGATGGTGACGCACACGCTGGTGCATTAGGCTTTTCAGATGCTCGTTTGTTACTTTTTCCTGTAAAAAGTGTAAAGGGCGTTTTCGCTTGGGTTACTTGCCCAAAAGTATTAGAGCAGTTTAAGCGTGATATGTCTTTAACAGGTATAACAATTACAATAACTGGAAATGAACCAAAATCTGATAATTGTATAACAGAAAGCAAAAACTTAAAAATTGGCAACGATAAAATCGTTTTAGAAGAATATGCTTTTACTATTGGCAGTTCTTATGATGTTATAATAGACAATAAAGCACTTGGTGCATGGCTTTCTGAGCTAATTACTGATGGCTTTTGGAAGGATAAACTTACAACTGATATTGTTATTTTATCAAATGACGATTTCAAGGATTTTGTCAACCTAAGTACCGAAGTTATCACACGCACAAAGATTGATAACAAAACAGGTACAGTACAAGCAGGTGCATTATTTACCGAAGAGTTTCTTCCTGCCGAAAGTATTATGTATAGCTTAGTAATGGCAAGTCCTGTGTTTTTGAAAGAAGAGAAGAAGAAAGATGCGATTCTCCAGACTGATGTAGATGTTATGAATTATTTTTCTACGGCACTACCTGATGTAATTCAAATTGGAGGAAATGCTACATTAGGCAAAGGTATTGTACGAGTTGTAAAATCATTACTAACAGAAAAGGGGGTAAAAAATGGCTAAGACAATTAATGGAATCGAACAAGGTAGAGCAGATTTTGCTTATCAGTGTGCTTTAGATGGGAAAAATATATCTTCCAAAAGGCCGATTCAAGAATATGAAAATCAATGGTTTAAGGATGATAAATATAAATCATACGTAAAAAGCCTTCCGATGATGATTAAAACAAATGGACTGGGTGCGACAATTGCTTTTATTTTTTCAAAAAAAGCAAAAGAGAAGGAGATAAATAGAGTTAAGCACAATCCAGGTACAGAATCAAATCCTAAAAATGCTTATGATTTGATTTATGCACATGTAAATCATTGGTTACACTTACCTGAAAATATTTATCTTTTAGAAGGTAAAGAATCATTAGAATTAACGTTGGCAATTGTTGAATTACCAAGCGGTCAATATCGAGCAGTAACTAACGAAGTACTGGCATTGTTTAACTGGCTTCGCCGATTTGCAGAAGGTTTAATTGAGGGAGATGATTTAATACAAGAATAATGAAAAAGGGCAAATTTATCATACTTAATGACAATGGCAAACTTGTAGCTTGCATCAAACGAGCTGATGGGCAGGTCATAAGGATACCAGAATTGGAAGTAAATCCTGACATTCAAGAATTAGATGGAATGCCTTGTGAGTACTTCAAAAAGGAAATTTTAATCATAGATGGTGAAAATATCTATCAGAAAAAATACACCCCTAAAGAAGAGCTAAAGCAAGAGGTAAAAAGTCCTTCCCTTGATTTTAAATCACAGCTTAACCAAGCAATGAATGCTAAAGATACAGAGGATGAATCTATGGAAAATAAAACAAGAACGAAACTTTCACAGGATAGCTTTTCTCTACAAGACTCCAAAGTACCATCAGATGTGAGGCAGATAAGGATTAGCGACAAAGATATTGATAATTTTTATCTCAAATTGAATAAGTTTGCTCGTTGGACTGTAAATGAAAAAGGTGAAAATAAGTTTTTATTTTTTAATAATCAAGAGCGTAAAGACAGACAAAAGAAGGTTATTCTCGGCAAATTTGAAATCAAAGAAAACTTTGGCATATTAGAAAATAAGTTTACAGACCTTAACGAACGTCATCATAATAATGCGAAAGCCTTATTTGGCGAAAATGTTATGGATGTATCACTTACCCCTAGCTATCATTTAGTAGTAGGACTTGGAGGGCATTCTGTGTATGAAACCTCTATGACTTTACACCATATTTACGGTGTTCCATACATTCCTGCCAGTTCAATAAAGGGTGTTGTGCGTAGTTGGATTATTCTTGATATGTTTGATAATAAAGAATCGTCAGCTCTTGAAGATGATACTTTCGTAAAATGGTTTGGTAGTCAATCAAGTGCTGGTAAATTGGTATTTTTTGATGCTTTTCCCAATGAAAAGCCAAGAATAGAGCCTGACATTATGAATGTTCATTATCCTAAATATTATCAAGGGACTGAACCTCCTACAGATACGCAATCTCCTGTACCTGTTTCTTTTTTAACTGTTACGAAGAGTCCCTTTAAGTTCTTTATAGGTTCATCAGAACTGAATATAAACAGTGATAAGCTAAAAGATAAAACAATTGAAGATTGGCTCAAAGATGCACTTATTAACCACGGTATCGGGGCAAAAACTGCAATTGGCTACGGATACTTTCATTAATTTTCATTCTCTCTTCTTATAATTTTCTTGTACAATTAGGAATTGAATTCCTAATTGTACAGAACAATTCGCACAAAACTCAAGCTTTAACTATGGCACGAAAAGTTTTTATTTCATTTTTGGGGACTAATAATTATGTTCCTTGTAACTATTTTATAGAAAAAGATACTACACAAAAAGTGAGTAATGTAAAGTATGTACAGGAAGCCATTATAAAGTTATTTTGTAACGATTTCACTCAAAACGATGTAATTTTTACATTTACAACATCGCTGGCTCATCAAATGAATTACTTAGATAATGGTCAGTGGAATAATAAAAGTCAACAATACGACTTGCCCAATATAGGTTTGCAGACAGTTTACAAGAATATTTTAGGAACTTCAAATAGTCCCAAATATCAATCTTTACCTATTAAAGAAGGTTTTTCTGAGAATGAGATTTGGGAGATATTTGAAACTGTATCAAGTGTTATTGAAAATGGGGATGAGTTGATTTTAGATATTACTCATGCGTTTAGATTTCTGCCAATGCTTGGCGTAACACTAATTGATTTTTTGAGAGTAACAAAAAATATCTCAGTCAAAGGGGTATTTTATGGTGCTTTTGAAAAATTAGGAGTTCAGGCAAAAGTACTTAATATGCCTATAGAAGAGCGTAATGCTCCTATTATCAACCTATTATCTTTAATTGAGTTACAACGATGGACACAAGCAGCTAATAATTTCCAACAATATGGATTTATTGATGATATATTAGAATTAACCAACAAAAATATTAAACCTATTTTAGCTAAATCTCAGGGTAGAGACGAACTCTCTCAAAACTTACGTAGTTTTGGAACTATTATTGACACGCTTATAAAAAATATATTTACTAATAGAGGAAAAAGCTTAAAAGAGTTTAATTCAGAAGTTCTCAAAAAAAATATTTCAAATATTGAATCATCTGATTTATTTATAAAACCACTCAAATCTCTCTTTACAATCATTAAAACTAAAATATCTCCTTTTAATAATACCAAGGAAATTTGGCTCGACTCAGCAAAATGGTGTAGCAATCATAATCTTACTCAACAGGGCATTACTCAATTACAGGAAGGCATCATAACATACATTCTCGAAAAAGTAAAGCTTACTTATGATGATTCTTTTTATGATTGTTATTTAGAAAAACCAAGAGTTTTAATTTCAAAAATACTAAACATTATTGAAAAAAAAACTGATGAAGAAAACTGGAAGGGAATTAGCCTGGAAGATAAAAGGCGGATTCAGATACTTATTAATCATCCGCTAATAATTGATTTTGCAAGCATTTTTGCCAAAATCACAAGTTGTAGAAACGATATTCAACATAGCGGTTATGTATCTAATGCCAATAGTCAATCATTTAAAGTAAACCTTCAATCATTTATTAAACACGTTGACGATATTGTTCAAAAGTACGATGCTCCTCAATCTCACTAATCATCCAAGCCACCAATGGCCTGAAAACCAAACTGCTCTGGCTCTTGAATCCTATCAAAATGTTACAGATTTACCATTTCCACAAATTGCACCTAGCCTCACTTCTGATCAATTAGACGAGCTTGTTGGTAACTATTTTCAAAAAGTTATAGAACTTCACCCAAATGCCGTTCACATTATGGGTGAAATGACTTTTACCTTTCGTTTGGTACAAAAGTTAAAGACTTTTGGCATCTCCTGTATCGCCAGTACAACGGAACGGGTAACTGAGCAAATCGGCGAAATGAAAACCTCCAAATTTCAATTCGTACAATTCAGAGAATACTAATCCAACTCATACCATCCACGCATCCCTTCTACAACTTCTCGGATTTTAGAACGGAGTGTTTTCGGAGTCATAACCTCGCAGTCAGCGCCGAGTTCGAGAATTTTACTTTCTAACTCCTTATTGATGATGAGGTTATACGAGAAGGATATGTCGGTTTCGGTTTCTTGTAGTATCTTTTGAGAAGGATGAATCGGCTTAGTGTTGACGTACCACGCCCTGGGCTTGAGCACCCGAATCGTCACTTCTTCAGGTTGACTCGCCTGTGGCTTGGTGACACCTATAAAATGTTCAAAGTACGTAGCTGGGTCCAAAGTATCGTTTGACTGGAACGAAGTGCTTGCGGGTGTAAGCTTATTCATTCTGTCCAGGGCAAGATTGTAGAGTAACTGCTGGGAATGTTCGAGGCCAAACAAATACCATCGGTTGTTGTATTCTTTCAGAAAATAGGGATGAATCACAAAGGTTGACTGTACTCCCTTAAAATCGGTATAATCAATTTCAATACACTGCTGACAATTGATGTAATTGTACAACTCATTCAGGAAATGAAGCCCTTTCAACAACGGATTTTCTGATTCTCCGCAAACACACCTAATATTTTTAGTATATTAGCGCTCAAAAAGCAGGGATTATGAACATATTCAGTTTTACGGCTCATTTCGGTTCGGAGGAAGATTGTCGTTTGCATTTCAAGGAGCAGCGTGATAAGGAAGGGGTTGTCTGCAAGCGATGCGGGGGCACTTCCCATTATTGGTTACAGGGTAAATGGAGTTATGAATGCAAAGGTTGCCGTTTCCGCACCTCGTTGCGCAGCGGTACGAACATGGAGAGCTCCAAGCTGCCGTTTCTGGTGTGGTACAAAACGATGTTCCTGATGAGTTGCACAAAAAAGGGATTCTCCACCAACGAACTCCAGAAGCAATTAGGATTGAAGCGTTACGAACCGGTATGGGCGATGGTACACAAACTCCGCAGGGCGATGGGCAACCGGGATGCAAGGTATACACTGGAAGGGATGATAGAACTGGATGAGGGTTACTTTTCGGTGGCCAGTAAGGAAATCGAGCGAGGCAAGGGTACACGTGGCCGGGGAGCCGAGGGAAAGCAGAACGTT
>NZ_JBYFCH010000020.1:132840-140351 GCF_057652295.1 Runella sp. R5_40 | reverse complement strand
AAATTTGAACAAATTTACAACCAAAATGAATTATTAATCCTGCAAAGTAAACTGTCCGTCTAAAATGGACCACCTCACAGTACTGGCCGCTAGGTCAGTTGCTCGTTATTCTTTTGTCAAAGCGTTCGTAAAAAGTCTTCAAAAAGCATGACCTTTCTAAATCCTTGTTTTCGTAAACCTTCGCATAAAGGATTATCTCTTGTTAAAAGAGGTAGCTCTAACTGCATTGCTAAAGCTACATAAGTCACATCTTTTAAATCGATTTTGCTAAGCAGTCTTTTAGACTTTTCAAGACTTTCTTCGGTCAAAACGTATTGTGGTAGAATTGTTATTTGTGAAAATACAAAATAAGTCCATTGCAAAAACTCGTCATTTTGCATTTTAGTCTTAGTTTTCAATACGTTCTGGTACTTTTCAACTTCTACCAGCACAAAATCAGGAAGTATGAAGTTATAGTACCTTAATAAAGGTTTATAGCTTGCTTTGCCGCTTATCAATATACTCATCAAAATATTTGCATCAATTACGAAGTCGGTCATTGCTAGGCAAAATATTTATGTTTCTCTTGTTGCCATGCCAAATTTCTGGATGTCTGCCATTCTTGGTCATTTTCCAAATCAAGGTTTTCTAGGTCTTTCAAAATATCTTGTGCCGCAAGTTTGAGAACAGCTTTTTGCATGAACTCCTGCAAATAAGTTTCTATTTGAGTGTAACCCATTGTTTGCACAAAACTTTCTTCTAATTGTATCTTAAACTCTACCATTTTTAGGCAATTTATGTTTATGCGAATGTACAGATTATTTCCTATGAGTACCTTATTTTTTGTTGTGGTTTTCTTTTGAGGAAAGGCATAATGAGTAGATAAACCCAAAGCCTCACACTATAAGCCACAGACCTACCGCACCACAGGCATCCAAATCGTCATTTCGGAAGGGTGGGAGGGTAGGTAGAGGACTGTTTTTCACTACGAAGATGGCACCTCTCTGAGGCTTGAAATTTTCACCAAACACTGGTTATACTGGCATTTTGAAGCTGTTCCTATGGTTTGTCATCAACAGCTGGTTGTATAAATTTAATTGCCTCTATTTCAGGTAGTGGCTTCTCAGTATTTGTTGGGAATGTCAAGCTGTCTTTTGATGGATGTAGTTTGAGATGTTTAATTTTTTGCATTAACCATCGGTAAACTGTCATAACGCTGTCGGGCAGACTTGCAGATTGTCCTTTAATATGTTTCACTTTGCCGTTGCCGTAAATATAAATTTCTGTTGAAAGGTCGTCAACGGAATGTTGGTATGAAGTGTCGAGCTGTTTATAGTTTATATTTTCAAGTTTGATATTTAATGTGTCCCAAAAGCCGCTGGTTATGTTACCGATAAAAAAGCCAATACTATCAGTGTATTGTACCCCGTGATACCTTACTTTCAAAGAACTCTCGATGTCAATAGCTTGGATTGGACAGTTGCCGAAACAACCACCTGTCGCAAAGACAACCCTTTTTATCTCATTTTTTCGTTTGGCTTTGTTGTCGCTACAGCTGAAAAGCAAAGTCAGAATTGTGAATATCAGTGTGAGTTTGGATGTTATCATAAAGTTAATATTAACAGTCTTATACTTT
The DNA here is from genome assembly GCF_057652295.1 of Runella sp. R5_40. NCBI lineage: Bacteria > Pseudomonadati > Bacteroidota > Cytophagia > Cytophagales > Spirosomataceae > Runella > Runella sp. R5_40. The sequence continues at coordinate 138,736 of NZ_JBYFCH010000020.1, read as the reverse complement.
TTGTAGTAGTGGGTTTCGGAGTAAAAAATGGCTAATGTATTATTTCAAACAGGTTAAACGCATAAAAATAGAAAGCAACTATTTATTGCTCCAGAGGAGCCATATCTTAGTAGAAAGCAATAATTGGATTCTTCAGAAAGCCCCATGGGGGTGACCTCTTTCATCGAGTATTGGGCGCCCCGATGGGGCTTTGTGGAGGGGTTTATTTACATTTTCTACAAATGTTTCGCTTCTCAGAGGCTGTTTTTTAAAATGCGTTTAACATGTATTCCAAACACAATCGTGGTTTATGCGAAGTAAAATGTTCATTTAACCTGATACCATTGGTATTCTAAAAAGTTTAAGTCGCCCTTAGCGAAGTAAAGAAAATAGAAGTCATATTAGTATTTTTCATAGCCAAGTTTGATACAAACGAGTGGTTATTCACTTGTTTCCCCCACAAAAATAACAAAAAAACGGCGTCTATTCCTGACATTTCAGGGATAGACGCCGTGCTATTTTAAGCCACAAATCTACCGCACTACAGGCACCCAAATCGTCATTTCCGATTGGCCTCGGTTAGCCCAGGCGTAGTAGGGGATGAGCTTTAGGGGGATGGTTTTCTTGGCTTGGGAAAGGGGGCGGTAAAGTTGCTTGTCCCAGTTTTTGTCGTTGATGAGCAGGCCGTTGGTTTCTAAGGCCGTCAAGGTGGTGTTATCCAGTTTCGTTGTTACGGGCTTGAAAGCGGCGGTGCTGGGAAGGGCTACGTCAAAAACGCGGGTAGCAGCGGGCATGTCGGGCGATTCCAAACAATACACCATCGGCCCGCGCTTCACCGCCACTTGGTTGCGGTTTTCTTCTACCAACGGGTTTGATTCCAACAGTTCCGTCGGCATGGCCATGTTCCACGTCACTACGTCTCCTTTTTTCCAAGTGCGTTCGATGGTCACGTAGCCACGGTCGTTGGTGTAGGGAGTGGCTTTGCCGTTGATGAACAATTTGGCCTCTGAACACCAGCTTGGCAAACGCAATTTGAGGCCAAAGCTGCTGGCGGGCAACTGCTCCACCGTGATTTTTACGTTGCCGTCCCACGGATAGTTGCTTTCTTGGCGTAGGGCGATGGCTTGGCCGTTTTTGAGGGTCGTTTGTAGCTGACTACTGCCGTAGAGGTTGCACCAAACGGCGTTGTCGCTGAGGCTGTAGGCGTAGTCGCTTACCTCCGTGATGGTGCGCACCGTGTTGGGCGGGCAACAGTTGGAAATACGGATGTAAGGAATGCGGCCACCCATCCAACGGAGTTGATACGGAAAGTCGTTGGAAGCCGCTAAGGGGTTGGTATAAAAGAACTTATCGCCCGAAAGGCTAATGCCCGACAATACGCTGTTGTACAACGCCAATTCCACCACGTCGGTGTAGCGGGCGTCGCCCGTGAGGGTAAACATCCGCCAGTTGAACAAGACGTTGCCAATGTTAGCGCAGGTTTCGTTGTGAGCACTGACGTTGGGCAATTGGTAGTCGCGGCCAAAGGCTTGGTGCGTTTTTTGGACGTCGTTGGGTTTGTAGGAAGTTCCGTAGGGCGAAACGCCGTCGAACAGTGCCCCACAAGCCCCCGTAACGTACATTTTGCGTTGGGTGAGGTTGTCCCAAATCAAATTCAACGACCGCATCAACGAATCTTCACCCGTTTCGGCATACACATCGGCTACGCCCGCGTAGAGGTACGTACCGCGCACGGCGTGCCCCATGGCCACCGTTTGCTGACGAAACGGAATGCGGTCTTGGTTATCGTCGGTGCCTTCGGTGGTGCCTTTGATGTTGATAAGGTACTTCACCAGTTCCAAGTATTTCTTTTCGTTGGTGGTGCGGTACAGCTCCGTCAGACCCATGTAGTGAGCGGGGCACAGGGCGTTGCGGGCTTGTTCGGGCGTGGCTATTTTGTAAAAACCAATCAAGAAGTCGGCCGATTTTTTGGCAATATCGAGGAGGTTGGTTTTGCCTGTCGCGCGGTGGTGTACGCAGGCTGCGGTCATCAAGTGGCCAAAATTATAGGCTTCAAAACTCAGTTTGTCGTCAAACAGCTTCGCGTTCCCCGTTTTCTTTTGTTCGATAATGGCTTTGGTATAAACGTAGCCGTCTTCGCGCTGGGCCTTGGCCATCACGGCAATGGCTTTTTCCATGAGGGCGTCTAGTTCGGGGTCTTTGGTAGAGGCATACAAACTGGCCACGGCCTCAAACGTCTTGTAAAAATCACCGTCGTGAAACGAAGGGCCTTTAAAGTTGCCAGTTTCTAACCCCGCCGCTATTTCAAAATTCCGAAAAGAATGGCTGATAGTGGGGTCGGTGTAGGTTTTCCAAAGTTGCGGTACCATGGTTTCTTTAGCTACCCGAAAGCGGTCGCCCCAAAAACCGCCCGTCCAACGAACGTCGGTGATGTTGGGAGAATATACTTTGGCGTAAGGGCTATGGGTGGTGTTGGTAATGCCTTTATTTTGAGCCACGGCAAAGACCGTTGTTGCTAGGGCACAAAGGGCGGTGAAAGAGAGCTTCATTTTTAATGACGAATTACGAATGACGAATTACGAATGAGGAATTACGAATAACGAGTTATGGATAAAGAGCTACGAATGACGAGTTGCGGATAACGGATAACGGATAACGGATAACAGATAACAGATAACAGATAACAGATCACTTCTTCTTCGGTGGGGGGGGAGCGACAAATGCTAACTTGCTTTTTCCTATGTCTTTGGAGGTAGCGACGGCGATGCCGCGTTGGTCGTGTTTATTGACCGCGCAATAAAAGTGATACACAATTCCTTTGTGCTTGATGACGTACGATTTGTGGGCGTACATACTATCGTAGGGCTCGGAAGGGGCAATGAGGTCAGCGCCTTCCCATTTAGTCCAGTGGACGAGGTCGTACGAACAGGCAAAGCGGTTGTAGGCGTCTTTGCGGTCGTTCCAAAAAGCACCGAAATAAAACATTACCCACAAATCACCCATTTTTTGCAACACAGCATCCCCCGAAATTCCCGATTGATGGTCGATGATGGGGTCTTGGCCAAAGCGTTTCCAGGTTTGCATATCGTTAGAAACGGCCATGCCAATGCGTTCAATCAAGCGGTATTTGGGGTTATTATTGCTGGTATCGCCGTTGGCATTGTAGTACAGCACAAACGGATAGCCCGTGGTTTTCTTTTTGTCCCAAATCACCGTGCTTTTATAGAGCTTTTTATTTTCCCACCAGCGCACATCGGGGTCGTCGGGAGTGAGGGTAGGTTTGGAAAGGCGCTGCCACTCCGCGACTTTATGGGGCGGATGGGTGGTAAAAGCCATTCCCAGCGACAATTTGCCTTCTTCGTAGCCACGGGTATTACTGCCCAAATACGGCATCCAGTAGCGGCCATCGTATTTTTGGAGCTTGTAGTTGCCGCCCCATTTGGTATTTTGAAGCGCTACATAGCCCGCTCGTTGATTGCTGTCCCAATGCGTGGTATCGGTATCGGCAAACGAGAGCAAACGCCCCAAGGTTGTCCAGTTGAGCAAGTCGTTGCTTTTGGCAAGCCATGTTTCGTAGCCACGCCCGTCGTAAATGAGGTAGGTCATGTACCAACCTTTGCCTTTACGAAAAACCGTTGGACAATCGAGCTTTTTCTCATTGGTAGTCGGGGTGATGATAAGGCCATACTTGTGCGGCGTCTTGATTTCTTCATACACCTTCTGCATCCGCTCAGGGGATACCGTTTGTGCCGTGGCGTTTTGGAGAAAGAAGAAAAAAAGTAGGAAATAGAAAATGTGGATAACCTCACCCCAACCCCTCTCCTTCCAGGAGAAGGGCTTCAAAAGTCCTCCTCCCCTAAAAGGGGAGGGGGATTTAGGGGGTGAGGTTTCTATGCTAAGCGTGCTCATCATTTTTTTGTCGTTTACGCCAATAATTGGCCAAAATAGACCCCGAAATGTTCATCCAAGGGCTAAACACCGTCGCAGGGAGTCCTACTGTACCGAGTTTACCCATGCTTCCTGCCAAGCCCGAGGCCATGCCACCGTTTTGGAGTCCTACCTCAAAAGCAACAGTACGGCTAGAATTAACGTCCAAGCCAAACAAACGACTCAACCAATACCCAAAGAAATAACCAGCGGCATTGTGAATGACCGAGCAGATAAACAGCAGAAAACCTACTTTCATCAAATTCTCACGCCCCGCAGCCGTAGTCACTGTTGTGAAGTAAATGATGCCAAACATCGAAAAATAAGGCATTAGACTGTCCAGTTTTGGAAACCGAAGCGTAAGCAAATGATACAACACACCCACGACAAACGCTCCCACAAAAAATCCCAAAATCTCAAGGGATTGGAGCAGGGGTGTGGAGGTAATTGTTTCTTTGAAAAAGGCCCATGTTCCAAGTGGCAAAGCAAGCAGCCACAAAACGCAGCTACCAAAAATGAACCAAATTTTTTGCCAACTAGCGGGTGTCGCGTTTTTGAGGTAATCGTGTAAAAGGGCCGCGCCAATGGGTACAATGATGATTTTGATAATTTCCATCATCATGTCCACAAAATGAACCTCAATGAGTGTTCCTGCCAACAGTTTCATCAATAAGGGCGTCAAAAAAGGCGCAACCAAGGTCGCCATGGCGGTTACGATAACAGATAAAACCAAATTGGCTTTGGCTAAATAGACCATGACATTGGAGGCTAAACCGCTTGAACATGACCCAATTAGGATGATGCCAGCCGCGATTTCGGGCTCAAAGTCAAAGACTTTGGTAAGTAACAATCCCATCAAAGGCATCACCGAAAAGTGACACAAAAGCCCGATAATTACGCCTTTGCCCGTAGTGGCCAAACCTGCAAAGTCGCGAATGCTCATGTGGATTCCCATTCCAAACATGACGGTCTGGATAATGACCAAAATGAGCCATTTGTTACGTAAATCAAAATCTCCCCACTTGGTGAAGGCCGAGGGGTAAATCATGCCCGCTACCACGGCCGCGATGATCCAAGTGGTGTATTGATACCCCTTTAACGAAGGAATTGCACCCATGCCAATGGCCAAACAAACCGCCAACGCCACAGCCGCAGGTTGCCAAAGGGTATCGGTGGAAGTGAATAGCCCAGCACCGAGTAGCACCACTGCCAAGCCACTGAGGTACAAGGCTATTTTTGAAAATTGTTTCATAATACCGTTGCCAAATACGCCATCGCAATCGGTGGACTTGCCAAAATGGGGACTATTTTTTCTGATTCTGAAAGGGTATCGACAACCCGCGCCATCGAGGCTTGGGCCAGCACAATAACATCGACTTGGGTACTCAGCTCTTTCAGCGCTTTGGCCACCATTGTGTCGTGAAGGGCGGGGTTTCCGCCCATCAACGCCTCAAACGCGCCTTCGCACAAGACGGCCTTTAATTGAATATCTTTTCCTACAACCGCCGCACGACGTTGCACTAAATCTGACGTGGGGGCGAGGGTAGTTGGTAACGTAGCGATGACTCCAATGCGCGACCCCGTTGCTACGGCTTGGTCGGCCATGGGCTGGTCCACGCGGAGGACAGGTACTTGGGTGAGGTCGGCAGCTGCTTCCACGGCAGCACCAATGGACGAGCAGGTAAACATAATATAATCTGCCCCTGCGCTTTCAGCTGAGCCTGCGTAGTTAACTACCCGCCGTGCCGTATCAGCCCGCAGTTCGCCGCGACTAATCACTTGTTTGATAAGGCTATCGTCAACGATGTTAAAGATGTTAACGTGCGGAATGTATTGTTTGCAAAGTTCTTGAAAAACAGGCACTAAGGTTGCGGAGGTGTGAACCAATCCTAATGTTTTTGTCATAATTTTGTATTAGTTAGCGTTGTCTGAGTGCACGCGGTTACTCTTAACCGCGTCTAGGTTTCTCAAAACCTAGTGTTTGATGTCG
>NZ_JBYFCH010000020.1:0-132740 GCF_057652295.1 Runella sp. R5_40 | reverse complement strand
TCGGGGTTTTGAGAAACCCCTTTCACGGCTAGAAACCCTTTCACGTGTCGTGTGCCCGCGGTTACTCCTAACCGCGGTTAGGTTTCTCAAAACCTAATGTTTGATGTCGTCGGGGTTTTGAGAAACCCCTTTCACGGCTAGAAACCCTTTCACGTGTCGTGTGCCCGCGGTTACTCCTAACCGCGGATAGGTTTCTCAAAACCTAATGTTTGATGTTGTTGGGGTTTTGAGAAACCCCTTTCACGGCTAGAAACCCTTTCATGTGTCGTGTGCCCGCGGTTACTCCTAACCGCGGTTAGGTTTCTCAAAACCTAGTGCTTGATGTTGTTGGGGTTTTGAGCCCCCCCCCCCACGGCTAGAAACCCTCTCACGTGTCGTGTGCGCGCGGTTACTCCTAACCGCGGTTAGGTTTCTCAAAACCTAGTATTTGATGTCGTCGGGGTTTTGAGAAACCCCTTTCACGGTTAGAAACCCTTTCACGTGTCGTGTGCCCGCGGTTACTCCTAACCGCGTCTAGGTTTCTCAAAACCTAGTCTTTGATGTCGTCGGGGTTTTGAGAAACCCCTCCCACGGCTAGAAACCCTTTCACGTGTCGTGTGCCCGCGGTTACTCCTAACCGCGGTTAGGTTTCTCAAAACCTAGTGTTTGATGTCGTCGGGGTTTTGAGAAACCCCTCCCACGGCCAGAAACCCCTTTCACGGCCTCGTAATAATTTTCAGTTCCCACTTGCCCCCCCTTGAAAATAACTTGTTTCCCATCTAACGTCGATGAAGGGGCATGAGCGACACAAATGGGCGCACCTGGCGTTAGTGGAGCGAGCATTTCAACGGCTTCAATGCCCATCGCGCGGGCGGCATAGCTGGAGGTATCGCCACCTGCCACGACCACGCGTTGCACGTTGGTTTGAGCCACCACTTCTCGCGCTACGGTTCCTAAAGCATTTCCAAAAATCAGCCCTGTCTGCGAACGAATTTCTGCGGGCGTCAGCCCTTTTTGTTCAAAAATAGCATTCGTTTGAGCGATGCGGGGGTCTTGGTTGTCTTTGCTGGTATGGACAATAACCGATTGGCCTTGACGAATTTTTTGGATAGCTTTTTGGATGATAATTTCTAAAACTTCTAACGTATTTTCGGCTTCTACCACGGCTGCGGTGTCAATGCCCAAAGAGGCAAATTCGTGCTGCTCCGCCCACGCAATTTGTCGTGCTGATACGGGAGAGCAACTGCCCGAAATAACCAAAATAGGGGTATCAATGTCAACCGATTCCCAATCGGTACGGGCTTGAAGCTGCCCCGTTTGCTGCCAATACGCTCCCAATGCACTTCCAACGCCCGACGAACCTACCGAAAAAAGCGGCCTGTGTAAAGGAACATTTTCTTCCAAAAGCTTGCCAATGCGTGGTAAGTGATGATCGTACAAGGCATCAAAAAGGATATTGTCAAACCCCTTTTGTAGCACTTCTTGAAAGGGAACCGAGGGCTCAGGTTGTTCAATTTGCAAAATATCAAAAAGCCCCGTCGTGCGTTCCGTTTGTTGAGCTAAATGTAAACGCAAGTCGCTTTCGTGGGCAGGAGTGATGGGGTGGACGCTCATGGATGGATGACGGTCGAGGCGGTGAATAACTCCTTGACTACCAATACCCATGCGCGCAAACAGATTTCCAAAAGTACAATAACGCCCCAATGAAGGTGCCGCGACCAAAATGGGAACCCACGACGCTTGAAATACTTCTGCGCCGATTTCAAGGGCTTTGCCAATGCTGCCAATGCTGGGAGAGGAGTCGAACGTGGAGCAAACTTTGTAATGAACGTGCCTTGGAGAAAGCGCTTGAAGGGCTTCAAATGTAGGCTGAAGCTCCCGCTCCATATCGGCAGGCGAAAGTGAGCGCGAAAGCCCCGCAATGCCAATGGCTTGTAAACCTTCGTACTGGCGAACTTGCTGGAGGGTAGGAGGCTCAATAAACAACACCGTACGCGCTCCCGACCGACTCAGGGATTCGAGCGCATCGGTCGAACCCGTAAAGTCGTCACCGTAAAAAGCCAATAAGAGTTCTTTTTGTAATGTCATTGATAACTTAAAGTCAGGGCTAAAAAATGTTAATCGTTATCAGTTAACCGTTAATTGTCAGGGTTTTACAGGAGGACGTGTAAAGACTTATTAGGTTTGTTCATTCTTTTAATACCATATTGAACTTAGACAGAGGGGTATAATATCATGCTTTATAATAGTATTCAGCACTATTAACGGTTAACAGATAACGATTAACCGTTCCTCATCGCCTAAGATACAGAGAGTAGCTTCAAAGACTTTCCAAATTTCTCTACCGATTTCCCAAATTCGGGATAAAACTGCGCGGCTTCTTCTACGCTCCAGCCTTTCACGGCGGCTTCCCATGCTTGTTTGAGGGCTACTACACCCGCCGATGGGCCGCTGGGATGCGCCATAATACCGCCACCTGCCATGTAGAGTAAATCCACTGTTTGAGTACGACGGTAGGTTTCGGGCGCTTGCCCTCCCCATTGCCCCGAAGAAACGACGGGGAGTACCTCAAAACCTCCCAACAAGGGTCGGCGGCAGGCTTCGATGGAACGTACGACGGAATCATCGCTTTCCCAAAATTTATTCTGAATGCCATTGACGTGAATTTGGTCAACGCCCACCAAACGCCAAAGTTTTTGGTACGCTACAAAATCGATTCCCAACAACGGATGGCGGGTCAACATGCCCCAGCCGTTGCGGTGAGCATGAACAGGAAGTGCTCCTTGGTCACAGATTTTTTTGACGCCCGCCAGCCCCACGGTATTGATACTCACCATCGCACAGGTTGCCCCTGCTTGGAGAAGGTATTCGTACCGCCGAAGCATAACGTCCAGCTCACCGCTGAGGTTGAAGGCGTACATCACTTTTTTGCCCGTGGCGTCGGCGTGGCGGTTGATGACGTCCATGACTGCGTTCACCCGCGCTTCAAAGGTAGAGTTGGCGGCAGAAGACATGAGTTCGTCGTCTTTGACAAAATCAATGCCTGCCTCGGCCAAGGTTTTTACCAAAGCCGCGGTTTGCTCGGCGGCCAATCCTATGCTAGGCTTGATGATGGTACCAATGAGCGGACGGTCATACACTTGGGTCAGTTGACGGCAGCCTTTTATTCCAAAACGAGGCCCTGCAAAGTGCGCAGCAAAAGAGTCGGGGACGTCTAAGTCCATGAGTTTTAGTCCCGTGAACTGAGTCAGTTCGTATAGATTCCCTTGTAAGGTCGAAATCATCACGGGCAAATTATACCCAAAGTTTTCAACCGACCAAGATACGTTGAGTTTAGCGCGGTGGTATTCGTCGTAGCCTTCGGCACCAGGCAAAGCGGGTTGTGCGACCGTTTCCAACAGTTCGATTGATTCTACCTTGGCAGCAAAGCGTTCTTTTAACTCATCCGTTTCGCCAGGAATAGCCACAAAAGTGCCGCTGGATTGTTCACCAGCCAACACGTTGGCAGCCTTTTCAACGTCAAAAGGCGTTTCAATAAAATAAGTAGCAGATATGCGTTCCATTCAAAACGGAGGCTATTTAAGTGGTTAAATGGGGGATAAACGTTGGCTAAAACGCTCTGAATTTCAAAGGTTTTAGCCAGCGTCTCCTACTTGTAACTCGATGATTTAATACCCTGCATTTTGGGTAATCTTACTGTTTTGATCTCTGACTACGTTAGGAATTGGAATCAGCAATTTGGCTTGAGAAACACTTTTACCCTTGGCCGCCAATACTGTGAGGGCGCGATTGGTACGTTTGAGGTCAAACCAGCGTTGAAATTCAAAGGCAAGCTCCACGCGGCGCTCGTGTTCGGTAGCTGCTTCGATGGTGCTGTATTTTGAAGGATAGGCTGCCGTACCGAACTCTGGCATTCCTGCTCTTTTTCTCACTTGGTTGAGGTATTGTGCGTCGCCCGTGGCTTCGGTCAACAGCAACAACACGTCGGCATAGCGCAATACCATAAAGTTGTTGTTGGCCGCAATGCGTTGTCCGATGATAGGAGCCGTTTTGTCTTGCCATTTTTTAGGAAATTTGACGCGGGTAAACGTTCCTTTGGCATCCGTGAAGCCCGTATCAATCGAAGCCACCCGTCGTGCGTCACCCGTTTCGTATTCGTTCCAAGTATCGTCCACAACTTGATTCATGCCGCTTCCATAAAACCCAAGGGCGTTGGAGTTGGGGAAAAAGCCGAGGTAATAGTCGCTGAATGGCGCCGTTGACGAACCTCCCAGGTATTGAATTTCAAAAATAGATTCTTTGGTGTTTTTATTGGTAGGGCTCCATAAAGTGGCATAGCTGGGAAGCAATTGGTACTGACCGCTGCTCACAACTTCTTTTAGGGTGGTAGCGGCGTTGGTTTTATCTCCCATGGTCAAATACACTTTACCCAACAACGCTTGTGCCGCTCCTTTGGAAACCTTGCCAGCGCCAGCAGCTGAGGCTAATGGAAGTTTACTAGCCGCAAACTGCAAGTCTTTGACAATTTGAGCATACACTTCCGTAACGGGAGAGCGCAACACGCCGTAGCTTTCTTCGGCTGTGATGGGCTTAGTCACGAGCGGAATTTCTCCCCAAATCTGGACCATTTGGAAGTAATAAAGTGAGCGTAAAAACATCATTTCACCTTTTACTTTGTCTTTGTAGGCTGCGTCCACGTCGGCCGTTTCGATTTTATCGAGTACAATGTTAATGTTGTATAAAGAGCGGTAAAAATCTTGCCAAAACTGGTACACCATTGTATTGGCAGGTGCGAGGGTATAATCGCGAAACTGCCATTTGTCGGCCATGTTACCCGAAATGTTCAGGATTGTCACGTTGTCGCTCATTAACTCACCCGTGTACGAAACAGGCCCTTCGGGGTTATAAATCGTGTAAAGGGTTGCGTAAGCGGCATTGGAAGCCAAGTCAAAATCGGCTTTGGTTTTGAAAAAATTACCTGCGTTGGGGTTGGAAACAGGCGCTAATTGAAGAAAAGAATCGCCGCAACTGCTCATCACAACTCCAGTGAGGCAGGCTGCTATTATATGTTTGAACTTGTTCATTGCTTTGTGTTTTTTGAAATTAACATGTTAACCGTTATCTGTTAACCGATAACCAATCAAGATGAAATTAAAAATCAACCTTGACACCTACTGTAATCACGCGTGGAAGTGGGTACGAACCGTAATCAACGCCTTGGAAAGCACCAGGAACAGGAGCGTTTCCGCTGGTGTATGAGCCCGAAGTCTCCATGCTGCTGCTGTACGAGGTAGTTCCGTAAGTGGTATTCTCGGGGTCGTAGCCGTCTTTGTATTTAGAAAGGATAAATACGTTTTCGGCGTTGACATACACTCGTGCTGACTTCATGTTCATCTTGCTCAACATTTTGCTCGGAATGGCGTACGAAACACGGATGTTTTTCATGCGCAAGAACGAAGCATCACTTACCCAATACGACGAAAACTGCTTCTGCAACCCTTGGTAACTTACGTTGGGTTTGAAGTGAATGCCGTCTCCTGGGTCGCTTTCTGAACGCCAGTAGTTGTACATGCTGGCGTAGAAGTTACGGCCGTTGTCCCACGTTCCTAAGTAACGGATGTTGTTGTTAGCGATTTCGCCGCCGTACGACCCTTGAAGCATAAAAGAAAAGTCAAAACCCTTGTAAGTGAAGGTGTTGGTCATCCCCGCAATAAAATCAGGTTGGTTGTTGCCAATGATAGTGCGGTCGGCGTCGGTGATTTTGCCATCGCCGTTTACGTCGCGTACTTTCGGGTCGCCTGGGGTGGTGCTGGCGTGGTGCGGATAGGCATCCACTTCGGCTTGGTTTTTAAACACACCGTCGAAAATATATCCGTAGAAATTAGAAACGGGTTGGCCTACTTCAGTCCGAACCGTCACGACGTTGTCAACGTACTGGATAGGCGCGTTGCCTGGGCCGAGTTGAAGTACTTTGTTGCGGTTGCGAGAGAAGTTAAAATCTGTTGTCCACTTAAACTCGCCTACGGTGTTTTTGGTTGAAATGTTCAACTCAATCCCACGGTTACGCATTTTTCCGATGTTGGTCAATTGAGACGAAAAACCTGTGATGTCAGGTACGGGAACAAACAGGAGCATGTCGCGGGTAAGGGAGTTGTAAAACTCTACCGAACCAGAGATACGGTTGTTCAATATTCCCAAATCCAAACCGAGGTTAAACATGTTGGTTTTTTCCCATTTCAAATTGGGGTTGGCGATGCTGCTGACGCGCAAACCGTTGTTCATGGTGCTTCCATAAACGTAGTTGGAGGCAGCCAACAAACTCACTGCTCCGTAGTTCGGGATTTGGTTGTTGCCCGTTACACCGTAGCTGACGCGGAGTTTGAGGTTGTTGATGTTTTTCAAATTGCTCATAAAGGCTTCATCCGAAATCAACCAACCTGCTGATACCGATGGGAAATAGCCCCATTTGTTGTTGTCCCCGAAGCGCGACATTCCATCGCGGCGAATCGTTCCTGTCAAGAAATAGCGATTGTTGAAATTGTACTGCAAACGCGCAATATACGACAGCAGTGACCATTCGCTGGCGGTGGTGTTTCCTGCTGTGACAGTACCCGCATTAAGCGTGTGTACTAAGTCGTTGGGGAAGTTGTTGGCGGCTACGTACATGGTTTCGTCGCGCTGCTTTTGCGAGGTATAACCTACCAAACCCGTGAGTGAATGGTCGCCGATTTGTTTGTCGTACGTCAATGTGTTCTCACTCAACCAGTTGAACATGTAGCTGTTGCCTGCGTTGGCTTGCGCGGCCAAGACGGCTGAATAGCCATATTTTTGTTTGTCGTTCCAATAAAAGTGGTTGCGCGTGTTGAAAAGGTTGCCGCTGAGGCTAGTACGAAACTTGAGGTTTTTCAAAATGTTGTATTCCAAATAGGCTGTTCCCAACGTATTGAACGATTTGGTGCCTTTGTCCACCTCGCGGGTGAGCGAGTAAGGATGCCAAAGGTTCATATCGCCAAAAGACGTAAAACGGAACCAAGTAGAGTTGGGGTCGCGGTAGCCGAGGTTACCATTTTCGTTGTAAACGGGAAAATGTGGGTTGCTCTGCAAGCCTAAGCTAATGACGTCGCTTTTGCCTTTGGTGCCTTCGGTGCGGTCAAAAATGCTCGTTACACCCAAGTTTAAGCCAATGGTCAATTTGTCAGTGACCATCGTTTTTACGTTGGAGCGGAGGGCCAAACGCTTGTAATAGTTCATGTCCAAAATGGCCGTTTGGTCCAAATACGCCCCCGAAAACATGTATTGCGTTTTTTCTGTCCCACCCGATACCGAGATTTGGCCGTTGTACATTGGGGCCGTTCTGAACATCACGTCTTGCCAGTTGGTACCCGCACCAAATTGTTGAGGATTGGTCAAGAAGTCTTCAGGGATTTTTAATAAAGTTGGACGTAATGCGTTGCCATCGGTGGCTTTTCCACCTGCCGCAATCCATGCGTTGTTTTTGGCGTCGATGTACGTACGGATAAATTGCTGCGCATCCATCATTTCGATTTGACGGGCTACTTTTTGCGAGCCGTATTCGAGGTTTACACTGACACTTGGCTTGCCTGCTTTGCCGAGTTTGGTGGTCACAATCACCACCCCGCTCGACCCGCGCGACCCGTAAATTGCCGCCGACGAAGCATCTTTTAGCACTTCTACCGACTCAATATCTTGCGGGTTAATCATATTAAGGTTGAAGTTTTCCAACGGTACACCGTCAACCACCAACAGCGGGTTCGTCCCTGCCGTAATCGAGCTTACCCCGCGAATTTTAATGAACGGCGACGAGCCTGGAGCACCTTGTGCTTGGGAGATATTGACCCCAGCTACCTGCCCCGCCAACGACTGCGCCACGTTGCTAAACGAACGGTCTTGGAATTGCTTATTGTTGATGGACGCAACGGCGCCTGTTACGGCACGTTTGCTTTGTGTACCATAACCAACTACTACTACTTCGTTCAAGATTTTGCTGGAAGGCAACAACGAAACGTTGATGATAGACCGCTTGTTGATGGCGATTTCCTGCGTTTCATAACTCACTGAGCTAAAAACCAACGTAGCGTTTTCGGGAGCAGCGAGGCTATAAGCGCCTTCTGCGTTTGAGATGGTTCCTGTCGTGGTTGATTTTACGACAATCGAGACCCCTGGAACGGGCTTGCCTGTTTCGTCAGTAATTTTTCCCGTGACGGGTTTGTTTTGGCCAATGGCTTGGCTAAAACAAAATAAAAGCAAAACAAAAGAAATGTACCTCGAATACTTTGGATACAAACAGGGTAGATAAAGGTTCATGACGGTAAGATTGAGGCTGGGAATGTAGAATTGTTACTATAAAATCAATGAAAAGTGAAACAAAAATAGATTTGTGACAACGTATCCCCGTCCTGAGCCGTCCTGATGAAACAAAAGTAAACGAAAGTGTATAATGTTTTTTGAATAAGTAAAGTACAAATTGTTGTAAAACGAATACTAGGCAAGAAAATGTGATTTTGGCTCTGTTTTGCTCTTTTTTGTAAGTAAAAAGCCGATTTTGGGAAAATTAATATTTGAATAATTCAATAAAGGCTTCTTTTGTTTTGTTGTTAAAAATAAAAATATTTTTCTGTTTTCTTTCATTTGTTTTTGTTTTGTTTAGAAATTTGCAAAAAACAAAAGAGTTTTGTCCCCGTTTAAAAAGAGCAATTCCTACGGATACTGCTGATTAGGAGCGTTTATGTTGAGAAAAGGGGCAAGGCGTTGTTTTTTGTTTTCTTATTATTTCTTTTCTTTGAAGGAAATCAATCTGTTCAAATGCCTTAAAAAGTAAAACAATGCTTCCAAATCAAAGAAGAGAAAAAATATTAGAGCTGTTGTACGAAGACGGCTCTGCCAAAGTAGTGGACTTAGCCCATTTGTTCAAAGTAACCGAAGTAACGATTCGGCAAGATTTAGAAAAGCTTGAAAAAGAGGGGATTGTGGTGCGCGAACACGGAGGGGCGTATTTGAAAAGTGTGCGGGAACAAGTAAGCTCGTTTTCGTTGGCCCATCAAGAAAACATGGACAAAAAAGAAATCATTGCGGCTACCTGCCTCGACTTTATCGACAACGGCGATACGATTATTTTGGATTCGGGAAGCACAACCACCGAAATCGCAAAAAAAATAAAAGGAAACCGCCGCCTGACGGTTATCACCAATGCCATGAACATTGGCTTGATGCTGGGGGCGGAACAAAACATCGAAGTGATTCTGACGGGAGGGGAGTTTAAGCCACCTACTTTGTCGCTAACGGGCCAGAAAGCCGCCGATTTTTTCAAAGGAATCCATGTGCAAAAGTTGTTCTTAGCCACGGCAGGGATTTCGCTCAAAGCGGGACTTACCTATCCGAGTATCAGTGACTTAGTGGTAAAAAAAGCAATGATTGACGCCGCCGAAACTACCTATTTGGTAGCCGATTCGAGCAAGGTAGGAAAAAGTGCTTTTGCGAGCCTTGGAGCGTTGTCACTGATTAATTATTTGATAACCGACAGTGGCATCGAAGATGGTCATTTACAGCTTTTTAAGCAAAACGACATTGAAGTCATTATTGCGAAATAATAGTCAGGGCTGAAGCCCTTGTTGTAAGAAATATCGGGTTATCCCCATGCTAAAGCATGGAGTTATAAGAGAAATAAACTCTCCTTTAACTACGCCCTTCAGGGCGTGGAAAAGAAGGTCAAGATAATTAAGAAGGGCTTTAGCCCTGACAAACCTCATTCAAAAAGAATTGATAGAAAATGGCAAGTATTGGTATCATCATCGGAAACAGGGATTTTTTTCCAGATAGTTTGGTAGAAAAGGCAAGAACCGAAATCATTGATGTTTTTGCAAAGTTGAAACTTACCCCTATCCTTTTGGACAGCAACGACACCAAACTGGGCGGGGTAGAGACGTTCAAAGAAGCGCAAAAATGTGCCGATTTGTTCAAAGCTCACCGCGAGGAAATCAGCGGAATTTTGGTGCTTTTACCCAACTTCGGTGATGAAAAAGGCGTGGCAGATACGCTGAAATTAGCGAATTTGAACGTGCCTGTGTTGATTCAGGCGTATCCCGATGATTTGAGCAAGATGAACGTCGTCAATCGCCGCGATTCGTGGTGCGGAAAGATTTCGGTTTGCAACAACTTATACCAATACGGCATCAAATACACCCTTACCAGTCAGCATGTTAGCTCACCGTCTTCGGCGGAGTTTCAGAAAGATTTGACGGATTTTGTGGCCGTTTGTCGCGTGGTGAAAGGGTTGAAAAATGTGCGTATTGGCGCCATTGGCGCACGACCTGGGGCGTTTAACACGGTACGCTATTCCGAAAAAATCCTTCAACGAAACGGCATTACGGTAACGACCTTCGACCTTTCGGAGATTCTTGGTCGTGCCAACAAATTGACGGCCGATAGCGCCGTTGTAAAACAACATTTGGAATCCATCAATGCCTACGCCCCCAAAGGAAAAACGCCGAATGAAGCGATGCTTCAAATTGCGAAACTAGACGTGGTATTGAAGGAAATTATGGAAGAAAACGCCCTCGACGCCACTGCCATTCAGTGCTGGACGAGCTTGCAGCAAAACTACGGTTGCAACGTCTGCACAAGCATGAGTATCATGAGCGAAAACATGCTTCCAAGTGCGTGCGAGGTGGACGTGACGGGGACGTTGAGCATGTACGCCATGCAGTTGGCGTCGGGCTCACCGAGTGCGTTGGTGGATTGGAACAACAACTACGCCGACGATGAAAACAAGTGCGTGCTCTTCCACTGTGGCAACTGGGCGAAGTCGTTTTTGCCTGATATTCAGATAAGTAATGCACCGATTTTGGGTACTTCGGTAGGGGTTGAAAATACCTACGGTGCTTTGGATGGCCGTACGCCCGCCATGCCGCTGACCTACGGGCGTATCAGCACCGACGACCCGAAGGGCATCATCAAAGCGTACATCGGTGAAGGCGATTTAACCAACGACCCACTTACGACATTTGGAAACCGTGCCGTGGCTCAAATTGCTGATTTGCAGGGGTTAATGAAATATATTTGTCGCAATGGTTTTGAACACCACGTCGTGATGAACGCCTCAAAAACAGCGGATATATTAAAAGAAGCCTTGGAGAATTACATGGGTTGGGAGGTATATAAACACTGATTAGAATCCGTGTAAATCTGTGCTGCTTGCATCCGTTAAATCCGTGTTCTAATTTTTGTGATTAATTGGAACACAGATGATACTGATACTCCGTAACACAGATTATTACGGATAAAATGTCATGGAAAATCTTAAAAATAAATCTACGGAATACCGCCGTAACATCCTCAAATACATCTACAAAGCGAAGGCGGGGCATACGGGAGGGTCGTTGTCGTGTATTGATATTTTGAATGTGTTGTACAACGAAGTCCTAAATGTTACGCCCGAAACGTTCACCTCGCCCGACCGAGACCGCTATATTCAGAGCAAAGGGCACTGTGTGGAAGCATTGTTTGTGGTGCTGGCCGACAAAGGTTTTTTCCCAGAGTCGGACCTTGAAACGCTTTGTAAATACCAGTCGCACTACATTGGTCATCCTACGCGAAAGGTAAATGGAGTGGAGCAAAATACGGGAGCATTGGGGCATGGTCTTCCAATGAGTGCGGGTGTGGCTTTGGCGGCAAAAATGGATAACCGCGATTATCGGGTGTTTACGTTGATGGGCGACGGTGAATTGCCCGAAGGCTCCAACTGGGAAGCGGCACTTACCGCAGCACATTACAAATTGGATAACCTCTGTGCGATTGTGGATTTGAACGGTTTGCAAATCACGGGGCCCACCAAAGACGTCTGTAATACCGAACCTTTAGATAAAAAATTTGAGAGTTTTGGCTGGGCAGTGCGCCACGTGGACGGAAACGATGTCGTCGCGCTGAAAGAAGCGTTTGATGCTTTGCCGTTTGAAAAGGGAAAGCCGAGCGTGATGATAGCGCATACGGTGAAAGGGAAAGGAGTGAGCTTCATGGAAAACGAACTCAAATGGCACCACGGCGTCCCTTCCGAAGAGCAATATAAAATAGCAATGCAGGAACTAAGCCCAGCTCCCTGATCCCAATGGGGGAATCAATATCCGTTAACGGCTAATGTTCCCTATGTATCTATGTGGTTAACACATTTTTAGCACTTTGATTTAAAATAAAATGGGTAATGAAATACTAAAAGCCCCCATTGCGGGCACGAGTGCTGCCAATCAAGACGTGTTTTCAGAAACACTGCAAGCATTGGCTGCGACCGACCGCAACATCGTGGTCGTCACCAGCGATTCGCGTGGGTCGGGGAAATTGGTGCCGTTTGGTAAAAAATACCCCGCGCAAATCGTAGAAGTAGGCATTGCCGAACAAAACTTAGTAGGAATGGCAGCGGGATTGGCCTCGGCGGGGAAGAAAGTATTTGCCGTGTCGCCCGCCTGTTTCTTGACCGCAAGGGCATTGGAACAAATCAAAAACGACGTTGCCTACTCCAATAACCCCGTAAAACTCATCGGCATCAGCGCGGGAGTGAGTTACGGAGCGTTGGGTTCAACGCACCATAGTTTGCACGATTTTGCAGTGCTTCGTGCCATCCATAACATGACGATTGTTGTCCCTGCCGATAGCTTTGAGACCACTCAAGCAGTACAGCAAGTTGCCGCATCGGAGCAGCCATATTACCTGCGTTTTGGCAAGAAACCCATGCCTCTGTTGGACGAAACGGGCGAAACAACTTTCCAAATTGGTAAGGGACGCGTAATTCGACGGGGGAGCGACGTGGCCATTATTGCCAATGGCGAAACGGTGTATCCCGCCCTGCAAGCCGCCCGAAAATTAGCGACTGAAAATGGCATCGAAGCTACGGTAGTAAGTATGCACACCATCAAGCCTTTGGATGAAAAATTATTGTCCGAACTTGCTCTTGAATGTAAAGCCATCCTGACCGTAGAAGAACATAGCGTAAACGGAGGCTTGGGCGAAGCGTGCGCGTCGTGGTTGCTGAAAAATCGTTACCACAAACCGTTTGATATTCTCGGCATCCCCGACGAATACACCGTTACGGGCTCACAAGTGGAAATTTTGAATCATTACGGAATTTCGGAAAGTGGGATTGCCTCACGAGTAAAAACACTCCTAAACACCTTGACATGAAACGCCTTTTTTTACTTTTAACCCTGTCGGTAACGCTGCAATTGTACGCCCAAAACCCTGAAAAAAGGCGCGTATTGGTGCTGACCGACATCGAAAACGAACCCGACGACACCGAGTCGATGGTGCGGTTTTTGGTTTATTCCAACCAGTGGGACATTGAGGGCATCGTTGCCACGACCTCCGTTCACCAGCGCGAACGTGTCGCTCCCGAAAGCATTCGAAAGATTGTCAATGCCTACGACAAAGTGCGGAGTAACCTGCTTTTGCACGAAAAAGGTTTTCCCGAAACCAGCTATTTGTTGAGTAGTATCAAATCAGGACTGCCCAAATTTGGCATGGAAGCCATTGGCGAAGGAAAAGATTCGGAAGGCTCCGAATGGATTATTCGTCAGGCTGATAAAGCCGACCCCCGCCCGCTGTGGATACCCGTTTGGGGCGGCGCCAATTGTCTCGCGCAAGCCCTTTGGAAAGTAAAAATGACCCGTACGCCCGACGAAGTGGCCAAGTTTGTGGCCAAACTTCGGGTTTATACCATTTCCGACCAAGACGACACGGGGCCGTGGATTCGCAAAAACTTCCCACAGTTGTTTTACATCGCAAGTCCAGGGTTTCATGCCAACGGCGCGTACCATTATTCTACGTGGACGGGTATTAGCGGCGATAAGTTTCACGGACGATTTTCTGGTGGTAACTTTAGCATTGTTGATAATCCTTGGCTGGAGCAAAACATCCGCAAAAACCACGGGCCGCTGGGCGAAGAATACCCTGCCGTGAAGTTTTTGATGGAAGGCGATACCCCTACGTTTTTATACTTAATGGAAAACGGCCTAAGCGACCCCGAGCACCCCAATTGGGGCAACTGGGGCGGGCGTTATGAATTGTACACCCCACGTACCCAAAAATGGTTTTACGAACCCGAAACCCGTCCGATGTGGGCCGATGCCGTGGACGAAGTCTTGGGCGCTGATAGTGTTTACCATACAGGAAATCAAGCCACGATTTGGCGCTGGCGCGAAGCGTATCAGTACGATTTTGCGGCCCGTATGGACTGGTGTGTAAAGCCTTACAAGGAAGCAAATCACCCGCCCGTGGCGAAATTGGGTCATGCTAACTTGCTCAAAGCAAAAAGTGGCGAAAAGGTACCATTGAGCGCCCAAGGCAGCACCGACCCTGATGGCAACAGCCTGCGTTACGATTGGATGTATTATGCCGAACCTGGCACGTACGGAAACAAAAATGGCATTCAGCTCACCGACCGTAAGAAAGCGGAGACATCGTTTGTCGCCCCCAAAGTGACCCAGCCCGAGACTATCCATATTGTATTGGCTGTCACTGATAATGGCACGCCTGCCCTGACGCGTTATCAACGGGTAATTGTAACTGTTTTTCCTTAAAAAATGATGATATGTTTCACCAAAGACAATTAAGGAACGCTAATCAGCAAACAAGCCTCGGTGTGACTCCGTGTCAAACTCCGCGCAACTCCGTGTTCCAAAAAAGTGCTGCATGGCTTATGCTTCGATTAGGGGGCTTTTTTCTCTTTCTGCTACTTGTGGGTTGTGCAGAGAAAAAAGACTCAAACACCCCGAAAAAGATGGCGATTGTCATTTCGACTCTCAACAATCCTTGGTTTGTGTTTTTGGCCGACAATGCCGCCGCCAAAGCCAAAGAATTGGGCTACGAAACCAAAATTTTTGATTCTCAAAACAACACGGCGTTAGAATCTGACCACTTTGAAAATGCGTTGGTGTCGGGGTACAGTGCTGTTTTGTTTAACCCTACAGATGCCGAAGGCTCGGTCGTAAATGTGCGAAAAGCCAAAGCCGCGGGCGTTCCCGTGTTTTGTATGGATCGCGAAATCAACGCCACCGATGCCGCCACCTCGCAAATTTTGTCGGATAGCTATTCGGGTTGTGTAGAATTGGCCAAGCTTTTTGTGCAACAAACCAATAAAAAAGGAACGTACGTCGAGCTGCTTGGACTGGTGGGTGATAATAACACTTGGGCGCGTTCGCAAGGGTTTCACAGCGTGGTGGATAATTACCCAAGCCTCAAAATGGTGGCGCAACAAAGTGCCGATTTTGACCGAAATAAAGCCATGGACGTCATGGAGTCGATTTTGCAAGCAAATCCCAACATCGACGCCGTTTTTTGTGGCAACGACGCCATGGCGATGGGAGCGTACCAAGCCCTCGCGGCAGCGGGAAAAGCCAGCAAAGTAAAAGTATTTGGCTTTGACGGTGCCGACGACGTGGTTTCGGCTATTAAGGACGGGAAAATTGTGGCAACTGGTATGCAGTTCCCGAAAGTAATGGCGCAAACGGCTGCCATTTATGCCGACGAATATTTGAAAGGCAAACGTGAATTTGCCCAAAAACTACCCGTAGCTGTGGAATTAGTCACCAAAAAGAACATCGAAAACTATGCCGCTTTTGGAAAAAAAGAACAATAAAACGCTGCCGTGGCTCAAGTACGGAATTGGGAGCGTAGTGGTGCTGCTATTGGCGTACAATTCGTTGTATTTTAGGAAGTTAGACGAAGTGAAAGCCGAGGCTTCGGGGAAGTTTGATGCCGCAGCTTTTGCCAAAACCTTTTTGGAAAAACAGCTTACGCTAAAACTGGCTACCGCTCCTGATATTGACGAACTGACAACCTTGCTTTCGACCGATAAAAACAAGGCGTTTGAGATGTATTCACACGCGACGGCGATTGGGAACATTCGTTATTTTTTGGTGAAAGGCCAAGGAACCATTACCCAAATCAATGAAAATGACCTGACGATTCAGACCCCAAAACAACAGTTGACGCTTGCCATGGAGTTTATTTATGGCAATGCCTTGCGGGATGCCTCGGGAGAGTTTGACATTACGAAATTTACCAAAACAGCGGACATCAACAACGTCTCGTCTGAGCTCAATAAGCTCATTCGGGCGTCGGTGGTATTTCCGTTTCGTCCCAAAGCCAAAGTAGGTGATACCGTGCAGTTTGCGGGAGCGATTGCACTCAATAAAGAGCACCTGAATTTGACCGAAATCGAGGTTGTCCCTGCGTCGTTAAGGTAGTTAACCATCATTTTATACCTTGCCAAATATGGACAAGAAAGCAAAAAACATTTTATTTAAAACCTATTGGACATCTTCTGGTTGGACAAACGACGAAAATCGTAAAACGAAAACTACAGACCTATCTTATGCTAAAGAAAAAGGTTTAATGTTTGATAATTTAGATATTACAAAACCTGAACTTATAATAAAAATTAAAGAAGTCGTATCTACTATTTCTGTTAAAAAAGTAACTGATGCGTTTCTTTGTAGTATGACAAATAAGCGGCCTGACTGGCGTTCTGGACTTGCAAGTTTTGAGAATGCACTACGACTTTTAATTGACAATAATGTTTCAGATTTTTATTTCGGTCATGGACAAAATATCGACTTAAATATTTTGAATTTTGAAAGAATTAAGTGGGGAGGTGTTAGACATAATAATGGGCTTTATAACTGGCTTGACCTATCATTATTAGCTAAAGAAAATGTGCCTAATCCGACAGAACAAGATGTTGAGATATTTAAATCCTTACTCACTGTTATAAGTAATTCAGAAGTTGGCGAAACGCCAAGTAAATTGAGAGATAGATTAAAAGATGTACTTAATATCTCAAAAGATGAACGACATGTTCTAATGGAAATACTTGGGTGTGCAGGTGTTTTAAAACCACTACGTAATGACAGAAAAGAACCAAGTAAACACGACTGGACTTTTGTATTGCATTGGCGTGGAGAAGATAAATATGATAAACAAAATGTAAAAAATATTTTGCTGAATATGGAATTGAGTAAATAAAAATGAACGATCAATAATGGTTTTGTGCAAGTTGATTAGATAAATTAAGAATCAATATTTATGTTAGCATTTATCCAAAGTAATAGCACTACCCAGCTCTATTTAGCAAATTAATAAGATATTAACAATATTGTAATTTTTAAATATGGTTTCATACAGATGTAATGCTATTCCCCAACCTATATAAAACCTTTTTACTGCGTGCGTTGCAAACGTAAATATTCGAGAAGATGTCCGTTTACAACGTATAAGTAACCCCAAAAACAAATAAAAAACAAGTGTTAGTTGCCGAAAACATTACCAAGCGATTTTCGGGCGTCACAGCCCTCGACAACGTTTGCCTCGAACTCCACGAGGGCAAAGTCAATGCTATTTTGGGGGAAAATGGCGCGGGAAAGTCCACCTTGATGAAAATCCTTTCGGGCGTCTATCCAACCTATGAAGGGCAACTTCTGTGGAACGGACGTCCCGTCCGTTTTGCCAATACCAAAGAAGCCCAAGACGCAGGAATTGCCATCATTCACCAAGAACTCAACCTGATTCCGTACCTGAGCATTACGGAAAACATCTTTTTGGGGCAAGAAATTGAGACGATTTGGGGGACATTGGATAAGAAAAAAATGCGCCAAACGACCACCGAGTTACTCCAAAAACTCAAACTCGACGTTGCTCCTGAAACCCAAGTCTATGAGTTGAAAGTAGGACAACAACAACTGGTTGAAATTGCGAAGGCGCTGTTGCTCAGCCCTCAAGTGATTATCATGGACGAACCCACTTCGGCCATTACCGACCAAGAAGTGGAGACGTTGTTTGACATCATCAATGAGTTGAAGCAAGAAAATAAAACCATTGCCTACATTTCGCACAAGCTCGACGAGCTGTTTCGGATTGCCGACCGCTACATTGTGCTGCGCGATGGCAAGTCGATTGAATCGGGCGAAATGGCAGGCATGAATCACGACCAATTGATTCAAAAAATGGTGGGGCGGGAGATTTTTGTGCATCAAAAACCTGCGTTGTCGGTGCCCCAAGAGGAACTTCTGAGCGTCCAACATTTTTCGCTCAAACGCGCAGCTAAACGCCCTGAGCTGGTGCTTGATAACCTGTCGTTTACGCTTAAACGGGGCGAAATTTTGGGTATTTTTGGCTTGATGGGAGCGGGGAGAACGGAGCTTTTTGAAGCACTTTTTGGCCTATATCCTTCTTTGACCACGGGTACGGTGCGAATTGAGGGCAAAGAAGTAGCAATTACCTCACCCGTCGAGGCCGTAAAAGCAGGATTGGCGTTGGTGCCCGAAGACCGAAAACGAGACGGCATCGTGCCCATCATGGATGTAAAACAAAACATCAGTTTGGCGTCGTTGGGGTATCATGTCGAGAAAAATGGTGTGCTGAACACCCAAGCCGAGACGCAACTGGCGACCAAGTACATCCAAGAATTAGGAATAAAAACGTCGTCGTCGGGGCAATTAATCAAAAACCTGAGCGGCGGAAATCAACAGAAAGCGATTTTGGGAAAATGGCTGGCCACGCATCCCAAAATTCTGCTCCTCGACGAACCCACACGCGGCATTGACGTACACGCCAAAAGCGAGATTTATAAGTTGATACTTCAGTTGGCGGCGTCGGGATTGGGGATTCTGATGGTTTCCTCCGAGCTCCCCGAAATTTTTGCGGTTTCGGACCGAGTTTTAGTGTTGTCGGAAGGAACATTGACCCTCGAAACACCCATCGAAAATGCCACCGAAGACAAACTTTTAAAAGCAGCCATTTCAAAGAAATAAAGTGTACAGAGTGACCACATAGCTCACCTAGATTTTTCACATAGAAAACAAAGTTTTTTTCTCTATTTTCTATGTGTTTATTCTATTGATTTCTATGTGTTTCAGAATGAATGTCACAAAAGAAAAAATATGCAAACGACCCTTGAAACTCAAAAACAGCGTTTATCCAAGCTACAACCCCTGATTGCACTCTTTGTGTTGTGCCTCATCATCGGGTTGTTGTCCGACAAATTTTTCACAGTTTCTAATTTTTGGAACGTCCTCCGTCAAATCTCCGTCAACATTTGCTTGTCGGTGGGCATGACCCTCGTGGTGCTAATGGCAGGAATTGACCTGTCGGTGGGTTCGGTCTTGGCCTTGTGCGGGGCGATTACGGCGGGTTTGTTCAAAATGGGCATCGAACTGCCTTCTCAAAATCTTTACATTGGATTCACACTTTTGGGGGCTTCTTTAGCGGGAGTTCTGACGGGCGCGTTGTTAGGGTTTTTCAACGGTTTTGTCATTACCCGCTTCAAAGTCCCCTCTTTTGTGGCTACGTTGGCCATGTTGACCGTCGCCCGCGGCCTTACCATGCTTTGGACCAAAGGCTTTCCCATCAGTGGCTTGGGCGAGCAGTTTGCCTACATGGGAACAGGCTGGTTTTTAGGCGTTCCTGTACCTGTTTGGATCAGTGCGGCGGTAGTGGCATTGGCGGTTTTTTTATCGGACAAAACCAAATTAGGGCGTTACATCTACGCCATTGGTGGCAACGAAAACGCCTCGCTTTTGTCGGGAATCAATATCAACAAGGTCAAAATTATTGTTTATACCATCGCAGGCGCCTTGGCGGCCGTAGGAGGACTCATGGTGACTTCGCGCCTCGATTCGGCCCAACCCAACGCAGGAACGGGCTACGAACTGGACTCAATTGCGGCGGTGGTCATTGGCGGCACATCGCTTTCGGGTGGGAAAGGGAGCATTTGGGGAACAGTGTTGGGCGCTATCATTATCGGTGTATTGAACAACGGCTTGGTGTTGCTCAACGTTTCCCCTTTTTGGCAGCAAGTGGTTAAGGGTTTCGTGATTTTGTTGGCCGTCATTATTGATAAAGCAAATTCCAAAAACGGATAAATAAGACCCTCCAAGTCTCCAAGACTTGGAGGGTCTATCTCTATAAAATGGATAAGTGAAACCCTCCCAAGGTTCCAAACCTTGGGAGGGTTATCCACACCAAATAGCATACTAAAATGGCTTATATTCTCTCCATCGACCAAGGAACGAGTAGCACCAAAACGTTGATTTTTGACGCAGCAGGCAATGCCGTCGCACGGGCATCAGAACCTTTAAAAACGCATTATTTTGGCGAAGGTTTTGCTGAGCAAGACCCTGAAGAAATCTATCAAAACGTACTCACCTCGGTACGGAAGTGCGTGGCAGCGTTTACGTCAAAAGGAGGAAAAACAGCCGATATACAGTCGGTGGGGATTTCAAACCAACGCGAAACGTTTGTGCTTTGGGATGAAAACGGACAGCCGCTGCATAATGCCGTGATATGGCAATGTAAACGCTCCGTTCAAGTTTGTGAATCGTTGAAAAACAAAGGGTTAGAGGGTAGCGTTCGCGCCAAAACGGGATTGATTATTGATCCGTATTTTTCGGGAACAAAAGTAATGTGGCTCAACGAAAATGTGGAAAGCGTCAAAACCGCCATTGCCGAAAGACGTGCGTATTTTGGAACGGTCGATACGTGGTTGTTGTTCAAACTCACCCAAGGACGGCAGTTTTTGACGGATTATACCAATGCTTCCCGCACGTTATTTTTCAACTTAGATACCCTTGCGTGGGATGTCGAGTTGCTAGAAGCGTTTGGACTTTCTAACGTCCATTTGCCCGAACCAAAACCCTCGGCGTTTGAGTTTGGTGTTTCCGATTTTGAAGGACTTTTTGACACTCCCGTGGCCATTACCGCCATGATAGGCGACAGCCACGCAGCAGCTTTTGGGGAAGGTTGTTTTTCGTCGGGAACGGCCAAAGCGACCTTGGGAACAGGCTGTTCGATTTTGATGAACGTGGGCAGCGAGCGTAAAAACTCGACCCAAGGAATGATGACGACGGTTTGTTGGAGCGTAGAAGGACGAGTAGATTATGCCTTAGAAGGCGTTATTGTAACGTGCGGCGCAACCATCGAATGGCTTAAAAACGAACTGGGTTTGATACAAGACAGCCGCGACACTGAGGCCATGGCACGGGCGGTAGAAAACAACGGCGGGGTGTATCTCGTGCCTGCATTCAGCGGCTTGGGCGCTCCCCATTGGAACATGAAACGCAAAGCGTCGATTTCGGGCTTGACGTTTGGTAGCTCCAAAAACCACATCGTTCGGGCGGCGTTGGAGTCGATTCCGTATCAAATCAAAGACATTATTTCGGCGATGGAATCAGATACTGAAGTCGAACTCAAAGAGTTGATGGTGGACGGAGGAATGACTTCCAACGGTTTTGTGGTACAATTTTTAGCCGATTTGTTGGCAAAACCCGTCGCTACCATCGGTCTTGCCGATGTTTCGGCCTTGGGAGCAGCCTATTTGTCGGGCCTTGGGAGTGGGCTTTGGGCGTCGATAGAAGAAATTGCCCAGTTGCACAGCGACAAGACGTACCTCGAACCCAACCTTTCCAATTCCACGATTGCGGGTGACTATGAAGGTTGGTTGACCAACGTAAAAATGCAATGAAAAAAAGACCTTTAATCGAACTCATTTCCGTAGATTGTCACTCGGCAACGCCTAAGTATTTACAAGTGGCCAACTCCATCCTGATTGCCATTAGCAAAGGGGAGTTGGAAAAAGACGAGATTTTGCCGTCGATTAACGAACTGAGTTTTGAATCGGATATTTCGCGCGACACGGCCGAAAAAGGGTATAAGTACCTCAAAAAAATTGGAATGCTTGACTCCGTTCCTGGCAAAGGATATTTTGTCAAAAGCACGGTGATTCACCCGCATCCAAAGATTTTTTTGTTGGTCAATAAATTGAACGCGCACAAAAAAATCATCTACGATGCGCTCGTATCGGCATTAGGAGAGCGCGTCACGATTGATTTTTATATTTATAACAATGACTTCAATTATTTTAAAAAACTGCTCCAAACCAATAGCCACGACTACACGCATTACGTCATCATTCCGCACTTTACGGAGGGGGGAGAAAAAGCCCATGAAGTCATCAACGACACCATTCCGCGCGAGAAAGTGATTATCGTCGATAAGCCGATTTCGGGAATAAAGGGAAAGTACGGTTCGGTGTGCCAAAACTTTGAAAAAGACATTTACAACGCCCTCGAACAAGCATTAGAAGCCTTGTCGAAGTACCAAAAAATCAACATTATTTTCCCGCAAGAATCCCACCATCCCAAAGAAATATTAGAAGGGCTGTCGCTCTTTTGCCATCAGTATTCCTTTGATTTTGAGGTGATAAGTGGTATTACGAATGAGCCTATTCGGGCGGGAGAAGTGTATATCAGTATTACCGAAAATGACCTGATTGTGCTGGTAGAGAAGGCTTTGGCTTCAACCCTGAAAGTAGGGCAAGAGGTGGGTATCATTTCTTACAACGAGACCCCCCTCAAGCGCATTATTCTTGACGGAATTACGACGATTTCGGCCGATTTTGAGTTGATGGGACAAAAAACCGCTGAGCTGATTCTTAACAATTCCAAAGAATACATAGAAGTGCCGTTTTATCTTACACTCAGGGCTTCCTTGTGATTTACCATTTCTCGATGTAGCCCAATTGTTGGTCTTCGTCCTCGTACTCCAACTCGGCATCTTTTTCCCAAATTTCCATTTCGCAGGGCTTACAGTTAAACCGCAATTTGTACTCCACTTCGCCGTGTTTTAGGGTGAGAGGCTCGGTCAGTTTTTCGCCCATGGTCGCCCGTTGGAACCGCGCACATTTGCCCAACTCGTACTTGACGCAGTACTTGGTGGTCATCACTCGCGATTTGCCTGGATCCCATTGCAATTCAAATGCCTTTTCGATTTCCGTCACACCATGACGTTGGTAAAACTCCCGTGCCATGTGATTGGCCACATTGTACATGAAGTCAAGCTTCTGAACGGGGTAGGGGTGGTTTGTTTTTTCGATTTGAAACGTTTCGCGGTGGTAATCACGCACCCGAATCTCGGCCAATTCTTCAAGTACTTCGCGGCGGATTTCGTTGACTTTTGACGTAGGTAAAAACCAGTTTTGGCTAAATGCTACTTCCATCGTGTCCACTTCAAAAGGCGTATTACCCGTTTTTGCCAAGTTCTTTTTGATGTTCGGGATCACCGACTCTTCCGTTCGCGCTAGTTCTTTGGCGATGGTGAGCGTCGAGCTGTGTTGGTGTCCGTCTTCGTCGATGGCGAGTAGCTGAAAGCCGTCGGCGGTTTCAGAAAAATACAACGAAACGCCAATTTTGCGCACGGCGCTGTTTTCTTTTTCCACCATTTTATTGAACTCCGAATCCGAATTTCGATAAATGACCGTTCCCACAGGAAGCGGCTTGAAGGTGTTTGGAATGACGAGGTTATTGAAAATGACGTTAATTTGAACTCCGTCGGCTACGCCTTCTTCGTTGATAAAATAAAGGCCGTCGCCGTTGTTGAGTTCTTCAAAGTTCTCAATGACGTAGCCCTTTCCTTTGATTTCCAACAGTTTGCCAATGTACTGCCCTTGCGATTTGGGGCTTTCCCACGAACCAATCTTTTCCTTTCTTTTATTGACAAAATAATCGGTATAACCTCGGTTGAAACTTCGGTCCATTTGGGGTTCAAAGTTGTAGAACGTGCGACCCGAAGAGGCTTTTTCGTACTTGTCGCCGTTTTCGGCCAAAAATGCGTCTAATTTTTGACGGAGAAACGACGTGTTATTTTTTACATAAACGATGTCTTTCAAACGCCCTTCGATTTTGAAGGAAGTGATACCCGCCTCAATCAAATTGGGCAGTTGGTCGCTCAAATCCAAGTCTTTGATGGACAACAAATGGCTGTTGGAAATCAACGTTTCTCCCTTGCCGTCAATGAGTTGGTAGGGCAAGCGGCAGTTTTGGGCGCAAGAACCACGGTTGGCACTTCGCTCGCCGTTGGCCACGCTCATGTAGCAGTTTCCGCTAAACGACACGCACAATGCCCCCGACACAAAGAACTCCAATTCGATGTCGGTAGCCTCGTGGATTTCGCGGATTTGGTCTAAGTTCAGCTCTCTGGCCAATACGGCGCGTTTCATGCCTGCATCGGCCAAAAATTTGACGTGTTTGGCGTCGCGGTTGTTGGCCTGCGTACTGGCGTGAATCACGATGGGTGGCAAATCCATTTCCAAGATAGCCATGTCTTGGATGATAAGTGCATCCACGCCAATTTTGTACAATTCGTGAATCAGTTTTTGGCAAGTGGCCAGTTCTTCGTCGTACAAAATGGTGTTGATAACGACAAACACCTTTGCCTTAAAAAGGTGGGCGTAACGTACCATGTCAGCAATGTCCTCGACCGAGTTGGTGGCATTGGTTCGGGCGCCAAACTGCGGTGCGCCAATATATACAGCATCTGCCCCTGCATTGATAGCGGCCATTCCTTGGTACAGGTTTTTGGCAGGAGCAAGAATCTCAACTTTCTTTTTCATCTCAATATCTATCCGTTGTAAGAATGGAGTGCAAAATTAGGGAATTTTGAGGAGATATGGAGGACGACGTAAGTTAGCTTGGAAGAGTTGCTTGCCTTTGTCTCAAAAATCATGGTTTTCCATGAGTGGATTTCATGGAAAACCATGAGAAGTTTTTCTGTATGCTCTTCTGATCTTTGTCAAGTAGGCTAAACTACCATATCAATCACTTTTGATTCTTTGGCCGTTAGCCTTGTAAACTTTGCTCAAAAACAACCCTCTATTGGTTTAAATTGGCTCTTGGTAGAGTTAGTTCAGTGGCAAAAAACTCAAACAGATTTCTTCAACCTAAAATGTGTAAAATAATGAAAAAGTCAATGCTTGTGGGTACAATTTTAAGCTTTTACAGGACAATGCTTGTGGTGTTCTTGATGGTGCCAATGATAGGATTTTCGCAGGAAACTAAAACGCGTGATGTAGCTTATTGGCAAACGACCGATAAAATGAAAAATAGAGCAGAAAAGGGTGAAAAAGTTTTAATAATCATTGTAAAAATCAAGAATGATGCTAAGAAAGATTTTGAAAAATGGATTGATGAAATCTTCTACCCAGCACAAAAACGTAGCGAAGACCCTATGAAAATTGCTCATAACAAAACTGTCCGATGGATGACCCCTGTGAGGCCAAATAAAGACTCAACTTGGACATATTCATGGATGATGGATCCCTACATACCTGACACCAACTATAGTATTACTGATTTTTTGACGATACAATACGGGAAAGAATTAGGTGACAAATATTGGAAAATGTATTTGTCGTACCTTAGCGAACCGCAAATTCAGATGGCCTTCTTCCAAACAGACAAATGAAGAATGTGTTCCCGCAGTCAGCCCCGATGACAATGCCTGTGTTTTTGGGGAGGCAAAATATTTCTAATTTGGTGTCACTATATTTGAAACAAGCCATTTGGTGTACCTATCAGTTCAGCTTTGGATGAAAGCAGTGCTGTTTGCAGTAGTTGGAGTTCGGCTTTTCGCCCAATAATAGCCTCTTGCATACCTATTTCAGATTATATTTCGCTCAAACTACACAAAATAAGTGCGTTTGAGCGACGTATCTCATATTTGTGCCGATTAGTGATTAGCAAACCAAACGATATAGTCCTCCAAAGCCTCTGTCTTTTTACTACTTTCGAGAACTTTCAAGTCGCAGAGGGGCACTTGCAGCCAACGTTTTTGGTAAATAGCCGAACCAATCAGCCCGTAATGGTCGTCAGCATCCGCAAAACCGTTGATTAAAATTTCTGCCCCGAAGCGAAGGTTTCTGTTTGAATTGCCGATGTACTGGGCTTTTACGGGTAGCTCGACATTGTTTTCTAAGTATTCGAACCAATGTTCTACGAGGGCGAAGTCATGTTCACAGGCATCCTCGACAGCCTGAATACGTTTTCCCTGCGCTCCCAAGTCTGCCCAGCTGTTTTCGGATTCTAATGCCTGAACAACCTCGTTGCTATCTTGCGGATTGTCTCGTGCTTTGACCAACTCCACTTCATCTGCAAGTAGGGTCATTTCTGCAAAATCCAAGCCATCGCGGATGCTTTCTTCCACAAACTGCTTGGGCATAGCACGGAGGGTCAGGCTGTCCCAAGCGATGGTGACCAAAACTTCAGCGGCGTTAGAAGCGTTTATTTCGATGATGCGCCCCTGCCAGTTTGCGAGGTCAAATTGCTCGTTGTCAGGGTCTTTGATGTCATGTTTTACTTTTACAGAGTCGTTGATTTTCAGCATATTGCATATATATATATTGAAAAGGTTTGAGATAGTAAGTTTAGCAGTTGCGCATAAATTCCAGTGTATTAGTAGTTTACATCGCTTCGGCGAAGCGTAACCTTTGTAGAGTAGAGAAATCCGTTCATAAAGTTTGAATCCTTTTGCTTCGGACAGGGCCGCTTTGGATTACTCTAGGAGTTTTGCTTTACTACTTAATCCTGAGTTACTCAATCCAATGATTTTATATCCTTTTGCACCATCTCCAAAAACTGTTGAAACTGAACATACTGAGGGGGTCAATTTTCAGCCAATTTATCTTCCACCCATTTCAAATTCTCTTGAAACTCGACATAATTGGGATAAGTTGATGCTAATTCTTTTAAGAGCAATTGAGAGTTCAGGTATTGTTCCCTTGCTTTTTTTATATTCTTCTTTTCAGTTTCAAAAAACCAGCCCAACCACTGATAGGATAAAGCCAAGCCGTTTTTGAAAGACACATTCAGAGGAGAGGCGGCGTAGAGTTCTTCAAATAGTTTTGTTTCAATGTCAAAATAGCCCAAAGCCTTGTCCAAATTGCCCAAGCTGCTGTGCGTTGAGCCGAGTTTTTCATACGAAATTGCCAAGCTATTTTTGAAAGACACATTCTGAGGATAGGCGGCGTAGAGTTCTTTTTCTAATCGGTTATATTCTTCAAAATAGCCCAAAGCCTTGTCCAAATTGCCCAAGCTGCTGTGCGTCACACCGAGTTTTTCATACGAAATCGCCAAGCCGTTTTTGAAATCCACATTCTGGGGATAGGCGGCGTATAGTTCTTTTGATAATTCAATATATTTTTCAAAATAGCCCAACGCCTTCTCCAAATAGCCCAAGCTGCTGTGCGTTTCGCCGAGTTTAGAATAGGAAATCGCCAAGGCGTTTTTGAAAAACACATTCTGGGGATAGGCGGCATAGAGTTCTTTTTCTAATCGGTTATATTCTTCAAAATAGCCCAAAGCCTTCTCCAAATTGCCCAAGCTGCTGTGCGTATTTCCAAGATATTGATATGAAATCGCCAAGCTGTTTTTGAACTCCACATTCTGGGGATAGGCGTCGTAGGGTTCTTTTTCTAATCGGTTGTATTCTTCAAAATAGCCCAACGCCTTCTCCAAATAGCCCAAGCTGCTGTGCGTTGAGCCGAGTTTAGAATAGGAAATCGCCAAGGCGTTTTTGAAAGACACATTCTGGGGATAGGCGTCGTAGAGTTCTTTTTCTAATCGGTTGTATTCTTCAAAATAGCCCAACGCCTTCTCCAAATAGCCCAAGCTGCTGTGCGTCTCACCGAGTCTTTCATATGAAATCGCCAAGCTGTTTTTGAACTCCACATTCTGGGGATAGGCGTCGGAGAGTTCTTTTTCTAATCGGTTATATTCTTCAAAATAGCCCAACGCCTTCTCCAAATAGCCCAAGCTGCTGTGCGTCTCACCGAGTTTGGAATAGGAAATCGCCAAGCCGTTTTTGAAATTTACATTCTGCGGATACGCGTCGGAGAGTTCTTTTTCTAATCGGTTATATTCTTCAAAATAGCCCAACACCTTATCCAAATTGCCCAAGCTGCTGTGCGTCTCACCGAGTTTAGAATATGAAATCGCCAAGGCGTTTTTGAAAGACACATTCTGGGGATAGGCGTCGTAGAGTTCTTTTTCTAATCGGTTGTATTTTTCAAAATAGCCCAACGCCTTCTCCAAATAGCCCAAGCTGCTGTGCGTTTTTCCAAGATATTGATACGAAATCGCCAAGCTGTTTTTGAAAGACACATTCTGGGGGTAGGCGTTGGAGAGTTCTTTTCCTAATCGGTTATATTCTTCAAAATAGCCCAACGCCTTCTCCAAATTGCCCAAGCTGCTGTGTGTATTTCCAAGATATTGATACGAAATCGCCAAGCTGTTTTTGAAAGACACATTCTGGGGATAGGCGTCGTAGAGTTCTTTTTCTAATCGGTTATATTCTTCAAAATAGCCCAACACCTTCTCCAAATAGCCCAAGCTGCTGTGCGTCTCACCGAGTTTTCCATAGGAAATCGCCAAACCGTTTTTGAAATTTACATTCTGGGGATAAGCGGCGTAGAGTTCTTGACTTAATTTATTCTGTTTTTCAAAGTACTGCAAAGCAGTACCCAAATTGCCCAAGCTGCTGTGAGTATCGCCGAGTTTTTCAAACGAAATGGCCAAGCCGTTTTTGAAATGGGCGTTATCGGGTTCGGCAGCACACAAGGCGGTTTGTATATTTAACATTTTTTGATATGCTTGTAGTGCCAGATATAAATTGCCTGTGTCTTTGTGATAACTACCGATATTTTGGGATAAATAAGCTAAATCAGTATCAATAGGTAGGGCATAAATCACTACTGAGCCTAAACGTGCAAACAAAGCAGCCTGTTGGTAGTTGTCGGTGTGGCGGTTGTCATTGTCCAGTCCTGTTATTAAGGTATTGACTAAAGTTTGGCAGTCATTGAGCAAACGTTCGGCATTTTTACTGCGCGTCACTTCTTGAATAACAGGGCTGATTTTAAAGGTATTGTCAGTTTTTCGGTATTCAAGCCAACCTTTTTCTTCCAGACTGCTGAGGGGAGTTTCTAAAGCTACTTCATTAGCGTTGAGCAAGGCAGCGAGCATGGCGTAGGCAATATTTTCGGCAGGTAGCACCGCAAAATTGCTCAGTATGTAACGCTCCGCGTCGTTCAACGAGGATAAATCGTACATGGCAGCGATGATGTCTTTGGGCTCGGCTTCGCGCAGAATGTTGCTGCCATAGACTACCGCTACTGTTTTGTTTTTGAGTGCCAGCAAACCCTTTGCCTGTAAATCGTGCAACAAATCCGCCAATGTATATCGTACCGAAAAACGATTAAACACTGCCATATTTTTAGCCAACACTTCCGTCACCAGCGTATTGTAGCCCACTGCTTTCAGTACATCGTGCAGCATCGGCAGGTCGGTATCGGGCAGTGCTGGATAGTAATATTTGAACAACGTCACGGCTTCTGTTTCGGTCAAAGGCAAGACTTTGTGCACTTTCATATTCGCAACTTGACTCACCCGCGAAGTCAGTAAGATATGGCAGTTGGGGAGTTGGTGGAGCGTGGTGTAATATTTTTTCAAATCAGTAGCGTTATTGGCATTGTCGAATACCAACAAGCAGGGTGTGTCCAAATTATTGATTGCCTCCGTAATGCGGCGAATTTGCGCATCAAAATCATCATCTTGCTCAAAATCTACGCCCAAAGCGCCTTTCAGCGTCACCAAAGCCGCCCCAATGCCCGCATCGGCATAGAGCCAAGCCAAATGTTTGTAGCGGTCGGAGTGGGCATACCAATACTTTGCCGCCAACGTGGTTTTGCCAATACCGCCTTCGCCATTCACCAAAACAAGAAGTCGGTTATGGTCTTGGTATTGGGCTTCAATGTCGTTCAAATCGTTTTCCCTGCCGATGAAAAGGTCGGTGTTGAAGGGTGGGTTGGTGAGCAGGCGGGGGATTTTATTGGTAGTAAAGCCCCTTAAAATCCCTAAAATTTCTTCAAATTTCTCTTTAAATTCATTGTTCAATTGGGTTAAACCTTCCTGGGTTTTGGTATCAATAATACGGATTTCACCACTTGAATTTTGAATATAAATCGCTCCAGTGTTTTGTTCAACAAACACTGACTTTTCACCATATTGATAAACTTTTTCCATGAGTACCGCTTAACTTATGGTTATGTCACCTTCATTTTTTTCAATATATATAGACTTCGGCCCTTGTTTCACAATTCTTGAAGCACTACCCGCTGAAGGTTCTTCCTTCTCTTTTTGTAGAGCTTCTTTCCAAGCCAGATAAATAAAAATGGCGACAACAATAGTGGTAACAATTATCCAGACCTTCAAATACGACATTCCTGTATGTGCTACTGTCCAAACTTCAACACTATTTTTGAAATTATCAGGCATTAATTCACCGAGAAATCCGATAATCACACCAAAAACAGCTATTAAAATTGTTAGCAGAACGGCTTTTTTTGAATTTTTAGTCATAATTTTTGATGTTGATATTCTTTTGGGAGTTTTTTAGAGTTTCCAAAAGCAGATTCTATTTTGTCAAATGGTTTGGCAATTTATCAATTTTTGTCAATGCCGCCGCATGGATTCACATTCCAAATGAGCGGTGTTGGTTAGCGAGAGTGTTTGCCTGTCTTTCTTTTTGATAGAGCGTAAAAAAAGTACCCAATTAGCACTTTTGAAGAGAAGTTTTGAAAACGGTTTTAGTGGAAGAACCTGTGAATAGATGGACACCACCTAGCTAATTTATTCTAAGTTGCTCTCTCTGTTTTGGATAAATGCTCCTTACTTTTGCGCCATCAACCATCCCCAATCCACGTTTTTTAATGGTTTTGCTAGACGAACAACGCCAATTTATTCGGGAACACCTGTCTGCGTCGGTGGCGGCGCTGTTGCTCAAATATGGAAAAAATCGAGAAGTTGAAATCCGCCAAATCGAGGCACGCCAAAAAGCTAAACAAAAACTGCCCTCGTGGTATGCCGAAGAACGACTCATTTTTCCGCCTGCGGTTTCGGTAGAACAAAGTTCGTCGGAAACCACGGGGCGTTACAAAGCGGCGTTGGTGTCGGGGACGCTGATGGACGCAACGGGTGGAATGGGGATTGATGTTTCTTTTTTTGCTAAAAACTGTACGTCAGTGCTTTATGTGGAACAAAAGCCCGAATTGGTGGAACGGGCAAGGTATAATTTAGACGTGCTAGGGCATCAAAACGTACAGTGCTTGCAAGGAAATTCGCTGGAAATTTTACCAACGCTCGATACCGTTTTTGATTGGATTTATCTCGACCCCGCGCGTCGTTCGGCCGATAACCGCCGCGTGGTAGGGCTGCGCGATTGCGAACCCGACGTGGTGACGCACCTGCCGCTTCTTTTGCAAAAAGCCAAGCGATTGCTCATCAAAGCCTCGCCGCTGCTCGACCTCAAACAAACCTTACTGGACTTGCCTCAACTGTCGGTCATTCACGTTGTTTCGGTAGAAAATGAGTGCAAAGAGCTGCTTTTTGAACTGTCGTCGGAGGCGCAATCCACGGGTAGCCCGACGGTACGGACGATTAATTTTAAGTCGGACGACACGGTGCAACCGTTTGATTTTGAGTGGAATAATGAGGCAAATTTAGCCGTAACGCTGAGCGATCCGCAGACCTACCTTTACGAGCCCAATGCCTCGGTACTGAAAGCAGGAGCGTTTAAGTCGGTGGCAAATGCGTATGGCGTGGAAAAAATAGCGCCCCACAGCCACCTTTACACGTCAGAGACGCTGGTTGAGCATTTCCCTGGGCGGATTTTTCAGGTGGAAGCCGTCGTAAAAGTAGATACCAAGGCATTGGCACCGTTTCTTCCCGACGGAAAAGCCAACCTGACGGTGCGTAATTTTCCGCTTTCTACCGACGAATTACGTAAAAAGCTTAAACTCAAAGAAGGGGGCTCTACCTACATTTTTGCCACGACCTTGGCCAATGGAGATAAACGACTTTTGGTGTGTAAAAAGCCAATTTAATTTTTACATTTGTTGTGACCTAAACCTTTATTGGCTATTGCATGGAAACCCCTTCTCCCGAAAAAAGTAACTGGATTCAAGAATTATCTAACCAAAGTTGGAATTTAGAGTTGGTCGTGTCAGGGGCGGCTATTTATTCGACCTCGTTTCTCCCCGAATTGACTGATACTGCCATCGAAAGCTATTTTGAAAACTATCAACTGAGTAGCAGCGTTGTCAATCAAGTATTTCCGCTGTTAGCCTACAGTTTTGCCAAATCCTCCGCCTATTTGCTGATTATTACGTTTGCGGTTCACTTTATACTTCGAGCTTTTTGGATTGCCATCGTCGGGCTTCGAGCGGTGTTCCCGCAGGGTATCAACTACGAAAATATCCCCAATACGAGCAAAAGTTTGGCCGAAACCTACAAAAAGAAATTTGGGACGTTGGATGGTTTTATCATTCGGTTAGACCGATTTAGCAGCCAAATTTTCTCCATTGCCTTTGTTTTGGTGCTATTTAGTTTGATGCTCGCCCTGTTATACCTTCTGATTTTTACGGGAACGGTGGGTATCAAGACGTTTTTTCCTGAGTTTTACAGCAAGGCTAAACCCATTTTTCTCGTTAGTGGTGGTCTCATATTGGTTAGTAGTCTTGTTCTTGTCCTTCTTAGTACCAATGAAAAGTACAGAGAGCATCCAGTGATTGGTAAACTCCTAATGCAATTCGTTGATAAAAGTACGTGGTTGTACATGGGGATGTATAAGCCCATTCAATACATCAATTTTACGTTTGCGTCGAATCTGCCTCGTAAAAAATACTTTTTCACGCTTAGCTTTATTGGGGTGTTCTTTTTTGGTTTGACCATCTCTATTTATTTGGATAAAATGCTGACACATTACGGCATTACTCACCTAGAATCGCGCAAT
Source organism: Runella sp. R5_40 (assembly GCF_057652295.1). Taxonomy (NCBI): domain Bacteria; kingdom Pseudomonadati; phylum Bacteroidota; class Cytophagia; order Cytophagales; family Spirosomataceae; genus Runella; species Runella sp. R5_40. The sequence continues at coordinate 100,088 of NZ_JBYFCH010000020.1, read as the reverse complement.
TTTTACTCCACAGGCACGAGTGACTACAAATTAACCCCCAATTTCTACGATAACCTGCGACCCGAAAACGAAAGAATAGAAGCCGCAAGCATTCAGTCGGACGTCGTCGAAGGGGCGTTTTTGAAGCTGTATATCAATTACAGTAAGGTATTTGACGCTGATTTAGCAAAGATTTGTAAAGAACCGACGCTTCCTGATACGCTCAAAAAGCACAAGCAACGGCTGTTGGTGGACAAAAGTAGGCTTGCGTGTTTTAATCAGTACTTTAAAATTGCCCTCAACGATAGTACTTTCGATTCGGTAGAGCTTTTCTTTGAAGACCAGGGTACTACCAAAGGGTTGAGGACGTATTTGAGTACTGAAAAATGTAAAATTGGCCGAAATACGCTTTACATTAAAACGATGAACGTGGACAGCCTGCCCAAAAAAGTGTGGACTGATTACGTAGCGGTGCCTTTTTGGTATGCCAAAGATTGAGGGGAAATATACCCTCAGCTACTTTTGTTTGCCCTTCCAGCGCTTGATTTCCTTCTTGGACATTTCTTGGGTGACCATCGCTTCGGGCCATTCGGAAGTATAGGTGCCGCCGCTCTGCATTACTAAGCCCGAAGTATTGGTGGGTGAATAAAACGACGGAACCACGAATTCGTACGGATATTCGGTTTGGTTGAAAGCCCTCGCACGGCTAAGATAATACAGCGAAAACTGAACTACGACACTTCCTTCAAAGGTATCGTCAGTGACAATGCCCAGTGGCTCGCCCGCTTCTACCTCTTGGCCTTCTTTGACCAACATGTTACCTTTTTTGAGTCGATTGTAGCTGGCAAAACTGCCGTCGCCGTGAAAGACCTCTACCGAATTGGTTTGGCTGGAGAACCAAATTCCGTCAGAATGGGTATCAAAAGCATCTTTTACTTGGCTCACCACCCCGCGACGGGCGGCAAAAACGGTGTCTCCTTTTTGCATTTGAAAAGCAATGCCGTAGAAATTAGACACTTTTTTGTTGGCAATCATTTCCATGATATTTTTCGACAAAAAAGCCTTGTGCGGCACCGCCGAAGAAAAAGGGAAAAGGTATAAAAACGGCTTGGGGGCTTTGTTCAGCACTCGCCCTTTTAGGTAAGTATAACCGAAGCGAAACGAAATTCCTTGGTTATTTTGGTTCGGTTTGAGCGTGAATAAGGTGCTGGGGCCAGGTGAAATAGATTCAATAAACGGCAACGAACATCCGCAGCTTCCGCCCTGCAAATCAGTGAATTCGACTTTGACGGTATAGTCGCAAACGTTGGTGTTTTTGGCTTGAAACGTGTATTCGCGTTTGTCGTTGGCAGTGTAAGTAACTTCAACGGAGCTTTGTGCAAGCGCGAAAAAAGGTGAAAAAAGGGCGGTAAAAGCGAGAATAGAAGAGGATAGTTTCATAAATGCGATAATGAATTGGCTGAAATTGATAACGACAAAGCTAGGTTAAATCTCGGGTCAACCACTTGACATTTGTCAATTTTTTATAAAAGAGTATCATTTTTTGTGGACAAGGGTTTAGGAGCCAATTCGTGTTGTAACTTTGCCTTCTTTTTCAAAAAATCAACTATTCGTCACGCACATGTTTTTTGAGCGCCTACCCCATAAAGATTATCCCAAAGAACCCGAATCGCGGATGGTGATTCGTTTTCAAGACTGTGATCCGCTTCAACACCTCAACAATGCTAAGTACTTTGACTATTATTTCAACGCCCGTGAAGACCAAGTAGCTAAGCTCTACGAGTTTAATTTTGGGCGGTTGTTTCGTGAACTAGGCCAAAGCTGGGTGGTGTATCAGCACCAAATCGCCTACGTGCGTCCTGCGCTGGTGAGCGAGTGGGTGCGCATTACGTCGCGCTTGATTTATTTTAGTGAAGACACCATTGTCACCGAATACTACATGACGGACGACTCGCGGACGCAACTCAAAAATGTACTTTGGGTAACCTCTAAGTACATTGATGTACGTTCGGGAAAACGCACGGTGCATCCACCTTCGATTATGGATTATTTGGAAGCGACCTGTTTACCAAACGTGGACTATCACAACTGGAACTTTAACGAACGGATTCGAGAAATTAAACAAAGTCTGAGCGCTGCTTCGACGAAAGTGTAAGGAATGAACTGGCTGCACACTACAGCATTTATTATTGGCTATTATTTAAAACGGGCTCATTGGCTAAGTTTGGATGTGGTAGCGGGCGCAATGCTTACGCATACCATTGCGCAGCGTATGCCCGATGGACACGGGAAAGTCTCGTGGGCTTCGACGCTTTTGGTGGGTATCGCGGTGTTCGCCATTTATGTTACCGATCGCTTGCTTGACAACCGTAAATCGAGGAAGGTTGATACCCAACGGCACCGATTTCACGCACAACATGAGCCGATGTTGCTCAAAATCTTAGCTGGATTAGGGGTAGTAGGGCTTGTTTGTCTGTTTTGGCTACCCAAAGGGATGTTTATCGTTGGGCTGACGTTAGCAGTGCTGGTACTGGGGTATTTGGTGGTGATATTTAAAACAACGTTAACCGATGGTTTTCAGTTGTTTAAAGAGCCAATTGTTGCTTTGATTTATACCGCAGGAGTTTGGTGGACGGCTTTGTCAGCATCCGCCGAAACACCTTGGGAAAGCAAAGTTTTCATGGGGCTTTTTGGATTGGTTGCTTTCCAAAATCTGCTATTATTCTCTTGGTTTGAGTCTTTCGACATGGAAGAAGGCTACACCTTGGCCATTGCGTGGGGAACCGAAACGGTCAGTAAAATTTTGATGTGGATTAGCATTAGTGTGTGCGCAGTGGCCACGGTTGTACTATTCAGCACGACGTACCGCTATTGCGTGAGGGCAGCAATCACGGTGTCGGTAATGAGCCTTGCCAACGATTACCTCAAAAGAAAATCGGCTTCAGTACTCCCAAACGAACGCTACCGTTGGCTAGGTGACGGCGTTTTCTTTTTTACCCTTTGGCTGGTTTAGTTTTTAGTTTCGGGTTTGGAGTTTTAGGTTTCCAGTTTTTTGTCATTCCGACGAAGGAGGAATCTACGTCCCACCTCCTAATTCCCAATTCGTAATTCAAAACTCCCAACGTCTATTTCTTCTTCTTAATCGAAGGCTTGATAGTGGCTTTGGGCTTGGGTTTTTGCTGGCGATTTTCGGGGGTGTATTTTGACAACAAAGGCTCAGCACCACGTTTGCGGCGCAGGTATTGGAATCCCCATAGACAGGCCAAGCAAAGCATTAATAACCAGTAACTATCTACAAATTCGGTACGGCGAAATTCCAAAATCCACAACGCAAAGAAGCCTAATGACGTCCATCCCAGCAGACTTTCAACTAAAGGAGTTTTCATGAGTTTGATGTCTCAATAAATTGGTTAGTGCGGCAAAGGTACGAGCTTTGGGCACTGATTGGCGCGTGGCTATTCAAAAAATCCACTTAGGGTTGTTCTTTGAGCCAAGCAATGACCGCAGGATAAAGGTCGGCAACGGTCTGATTGGCGGCGCGTTTTTTATAGGTTTCCAACAAAAACCGATTAAATTCCTTGAAGCGATGAAACCCACGGCCATTGATCATGAACTCTTCGACGCGCTGATTGATTTTCTCAAAATCAGCCGCAGGGTAGGAGTCGTAGGCGTATAGCGTAAAAGCCGCCCACGTCATGTATTCGTTGAAGGTCAAGTACGTGGATTCATAGTAGCCCTTGTTGCCTTCTTTGGTTTTGTTCCATTTTTTCCAATCGGGCATGGCCGCCTCAATTTCTTTTATGTATTTGTCAGTGACGGGGTTGACGTAGTTGTGGTCAATTTCGGTAAAAACAATGCGTGACCACGAGCCTTCTTTTTCAACTTCCGAACGATTGCCAGGGAACTCGCCCGCTGGACTTATAAACATGAGCGTTTGACGAAAGCCGTTTTCATTCAAATGAAACGTGAAATGATGGCCACCGTCAAGCGGAGAAATATAGATTTTGTAATTATCGTAGCGCGATGGAAATTGACTTTCGGCCCACTGCCACATTTTACGAACGGGCATGTAGTTGTCAGCCTTCGCCAATTGGTCTTGGTAGTAACTTTTATGCTGGGCGTAAAACGCTCGGTAATTTGTTTTTTCAATAAAATCCCGAAGAAGGGCTGGACGGTCTTGTAAGTCCAACAAAATCATCGAAAGCGGGCACTTCAATGAATAAACCTTACTTTTTACAAGGCGGTTGTTGTCATTAAATTCAAGCGTGAGGGCACTTTTGCGTAATTGGGTATGGTGAAACAATCCTAGTTTGCGAAATTTTTTCGCCGCGTGCCGCACCATTGGATGGTCTTTGTAAGGGCTAAAATGTTTTTTAACGTCTTGAATATAAGGGTCTTTTCCTTCCAAAACATTTCGATAACCCGTGAGTGCCATGATAATGCAACTAAGTTCATACGTCTCGGGCATTTCAAGGGTTACTTTTTGTCGGTTTTCAGTCTGATAAGCGGTGGAGAATCGGGCTTTGGGCGCAATCGGGTTGCCACAAGAAGTAAAGAGAAACGCACCGAATGAGAGTACAAAAAAGGCTGTTAGCGTATGTTTCATAAGAAATGGAAAGGTTCAAGATTCAAAGATAGCAATTAGGGGATTCGCTAAGAATTTAACCCCCAAAATGAACTTTCCCCGTCGTAAAAAACGTTGCGCAAAAGCCCCGTAAATAACCTTAAAAATGACCCGTTTTAGTCGCTGTTTCCTTTGGAAAACCTAAATAAAATGAGTACTTTTACAGGTAAACAAACCTACTATTTCATATTTTAACATCAACCATGGCAGACAACAAAGAACAAAAATTTAAAGCCCTGCAAACAACGCTGGAGAAGCTTGACAAAGCCTACGGAAAAGGCACAGTGATGCGTCTCAGTGACAAAAAAGTAATGGATGTCGAGGTAATTTCAACGGGTTCCGTTGGACTTGACCTTGCCCTAGGAATCGGTGGTTTGCCCCGTGGACGGGTCGTAGAAATCTACGGACCAGAATCGTCAGGTAAAACTACACTTGCCATGCAGACCATTGCCGAAGCTCAAAAATTGGGCGGTTTGGCGGCCTTTATTGATGCAGAACACGCCTTTGACCGTGTGTATGCGCAAAAGTTGGGAATTGATACCCAAAACTTACTTATTTCGCAGCCTGACAACGGTGAACAAGCGCTCGAAATCGCTGAACATTTGATTTCATCAGGAGCGATTGACATCATCGTGATTGACTCCGTTGCAGCCCTTGTTCCTAAAGCGGAAATCGAAGGAGAAATGGGCGATAGCAAAATGGGTCTTCAGGCGCGTTTGATGTCGCAAGCCTTGCGTAAATTGACGGGGGTTATTAACCGTACCAATTGCTGCTGTATCTTTATCAACCAGTTGCGCGATAAAATCGGCGTGATGTTTGGTAGCCCAGAAACAACCACGGGTGGTAACGCCCTCAAGTACTATTCGTCGATTCGTTTGGATATTCGTCGGATTGGCCAAATCAAAGAAAGCGCCGACAATATCACTGGAAACCGTACGAAAGTGAAGGTGGTGAAAAACAAATTGGCACCTCCATTCAAAGTAGTTGAATTCGACATTATGTATGGCGAAGGGGTTTCTAAAGTAGGAGAAATCATCGACTTAGCGGTAGAACTCGAAATCGTGAAGAAATCAGGTTCTTGGTTTAGCTACGATGGCAACCGCCTCTCACAAGGTCGTGACGCAGTGAAGCAATTATTGAAAGATAATCCTGAATTGGCCGATGAACTTGAAGCGAAAATCCGTGCAAAAGTCAACGAAGACGACGATGCACTGTTGGATACGCAACAACCAAACATCGCCGACGACGGAACGCCTGATTAAGGCTTAAATCAGTTAACCTCCCGAAAGTTTTAAACTTTCGGGAGGTTTTGAACTTTCGGGAGGTTTTTTTTGAACCTAACTTAATATCTCTCTCGAAATCACCAGCTTCTGAATTTCACTCGTACCTTCCCCAATGGTACATAGTTTGCAGTCACGGTAAAATTTCTCCACAGGATAATCTTTGGTAAAGCCATAGCCACCAAAAATCTGAACCGCTTCGTTAGACACCCTGCACGATACTTCTGAGGCGTAGTATTTGGCCGTAGCACTTTGGAGCGTTACTTTTTCGTGGCGGTCTTTGCGGGCAGCGGCATCATACACGAGTAGTTTGGCGGCTTCAATTTCGGTGTGCATGTCGGCAAGTTTGAACGAAATTCCCTGAAACTGCGAAATCGGCTTGCCAAATTGCTGACGTTCTTTGGAGTAAGCCAAGGCGGCTTCAAACGCACCAATGGCTGTGCCAAGGCTCAACGCCGCAATGGAAATTCGTCCACCGTCCAGAATTTTGAGGGCTTGGACAAAACCTTCCCCAACTTCGCCCAACACATTGCTTTCGTGGACGCGGCAGTCTTCAAAAATCAATTCTGTTGTTTCCGAAGCCCGCATTCCCAGCTTGTCTTCTTTCCGCCCCGCCGAAAAACCTTTCGTGTCCCGTTCGATGATGAAGGCCGTGGCTCCTCGTTTGTCGCCCGCAGCACCTGTTCGCGCAATGACGACGGCTACGTTGCCACTTTTGCCGTGGGTAATAAAGTTTTTAGAACCATTTAAGACCCAATAGTCACCGTCTTTAACGGCCACCGTTCGCATATTTCCTGCGTCCGAACCTGTGTTGGGTTCGGTCAATCCCCAGGCACCAATCCATTGGCCACTAGCGAGTTTGGGAAGGTATGTTTGCTTTTGAGATTCATTTCCAAACATCAAAATATGGTTGGTACAGAGCGAGTTGTGGGCGGCCATCGAGAGCCCAATGGCAGGGTCAACTTTGCTTAATTCGACAATCGCAGTAACATATTCTTGATAGCCCAATCCCGCTCCACCATAAATTTCGGGTACCAGGATGCCCATGAGCCCTAGTTCGCCAAGTGAATGAAAAAGGTCAACGGGAAAATGCTGGGTTTCGTCCCACTCCCTCACGTAAGGTCGCATGTTGCGTTCTGCAAAATCCCGAACCGATTGGGCAATTAATTCTTGGTTTTCTACAACTTCGGACTTCATATTCAAAAGCGATTAAAGGAATAGTGTTGAATGAAAGAATCTCAATCTAAGATTATTCAATGATTATGCCAAGCAATAATGAGTGAACGGTTGAGGGAAGAAAAATAAAAGATTACGCAAACGTTTTCGGAAGCGTAAATGAATACTTCAAAACGCGAGTGTTGCAAATTTTTATTTGTTGTTATAACAATTTTTAGAGTAATAATTTTTTTGAAAAATCCTTAAAAGAGCCGCAAAATCAATTGTTACTCTACAAATCTGTGGAACAATGGAGTGGATTGAAGAATTTATTCTAATTTTGGAGCTGTTTTGTTGGACTCGAAAAAATACAATTTTGAAGAGCCGCACATGAAAACTAACAACCAAAGCATTTATCTATGAAAATCGCTGTAGTAGGAACTGGCTATGTAGGACTCGTAACAGGAACTTGTTTTGCAGAGACTGGTGTACAAGTATGTTGTATCGACATTGATGTAAAAAAAGTTGAAAAGCTGAACAACGGCATTATCCCCATTTACGAACCAGGCTTGGATGTCCTTTTTCATCGAAACGTAGCCGAAGGTCGTTTGAAATTTACCACCGATTTGGTCGAAGGTATCAAAGGGGCGTCGGTGATTTTCTTGGCCTTGCCAACGCCTCCAGGTGAAGATGGTTCGGCAGATTTGAAATATATTTTGAAAGTGGCCGATGATTTGGGTCAAATCATGACCGAATACGCGGTCATCGTCGATAAAAGTACTGTTCCCGTGGGCACCGCCGAAAAAGTAAGCGCTGCCGTGGCCAAAAACGCAAAAGTGGAATACGATGTAGTATCAAATCCTGAGTTTTTGCGCGAAGGGGTGGCCGTAGAAGACTTTATGAAGCCCGACCGCGTAGTGATTGGGACAAAGTCGGAGCGGGCTAAGAAAGTAATGGAGAAATTGTACGCTCCGTTGGTGCGCCAAGGTAATCCCGTGATTTTTATGGATGAGCGCTCGGCCGAAATGAGCAAATACGCAGCCAACTCGTTTTTGGCGATGAAGATTACGTTTATGAACGAAATCGCCAACTTGTGCGAATTGGCAGGAGCCGACGTGGACAATGTGCGTAAAGGAATCGGAACCGACAGCCGCATTGGAAAGCGTTTCTTGTTTGCAGGAATTGGTTACGGCGGAAGTTGCTTCCCCAAAGATGTTCAGGCACTTGCCAAAACGTCGGAAGAATATAAGTATGATTTCAAAGTGTTGAAATCGGTCATGGAAGTAAACCAAGACCAAAAAACAAAACTTATCCCCGTCGTTAAAAAACACTTCGACGGAGATTTGAAAGGGAAAACGATTGCCGTTTGGGGACTTTCGTTCAAGCCATATACCGACGATATTCGTGAGGCGCCAGCGTTGGAAAACATCAATATTTTGTTGGAAGAAGGGGCAAAAGTTATCGCTTACGACCCAGAAGGAATGGAAAACGTGAAAAACTACGTATTGGGCAATAAAATTAACTACGCACACACGCCATACGCTGCCTTGGACGATGCCGATGCGTTGATGATTTTTACTGAATGGCCGCAATTCCGCACGCCAGAATTTGAAAAAATGGCGTTGTTAATGAAAAACAAATTGATTTTCGACGGACGTAACGTTTACGAATTAGACCAAATGAAAGAACTAGGATTTACCTATTACAGCATTGGTCGTGAGGTAGTGAAAGCCTAATTTTTTGGATATACATACAAAAACGAGTGCCGTGATTGAGTCAACCAAGGCACTCGTTTTTTATACCTTCTGTTCGAGTGTCGCACTTAAGAAGCTAAGTTTTAGAAAGCGAATGGGTTTTTGTACTTTTGCAACTCGAAAATAATTCACGGATTAACCGAATCAAACATTCTTATATTTTCCCCAAATGAAAAGAGTTTTAATCACTGGTGCGGCGGGCTTCTTGGGTTCGCATTTGTGCGATAGATTTATCAAAGAAGGCTATTATGTTATTGCGATGGACAATCTTGTGACGGGCGACCTTCGCAATATTGAGCACTTGCGTTCTAACCCCAACTTTGAATTTATTCACCACGATATTTCAAAGCATATCGTTATTGATGGAGAATTGCACTACATCCTCAATTTTGCCTCGCCAGCAAGCCCCATTGATTATTTGAAAATCCCCATCCAAACCCTCAAGGTAGGTTCGTTGGGTACGCACAACTGCCTTGGCTTAGCCCGCGCCAAAGGTGCTCGCATCTTGGTAGCTTCTACTTCGGAAGTGTATGGTGATCCATTGGTTCACCCACAAAACGAAGACTATTGGGGACACGTAAATCCTGTGGGTTACCGTGGCTGCTACGACGAAGCAAAACGTTTTCAGGAAGCAATCACGATGGCGTATCACCGTCACCACAACGTAGAAACGCGCATCGTACGTATCTTCAACACCTACGGCCCACGGATGCGATTGAACGACGGACGGGTATTGCCTGCCTTCATCGGGCAAGCACTTCGCGGTGAAGACCTTACGGTGTTTGGGGATGGGTCGCAAACGCGTTCTTTCTGCTACGTTGATGACCTTGTTGAAGGGATTTACCGTTTGTTGTTGAGCGATCACGCCATGCCAGTAAACGTAGGAAACCCAGCTGAAATTACGATTGGGGAATTTGCCGAAGAAATCATCAAATTGACAGGAACCACCCAAAAAGTAATCTACAAACCACTTCCACAAGACGATCCAAAGCAGCGTCAGCCAGACATTACATTGGCGAAAGAAGTGTTAGGATGGGAGCCAAAAGTGTCGCGTGCAGAAGGATTAAAAATTACGTACGACTACTTCAAAAATCTTCCAGAAGACCGTTTGTACGAAGAAACGCACCACAGAGAGTTTAACTAATAGCCGAATTTCTATCCAGCCTCCCGAAAGCTCTAAAACTTTCGGGAGGTTTTTTTTTAGCTATTTGGAAACGGGTATCTCACTCACATCCACCCGATTTTTATCTTTGTTCCAAAAAAGTCGGTATTTTTTTCCTGAATCAATTTTGTATTCTTCCGTGACTTTATCTAGGGTACTGACGCGCATATACACTTGTGTATCAGCTAGTTTAAACTCAGCCCGTTTTTTGGAAGGCAAAAAGAAAGCTTGCCAGTTGAGGCGGTCACCGCTCACTTCGTAGGCAACTTCACCGTTCAGCTCATTTTGGAGAGAAAACGGAAAACGGTCATTGACAGGGTCTTCGATGACATCGGCCAATGAAACAACTTCTACTTTGATAGAGCCAAGTTTACGCTTGCCAAGGGGTTTGACGGCGATGTAAACTTCGTCGCCACGGCATCCTTCCAACTTTCCAACGCTGCTCTGGGTACTGTCAATCTTAAAACAAGGAGAGGTTTCTTTGCCATCGATAAATTGTTGGGCCGAATTGGCATCGGTAAAAACGCCAACCGCTACTTTAAAATTAGCATTAGAAGCCAACGAATGTTTGTCAAATGAATAGTCCGATTTGGTCAAGGTATCAGGATTAACCAATCGAAGGGTTTCGTACAAACGAGAGGACGTATTGACTTTTTCGGGTTGAAAAACGCTGATACGATAAAAAGAAGTGGTAGTACCTTTCAAAAGGGATACTTTTACGGGGGTATTTTTGGCCAATACTTTATTGACAACGTTGGGAGGAACCAAGTTGACGTAGTCAATAATCACCTCTTGGAGCATTTTCTGCGCCGAAGCCTGAAGGTGAACCAAAACAGAACACAGTAGGCTTGTAAAGAATATTTTTTTCATAAAAACGGCAAGTTTCTGAACCCTTAGACAACGCAAAGATGGGGAAAATATTTTCTGTACCTCTATCTTTGCGCCATGAACTTTATTCGACTGCTTCGCACAAACTGGCCTTTTGCTCTGACTTACGGCATAGTATTGATAGGATTGGGTATTTGTCAGATTCTTTACCGACAAGGAATTATTTCGCTGGAAATCAATCGCTACAACAGTACCTTTGCCGATACATTCTTTAAATACATTACGCACCTTGGTGATGGCATTTTTTGCGTTGGGGTAGGAGTAGGGTTATTGTTTCGCGCCCGCAAGAAAGGATTGTTGGTGATTGGTGCCTACGCTATTTCTGGGATATTGGCACAGCTTATCAAAAATTTTGGTTTTCCAAAAGAACCTCGCCCAGTAGAGTATTTTGCGGGGATGATGCAGTCGTTACACACGGTGCCAGGCGTAGAACTGAGCCATTGGAATAGTTTTCCGTCGGGGCATACTACTTCAGCCTTTGCCTTGTTTGCGCTGTTAGCTTTGTGGACATCCAAACCTTGGTTGAAGGTCGGTTGTTTGGTAATGGCCTGTCTCATAGGCTTCTCAAGAATGTATTTACTCCAACATTTTATGGTAGATGTTTACGTAGGTTCACTATTGGGGACACTCACCGCTTGGGGACTGGCCTTGAAATTCAACGAAATAGCTTAGCGTTTAAACTTCGATTTTAAAAGAGACTACGAATGAAAAATATAAAACTCGAAAATCCGTGGGTCATCGCATTCCTTGCGGTTGCATTTTTTGTGCCCTATTTGGGTCAAATTCATTTGTTTGATTGGGACGAAATCAACTTTGCCGAATCTGCCCGCGAGATGCTCGTTTCGGGGAATTACCTACGGGTTCAAGTTGATTTTCAGCCATTTTGGGAAAAGCCACCGCTGTTTTTTTGGTTGCAGGCTTTGTCGATGAAGGTGTTTGGCATCAACGAGTTTGCCGCCCGTTTTCCCAATGTTGTTGTGGGCGTTTTTACTTTATTAACCTTCTATTTTTTAGGAAAACGCTTGGTCGATGCTCGCTTTGGGTTTTTGTGGGCATTGGTTTATTTGGGTTCGGTTACGCCGCATTTGTATTTTAAATCGGGGATTATCGACCCTTGGTTCAATTACTTTATGTTTTTGAGCGTGGTTAATTTTTCGTTTCCAGACGCTAAAAACACCGCAAAAAGTTTCATGTTGGCGGGCATTTTTGCGGGACTCGCCGTTTGGACCAAAGGGCCTGTGGGGGTAGGTGTACCCACACTCGTTTTGGCGGCGTTGTGGGTAATTCAACAAGTTCAAAAGAAAAATAACCAAGCAGCAATTGGTGATTTTTCCATTAAAAACCTGCTGATTTATGCCATCACGGCGGGTGTTTTTACCATTGGGTGGATGTTGGCCATCATCATGGAAAGTGGCTGGGCGACTTTTGTTGCGTTTTTGCAGTACCTCTATCGCCTCGGTGCTACTTCGGAAGCCGACCACGGGCAGCCGTTTTATTATCACTTTGTGGTCGTCTTGATTGGTTGTTTCCCCATTTCGGTGATTGGTCTAAAATACGTAGCAGTAGCTTTTAAACCGCTGATTGCGAGGTGGAAGCCGCAGGTGGCTGACAAAATGACGCTACCCATGCCCGCATTTTCGTTGCCGATGTTGTGCTTGTTTTGGGTGGTGATGATTGTGTTTTCTATTGTCAAAACCAAAATTGTTCATTACAGTTCGATGGCCTATTTTCCGCTTTCGTACCTTGCGGCGTTGTGGCTGCATCAGTGGCTCAAAGGTGAAATTGTGTGGCCAAGATGGATGACGGTTATGGTATTATTTATTGGGTTTATCTTGTCATTGGTGCTGACCTTGGTGCCGTTGATTGGCATGAACCCAACGGCTTTTATCCCTTACATTGATGACAAATTTGCGGTTGCCAATTTACAAGCACCCGTCGAATGGGCTGGAAATGAGTGGCTTTGGGGTGTGCTTTATTTTGGAGCGATTTGTGTGGCTTTGGTACGTTGGGAAAAACAAAAGCAAATGGCCATTCGTATTTTGTTTTTTAGCACATCGCTATTGATGTTTTTTTATACGGCGAATGTCGTTCCCAAGATTGAAGGCTACACCCAACGCACGGTCATTGATTTTTATGAAGCAAAAAAAGGTCAAGATGTTTACGTTTGGCCGATTGGCAACCGAAGTTATGCGCAATTTTTTTACTTCAAAAAGCCGATGGGAGTGCGCCCCGAAGCGAGTGATGAAGAGTGGCTGTTGAATGGCCCAGTGGACAAACCAACGTTCCTGATTGCGCGTATCGACCGTGCTGACGCCTATCGTTCAAACCCAAACGTAGAGTTCTTGAAGGAAGAAAACGGTTTTGTGTTTTTCAGAAGAAAACCCGATTACCAAAAAATCGCGGAATCACTTAGAAAGATGGAGCAATAATTGATAATTGTCAGTCAAAAAGCAAGGCACGGTCATACAAACCGTGCTTTTTTGTTGGGTAATTGTCTTGGTTTGAAAAATACAAAGACATGGAAAAGTTACTTCGAATTGCGGCCATTGTACTTTTAATGTTTAATGGTGTCAATGCGCTTGTGGGTGGTTTTATGATGATTGTTGACCCTTCGGGGGGGAAAATGCAATTGCCGTTAAGCTATCTTGAACACGCGCCATTTTCTGATTTTTTGGTGCCAGGAATCGTTCTTTTTATTGCTAATGGGCTTTTTAGTGTGGCTGTTGTAATTGCAGTATTTTACAAGTATAGGCTTTATTGTCAGCTGATTATGGTTCAAGGAGCTATTTTATTGGGTTGGATTTTGGTTCAAGTGCTGATGGTTCAACAGATTTTTTTCTTGCACTATTTAATGGGAAGTATTGGGCTGTTATTAATTATTTTGGGCCAGATGCTTACGCACCAAATGCAAGCAAAACGGAGTGCCTTGGAAAAAAAATGAAAAAAAAGTTGGAGAATTAAACGGGAACTTACACTTTTGTAAAAAGTTTAACCATTTGGTTAAACCAAATAGATGACTATGCCAGAACTGGATTTAACAACAGAAGAGAAAATTTTGAAAGCGGCGGAGACCATTTTTTTGCGAGATGGTTACGACGGCTCAAGGATGCAGGATATAGCCAACGAAGCAGGAATTAACAAGGCATTGTTGCATTACTATTTTCGATCAAAGGATAAGTTATTTGAACACGTTTTTGACAAAAAAATTGGCATATTTTTTCCGAAAGCAGATGGTGTTTTTGATTTAGACATTGACTTTGCAGACAAAATTGGGCTCATCATTGAAGGATATATCAACCTTTTGAGGGAAAATCCCTACTTGCCTTTGTTTGTTTTGAATACAGTCAATAACCCAGAAAAGTCAGATTTTATCAAAAAACTACCAGTTGGGTTGATGCAGAAAATAGCATTAAACTACTTTGTTGAACTGCAAAAAGGCAATGTTCGTAGCATTAACCCTATGCAATTTGTGATGTCAATCATGGGTATGTGTGCTTTTCCATTTTTGGCACGTCCAATTTTATTGAATGCGTTTGGGGCAGATAAAGAGGCATTTGATGTACTTATGAAACAGCGGATTGAAGAGTTGAAGTTGTACGTAAAGCTAATTTTAACTCCGTAAATGTGCAGAGGGTTGCTAAAACGTGGAGAGGGTTGCTCACAACCCGACCATCGAAGACAAAGACCAAAACGTGCAGAGGGTTGCTCACAACCCGACTATCGAAAACAAAGACCAAAACGTGGAGAGGGTTGCTCACAACCCGGCTATCGAAGACAAAGACCAAAACGTGGAGAGGGTTGCTCACAACCCGACTATCGAAGAAAAAGACCTTCCAAGTTTCCAAAACTTGGAAGGTCTAAAAAAATTTAAACTCCTATTTTTTTATCCATAATTTAACCAAATAGTTAAACTGTAAGGTTATGAAACAAAAAGTGCTATTTATCGGGATGTGGTTGGGATTGGTTTCGGTGGGGCATACGCAAAGTACGTTGACCCTCGACGAATGCTACCGACAGGCCGAAAACCACAGCCCGCAAGCGGGACAAACGCGCTTGATTCAGGAGGCGACCGAACTGCAATTGAAGTTGCTAAACCGCAATTTTATGCCTCAATCTCGCCTCAATGGTCAAGCCACTTGGCAGTCGGATGTGACGAGTGTACCTATCAAATTACCCAATTTTGAAATCACGCCGCCTCCCAAAGACCAGTACAAATTGACGTTGGACGTGACACAGTCGATTTGGGATGGGGGGACAATCCAGAAGCAAAAGGCTGTTGCCGTGGCGAATCAACTGGCTGACCAACAAAAGGTAACGGTGGATTTGTATCAACTTCGGGAGCAAGTGAGCGGCTTGTTTTTCGGGGCGTTGTTTGCCGAACGTCAACTGAAAAACTTTGATATTTTGGACAAAGAACTCCGTGCCAAACTGGCCAAAACCAAAGCTTCGGTTCAGAATGGAATTGCAATTCGTTCCAACATTCTTGCTCTGGAAGCACGTATTTTGGAAGTAGAACAGCTGGTACTTGAAACGCAAACACGGCGAACGGCATCCTTGGAGGCACTTTCGCTGCTAACGGGGGCAAACGTGGATGCCAATACCTCGCTTCAACTGCCAACGGTTGCTGCTAATTCATCCGATATTAATCGGCCAGAATTGAAGTGGTTTGATGCCCAAAAACAAACGCTGTCGGTAAGTGAGAGGCTGGTTAAAGCGAAAAATCTGCCCAAATTATCGGCCTTTGCGACGGGTGGTTACGGGCGGCCTGGGCTGAATTTCCTTTCGACCGAATTTAAAACGTACTTCATTGGAGGGGTGCAACTTCAAATTCCTTTGTCGCATTTATATACCAATAGCCAAGCGATTGAAGTGCAACAATTGCGGGTGAATCAGCAACGCGTTGAGAAACAAAAAGAGAATTTTTTGTTGGCCACCCAAGTCAGAATGGCTTCGCAGCGCCAAGAAGTAAGTCGTTTGCAAGCCTTGGTCGAAAGCGACCGTAAATTGATTGACATTCGTTCGACGATTCGTAAAGCGGCGGAATCTCAGCTTGAAAATGGCATTATTACGGCCAGTGATTACCTGACAGAGCTAGACAACGAAGACAGTGCACGTCAAAACTTGATTTTGCACGAAGTTCAATTGCTGCAAGCACAAAACAATTTACGATTATCGGCAGGGAATTAATGGCCAATTTAACAATGAACAACCAAGAATAAGACAATCAGCTATTATGAATACAATTTCACAAAAAACATCCCTAAAGAAAGCCCAGCAACGTGGCGTAGGGGCTTTGCTTTTTCTGTCACTTTTGACTTTGAGTGCTTGTAATAACAGCGACCAAGCGTTTGATGCGAGCGGTGTTTTTGAAGCCGATGAAGTCGTGATTTCGTCGGAGTCAATGGGGAAAATTCTGAGTTTGGAAATAGAAGAAGGCAACACCCTCAAGGCAGGGCAGGCGGTTGGGAGTGTTGATTGCAAAAACCTCAATTTGCAAAAAGCACAAGTGCAAGCGAGCATGGAGGCGTTGAGCCAAAAAACCAACGATGCTTCGCCGCAAATTCAGATTTTGAAGGAACAATTGATGACACAGCAACGTCAAATAGCTGCTCAACGCGAGCAACTTAGGCTGTTGGAGCGCGAACACAAACGTTTGGATAACTTGGTAAAAGCCGAAGCCGTACCAAGCAAACAATTGGACGATGTCGATGGACAAATTTCGGTGTTGAAAAAACAAATTGAAACCGCCGAAGGACAAGTGGCGGTAGTTCAGCAACAAATCAAGTCGCAGCAGCAACAAGTGTCGATTCAAAACCGTGGGGTATTGAGCGAGCGAAAGCCGTTGGAAGAACGTATCGCGCAGTTTGACGACCAACTTCAGCGGTGTACCATCACTAATCCGATTGACGGAACGGTGTTGGTCAAGTACGCCACTACCAACGAAATGACTGCCACGGGTAAGGCGTTGTACAAAATTGCGGACTTGACTTCGCTGACGTTGCGGGCCTACATTACGGGCGACCAACTCGGTAAAATAAAGTTGAACCAACCCGTAAAAGTGTTTGTCGATAATGGCAAAGACAGCTACAAAGAAGTGAGTGGAGTGGTAACTTGGATTTCGAACAAAGCGGAGTTTACCCCTAAAACCATTCAGACCAAAGACGAACGGGCGAATCTGGTGTACGCCACCAAAATCAAGGTAAAAAACGACGGTTTCCTCAAAATAGGAATGTACGGCGAAGTGAAACTCTAATTCCAATTTCCATGTCAACCGTTCGAGTAGAAAATATCAAAAAAACGTACGAAAAAGGGCAAGTACTCGCACTCGACGATGTTAGTTTTGAGGTAAAATCGGGGGAATTATTTGGGCTAATTGGCCCCGATGGTGCAGGAAAAACGTCGCTTTTTCGTATCCTGACGACCCTGTTGGTACCCGATGCAGGTCGGGCAGAGGTGGCGGGGTTGGATGTTGTCAAGGATTTGTGGAAAATACGCCAAATCGTGGGGTATATGCCAGGGAAATTTTCGCTGTACCAAGACCTGAGTATTGAAGAAAATCTCAATTTTTTTGCGACTGTTTTCAATACCACTGTCGCGAAAAATTACCACTTGATAGAGGAGATTTACGTTCAAATTGAACCCTTTAAGCATCGCCTAGCGGGAAAACTTTCAGGCGGGATGAAGCAAAAGTTAGCCTTGTGCTGTGCGCTCATTCACGAACCTAAAGTGCTCTTCTTGGACGAACCCACCACGGGCGTTGACCCTGTGTCGAGAAAGGAGTTTTGGGACATGCTCGACCGACTGAAAGCACGCGGAATTACCATTGTGGTTTCGACGCCGTACATGGACGAAGCCAGTCGGTGCGACCGCATTGCGCTGATTCAAAAGGGTAAAATTTTGGAACTCGATACCCTCGAACAAATCATTGCACGGCACGCCCAAAACCTATATGCGGTGGATGCCGACAATCGGTACAATTTAATGAATGACCTGCGCAAAAATACCGAAATCGTCAGCGCATTTGCGTTTGGAGAAGAGCAACACGTGACACTACCTCCTCATTTTCAGGACGAATACCTTTCGGCGTTTTTGAAAGAAAAAGGACATACGGGCATTAAAGTACGGAAAATAGTGCCGACGATTGAGGATACATTTATCAAATTGATGCTCGAAAATCAGTAAAACCTATGACAAAATCAGTCATTCATACCGAAGGACTTACCCGAAAATTTGGTGACTTCGTGGCCGTAAATGCCATCACGTTTGACGTAAAAGAAGGGGAGATTTTTGGTTTTCTGGGTGCCAATGGCGCTGGAAAAACCACCGCCATGCGGATACTGTGCGGCTTGCTGGAGCCAACCTCGGGCAAAGCATCGGTAGCAGGCTATGACGTGTACCGCCAAAATGAAGAAATTAAAAAGCACATTGGGTACATGAGTCAAAAGTTTTCGTTGTACGAAAACCTGACGGTGCGGGAAAATATCCAGTTTTTTGGAGGGATTTACGGACTGACCCGTAAAGAGCTTCGCGAAAAAACAGCCGTGCTGATTGAACGACTTGGACTAAACCAAGAGGCGGATAAGCTGGTGGGTTCGTTGCCGCTGGGGTGGAAACAGAAAATATCCTTCTCGGTGGCCATTTTGCACCGCCCCAAGGTGGTGTTTTTGGATGAACCTACGGGCGGCGTTGATCCCATTACGCGTCGCCAATTTTGGGACATGATTTACGAAGCAGCGCACGAGGGAATCACCGTTTTTGTGACAACCCATTACATGGACGAAGCGGAATATTGCGACCGTGTTTCGATCATGGTTGACGGGACGATTGCGGCCTTAGACACGCCTTCGGGGCTTAAAAAGCAGTTTCAGGCAGAGAGCATGGATGAGGTATTTTTACAACTAGCGCGTGGAGCAAAAAGAGGAGAATAACAACATGAAAACATTTGTAGCATTTATTCGAAAAGAATTTTGGCACGTACTCCGCGATACCCGTAGCTTGGTGATTTTGCTGGGGTTGCCCGTCGTGATGATGATTTTGTTTGGCTTTGCGCTTTCGAGCGAAGTTAAAAATTCAAACGTGGCCATTTTGGATTATTCCAACGATGATGCCTCACGTTTACTCATCGACCGTATTGACCAAAGTCAGTATTTCAGTGTCAAAGAACGCTTGACTTCTGAGGCGCAAATTGAGCGGGTTTTTCGGCGGGGTGAGGCGCGGTTGGTGATTATTTTTCCTCAAAACTTTCAAGAAGATTTGTCACATACCAACCAAGCACAAGTTCGCTTTATTGGTGATGCGTCCGACCCCAACACGTCTAACATTGTCATCAATTATGCCTCTAGCATTTTTCGCGATTACCAAAACGAACTTACTGAACAGAAAAAGCTACCGTACACCATCGAAACCGAAACGCGGATGTTGTATAACCCGCAGCTTAAAAGCTCGTACAACTTTGTGCCAGGCGTAATGACCCTGATTTTGATGCTGTTGGGTGCCATGATGACCTCGGTGTCGATTGTCAAAGAGAAAGAAACAGGAACCATGGAAATCTTGCTTGTTTCGCCCATGCGTCCTTTGCTGGTAGTTCTTAGCAAAGCCGTACCTTACTTGTTTCTGTGCTTTATTGATGTAGTTATCATTTTGCTATTGGCGGTATTTCTGTTGGATATGCCCATTCGTGGAAGCCTTCCTTTGCTGTTGGCTGAGAGCTTGTTATTTATTTTAACCACCTTATCCTTGGGATTATTGGTGTCGGCGGTGGTGGATTCTCAGCAAACAGCCATGTTTTTGTCGCTGGTAGGTTTTTTGATGCCCGCGTTGGTCTTTAGCGGGTTTATGTTTCCGATTGAGAACATGCCGTTGCCGTTGCAAATTGTAAGCAATATCGTTCCGACGAAGTGGTATTACAGCATTGTTCGGGCCATTATGGTGAAAGGATTAGGGTTTTCGTACGTAGCTAAACAGACCCTGATTTTGGCGGTTATGACGGTTGTTTACTTGACCGTGGCGATACGTAAGTTCAAAATTCGATTGGCTTAAAAAAAGAGAAGAAATGCGAAATCTAGTTTTTTTGTTGCAAAAAGAATTTCGGCAAATATTTCGGAATCCTACCATTTTACGAATGATTCTGATCATGCCCATCATGCAGCTGATTGTCATTCCACTGGCGGCCGATTACGAAATCAAACACATTTCTATCAGCGTCGTGGACCAAGACCATTCTACTTATTCGTCGAAGTTGGTGAATAAAATGACGGCGTCGGGTTACTTTCAGCTGGTCGAATACACGCAATCTTATGCCCAAGCGACCAAGACCGTAGGGGATGGGAAAACCGATTTGATATTGACGATTCCTGCGCATTTTGAGCGCGATTTGATTAAGTTCAACAAGGCGCAGTTGCACCTAGCAGCCGATGCGGTCAACGGGGTACGGGCGGGATTGGGAACGGCTTACGCGGCCCAGATGATTGGTGATTTTAACCGCGAAATTCGGGAAGAGTGGATGTTGCTGCCTAAGTTTAATGAAATGCCCCAAATTGAAATTACGTCGGCCAACTGGTACAATCCTCATTTTGATTACCATTTGTTTATGGTGCCAGGTATTTTGGCCATCTTGGTGACAATGGTAGGGGCATTCTTAACGGCGCTGAACATCGTGGCCGAAAAAGAAGTGGGCACCATTGAACAAATCAACGTGACGCCGCTCAAAAAACACGAATTTATTCTGGGAAAACTGATTCCTTTTTGGGTATTGGGGATGGTTTCGATTACGTTAGGAATGATTGTAACCTTTGTCATATTCCGCTTTTTACCCGTTGGTTCTTTCTTTACAATTTACGCTTTTTCGGCGGTGTATATGTTTGGTGTGTTAGGGATTGGCTTGTTAATCAGCACCTTTGCCGATACGCAGCAGCAAGCCACGCTCTTCGCTTTTTTCTGCATGATGGTGTTTATTTTGTTGGGAGGGCTATACACACCTATCGAAAGTATGCCCGAGTGGGCGCAATGGCTGACCCGCATCAATCCACCTGCTTATTTTATCAAAATAATTCGGGCGGTTTACATCAAAGGAAGTG
This sequence comes from Runella sp. R5_40, assembly GCF_057652295.1. Lineage (NCBI taxonomy): Bacteria > Pseudomonadati > Bacteroidota > Cytophagia > Cytophagales > Spirosomataceae > Runella > Runella sp. R5_40. The sequence continues at coordinate 79,170 of NZ_JBYFCH010000020.1, read as the reverse complement.
CTTTTTCTGATTTAATTCCCGAATTTTTGGTCATGATAGCCTTTGCGGTGGGTTTCAATGCGCTTGCGGTATTGAACTACCGAAAAAGAAGCGCGTAGGTGAACGGATAATATGTTGGGTTTTGAGAAACCCAACGCACGTTTACACACGTTTCCGTGCCAAGGGGTGCTCACAACCCGACGCAGGTTTATTCGACACTTTGCATTTTACCCTCGACACTAAAAATTAGTACCAATTGTAGGCATTTCGAGCCCCTCGGTACGAGCTAACCTCCATTACCAAAGCCCCCACCCATAGGTCCACCTCGACTTTGATGGGGACTTTGTTGGCATCGTCCGAAACCCAAATTCGAATGGAGTTTTCACCTTTAAAAAGCTCATTATTAGGCATGATAGGTGTAAGCCTAAAGGCTTTTATTTTGCCATATTTGGTCTTTACCACATCCTTGCCACGGTATTTTACTTTGAGTTTATAGACTGAGTTCTCAAAAAACGTAGGTACTTCAACCATTTCGTTGGGGCTAAGTTTTGAGAAATCGAGGGTACGGAGGAAAAAATAACTACTAATCGCATCCTGAATGTGATTAGGCACTTCAAATTTTTTGGTGCCGTTTTCGTCGGTCACTACGGCGTCGTCGGTGTCGTGGTTAAACACCGTTGTTTCCACTTTGCGGTAGTTGTTTTCTTGAATATTACGGTAAAATTTCTGGGAAACGATGGCCGAGGTATCCATCCAGGATTGCCATTCGTCGCGCACTTTGGCAAACCAACTGAAAGCGCCAAGGGTCGTTCCCACAATATTGATTTTGTAACACGGCCTTCCATTCACCTGATAAACATTCGGGCTTACGTCCACGACGGCATTGGCCGCATTGAAAATGCCATAATGTACGCGGTATTCGAGGTGTTCACCTACGCCAAAGTTGGTTTGTGGGATACGGCGATAGGAATCTTTGGTATGAAAAGAAGAGAAAAAAAACACAGCAAATACCAAGGCGAAGCGTCCGAGCATATTGAGTGGATGGTAAGTAAAACAAAAACTCCCTAAAACGAGGTTGGGTAGGTTGCTTTCAAGTAAGCAAGGTACTTTGGAAAATTACCCTTGAATTTATGATTAAACTCGTCTTGAAACTGGTTTTGTTGGGAGTGATACGTCAGGTATCCGATAAAAAACGCATTGTTGGGCAGTTTCGTGCCTCGCCAAGGGTATTTTTTACCAACAAGCCCCCCCAAAAGTGTATCCGATTGTTGAACAATGTGGCGGATTTGCCTTGTTTTTAAGGTGTCTTTTTGAGCAGAAGTAAGCGAAGGGCGGAAGGTTTTGTACAAATTATCAAGCTGTTTTGCCCCCCGTACGATGTGCTGAGAAATGGCGTCGTTGTAGCGTTTTCTGAACTCGTATTTTTCTAATTCGGGTGAATTTGCACCGTATTTAGCGGTCAAAAAGCGAATTGCCCCGTAGTCGCCCACAAAACTGGCGAGGTTTTCGTTGAGTTCAAGGTTGTTTTTGACAAACAGCGTCCCGTGCGTCATTTCGTGAATGATAAGGTTGGCCAAACTTCCTTCGCCTCGGTACAGCATAGAAGACAAAATAGGGTCTTTGAAAAATCCCAATGTACTCCAAGCCGAGACTTCGTTGAGCTGCGTGTCAAAGCCCTCTGATATAAGCAATTGGCGCTCTTTGTCCGCGCGAGTAGTGTCAAAAAAGCCTTTGTAAGCAAACGTTCCTATCACTGGGAAATCCCATTCGCGGGGAATGAGGCGGTATTTTTCAGAAGCGGTTAGTACCCACAAAATGGGTTTGCTGTGTTGGTCATAAAACTCGGTATAGCTTCCCGAGGAATCTAGCCCCAATGAATCGACGGCAAATTGTTTGATTTCGCCAATGAGCCTGAGGCGTTGCTTGAGCGAGTCAGGAAACGACGGGTTTTTCAGCACCTCCGCCACGGGCTGCGTATTGAACAAAATCTGAAGCTGACCTTTGGCTTGCATGTACCCATAACTGACCAACTCTCGGTAATAAAGGCCGAGAATCAGCAAAATGCCAAGCAAACCAAGGAAGATTTTTTTGAACATGGTTCTCTACGAAGCTACAACCGACCTTTTCTTTTCCCAAGACGTAAGAATCTGGCGGAGCTGTTTGTATTCAATCAAAAAACCATCGTGGCCGTACAAAGAGTCAATTTCTTGATACTCTGCTTCGGGGATGTGTTTTGTTAAAAACTTCTGCTCCGACGGTGGGAATAATATGTCCGAACTAATCCCTACCACCAACGTACGGGCTTTCACTTGCGCAAGCGCATGAATAATACTGGGTCGGTTGCGGCCAACGTTGTGCAAATCCATCATCCGCGAGAGCGCCCAATACGAAAATGCGTTGAAACGATTCGCTAATTTATCTCCTTGGTACTGCTGGTAAGTCGCCGCGCGGAAGTTTTCCGTTTGTTCGTTGCTATCGCGGGCTTGGGTAAAATCGTAGGTGTCGTAGTTGCGGTAGGAGAGGAGTGCAATCGAGCGGGCCACTTTCATGCCTTCGGCGCCTGCATCGGGGCGAGCTTCCTTCCAAGTAGGGTCGGCTTTGATGGCCATCCGTTGCGATTCATTGAAGGCAATGCCCCAAGGAGAATGAACGGCGTTGGTGGCAATAAGCACCAAGTCGCCGATAAGTTCTGGTTGAATGATAGCCCATTCTACAGCTTGTTGGCCACCAAGCGAACCACCCACGAGGGTATGAATATGCGATATGCCTAATTCCTCGCGCAGTAACTCAAACGCGTGGATGTTGTCCCGAATCGAAATATCAGGAAAGGTGCGGTAATAGGGCGCTCCCGTTTGATGGTTGATACTCAGTGCGTTGGTGGAGCCATAGTGCGAGCCCAGCACGTTGGCACAAACGATAAACCAATCTTTAGGGTCGTAATGAAGGCCATTGCCTACCAGTCCATCCCACCAATCGGTCGGGTCGGCGTTTCCTGTGAGTGCATGACAGACCCAAAGCACATTGCTGCCGTCGGCGCTGAGGGTGCCGTGGGTGGTATAGGCCAATTGGAACCCAGCGAGTTCGCCGCCGAGTTCCAATGGAAAAGTGTAGGGGTATTTAAACGTATGTACTGCCAAGGTAAATAAGTGCTTTACTTAATTATTGATTATTGACCGATTGTGTCAAAGGCTTGTTGAATATCAGCCTTAATGTCTTCAATGTGCTCAATCCCTACTGATATGCGCAACAATCCTGCTTCTACCCCTGCTGTCGCCTGTTCGGATGCAGAAAGCTGCGAGTGCGTCGTGCTTGCGGGGTGAATGATGAGGGTTTTTGAGTCGCCCACGTTGGCCAAATGGCTAATCATTTTGAGGGAGTTAACAAAATTATCCGCCGCCTCTTTCCCTGCTTTGAGTTTGAATGAAAGTACACCGCCAAAGCCACGCGTGAGGTATTTTTTAGCCAACTCGTGGTATTTGCTACTTTCCAAGCCTGGGTAGTTGACGTACGCAACAGAAGGGTGCGCTTCTAGCCATTTTGCAAGTGCTAAGGCATTTTCGCACGTACGTTCTACGCGAAGTGAAAGGGTTTCTAAGCCTTGTAACAACAAAAACGAGTTGAATGGACTTTGCGCTGGACCCCAATCGCGCAGACCTTCCACGCGGGTACGGATGATGAATTGGATATTTCCGAAAGGTCCGCCAATGCCAAACACGTCGTTGAGAACGAGTCCGTGGTAACTTGGTGATGGCGAGGTAAATTGCGGATATTTACCATTTCCCCAGTTGAACGTTCCTGCGTCCACAATCACGCCACCCATGCTTGTTCCGTGGCCACCAATCCATTTGGTTGCCGATTCTACCACCACGTGGGCTCCCCATTTGATGGGTTGGCAAATCGCACCTCCCGCGCCGAAGGTATTATCGACGATGATGGGAAGGTCGTATTTGGCTGCTAGTTGTGAAAAAGCGTCAAAATCAGGAACGTTAAACCCTGGATTACCAATCGTTTCGAGATAAATCGCTTTGGTTTTGTCATCAATGAGTGCTTCAAAACTTGCTACGTTGTCGCCATCGGCAAAGCGAGCTTCTACCCCGATGTTTTTGAATGAGTTTTTAAACTGATTGTACGAACCACCGTATAAGAAAGAAGTTGTGACAAAATTATCGCCAACGGATGTAATGTTGTTAATTGCTAAAAACTGAGCCGCGTGTCCCGATGCGACCGCCAATGCAGCTACCCCTCCTTCAAGGGCTGCGATGCGTTTTTCAAACACATCGTTAGTGGGGTTCATAATACGGGTATAGATGTTGCCAAACTCTTTGAGTGCAAACAAATTAGCTCCGTGCTCTGAGCTGTTGAAGGCATAAGCCGTAGTCTGATAAATGGGGACAGCACGGGCGTTAGTAACTGGGTCGATAACTTGGCCAGCGTGTTGCTGTAAGGTTTCAAAACGGAGATCTGACATGGATGTAAAGAATTAATGGTTATTGGTTGGGAACTGAAAAAACAACATAGCATTCGTTGTGCATCCTAAAAAAGGACACATACGGAGATTGGAACACAGTAGGGCACGCTGGAAGCGCACGCATTTTTCTAAGAATCTTAACATGATTGTTTCGATTTATATGCCCCGATTGCTCAGGTAGGAATTAGCACCTTATTCCGCGTATGTTGAAACAGGTTGCCAGAGGTTCGTAGAGCCTATTCTCTCCCCTCTTCTTTATAAATCAATCGCTGTGCGAATGAGAAGCAACTGACTTGATGGGGCAATATTACGGCGGAAGTGCCGAAATCCAAAATAAAATAGTCAAAAAACTGCACCAAAGCTCCCAATCCCCCTAAATTTGTGTTTTAATATGCTACCCTATTATGATTTATCGCTTCAAAAAAGAAAACGCAGCCAGAAAACCAGGGACGGTTTCGGTGGGAGAGGCCATCGGAAAGATGCTTGAGATGTATCGTTTGAATGCCAAGTTTGACGAAACATCAGTCAAAGTTCATTGGGAAAAACTCGTAGGGCCTGAGATTGCGTCCCGTACAAGCGCGATTTACGTCAAAGAAAAGGTGCTGTTTCTACAACTTACGTCAGCGCCATTGACGCAAGAGTTGGTGTTGGCGAAGAAAAAATTAATTGAATCGCTGAATCGGGCGTTTGGGTACGAAATTATTACGGATATTGTGTTTATCTAAATAAAACAGGGTTGTGAGCAACCCTGCACACATTACAGATATTGTGTTTATCTAAATAAAAACAGGGTTGTGAGCAACCCTGCACACAGCATGAAAATATACAGTGATATTTCATTAGAAGTGGCCGAGGCTTTGGCAAAAGAAGCGAGCACTATTTTAGTGGATGTGCGAGAGCCTTGGGAGTTTGAGGAGTTTAATATTGGAGGAATAAATATTCCTTTGGCCGACATTCGTGAGCATCATGCTGAACTTCTTCCTTTTGACACAATTGTAGTCGTATGTACCAACGGTACTCGTTCAAAAGTAGCTGCCAAAGACTATTGCCGAACCGATATTTTCCAAACAAAAAACATCTATCATCTTCACGGTGGGATTCTTGAAGTGGAGGATTAGTTATTGAACCATAAAAGACATATAAGGCCATGTAAGTTTTCTCACTTACAGCCTTATAATCTCTTATATTTCTCATATGGTTTAAAATTAATTAACCTCAAACACCCCTTCAAATACCTTTACCGCAGGGCCAATCAAGTAAATATTGTCAAAAGAACCGTTTTCGTGTGCCACAAATGACACGCGAAGTGGGCCGCCTTTGGTTTTGACGCTGATGGGCTCGTTCATGCCTAGGTGTTGGTAGGCCATTAAGGCGCAGGCTGTTACGCCAGTTCCACAAGAATAAGTTTCGTCTTCAACACCGCGCTCGTAGGTGCGCACATAAATGGATTGTTCACCCATTACTTCGGTAAAGTTAACGTTGGTACCACCTTTCGGGCCATATACCTCACCGTAACGAATGGCTTTGCCGTCGGCGACTACTTCCGTGGCTTCTACGTCTTTGACAAAACGTACAAAATGTGGAGAACCTGTGTTGAGGAAGAAGTCAGCACCATCTTTTTCGCTGCCTGCCACGTTACTCATATTGAGGAAAATTTCTTCCTCGCAGGCCACGGCCTTGTGTTCGCCATCGACGGCGATAAACGTGGTGTTTTCTTCAAAAAGACCTAAATCTTGCGCAAACCGTACTGTGCAGCGCCCGCCGTTTCCACACATACTTCCTTCGCGACCATCGGCATTGAAATAGACCATTCGGAAATCGTAGCCTTCGGCGTTGCGAAGCAGAATGAGGCCGTCGGCTCCGATGCCAAAGCGACGGTGGCACAAAAACTCAATCAGCGGCTGACTGACAGGAAAGGTTTCGGAGCGGTCGTCAATCATGATGAAGTCGTTGCCCGTTCCTTGATATTTAACAAAACGAATCGAAAGTGGCGAAGTAATCATAGTGGGAGAAACGTTTGAGGAAAAAGAATAAAAAAAGCCGCCTTAAAAGACAGCTTTTTATGGAGACTCGGTAAGAAGAGAGGCTTATTTCTTCTTCTCTTTAACGCGAGCCGCTTTACCTTGTTTGCCACGAAGATAGAACAAACGCGCACGACGTACTTTACCGCGACGGATAAGTTCGATTTTTTCGATGCTTGGTGACAAGATAGGGATGATACGCTCAACACCTACACCATTTGATATTTTACGTACAGTAAAAGTTTCTCCGCTTCCACCGATGTTGCGGCGTTGGATAACTGTTCCTGCAAATACCTGAATACGCTCTTTTGCACCTTCGATGATTTTAAGGTGAACGTTTACAGTGTCTCCTGCTTGGAAAGCAGGGAAAGCATCGCGACGGCCAGAGAATTCAGAATCTACTAGCTTGATTAACTCATTAGTCATTGTTGTAATTGAATTGGGGCTGTTGTCAGCGGACGGTTAATTCGGCCGTCATTCACAAAAGCGAGTTTATCAGAAATTGCCCGCAAAAGTACGGGTTTTGAAATGAAAACGCAAATCTTGAAAGTTAAAAATAAAGGGGTTGCTTATCTTTGTTGCTCTAACAAAGGCAGACATGACTAAAATTACGGACTACATTCAGCAAGCCAACGGCAAAACATTGTTTTCTATTGAGGTGATTCCGCCCGTTAAGGGTAACAATATCAATGAGTTATTGGGGAATATTGAGCCTTTGATGGATTTTAAACCACCCTTTATTGACGTAACTTATCACCGTGAAGAATACATCGAAAAACCATTGGCCGATGGACGTATTCAGCAAATCGTGACGCGTAAACGCCCAGGGACAATCGGTATTTGTGCATCTATCATGCACCGTTTTGGCGTGGACGCCGTTCCGCACGTATTGTGTGGCGGTTTTACAAAAGACGAAACCGAGGATTTTTTGATGGATTTACACTATTTGGGTATTGATAATGTACTGGTACTTCGCGGTGACCCTGCCAAACCTTATAAAACTTTTAAGCCCAAAACAAATGGTCACGCTTATGCCAGCGAGTTGGTGGAACAGGTGGTCAATATGAACAAAGGCCAATATTTGCACGAAGAAGTAGAACCTTTGGCACCTACTGGTTTTTGCATTGGGGTGGCGGCTTATCCCGAAAAGCACTTTGAAGCGGTGGATTTTGATACTGATTTTGACTATTTGAAACAAAAAGTAGCTTTAGGGGCAGATTATATCGTAACTCAGATGTTTTTTGATAACAGTAAGTATTTTGACTTTGTACAAAAATGCCGTGCCGTAGGGATAAATGTGCCTATCATTCCTGGTCTCAAACCCCTTTCGACTAAAAAACAACTGGGTATTTTGCCAAAGATTTTTTACTTACACATGCCTCAAGATTTGGTGACAGCCGTTGAAGGATGCGAGAATGATGCCCAAGCCAAACAAGTAGGCATTGAATGGTGTACGCAGCAATGCCGTGAATTGATGGATTTTGGCGTGCCTGTGCTCCATTTTTATACCATGGGCAAATCGGATAATATTTATAAGATTGCTTCTAATTTGTTCTAAAGTCTGCGTTTGTGCGGGTTGTGAGCAACCCTTGGCACTTTATCCCCTGACCGTTCGTCCTTCTTAGCATCAATAAAAACGGGCATCAGAAAATTCTGACGCCCGTTTTGTTCACAAAGTGCTCTTCAAACGTTAAAGTAATAGTGCTATTTTTTTCGTTTGACTACGGTTAGTGGAATACATAGCTGCACAGGGCAGCAATTGGTGCCAGGCTGGATGATGAGTGGACAGCAGCCGCTCACTGGACAAGTGACATTGCTTGCGGTGAAAGTATAGGTGCCTTCTTCCGAGAACAAAACGACATTTCCGCTGGCTACTTGGGTTCCATTTTTAAACCAGATGACATTGGTGTAAGTTGAAGGAACAGAGGCTTCTACCTTTTGACCTGAACAAAGCCCAATTGGTACTGTAATACAATCATTGGCCGTGTCGTTGGTGGCCACTGTATCTGGCTGGTCGGCACTTTTGATTAGTGCAAAGTTGAAATTCACCCCTTCCGCAATGACTTTGGCTTGTATTACTAACGTTGTACTGTCGCCTGAAGCAAGGCTTGGAATTGTCCAGTTTGTGCCAGAGAAGCTGCCACTCGTTGGCGTACCGCTGATGAGTTGTAAACCAGTGGTTGTACTGTCTTCGACTACGATGTTGGTAGCGGCGATGTTACCGCTGTTTTTGACTACAATTCGATACGTAATCGTGTCATTGAGACTCCGAATTTTGCTTCCTACTAAGACCTTTGAAATGGATAAATCGACAGTCCCTGCTCCGATGTTGATGGTTGCGCAAGCCGTTTTACACAAACTAGGGGTTCCATTGTCGCAAACCAAGTAACAAAAAGAATCTTGGCCTGTAAACGTTGCTGAAGTAGGCGTATAGGTAAATGCCCCGTTGGCTTGGAGCACGACCGTACCATGGGTTGGTGCTACGGTTGGCGTGGTAGCGACAGTCAACGTATTATTATCAGGGTCAGTGTCGTTGGTGAGGACATTGTTGGTCAAAACGGCGCCTTGAAGTATCGAATACGTATCATTGTTGGCAACAGGTGGGCGGTTTGTAATGGCATCGCCATAAGCGGCTGGTAAACCATCCACAGGGGCCCAAATCCCATCTTTATCAGGGTCGCAGTTGGTAGTACAATTGACAATACCGTCTCCGTTGGGATCTAAAATAGAGGCATTGAGCCCGCCTTCTGCCAAATCGGTCTGCCCATCGTTGTCCGAATCCAAATCATAGGGGTCTGTACCGCCCGTTCCGTCGGTATTTGGTGGCGTGGTGCCATTGCCCGCGCTGGCTGGGATACCCGTGATGGCATCGGGTGTACCATCGGCAAAGCCATCACCGTTGACATCGACACCAGCTGCTTCGTTGACATCATTGATGCCGTCGTTGTCGGAGTCTAAATCAAGGTAATTGGGGATGCCATCGCCGTCACAATCGGTATTTGCGACTCCATTGAATAGTACGGTAGAACAAACTGCGGCATTTTCGACCGTATCTAAGATGCCGTCGTTGTCATCGTCAAGGTCAGTGGTGTCAGGAATCCCATCCCCGTCGGTGTCAATGGGAGCGCTCGTAACGGTGATAGAAGTGGTACTATTGTCATTGGCGGGGTTATTACCACTGGTTTGAGGCCCCGAAAACTGAATAGTACCTGTGACAGTGAGAGGCCCTCCAACGTTTACTCCTTTGTAGCCTAAAACAATTTGTTTGCACTCTCCTGGGGTGATGGATACTGTGTTTTGGAAACGAATTGTACTGCCAGATTTGCTCACGATTGACCAGCCATCAAAAGAAATTGCGGTGACAAACGTGTCAACGAGTGCGCTAGGTAACGTAATAAGCGGCTGAATTCTATTGAGGGGAGTACTTGTTGTCCCACCATCGAAATTGCAAATGTCGATGATAATTCGGCCGTTAGTTGAGCCTTGCGACACACTGGCAGGTTGGTTTAAGATATTGATACCCACATCTTGTGCATTTCCTTTTACAATGCAAAATAGGCTCAGGACGAAGATAAACGTTTGGAGAGCTTTCATAAAAATTAGAATTAATTAGCGGTTATTGATGTGATGGCAATGTTGTTGTCAACCTTGATTTCGCCCGCAGAACCGTTGATAATAGTTGCTGTAATGTTTTGTGTGGTATTTATCGGAATGCCTGTCTTACGAGTTGCAGTAAAGCCGATTACTTTTGAGCCATTTGCGGCAATCGTAATACCCGTTTTAGCGGTTACTGTAATAAAGTTGGCGTTCTCTACAAAATCCCAATCACTGTTACTATTAGCAGTAGGTGCTGTTGTATTTGAGGTGCCAGAGGTTGTTGAATACGTGATGTCGAATCCAGAGATTTTAGCTACTCGGAAAGAGATTGGTGTGCCCGTAATTTGGACGCGATTGTTGATTTCAAAGAGATTGACAACAAAGTCTTTCTGACTTCCAGCCGTCGTAAATTCAAGCGAACCAATGACGATGGTTGGGTTCAAATCTGGGAAAAGGTCGTCGCGTCTGGTTGCTGGTACAGCATCGACAGGGGTTAAAATACCGTCTAAATCGGGATCTGCATTGCCATCTACTACTCCGTCACCGTTGGCGTCTAAGGCGGGGTTTGTACCCGATTCGGTAAAGTCAGTTAGGCCGTCGTTATCGCTATCAAGGTCATACGGGTTTGTACCGCCTGTGCCATCGGTATTAGGCGGGGTAAGTCCTGGTCCAGCAGAGGCTGGAATCCCCGTTATGGCGTTTGGCGTACCATCGGCAAATCCGTCAAAATTGGCGTCGGTACCATTGGCTTCGTTTACGTCATTGATACCGTCATTGTCTGAGTCGAGGTCGAGGCGGTTGGGGATTCCGTCACCGTCGCAATCAACGTTGGCGGTTACAATTCCCGCTGCACTTGTACAACTGGCGGCGTCTTCCACCGTATCCAAAATACCATCGTTGTCGTCGTCCAAATCATCCACATCGGGTACGAGGTCCCCGTCGGTATCTACCAAAACCGAAATGGAGGTGGTACTGGTGTTGTTGGTCGAAAGGTCACCTACCAATGCGCCCATCGGAAATGAAAGTGTGCCCGTTACGGCCGAAGGACCACCTAGGGTTGTGGCAGTATATCCAAGTGAGATTTGGCTACATGCTCCTGCCAAAATAGAGGCACTGTTTGTCAATACAATGGTTCCGCCCGTGTTTGATTCAATGGTCCAGCCCGTGGTCGTTACGCCCACGATAGTACCGACAATGGCCGATGGAAAAGCTACGGTTACCCTCACTTTGCCAGCGGTAGCCGCGGTGGCACCCCCATCGTTGTTACAGACATCGACGGTGACACGGCCTGTTGTGGCGAGTTGTGGCACGTAAGCGGGTTGGTTCAAAATGTTGACGCTGACGTCTTGGGCGAACGTTGTGAGTGTGGAAAAGCAGACCAGTAGCCCTGCCACTGCCCTTGCAAAGATTGTTTGAGTAAACGTTTTCATTTGATTGAGGAATTGTGATTATGAATAAAAAGGGGTAAGAATTAATTATTGGCTAAGGTCGTCTGGGCAAGGTTGTTATTGATTTTTTCCTCACCTGCAGAACCGTTATAGATAGCGACGGTGATGTGCTGCGTGGTATTTGTCGGAATACCGTCTTTGCGTGCGATGTTAAAGCCGATTGCTTTGAAACTGTTTTGGGGAATGGTGATGCCCGTGTTGGCCGTAATGATGATGAAATCGGCAGTCTCACTAAATGTCCAATCGCTATTGCTGTTTGGCTTTCCACCACCGACATTTGAACTGCCAGAGGTGGTAGCATAACTGATGGTAAAGGCCGATAATTTGGTGATACGGAACGTCGTGGGTGCGTTAGGGACGTGGGGTTTGTTGTTGATTTCGTTGATATTGACAATAAAATCCCGATTGGTGAAAAGCGAGTTAAACTCTAACCCATCAATTTCTATGGTTGGGTTTAAGTCGGGCAAGAGGGCGTCGCCCCAAGTGTTAGGAATGGCATCTACTGGGGTGAGAATCCCGTCACCATCAGGGTCTAAATTGCCGTCAACCACGCCATTATTGTCCGCATCGAGTTCTGGACGTAGGCCGCCCTCCGTAAAATCGGTCAATCCGTCGTTGTCTGAATCCAAGTCATAAGGGTCACTACCGCCTTGTCCATCGGTATTTAGAGGGGTAGTTCCGCCAGGCGCAGCACTGGCAGGAATTCCCGAAGAATTGACGGCGCCATCTGCTTGTCCATTTCCATCAACATCGACTCCACCCGCTTCGATAACGTCATTGATTCCGTCATTATCTGAATCTAAATCAAGACTATTGGGAATGCCGTCGCCGTCGCAGTCCGCATTTGCCACGCCATTGTAAAGAACTGTAGAGCAAGTGGCCGCGTCTTCAACGGTATCTAAAATACCATCATTGTCATCGTCAAGGTCAACGTCATCTTTGTAGCCATCGCCATCAGTGTCGGGGGCGCAGCTCGTGATTGTTACCGTAACGGCATTACTGGCAGGACTGTAACAGCCTGTAACACTGTCGTAAAAATAAGCGTAGTAGATTCCAGCCCCCGCAGTGGTAGGTGTGGCATAGGCGAGCCCCGTGTGGGTGTTGTTGGTAAACCAAACGAGTGCCGCGCCACTGGGGATTGGGGTCGTTACTAGCAGATCTAAATTGACAGTAGTGAATGGGCAACTATTTGTGGCAGTGGTAGCACTTACACTCGGCGCAACAACACCAGCGGTGGTCGCCGCTTTAAGTACCATGTTATAGACGTTGGTTGTGCCGAGGTCCACACCAATGAAGTTGGAAACGGTAATTTTTATTTCATCAAATGATTTTGTGGTGACAAAACCAATGATTTGTCGGCTTGAACTTAATAACTGCAATGAAATGAGGTTACCTCCGCTTGATTCCTGAAAAGCCCCGTCTTTGTAAGTACTGATGGTGGCTCCACTTAATAAGTTAACCCCAATGAGTGAGGAGTTTTCAATGTCAGCCCCCGCAAATGTCCCGATAGGATAGTCTGTCAGTACATCTTTGACAGAAAGGGAGCTACTACTACCAACACCCACGGCCAAGTCGATACTGGCAAAGTTGGAGGTATTGGCATCAACTACATTGTTGACATTAGTAACGGCACAACCTGCGCATACCAAACCAGAGTTTGAAACATCGACCACGGCTGGGTAACTTGGTGTGACCAAGTTGGTGACGGTGCTACAATTGAGGGCGGGCCCTGCACAAAACCGCTGAACAACCGCGTTATAGACCTCGGTGGTATTGGCGACTCCGAGTAAGTTGGTAACTTCAAGCTGTATTTCATCAAATACTTTGGTAGTAATAAAACCCACTAGCTGTTTGCCCGAGCCACTTAACAAAGTAGAGTTAACAGAGACTAGCGTAGCACTGGTAGAAGACTCTTGGGGGGTGTTATTCAAATAAGTACGAATGGTTATGCCTGAAAGGAGGTTGGCATTAATGAGGTTTGAATTGGAAATATTAAACCCAGCAAATGTACCAATGGCATAGCTGTTCAGTGCGTTTTTAACCGAAATAGAGGCGTTGGTTCCGAGGGCTGCCGTGAGCGAAAGGGTGGCGAAGTCTGAGGTCGAAGCACTAATGGCATTATCGGCATTGGTCACGCTACAACTTGCGCAAACTCCCCCACTGATGCCCGTGTGAGTGGCATTGATATAAACAGGCTGAGTAGGGTTATTTAGTTGCGTTTGGGTGTTACAATCTAGGGCGGGCGCTGCACAAAAGCGCTTGATGACTGGGTGATAGACTTGGGCAGAAAAAAGGACTGCTAATAAAGCTTCATATTCAATCCGAATTTCGTCAAAAGACAACGTAGTGACAAAACCTAAGGTAATATTGCCATCAGGGTCGAGAAGCGAAGTGTTTATGCCAATACCCGTATTGGTGGCAATAAACGATTCTCTTGGTGAACCGCCTAAAAGGGTTTTAATAGTTACCTTAGCCCCTACTGACGCCTGTAATAACCCACTACCGCTTACTTTATATCCAGCATATGTACCTGCTGGATAGGTGTCGTTTCCATCTTTGACGCTAATCTCGCCATCACAACCAAGGCCAGTAATACTTATTGTTGCAAAGTCAGTGGTGCTTGTGTTGGTGAGGTTGCCTTCATTGGAGATAGAGCCTAAACACAGTGGAATTGCTGATGCGACTGAATTAGTTACAGTGGGTGTAAGACTGTTGTAGGTTGCATTTGTCCATGCGGAAGCTGTATTACAGGGGGCATTCGCGATTTGTGCAACCACCATCTGCGAAAAAAGTAGTAACACGAAAATCATTAAAACACTTGTGAGGCGTGGTAATAATGACATACTCATACGTTGAAATGTTAAAGAAGCGTTCTGGTAAAAATATATACCAATAGTAGTGCCTATTTTGTTGACAAACTGGCAAAGGATGTTCCACGAAGACATATCCTACTTGGTCAAGCACAAAAAGGCAAGTGGAAGAGTGCTTAGGATTAGAAAACGGGGTAAAAAGTGAAGATTTTTACAAAAACCTCATAGGCAAGTGATGAGATTTAAGTTTTGATAGCTGCCAAATTTTTTGATTGACAATCAGGTATTTATTGTGACAAAGAGGTAATGTGCTGATAGACAGCGGTATAGTGTTTTTGTTTGAAAGTAAATAAAAAAGGAGGTCTTGTAGCAAAAATTGTGCCATCTATCAATAAAAGCTACAAATTGCAATTTTTCTATAAAACATGTTTATGTAAAAAAAAATACTCTTGAAAGGCGTAAAAGTTTTTTTTTCATTCCTAAAAGGTTTTTTTGCGATGTTTGTTTTTAGTATATACTTTAACTTACTACATTCGCATATTGCTCTTGATAATAAGTCATGCATAAATAGGTAAGAAAAGGGTAATGGGCATAAGTGTGTAGTATAAAAAGGATATATAATGAATATAGAGTTTACTGTATTTAATGAAGAAGATGATTACAAGTCAATAAACCAGAGAAAATGGGTTATTGATAAAGATATTCATTATGGGGTTTTTGGTGAGTTTTTCTTTCATATAAGTTCAAACAAAGATTTCCCAATGTATTTGCAGGATTATTCAATAATTAATCCAATTTGCTTTAAATTTTGTGATAAAAACTATACGAGATGTATTTACTTGTTTTTAGATCAAAAGTGGTTAAATAATGAATTAAAACTTCCAATTGACGAAGTAGCGTTGGTTGCTCCTTATTTATGTAAAGAATGGAGTAAGGATAAACATATTATTTCTAATAAATTTCACCTACTTTGGGAGCAACTTTCATTATCTACAAGTAATATTTTATTTTTTAGGGCTTTTATTTATGATTTAATATATCGAGTTATCGACGAAATAGAAAACAGCATAAACGTCTGCCAGGAAAATGCGTATTATAGAAAAGAGAAGCGTAAAATAGAGCAAGTAGTAGAAAGAGTTATCCAAAATGTTCATTTGCCTATTCCAAAACTGGAGCAATTTGCCCAAGAAGTAGGGATGAGTGTTAGTAAATTTAAGGTATTATTTAAGAAAATATACGGACAAAGCCCTTATCAGTACCTGCTTGAACATAAACTGGTGTATGCCCGTAAAATGTATCAAACGGGAGAATATACACTATCTCAGATTGCATTAAAAATAGGTTACAGCCATATTTCAGGCTTTACGAAGATTTATAAAAAACGCTTCAATGAACGCTAAGAAAAACTCCACCTCGCAAGAACAGTTAACCATTGTTTTAAACATCGAAGATTTTAAACGAATAGAAGGAGATTTAATTGAAAAAAGAATTCCTTTTTCAATTGATTATTCCTCTAAGCTTTGTGAAAAACAAGAAGAGGTTACACGTACTAAAATTGAAAAAGTAGAAGTCTCAAAAAAAGAACAGCCCGAATACCCTAACATCGTTGTTGACAAATTAGAACAAGTAGTTAATAAGTATATAGGGCCAAACTTCGAATCAGAACTTCCATCTTTAGATAATATTTGTGAAGAACTTAGTATGAGAGAAAGCACGTTTAAACGAGTTTTTAAACAGTACTATGGCGTCACCCTGCACCAGTATTATATGATGAAAAAAATGGATCATGCTGCAAACCTTATTCGAAGTGGATATACCATTACGTCGGTTTCTAAGATTATTGGGTATGCGCATCCCATAAAATTTACCAAGATGTTTCAAAAACATTTTGGCGTTTCACCCAAAAAATACCAGCAATTTCAAAAAAACTTGTCACTAGAAAAGCTAAGAGACTCAGTTAGAGGGGTCTAAAAGACGAGTGATATGAACCAGGTTGATAAGTTCTCCAGTATTTTTTAAATAAAATTTCTGCAAAAGATGCCTACGGTGCGTATCCACAGTATGCTTACTAATACTCAAATATTCGGCGATAGTTTTGCTTTCTTCTCCTGAAACGAGATAACTTATAATCTCGATTTCACGTTTAGAAGGCAATTCTATCTGTTGAAGGTCTTCCACATCGGGCAAGTATTCGTACAGTCGCCCGTCAAAGTCTTTCCCCCAAAAACGAATGTACCTCTTTTGATAAGAATCGCTCAATGTATTGTTTTCTTGAAGCAATACGAGCAAGCTTCTGATGCTACCGTCAGGGTCTAGCTCAAGAATTTTGGTCGATTGAGTAATGTGGATGTAACTACCATCTGACTTTCGTAGTTTAAAGTTCAGGAGTATGTTAAGGTTATATTTGTCTTCCGTGCTACATCTTTCTAAAATGTAGAATAAAAGTTTATTACACAGATTGTGAACGCCAAGATCTGAGGGGTGTATGAGCTTTGTGTAAGAAAGAACCCCCTCACCAAAAATCTCTTCTATTTTCCATCCCCACCATTCTTCTACATCGACACCCACATACTGCTGGGTCATTTTTTTTACATCTACCACGATAGGTACCGTTCTAACCATCTGAAATATAGATGTTAACAATGGGTTTGATTCGACATGAAGTCTGTTTGAGTTGCTTTTGTTGAGAATATTTTTTGAGTTCCAAAGCGATAAAACGTCCGAGTGTGCTGAAGTAGTAGGGGTGGCCATTGATAGTAAAGTGAATTTATTGCGTGTGATAACGTTGGCCAAATTACAAAAAAAATGGATTTAGTAATATAGTTATTTGAATTTGAAAGTTGAAAATACTTGATGTTGAGTATTCTTTGGGTGAATTTTTAATAATTACAAATTTAGTTTTTTTTGATTTCGTGCCAAATGGTTGACTAATTGATGCTTTTTTGTCAGAAGTGTATTAAATAACCGCTTGATAATTTACACATTATTGAGTATTTGTATTCCTTTTTTTTTGTCTGAATTTTGATGACTAAAATATACATATATATCGAATTGTAAATCAATATATTTTATTGTAAATGTGATTATTCTAATAATTTTAACAATAGATGTTTATGTGGTATATTTTTGATATATTTTAAGTGAGATATATACTTGTTTTGCTTAAAAAGTATGTATGTTTATTGGTTGATAGGATATAAATGGCACTTTTTATTAATCTTTAGTCTGTTTTTTGTTAGTTTGAAAATAATTGCTTGAGTAAAATTTTCTTCACATTTTAACACATTATTTCTTTATGAAAAGAATTATCCAACTGTTATTGACATGTCAAATGTTGATAGTATTTTATTTGCCTCAGTTGTATGGTCAAACATGGCAAGTGCAGTCAGACTACTTTGGAGAGCGAAATACAAATGGATCTCCACGTACAATTCGTTCAATGGCCCTGAGCCAAGATGGAACGGCCGTCTATACCGGCAACATCCAAAGCCCGAATACACCCACAACGTCCTTACGAAAAGTAAGTGCAAATGTACTCGCAACCTCGGGTACAGATCATGTTATTTTTGGAAATGGAATGCCTGGTGGTACTGGTGCTTTTGCTCCAGTAGGTGGACAACCCGTGTATGCCGGAGGAGCTACTGGCACTTTTTTAGGTTGGCGAAGTACAGGTAATAGCCCTGAAGGTATAGCTACGGACGACCGCGGTTATGTATATGTGGCCTTAAGCTCTGGAATAAGCTCTGCCAATAGAGTCGATATATTTAGTAGTGATTTGAGTATGACGATTGGCTCAATACCCATTTCAGGTCCTGTAGGGGTCGCTGTTCGTAAACTGGGAGCAACCTACTACGTATATATAGCGGCAAACAACCTAGTTAGGCGTTGGGATGTAACAACTGCCGGCGCTCCTACGCCAGATAATTCTTGGATTCCACCTAGCACTTCCGGGGTAGAGGGGCTTGAGGTAGATGTTGATGGAACCGTATTTGTGGCCGGTGGAGGCGTAGTTAGACGAATTAGCGCCGATGGTACTACCATCACTCATACTTATACCCTTGCCAATGCGGCTGATGTAGCTATATTTCGCAATAAAATTTATGTTATTAGAACGGTAAATCCTGCGCCACCTATTGTCGTGCTCAATAAAGCGGATCTTACAAATGGCGGCACAGATATATCAGTTCCAGAATTAGGGGTTTTCACACGAGGGGCTCTTTCACAATTTACAGCAATTGATGTTTCAACTGATGGGAAGCTTTTTGTTTCAGAAGAGAATTATACTTCAGGGAGCAATGGTATTTCCTCTTATACCCCACCTGCTACATCATTCAACCCAACTCCTGGACCTATTACTGGGCGAATCTATTTTGATCGGGTTTTGGTTTCCTCTACTGTTGAGCCAACTCTTATCACTGTCAATGTAACACAACCTACCTGTCTACTTCAGTCTGGAACAATTGTAATCAATGCTACAGGAGATGGGGTTTTAGAATATAGTATTGACAACGGGACTAACTGGTCTACAAGCAATACATTTAGTGGTCTCAGTCCAAGCAGTAATCATACGGTGTTAGTGCGGTCACAAAGCGTTCCAAGTGGGGTAGTCGCTTACGGAAGCAATCCAGTTGTAATCAATGCGGTTCCTAGCTTCCCCACAATTACGAATACAAACACAGGAGAGCAATTTTGCACAATTCAAGCGGCTATTGATGATGCTCAAACCCTAACTGGCCACACCATCACGGTAGCGGCGGGTACATACAACGAATCAATCACTATCAACAAATCGTTGATTATCAAAGGTGCACAGGCAGATGTCTGTGCCGCAACAACCAGATCAGGTGCTGAATCAATTATCAATTGTGTGAATGGAATTGGCATAACTGCCGACAATGTGACTATCAATGGATTTACAATTCAAGGTCAAGCCAGTTCTAATGCTGGGCCAGGGTTTGGGTATGCTGTTTATATGGCTCCGCCTCTTACAGGAACTCAACTATTAAATAATATTATCAAAAATAATATTATTGGTAGTAGTCTTGCAAATACTGGTACTTCTCAAGCAGCAATCAAATGCAATTGGTTTGATTCAAATAACAATTCAGGGCCTTCGGGTGGTAATGGTATTTATACGGATGAATACACAGGAGGCGGAGTTGTTTCCAATGTACTGATTGAAAATAACAAATTTTCTGGTAATTCCAGTGCAGGTATTACGATTTCCACAAGTCAATCCGCTTCAGCTACTACTGGAATTACCATTACCAAAAATGAATTTATTGGAAATGCCAGAGCAGTATTTTTGTATAATACTGTTTCGTCGTCATTTACGAACAATGTAATCAGTGGTTCTACCCGTACAGATGGTACAGGAGATTTGAGAATATATGGGGGAGTAAATAACTTCTCTATATTGAACAATACCTTTAGTGCAGGTGGCCCTAAAGGTATATTAATAACGGATGATGGAGGTCAAGTTCCAGCCACAAATTCAAACATTACTGTCTCACAAAACAGTTTTACGGGCTATTCTGGTACAAATTTTGCCATAGATAATGTTTCTGGCTACTCTGGCAACTTACCCGCTACCTGTAACTGGTGGGGAAGTGCGAGTGCTAGTTCGATAGCTTCAATCTTATCGGCGTCATCTCCAGCGAGTATTTCATATTCGCCATGGTTGGTAGGTGGTGGAGATGGTGCGGGAGTAGGTTTCCAACCGACGGCTGCTTGTACAGGTACACCAGTGGTGATCAACTCGGCAACTGCCACAAGTCCATGTAACCCTGGCTCTATTGAAGTTAATTTCAGTGGAGGAACCGCACCCTACGCATTTTCATGGACAGGAGGAGGTTCTGCGTCAGGCATAAGCAGTAGCCCTAATTCAATTACTAATCTAGCAGTAGGAATTTACACGGTCACAGTAACCGATGCCAACGGCTCATCGGTTACTTCTGGTAGCCTAGCTATCAATACAACACCTACCATTACGTTAGGAGTTGTAGCAGCGGTATGTAAAGGAACTACAAGTGCTAATTTAACATACTCAGCAACAGGAGGAAGCCCTGATCAGTATATGATTGATTATGATGCTTCTGCGGAGGCTGCTGGATTTGTTGATGTAGCTTATACAAGTTTACCATTAGCTCAAATTACATTGGTAATTCCTGCTAATGCTTCTGGAGCAACTTATAATGCAGTTCTAAGGGTTAAAAATTCGACAACAGGTTGTATTAGTGGAGTTGAAGCATTTACTCTTATTGTAAACGAAACTACTGTTGCTGGGGCTATAGGAGGTAGTACAGCTGTATGTGCAGGTGATAATAGTACTGTGTTAACTTTGAGCGGCTATGTAGGAAATGTTATTAAATGGCAGTCATCAACAAATGCTGCGTTTTCATCACCAACGGACATAGCAAATACTACAGCAACTTACACTGTTACTAATCTATCAACACCGACTTATTATCGTGCTGTTGTACAAAGTGGGTTATGTAGTGCGTCTAATTCAAGTGCAGCTTTTATTCAAATTCATACAAAGCCTACCATCACTTTGAATGTTTTACAGCAGACACTAAATGAAGGTAATAACCAAACATTTTGTGATGCAGATGCAAATCCAGTAAATAGTTTAGAGTTTAACGTAGTAAATACTTGTGTGAGCGGAAATCCACTCTGGCGTACCAAAATAGGCGCTGGCGCTTGGTCAGATTGGACTGCAACTGCGCCAACATCGCAGCCAAGTGATAATACGGAATACCAATACCAAGCCTCGTGTAATGCGTGTCCATCGACCATTACCAACGCGATTGCGATTAAAATCAATTATCGTGCATCAATACCGCAAAATGTGTCAATGGTAGCTGACGGAACAACTATCCCAGCGGGGCAGTCGGCAACCTTATGTGATCAGGATGGTAATGCGTTGGTATTTAATGCGACTTGTGGAGCAGGTGAGGTGTTACTTTATTCGGTTGATGGAGGAGACTATTCAACAACGGTTCCTTCTCAGATTGTGGATGGGAACTTCCATAATTACCGCGTTCGTTGCCGTAAATCTGATGGAACACCTTCGTGTATTGAAACTGAGTCAGCGGTTATGACATTAAAGTTGACAACCATAAGCATTACGCCTACGGTTTCTATTACTCCGCTTAACAGTTGCACAACCTCAGCGACGTTTACAGGAAGCACAACTTGCGGTAGTTTCACGACTTTGTGGTACAATGCGGCAACAAACCAAGCATTACCCAATTTGCCAACGACGCCACCGACAACCACTACATCGTACTATGCTCGTTGTCAAAATGCAGAGGGCTGTTTGAGTACGCCTAGCAACACCGTTACTTACACAGTGTTACCTGTGAACGTGGCGCCCATTGTGACTGCAAGTGCAGAATCAGTTTGTACAGGAACTTCGGTTACGCTTACTACAAACTGCCCATCAGGTGCGAGTGTTTTGTGGAATACATCAGCAACAGATGCCGTGTTGACAGTAGCATTTAACAACGCAATTACGCAATCATACTCGGCGCAGTGTATTTTTGCTAATGGCTGTCAAACGCCATTTAGCGAACCTAAAAGTATCCTTTGGAAGTCATTTGATATAACTCTAATCAACATTGGCCAAAGCCAATCGGCGGTGAAACCAGCGAATGACAAGGCGCTGTGGAGTAGTCAATTTATCACAAAGGATGGTGGCCCAGATTTAGATTTCAGTAACCAAGGTAATCCGACGATTTATTTTACAGAAAACGTAAATAAAACGGCTCCGCGTTATTGGACGATTCATGCCGATGCTTGTGCTTTGGGGACAAATGGTTCGTTGACGTTTGATATGAGAGCAACGCCTGAAACAGGTGTAGTGCGTTCGTTCAATACGCACGAAAACAATGCTCCTTATTTTATGTACGCAAACCGCGAAGGCTGGACAGAGTTATATGCGCCCAACCACCCTGCTTATGGCTTCTATCAACTGAATGAACAGGGTCAAAATATCTATGACGAAGGTTTGCCCAAAGGGTTGTACAAGCTTAGTGTTCGTTACTGGGATATGAAGGGTTGGGGAAGTATCTATCCAGCTACACGTCAAGCACAGGGTAATGTGTTAGCCTACCAAGAGTTTTGGTTCCGCATTGTTTCAAAAGATGGCCCAGGCCAAGGTGCTGCTCGGACAGCGGTGAGCGGTCATCCGTTAGCAGACGGAGATATGTCATCAAATTCTAGTTCTTTCGCGCAGGTAATGCCAAACCCAGTCACGAAAGTGATGCGTTTGGGTATTCAAGGTGCCAAAGGACAAGCTGTAAAAGCAGAACTGGTCGATGTAGCAGGTCGCTCAATGTTAGAGCGTAGATTTGTACCAGAAACCCAATCTCATCAAGAAGAGTTTGAGGTTGAGAAGCTGGTAGAAGGTATCTATTTCTTACGTGTAACTACCCCAGATAAGCAAGCAACGCTCAAAGTGGTGAAGTTCTAGTTGAATAAATAGAATCTATAAACAGAAAAGCCCCTGCTTTGGCAGGGGCTTTTCTGTTTATAAATATATTGATGTACTATAACAAGGTACTTGGACAAACATAATCTGAAACGGGGACTTTAGCTGTAGCTTTAATGGCGGCAAACCCACCTGCTACGTCCACAAAATTATCCCAACCTCTGGATTTTAAAATCGACGCAGCCAGCATACTGCGGTATCCGCCTGCACAATGTAAAATAAAGGGTTTGTCTTTTGGAAATTCGGCTAAATGTTGGTTGATGGTATTTAATGGAATATTGGTGACACCCTCCACGTGTTCTGAATCAAATTCACTTTTTTTGCGCACATCAATCACAATCGGCTGCTGCGTCGTGAATTGTTCTGCAAACTCCTCAGCGGTGATTCTATCGACGGTTTCGATGTCTTTGTTGGCAGATTTCCAAGCGTTAAAGCCACCTTTGAGATACCCCAATGTGTTGTCATACCCTACCCGAGAAAGACGGATAATAGACTCCTCCTCGCGGCCTTCGTCGGTCACTAGCAAAATCTCTTGTTTTACGCCAGGAATCATTTCACCGACCCATTGGGCAAAACTACCATCGATGCCAATGTTGATACTGTTAGGAATAAAGCCTTTGGCAAAGTCGGTTGCGCTGCGGGTGTCGAGTACCAGTGCTTGGGTTTCATTAGCTGCCGTCTCAAATTCTTCGGCCGAAAGTGGACGGTTTCCGCGATCCATGATATTGTCCAAACTTTCGTAACCTTTGATGTTCATCAAAACGTTTTGCGGAAAATAGCCAGGCGGCGTTGTCAATCCAGTCAATAAGGAGGTGATAAATTCGTCTTTTGTCATGTCAGGACGAAGGGCATAATTAAACTTCTTCTGATTGCCGAGGGTGTCGGTTGTCTCTTTACTCATCATTTTACCACAGGCACTACCTGCCCCGTGGTTAGGATAAACGATGAGGTCGTCGCTGAGGGGCATGATTTTATTTCGTAACGAATCGAAAAGATAACCAGCTAGTTTTTCTTCTGTCAAATCTGCAATGACGTGTTGTGCCAAATCAGGCCGACCAACGTCACCTATAAATAAGGTGTCTCCCGTAATCAGGCCATGCTCCTTGCCATTTTCGTCGATGAGCAAATAGGTGGTGCTTTCCATGGTGTGCCCAGGCGTATGAATGACCTTCACGGTGCAGTCGCCAACCTGAAAAAGTTGGTTGTCTTCGGCAACAGTAGCTTCGTAGGCAGGTTTGGCAGTAGGGCCAAATACAATGGTCGCGCCCGTTTTTTTCATCAAATCCAAGTGACCGCTGACAAAATCGGCGTGAAAGTGGGTTTCAAAAACGTATTTGATTTTGGAATTGTCTTTGGCCGCGCGGTCGATGTACGGCTGTACTTCGCGGAGAGGGTCAAAAATGGCTGCTTGGCCGTTGCTCTCCAAATAATAGGCCGCGTGGGCAATACATCCCGTGTAAATTTGCTCGATTTTCATGTTAGTAAATGTGTTTTTGTGTTGTTAATTGTTGGAACAAAAGTAGGGGGTTACCCCACGGCCTTTTGTAACATCTCTCACACACAAAAACTGATTGTCGTCAGCTTTTGTCATTGCCATTGACAAGCGTGGAGTGCCCAAAAAGCCTTTGCAGAATGCTGCTACAATTCGTATTTTTGTAAAATATTCGTTTATAGCTCTACATGAATTTCCCCTCCAAACTGATCGAAGAAGCCGTTAGTGAAGTAGCCAAATTGCCTGGTATCGGAAAAAAAAGCGCACTTCGTATTGTGTTACACATGCTCAAACGGCCAGAAAAAGATGTTCAAAGCTTGGCTACTGCTTTGGTGGCAGTGCGGACAAAAACGCAATACTGCAAACAGTGCCACAATATTTCGGATGATGAGCTCTGTGGGGTGTGCCTCAGTACCAAACGCGATCGTAGTATTTTGTGCGTTGTACAAGACAGTCGCGACGTTTTGGCCATTGAAAATACGGGGCAATTTAATGGGCTATATCATGTACTAGGGGGGATAATTTCACCCCTAGAAGGGATAAGTCCGAGCGATTTGAACATAGAAAGTCTGCTTTCACGCCTACAAAGCAATACGGAGGTCAAAGAAATTATTTTGGCCCTTAGCCCCACCATGGAAGGCGATACTACTTCGTTTTATTTGCAGAAAAAATTGAAGCCTTTTGGCGTAAAAACCTCAACCATAGCGCGTGGCATCCCCATCGGAGGTGATTTGGAGTATGCCGACGAAATCACCCTCGGGCGCAGTATCGTAAGCCGTATTAACTACGATTAAGACACACTTAAAAGTCTGTTTCTAAAATTTAGGTTTTTGTCAGTAGAATCGTGGAGTTGGTCGCTTATTTGGCAGTATTTATTCTTAGTTGAATTGCCAAAGTACCCGATGAAAAATTTTGCTCAGTACACCGTTGAGGATTTTGCAGCAGAACCACTTTTTATAAAGTGGGTGCAGCAACCTGACGATATGGAATTGAGTAACTTCTGGCAAGTTTGGCTCAATAACCACCCCTACAAATCAGATGAAGTCGAAGAAGCACGGGCATTGGTAGGCCAATTGTCGGATGCTTATATGGGTATGTCTGCCCAAGAGGTGCGTGGTCTTTGGAAGCGTGTGATTGAGACTGTAAACACCATTCCCGAAATTGACCCCCTCGATCAAGAAGTCAAACCTTTGGCTTCTGCCCTTTATTTTATTCGCTGGTTTATTGCCCTAGTGGTAGGGGTTGCTCTCCTTGGTT
The DNA here is from genome assembly GCF_057652295.1 of Runella sp. R5_40. NCBI lineage: Bacteria > Pseudomonadati > Bacteroidota > Cytophagia > Cytophagales > Spirosomataceae > Runella > Runella sp. R5_40. Next base: position 53,604 of record NZ_JBYFCH010000020.1, on the reverse strand, counting down.
TGATTATCTGGAAAATTTCTTAGAAATAAATTACATCGGCAAAAAAAGCCTATTGGTGTACTGAAATAACTTTTTGATATTAAAATAGTACAAAAATATAGTCGATTGTTCAAAGTGAAAACAAAGGTAATATGCCTAAAAAAAAGGAATAAAACCAACTTTGAATTTGAAAACTACCATTTTGGCAACGTTCCCGATAACGTTTGCGTAGAATAATCTGGATAAAATATTGTCTGTTTTGAAGAGTAATCTTAAACTCGAACGTGTTTCAAACCTATTAGTAAATACAAAAACCCAAAATAATTCTATCTCCTACTTAAAATCACCTTGACAAATCATGAGGAAAATTTCTATCTTGTGTAGTGTGTGGGCGGCGGCTGTGGTGCTTAGTGCATCAGGGGCAGAGGCCAAAACCCCACCAACGAATGGCAGTGGCGTGAGAGTAACTGCAACTGTGAATGCAGATAAGACGGTGACAGGTAAGGTTGTGTCTTCCGAAGATAATACTGCAATCCCTGGCGTAAGTATTATCGTAAAAGGTACTACAACTGGGACTAATACCGACGCTGATGGTAACTTTAAGCTGACTGTAAAAGACAATAGCGCTGTGTTGGTTTTTTCGGCCGTTGGTTTTGAAAAGCAAGAAATCACCGTTGGAAACCGTACAACGATTAATGTGACGTTTGTGGTTGACCAAAAATCACTAACGGAAGTAGTCGTTGTGGGTTATGGTACGCAGAGAAAGAGCCAAATGACGGGGGCGATTTCGCAGGTAACGGCCAAACAACTTCAAGAGATGCCTATCACCAGTATCGGCCAGGCCATGCAAGGACGCGTAGCTGGGGTTGATGTATCTCAGTCAGGTTCGAGACCTGGGTCAGTTCCTAAAATTTTGATTCGTGGTCGTCGTTCGTTTAATGCTGGAAACGACCCACTTTATGTAGTTGATGGGATTCCTCTTTCGGCTGGTTATGAAGACTTAAACCCAAGTGACGTGGCCTCAATGGAAGTATTGAAAGATGCTACGGCTACGGCTATCTACGGTGCCAGAGGTGCCAACGGGGTAGTACTTGTAACAACGAAAAGAGGCCCAGTGAAAGGAAAAACGACGGTAACATTTGATACGTACGGTGGGGTTTCTAAGCCACTCGATAAGATTCAATTGTTTAGCGGGCCAGAATTTGCAGAATATGTTCGTGAAGCCTATCGTGCTACCAACGGTTATAAAGATGCTGCTGGAAATCCTGTTCCAACGGGTGTTGCTGATGCCGCAGCAGATGCCAAAGTGGCCGTTTTAGGTGGTGACCCTGCCGTAGCGAAAGGACTTGCCGCTGGTACAAATACAGATTGGCAGGATTTGCTTTTAAGAAACGGAGCTATGCAGAACCACTCTCTAGGTGTACAAGGTGGAAATGATAGAACGCAGTTTTATATCTCGGGAGGTTATTTTCAAGATAAAGGGATTACCGCTGGATTAGATTATACGCGTATTTCGTTGAGAGCTAATATCGACCATAGTGTTAACAAGTGGTTGAAGGTCGGTCTTTCTTCTTATACGATGTATAGTATCAGAAATGGCGAAAACTTAAACCCTTATGGTTTTACAATTCAGCAAAACCCATTGGCGCGTCCTTATGATGATAATGGAAACATCATCTTTTCTCCAACGAATGATGCCTTGTTGACCAACCCATTGGCCGAGATTGTTCCAGGTGCTCAGGTAGATAATACTAAAAAGTACCGCATCTTCAATAGTATTTATGCGGAAGTGAAAATTATTGAAGGCTTGAAGTATCGTGTAAACTTTGGCCCAGATTTTACGATTTCACGTTGGGGACGTTTTATTGGTGCAGCTACCAACGCACGTAAATTAGGCGATCCGCAAGCTTCTACACGCAATGACTTTGGTTTCAACTGGACATTAGAGAATATTGTAACGTACAATAAAACTTTCGCTCAAAAACACAACTTTGGTGCCACAGTACTTCAATCTATCCAAAGAGATAATTTTGAAAGATACACGACTGACGTACAGGGTGTTCCTGCTGAATCACAACAGTTTTATAACCTTGGAAACGCAGGGTCAGTATTGGGTGTAGGTAGTGGTTTGACTCAATGGACGATTAACTCGTACATGGCTCGTATCAATTACGATTTTAACGATAAATACCTCTTGACGGCTACTATTCGTCGCGATGGTTCTAGCCGTTTCGGTGAAAATACGAAATATGGTAACTTCCCTGGAATTGCATTGGGATGGAACATTAGCAATGAGCCTTTCTTGAAAGGGGTGACTTGGATTGATTTATTGAAACTTCGTGCAGGTTGGGGTAAAGTGGGTAACCAAGGGGTGGCACCTTACCAAACACAAGGGTTGTTGACAAGAACTGCTTATGCTTGGGGAACTACCGCAGCCTTTGGATACCGTCCAAATACCATCGGAAACCCTGACTTGAAATGGGAAACATCGGCTACTGCTAACATTGGGGTTGACTTTAGTTTCTTGAGAGGCCGTATCCAAGGTTCGTTGGAATTGTACGAAACAAATACAACCGACTTACTATTGTCTGATCAGCTGCCAGGTTCAATTGGTTTTGGAGCCGTGACTCGTAACGTTGGTCAAACGCGTAACAAAGGAATTGAGTTAGGCTTTACGACTGTTAACGTAAATACTGCGAGTGGTTTCAAATGGACTACTGATTTCACATTTACCAAAAATAAAGAAGAGATTATCTCACTTTACAACGGAAAAGTGGATGACTTAGGTAACCGTTGGTTTATCGGACAGCCTTTGAACTCGTACTTTGACTATAAAAAGTTAGGTATTTGGCAATTAGAAGAAAAAGAAACTGCTGCTAAATTCTATCCAGGCGATAAAGCGAACCCACTTGGCGCAGGTGTAGGCCAAATAAAAGTACAAGATACGAATGGAGACGGTGTCATCAATGCCTTGGATAGGGTATTGCTCGGCTCGGATATTCCTAACTTTAGCGCAGGGTTTACAACACGCTTTTCTTACAAAGGATTTGATTTGTCAGCCTTCTTGTTCGGTCGTTTCGGTAATATGATTGTAAGTGGTTTCCACCAAGATAGAAACCAATTGGCTGGTCGTTACCAACAAATCAAAGTAGATTATTGGACACCAAACAATCCAACGAATGAGTTCCCTCGTCCATTTAGTACCCAAGAATTCCCTCAGTACAATACTACATTGATTTATTTTGACGGAACATTCGTTAAATTAAGAAATGTTAACTTTGGGTACACGGTTCCACAAAGTGTTGCTAATAAATTGAAATTAGAGTCGCTACGTCTGTATGTGAGTATTCAACAGCCAAAAATCTGGTCTGAATACCGTAGCAAGTACAATGGTATCGACCCTGAAGCAACAATTACTTCATCGGGTAATGGTACAACATCGGTTAGCTCAAACGTTGTTCCTGCAACGTCGGTTACAACGGTGGGTTTGAACGTTCGGTTCTAATTTAGATTTTTAAACAAAGACTTTTAAAACATTCACGACAATGAAATTAAACAATATAATAAAACCCATTAAAATCTTTGGTGTGGCAGCGTTGTTATTAACAACTCAGTCATGTAAGGATCTTTTGGATGAAAAAGTCGTATCAGGCATTGGTAATGACTACATAAATACCCCGAAAGGATTTGAAGACGCAGTAAAGTCAGCTTATTCCTCACTTAGGTATTACTACGCAACTCAGCAAGGGCTTACCCTCACGGAGTATGGCACCGATATTTATGCGACGGGTGCGGATGGAGGTTATAAAGGTTTTCACTTTTACGATACCCAACTTAACCCAACTGTCGATTATATCATTAATACGTGGGATGAACTTTATCGCGGTATCAACACTTGTAATGCAATTATTGATAGAGCCCCAGCGGCAACAGTTTCGGATGCTGTCAAAAAATTGAGAGTTGCTGAAGCTAAGTTCTTGAGAGCGCATTATTACTATATCTTACACCAACAATTTGGTGGGGTTGATTTGCGTTTGAAGGAAACTTTGGCTCCTACCAAAGAGACCAAAAGAGCTTCGGATGCTGAAATGTATGCGGCTATCATCAAAGACTTGGAAGATGCCATTCCTGCATTGGAAGCAAAAGCACAATCATCTGACTATGGACGTGCAACAAAACCTGCAGCTGAAACTTTGTTGGCGAAAGTATATTTAGCCAAAGCTTATTCTGCTTCTAAAGCCGCTGACGACTTTGCCAAAGCTGCGGCTTTGTGCAAAACAGTAACTACAGCGTATGGCTTTAAGTTGTTGGATGATTTTGCAAGTGTTTTTGACGAAAACAACCAAGTGAATAGTGAAGTAGTATTTGCAGTTCAATATACGTCGGATCCTTTGACTAACTTGACCAACAACACAGGGGCAACTAACGGTGGAAATAACCTTCACTTGTTCTTTGGGATGCAGTATGATGTGCAGCCAGGTATGAAACGCGACGTATTCTATGGTCGTCCGTTCAAACGCTTGAGACCTACTTCGTATTTGTTGAATACGCTTTTTGCAGATAGAACCAATGACTCACGCTACAAAAAGACGTTCAGAGATACGTGGCTCTCAAATAACCCAGGAGCCAACTTGAATCCTTCTTTTGATGATTCAAAAACGAAGATAACCTTCGCTGCTGGCGACACGGCCATTTTTATTCCAGGAGTTGAATGGACTAAGGCGCAACGTGCTGCCAAAAAATACCAAGTATTGGTGCCAAGTATGTACAATGAGGCTTTATTTCCTACATTGACCAAGTTTTTTGATACCAAGCGCCCTGACCTAACGTATGAAGCAGGTAGCCGTGATTATTTTGTGTTCCGTTTGGCGGATGTGTTACTGATGCAAGCAGAAGCTTATTTGCAGTCAGGAAACAAGGCAGAAGCCGTCGCAGCATTCAACCAAGTACGTTTCCGTGCAGGTTGGCCAGGTAAAAAAGATGCCATGCTTATCAAAGAAGCTGACATGAACTTTGAGCAAATCATTGAAGAGCGGGGTCGTGAGTTGGCGGGTGAGCAAACTCGTTGGATGGATTTGAAACGTTGGGGTTTGTTAGTTGAGAGAGTACAGAAGTACAATCCGCAAGCCGCCACTAACATCAAAGCTATTCACAACGTGCGCCCAATTCCACAAACACAGATTGACCGTAGTGCAAAAAATGCAGAAGGGGTTTCTGTATTCCAGCAAAATCCAGGGTATTAATAATTCAATCAACCCCCACCAAGAAAAAAGAGGCGCAATTTGCGCCTCTTTTGCTTTTAAGCCTATCAAAAAAATTATTTGCGATTGTCTTGCCCGCCGACCATGCTCAAGTAGCTTTCGTAGCGACTCATGGCAATGGTACCTGCTTCTACGGCGTCTTTGACGGCACATTTGGGCTCGTCAATGTGAAGGCAGTTGTTAAAACGACATTCGTTCAACAAATCACGCATTTCGGGGAAATAGTGACTGATTTCCTCTTCTTCAATCTCCGATAAACCCAACTCTTTGATGCCAGGCGAGTCAATGATAAAGGTAGAGGGCGCCAGCTCAAACATTTCGGCAAAAGTCGTGGTATGGACGCCTTTGTTGGCAAAGGTCGAAACTTCGTTGGTGCGTAGGTTAAGATGCGGAGCGATGGCATTGACCAATGTTGATTTACCCACGCCTGAGTGCCCCGACAAAACCGAAATCTTCCCCGAAAGAAGCTCCCGAAAAGATTCCACGCCTTCACCTGTGACGCTCGATGTGGTAAAACACGTATAACCCAACCCTCGATAGAGCTGAATCAAGTAGTCTTGGTATTCTTTGGTTTCCTCGTCAAACAAATCTTGTTTGTTGAAAATGATTGCACTCGGAATCCGAAACGATTCGGCAACCACCAGCAAACGGTCGATGAACCCCAACGATGTACGAGGAAATGTCAAAGTGGCTACGATAATCGCTTGGTCAACGTTGGCGGCAAGTAAGTGAGAGTGGGCCGATTTTTGAACCGACTGCCGTGCAATGTAGTTGGCACGTGGTTCAATGTCGTTAATGATGCCCGTTTGCAACGATTCATCCTCAATTTCCCAAAACACACGGTCACCTACAGCCACGGGGTTGGTTACTTTTAAGTCCTGAAACTTAAATTTTCCCCGCAGTCGGCAGCGCCAGATTTGTGCTTCTTCATCACGAACGTCGTACCAAGAGCCTGTCGAACGAATCACCAAGCCTTTCAATGAATTTGCGTTGATTTCTTCGGTTCGTTTTGCAATGGCCGCCGCACTTTTGGTCTGAAATTTAGCGGGAGGTGTCTTTATTTTACCTGATTTTTTCAAATTACAGTCGTCTAAAAATTGCTTCGATGTCTGCAATTGTCACTTTCTCTCTCCAATCATACCCGACAGCATGATTCCACATGTGATCAAGCTTGTACGAGACATGGGCCATCGCTGTGATTTGCTCATCGGTCCAGTCTTTCGACAATCCTTGTGGTAATGTGATGTTATGTTGAGCCACCATTTGTTTAAATTCGGCTACTCCTTCTGGATAGTAATCTGCCAAATGATTGAAGGCGATGCAGTTGGAATAACAATGGCGCATTCCCAAAATCTTTGAAAGACCATAGCTAATCGCATGGCAAATACCCACTTCTGAATACGTCAAGCTCAAACCACCCATCAACGAGGCAACCATCAGTTTGTCGTCATTTTCGGCCGTTTGTCCGCTATTTTCACCCAAATAAATATCACGGCAAAGCTTCATCGATTGCTCCGCAAAAGCGTGCGAATAGGCATTGTTAAACTGCCCATTTTCTGACTCGATGCAATGAATATAGGTATCCATTCCCACATAAAACCACCAGTCGCGTGGAACAGTCGCAATCAACTCGGGGTCAAGTACCACTTGGTTAAAAACCGTCCATTCGCATTTTAAGCCCAGTTTTTTCTCAGGGCCTGTCAATACGGCCGTCATCGAAACCTCCGCGCCAGTTCCAGAAATAGTAGGAACGCCCACGTGGTAAATGCCTGGTTTTTTGATGAGATTTAAGCCTTGGTATAAGGTAGAAGACCCTTCGTTGGTTACCATCAACGACACGCACTTGGCAATGTCCATAATGGCCCCGCCGCCAATTCCAATGATGCCCGAAGGCAAACCTTTGCTGGCCAAAATCTCATCGCGCAAGGTGTCAATTTGCTCAGTGGTAGGTTCGTGCGGGTCAACGTCGATGAAATAAACGGTATCCTCGGGCTGAACGGGCAAGCGGCCTTCTAATTCTTTTCCTTTGAAATAGTTGTCAACAATAAACACCATGTAGCCGTTGTTTTCGCTACGGTGTGGGGCGATGATTTCACCCAATTGGCTAAAACTTCCCCGTCCAAAAACGGTTTTTTCGATTCCTTTGAAATTTTTATGCATGAATCTAAGGTGCTAAAGCACTGTTATCCGTTAATACAAATTACCATTGATTTATTAAAACTTTTGAAAATGAGCATTAGCACGTATAAGCTGCCATTGCTTTGCGAATCGCCTTTTCGAGGTTATTGGCAAGCGTTTCAAGCTCAGTTTGTGTCCACGTAACGCGTACTCCAAACGATATCAAACGTCCAATTACTTCTTGCGATTTTGGTAAATCAAGGTTAGCATAATCTTGCGGAGCACCCAATACTTGAACCGCTAATTTACCCGCTGTACGCATTTCTTTGAGGTGATCCCACTGGTTGATAAAGTGGTACATGTTGGTAAACCAATAGTTGAACCCACCTACACCTGCAGCGTTTAGTTCGGCCACTACGGCTTGGGCACTTTCAGTATCTGGCAACAATAAATTCAAAAACGTAGCTGAATCGCCTTCAGTATCGGGGATGCGCGCAAAAGAAACCCCAGGTACGTTGGCAAGGCGGTTCATCAACCACTTTTTGTGCTCGTTGTTCTTTTCTACTAAGTATGGTACACGACGCGTTTGGGCCAAGCCTACAGCCGCATGAAGTTCTGAAATGCGGTAGTTGAAGCCTATAATCGGGTGTTGTTCCATACCACGGTTGTTGCCAATGTGGTCGTGACCGTGATCAGAATAGCTATCGGCAAATTTATAGGCTTGTTCGTCGTTCGTTACGAATACGCCGCCTTCACCTGCGGTAGCGATCTTGAAAAAGTCGTACGAATAGGCACCTGTTTTACCCCAAAGCCCCGTAAACGTTCCTTTGTAATGGGCGCCCATCGCCTGTCCTGCATCTTCTACCAAAATAAGGTTATGCTCATTGACAACCTCCATAATGGCATCCATGTCAGCCATTTGGCCACACATGTGTACCAAACAAATGGCTTTGGTTTTAGGCGTGACAACTTTGCGGATTCCTTCGGCTGAAAGGCAAAGTGTTTCGTCGATTTCGGCAAAAACGGGTAAGGCACCAATCATCAAAACGGCTTCAACCGAAGCGATATACGTGAATGGTGGTACAATCACTTCGTCGCCTGTGCCAATACCTGCTGCTACAAGCGCAGTTTGAATGGCCGTCGAACCGCTTGAAACGGCATGGGCGTATTTGGCACCTACTACTTTACACACTTCCGCTTCCATTTCGCGGGCTTTCCAAATATTATTACGTTGTGCTTCGTGGTTAAAACGAAAGAAAACTCCTGTCTCTAAAACGTCATTAATTTCTTTGCGCTCTTCTGCGCCGTATAATTCTGTTCCTGGCATACAATTTACTGGTTATAGCCCCCTAATTCCCAAAAGGGAACTGTTTATTATTCATTACAAAGTTTTTAACAATAACGTCGCAAAGTTAGTGATTTTGTAGTGTAGAAGTATAACATTTTATGCGGTCATTCCTGATTTACAGTCGAAAGGAATGCTATATAAATCTAAAAAGTTTTTTTATCTTCGGCCTTTAGACCATTGATTATTAAACCTATGATGAACGTAGTAAAATCCTTTTTCCTTGCCTTGTGCGTGGGAGGGCTAGGGCTGTCTTCTATCGCACAAAATCCAGACATTCAACATTTGCATCCGACCAATTGGTGGATTGGAATGAAAAACCCGAATGTGCAACTGTTAGTCCACGGTAAAAACATCAGTACTGCCAAAGTGAGTTTGGCTTATCCAGGTGTTCAGATTAAAAAAACGCAAAAGCTGGAAAACCCCAATTACCTTTTGATAGACTTGGTGATTGCCAAAACGACCAAACCTGGGGTTGTTAAGTTGGTGTTTAGCAATGGCAAATTTAAAAATACCCAGCCTTTTCCTTTGGCAGCCCGCAAACACAAGCCAAACAACATTACCACCGCCGATTTTATTTATTTACTCATGCCCGATCGCTTTGCCAACGGCGACGAGTCGAACGATAAGTTTTCGGATATGCTCGACACGCAAGCGGATAAAAATGTGCCTTATTTACGCCACGGAGGGGATTTTCAGGGAATTATCAATCACTTGGATTATCTACAAGAATTTGGGGTAACGACGTTGTGGAATACGCCCGTCATTGAAAACAATACAGGCTTAAAAAAGGAGCTTCATGGCAATATGCAAGCGGCCTATCACGGGTATCACTTTAGCGACCATTACAAAATCGACCGTCGTTTTGGCGGCAATGAGGGCTATAAAAAGTTGTCGGCGGCGCTGCATCAGCGTGGAATGAAACTGGTTCAGGATGCTGTTTATAACCATGTGTCAGAAGACCATTGGATGTTTCTGGACCCGCCAACGAAGGATTGGTTCAATATGTGGCCGACTTATACCGCCACTAGCCACAAAGAACAAGTCATGCTTGATCCTAATGGGACAGAGGCCGACCGCCGATTGTTGATTGATGGTTGGTTTATGCCATTTTTACCCGACGTCAACGCCCGAAATCCACATTTTGCAACTTACATGATTCAACACGCTTTGTGGTCAACGGAAGAGTTTGGGGTGGACGGCTGGCGGATTGATACGTACAAATACAACGACATGGAGTTTATGAATCGTTGTAATAAAGCCTTGTTGGATGAATATCCTGACATGCTCATTTTTGGGGAAACGTTCGTGACTAACCCTGCTTTTATGAATTATTTTGTGCAAAACAACGTCAATTATCCCTTCCAATGTAACCTTCCTGGTAGTTGCGATTTTCCAAGTTACTCGGCTATCGGTGATGCCCTCACGCAGCCTTGGAGTTGGGATGGAGGAGTAAATCGCCTTTACAGTACGTTGGCGCAAGATTATTTCTACAAAAACCCGTCTAAGATGGTTACGTTTTTGGACAACCACGATACCGACCGTTTTCTGTCGGTGATAGGGGAGGACTTTGCCAAATACAAAATGGGAATCACGTGGCTGTTGACGACGCGCGGCATTCCGCATCTTTATTATGGGACAGAAGTGTTGATGAAAAACACCAAAAACCCCACCGATGCCGAGGTTCGCCAAGATTTTGTGGGAGGCTGGAAAGGCGATAAACAAAACAAATTTACGGCCGCTGGGCGCTCTGCCAAAGAAAATGAAGCCTTTGATTTGGTAAAAAAACTGGCCAATTACCGTAAAAACACCCCATCATTGTACAACGGTAAGTTTACCCAATACCTTCCCCAAAACGGCGTGTACGTGTATTTTAGGCACGATGCGGCCAAAACAATCATGGTGGTAATGAATAGCAATTCGGTCGAAACTACGCTCGAAACGGCTCGTTTTGCTGAACGTACAAAAGGGTTTATGGGGGCAACGAATGTTTTGACGGAAGAAAAGATAAATTCACTCGGAAGTCTCAAAATACCTGCAATGACAACTTGGGTATTGGAGTTGAAGTAAATTTCTTTGTCAATCCGACATTAGGAGGGGTCTACATCCAAATCGGGTATAGGCTCCTCCTATCGTCGGAGTGAAAAGGAATGTATGTGTCAAATTTTTATGCCATATTCCAAAAAATGACAAGAAAAATAAAAATCAAGCTCATTCCTATAATTGTAGGTGTGACAGCCTTTAATCTGTCTTCTTTGGGGATTACTTGAAGTCGTTTGTAATAGGTGTAAATCGATATTGTTGCGAATAAAGGTAAAAACCAGTATTGTTTTAATAATATCACCAATACAAAAAGTGAAATCAAGGTTAAAATTGTTATGGTTTTGTATTTATCCTGCAACATAATAATGTTTGATTTAGTAGTCATTCAACACAGTGAGCATCAAAATATGTTCTAATCTACTTTATTGCTGCTTTTGAATGTTTCTTCCGCATGGGTATGGGGAAAGATGGTCCAATCTAAATCAGAATTGAAAGAATTATTTTCGGTGCTGTTCAATTAATTTAAACAAGGCTTTTTGCTTTTCTAAATCAGGGAAAAAAACGTACAACTGCTCATGCGCATTGTAGTCGAGGGTGAGGGCAATTTCGAGATGAAGGAGTGCTTCCTTGTATTCGCCACCATGAAGCAAATAGGCCACCGCCCGATAATACATGGCGGCGCTGTCGGGAATGGTATCTAACCCTTCCTGAATTACGTCAAAGGCTTTCTTAAAATCGCTCTGGTCAAACAACGCCAACGACCACTTGAGCCAAACATCTTCAAAGTCAGGTTCAAGGTCAGCGGCTTTTTCAAACGCCTCCATACTAGAGAAGACATTCCCAATTTTGTATTCCAAGTCGCCCACCAACAACCAATAGTCGGCAATGAATTCATTGATTTTAATGGCTTTCCGAATGCAATTGAGCGCCTCTACCCATTTGTCCTCAACGGCCAAGCAAACCGCAACGCCGTACCAAGCTTCATCCCATTCTTTGTCCAGTTTGAGGGCATCGCGGTAATGTTCAAGGGCTTTGCCAAAATCTTTGATTTTTTCAAAACTAGCGCCAATGTGGCAATGCAAATCGGCCGTGGGAGATTCGTATTGAAGCGTACGTAAATAATTGGTATTTGCCTCCGCAAATCGGTCTAAGTTCATGTACGCATTGGCCATGTTGAAATAGGCCGACGAAAAATCTTCTTTGATGACCGTGGCATAATCATACGCATGGAGCGACTCTTCGTAGCGCCCGAGTTTGCTATAGACGATACCCAGGTTATACCAGGCATTGTAGGAATACGGATCGCGATCAATGAGTTCGTTGTAGTAGTCGATACTGTCTTCCAATTGTCCCATGATTTCGAGGCAAAAGGCCAGTTCGTACAACGCGCTTTCGTTGTCTAGGTTAATTTCAAGCGATGATTTGTAGTACTTTATTGCCTCGTCGTATTTGCCCGAATTTTGGTAGGCTTGGCCAATTTGGAACAGCACGTCATCTTTATCGCCGTCTTCGATGTAGCGAAGCATTTCTTCATATACTTCCACCGACTGTTCATAATCGCCCATCATGTTATAGATGCCACCTTGCATAAAAAGGACATCTAGGTCGTGGGGATGAAAAAGAGAGGCACGTTCAAGTAATGCGAGTGATTCTTCGTAACGTTGTTTTTGAGCAAGTAAATGTGCTTTGTCCAGTAAAAGCTCTAACGAATGTGGAAAATGCTCTAGTCCATACTCACAGGCTTGCAAGGCACGCTCCCAGTTCCCCTCTCCAATGTAATGTTCTACGATGTGTTCGTAGGTGTCCAAATCAAAAAAATCGTGTTCTTGGTTCTTGAGCATTACCTCAAATCGTTGAACCGAATCCCGCCAATCGGGTTGTCTCTCCTCGAATTCTGGTTGCATATCCTGAATGTATGGGGTCAATGTCTTAGTCGAAAGATAAGAAAATTTCTTTTCCTGTCAAATTTTTAACGTAATATCCTTCGACTAAATTCCGTCATTTACCCCACACATTTTCAAGATAATTGATAATCAGGTATTTTTTATTTCTTCATCACGTCTTCGATGATGTGTCCGATGTTTCCGCTTGGCTCCAATAATTTGAGCAATGCAGCCACGGTTGGAGCAGTATCAGCAACGGCCGTACGGCTGAAAGTTTCTCCTGGTTTGATTCCCCAACCGAAGAAAAGCAACGGAATGTGGGTGTCATAATTATAGGGTGCTCCGTGGGTGGCAGCAATGGAACTCGACATCCAGCCTGGTTCGGTCACAATCTGAATATCTCCGCTGCGCTTGGCGTGCGTCCCGTTTTTGTAGAGGGTAAGCAAATAATCGTTGATGTTGGCATTGCTCAAATCGTGGGTATTGAGTACTTCGGCTATGCCGTCAAAATCAAGCATGGTTGGGCGGATGGCTTCTACGATTTTATCAACCGATAAGTTTTTTTGTTTCAACAAATCGTGGTTGAGGTAAAACTGGTAATTTTCGGAAGCACGAATAAAATCACCGTCGCCAAATTTCTCTTTCAAAACTGCTTTTACGGCCGTATTGACTTGTCCAATGTTCAAACGTCCCGCAGGCAAACGGTTTGTTTTCCAAAGGTCTGTTACGTCCATTACTCCGTGGTCAGCTGATAGGAAAAGTAAGTAATTCCCTTTCCCCACTTGTGCGTCGAAAGCATTGAGCAATTCGGCCAAGTCGCGGTCGAGGCGGAGGTAAATGTCTTCTTCTTCTACTGAGTTGGGGCCAAAACCGTGTCCTACGTAATCGGGAGTGGAGAAACTTACGGCCAAGAAATCGGTTGATTTCCCTTTGCCAAGTTGCTCGTTTTTCAAGGCTTCCAAGGCCATTTCTTTGGTAATGGTGTTGCCGTGTGGGGTACTTGCCAACACACCAAACGCGTCACCTGCAATTCCTGCTAAGTCATACGGGAAAACTGATTTTTTTGCCCCAGGAAGCTTGGCTTCATACGGTTGGTCATCGGCCGTACTTTCGGTGTATTTTTCAATCGGAAGCAAAGTGTTCCAGTTTTGTTTCATCAACGCTGACGGACGTTTCTTCGCATTGTAATCTTTTACCCACTGTGGTAGGTCGTTCATATAAAACGTACTGGTAATCCAGCTTCCCGTTTTGCTGTCAAACCAATAAGCGCCGTTGGCCGTGTGACCTGCGGGTAAGATAGCCCCACGGTCTTTGATGGCAATTCCGATGGTTTTGTTTTGGTAGTTGGTACCGATGCGTAACTGGTCAGTAATGGTGCTTACCAACATATTTTTTGGCGACATTTTGCCTGCGGGAGCGTTGGTTGTTCCCACGGGCTGTACGGTTGAGTCAGCTACGCAATACATGCCTTTGCCGAGGCGTTTGTCGAACCAATCGTTCCCCACAATTCCGTGAATGGCAGGCGTAGAACCCGTATAGACTGAGGCGTGGCCAGCCGCCGTCACCGTAAGCGCGTAGTGATAATGGTGGTTTCGGCAGTTGAAACCTTCGCGCATGAGTCGTTTGAATCCTCCTTCACTGTATTTGTCATAGTAACGGAACCAATAATCGTAACGCATTTGGTCCACGACAACGCCGACCACTAATTTGGGACGTGCTAACGACGCGGGTTTGGTTGGTTTGGTTTGCGCCCAAAGCGTACTCATGCTCAAAAGCGCTAAGGTTAGTTTGAGGTACTTCATTTGTATAGGTGTAGTTAGAAACTAAAAAAATTGCGGCTAAGTTACGTTAAGTTTTTGAACCTTATCTTTATAAATACGAAACTCAATTCTATAAAGGCTACTACTGTTTGTTTCTAGTGCGTTGGCTGGATTTAAAAAAGTCCGTCTGCCAAGAAACCTCAGCAGACGAAACAAATGGATGAAAACTAGGTAGGTCAATGAATGCAAGCAAATTAAAAGGAATAGGTAAGGGAAGTCCAGAAACTGCGTGGCAAAATAATGCGCCCAATTTGCAACGAGCCTTTTTCAAAGTTTCCGTTCAATAAAAACTGGTCGCCACGTATATTCCCTTCGGTCAAGCCACGGCTATTGGTGAGGTTGTCGCCCCACACGCGGAAGCCCAACTTTTTGGTGATTTTGCAATCTAACCCCATCGAAAGTTCATCGTATCCACCCATGTGATAGACGTTACTCGGTGAGCTCCAACGCTTACCAATGTGGCGGAAACTGGCAAACAAATCGAAAATTTTGTAGTTATACGTTCCCGAAAGCTCCCAAATGACGTTCGGAATCCGCTCTGCGTAGTTGCCCGACCAAGAGTATAGCTTACCAGCTAAGTCGGCACGAGCATTGGAAGGGGCCGTCACTTCGTATTGGGTGTATTTGCTGTTTTGGAAAGTGGTGACTAAACGGAAATTGAGGTTTTTAGAAGGAGTATAAGTTGCTTCGATTTCGGCACTTAGGTTTCGGCTAGAGGCAAATGTACCAATGGAAATAAACCCAGCGGTTGTATTCGGAATCAACATACTAGAAGCAATATTGGTCAGTTTTGCATAGACCAATGAGTTAAATAATGAAAACTTAGGCGTGTTGATTTTGTAGCCTACTTCTGACATAAACACGCCACGGTCTTTGACGGCATCAGGATTAAAGGTAAAGTTAGAATAGTCGCCGATGTTCAAAGCACTGTACGTTCTTGTTGCGCGTCCAAACAAGGCGTGATGGTCATTGATTTTGTAGTTTAAACCCACCGACGCGGTGCCGTACGTTCGGGTTTCATCGAAGGGAGTGTAATTCGTGAACGGAGCCGTGTTTTGTAAACGTTGCCCTTTGATGTGGAAACGGTCGGCACGTAAACCAAGGTCAAGGGTGAGGTTTCCTAAACTTACTTCGTCGGAAGCCCAAGCCGAGGTAATGCCCGTCGTTCCTTTGCGGTAGGTACCAATGTTGATGCCGCTGTAGCCATTGCCAGTAGCAGCTCCAATAAGTAAGGTACGAGGTTGATTCGTGATTTCGGTGTTGAATGTTGCTCCTAGTGAGAAAAGGTCAATGTCATAAGTGTGAATTCCCGTCCCAAACGAAAGTGAATGTTTGCCTAATTGTTTGTTAAAGTCTAAGTTGTCAGAAAATTGTTTATCGGTACTGTTGGTTCCAATAAACGATTGCCCTGTGTAAAAACCCGTCGGATTATTAAGTTTTTGTCCGTCTAAAGCATAATAGTTGACGTTCGCTTTGTAGGCAGTGGCAGCGGTTACAATCGAACCAGTAAAATTGGAAGTAGTACTTTGGTAGCGCAAATTGTTCTTAATCGTCCACTCGTTTTTGGTAATGTGCTTAAATTCAATGCCTCCTGCTAATGACTTCAAATGGACGCCGTCCGAAAAATCGTAGTTGTAGGTCTTGCCAGTAGGTGCTACCAATGATACTTTGGTGTCGCGGGTGGCTAAGATTTGGGTCAACAAATCAAACTCTGGTAGTGCTTTACCTTGTCCTGAACCATCGTAGCTGTAGTACGAAGGCACGAGCCAAGCTGTTTTATCGTTGAGGTATTTTCCGTAAAAACGAAGGTAGCTATTGGGTTTGATTTCGTAAGTAAGGTTCATTTTCAACTGACCACCTTCGTTGGCGCGGTACGAAGGCGGGCGAATTCCATCGTCGGCGCGGTAAAAACCACCTACGTTAAACTTGAGCTTGGGTGCGATTTTACCCCCAAAATTGGCATCAAAACGATTGGCATTCTGCGACAAACCACGGGTGTATTTTACTTTCCCCGAAAATTTATCGCCCCCTGTATTTGAAATCACATTGATGAGGGCACCAGGGGTATTGGCCAACAACACGGCGGCGTGGCCACCGCGAACTGCTTCAACGGTTTTGATGGTTAAATCTACCTTGTAGTACTGGTCGGCGGAGGGGCTGGTACTAAAACCCGTCGGAAGCACAGGAAGTCCGTCTTCCATTACACCCATAAAAACGTAGCCACCGCCAGGTAATCCGCGAACGCGTACACTTCCTGGGCCGTCGCCTCCACTGCTTTCAACCGAAAGTCCTGGAATGGCCTTCAACATATCGGTACTGTTGAGGGGAGGGCGTTGGCTCAGTTGTTTGGCGTTGATGGTCGAAATTGCTACACTCGATTCAATTTTTTTCTTGGGCGAACCGCTAGAGGTAACCACTACTTGTTCGAGCTGAAGATTGTCTTCTTGAAGAACGATAGTGATTTGAACGTCGTTGCCTGCGACGGCTACTTCTTTTTTGAGCGAGATAAAACCAATGCTACTTAGGTTGAGGGTGTAGTTGCCATTGGGAATATCGCTAAAGGTAAACATTCCATTTTTATCCGCGACTTGGCCTTTGTTTTGGTAGCTCAAAATCACCGTCGTTCCGATCAGTGCGTCGCCTTTGGCATCGGTTATTTTTCCCGAAATGGTATGCCCTTCGGCTTTTGCGGCCTCCTCGTTTTGAAAGGAGGGCGGAAAGGAGGAGGAGCTTTTGGCGGTTCGACTGATAATGATGAGGTTGCCCGTTACTTTATAGTTGAGTTCCAACGATTTGGTTACGTCATCCAAAACTTTTTGTAGAGGTTGTTGGTCGGCATTGATGTTTATTTTGCGATTGGCCTGAATCATCTTTGAGCTAAAGACAAACTTGGCGCTTACTTGTTTTTCAATGAGGTTAAATACGGTTTCGACGTCTTGTTTTTGGAGACGAAGGGTGATTTTTTGGTTCAGCACCGACTGAGCGTTGCTGTCGGTAGCGTAGGCATTGCTCATGAACCAAACGGCGATTAAAATCTGAGTGAGCGAGATACGCATAGCTCGGAGGAATACTTGGAGGTGTACGCTTTTTTTCATACTTTTGAACTGTTTTATTAAGGTGAAAATTTGGTAAAACAATCCCCTGCATCCTTGAAAAAAGATGTGCTTAGGCGTCAGAACCATTAAGGGGATTTCGAAACTAGGAGGGCGATGCTGGTACCATTACCCTCCTTTTTTATTTACATCCTTTGCTGTGTACCACTATCTGCCCGTCGATGATTTCGTAATGGGCTTCAATGGCTTCACAAATGATGGTCAATTTCTCATAAAGGCTTTGGTTAGTCAATGTGGCGGTGAGGGGACAGTCAGAAAGCAAATCTTCGTCAAAAAGAATGTCAACTTGGTACGCTTTTTCAAGCATTTTAAGTACTTCCGTAACGGGCGTATTGTGAAATGTAAAGCTGAGTAGCTCATTGGCACTGGTCACCATTTGGGGCGTTTCACTGAGGGTTTTTACCAATTGATTGTTTTCGGGTTCAAACACCAGTTTTTGATTGGCCGTCAAAACAACGCCCTTAGATTCTTGACCTATGAGGTTTTTTTGGCTTTCAATGTCACGTTTTTTGAAGACAGAAACCCGCCCTTCTCGGACTTCAACGATGGTTTTGGCAGCGCCTTCTTGCGCATTTACCAAAAAACTTGTCCCCAATACTTTGGTAACCAAATCGTTGGCATCTACCAAAAAAGGACGCTTAGAGTCTTTGGAAACTTCAAAAAAAGCAACGCCCGAGAGATACACTTTTCGATGGTCTTTTTGGAAGGATGCAGGGTAACTAAGGCGCGCCTTGGGCTGTAGGGTTATTTTGCTGCCATCGCTCAACAAGACGGATTGGGGAGCATTGCTTTCGTTTATTTTTTCTACCAATTGTTGTCCCGCCGTGCTTTGCTGGTACGAACTTTGGGGTGATTGGGTAACTAAAAACCGAATGCCTAATCCCAAAACAACAACGGCGGCGACTCGCCAAATCCACGTCAAAACTGGCCGAAAACGTACTGTCGGAGTGGGCTCATCGGTGATCTCTAACACTTGTTTTTCTTTTTCGGCCCGCGCTTTTTCGACCAATTTTTGGATTTCAAGCTGAATCTCTACGTCGCTTATGGGCGACTGGTAACGGCGATACACGCTGCTCAAGAGTGTTTTCGCTTGCTTAATTTCTTGTGCTTGGTGTGGATTTTTTGCGAGGTAGCCTTCCCAAAACGCAACGTCTTCGGGCTGTTGGTAGCGCACCCACTGTTGAAAGCGGGCGTCCAACACAAAATCTTCGAGGCAATAGTCGTGGTATAAATTCATTGTAATAAAGGCTTCTATCTATACATAGGCAGCCTTTAACCTTGAATAATCAAAAAAAATCACATTTTTTTTCAAATGTTGATTTTGAGCCAATAGCGCTACATTTTTTCTTTCAATTCCTTCAAGGTACGGTACAATAAATTGGCTACGGCTTGCCTCGAAATAGACATTACCTGAGCGATGGATTCGTTGTCGAGGTTTTCGTAAAACTTCAAGTAAATGATTTCTTGTTGGCGTTTGGGCAGTTCGGCCAACTGTCGATTGAGCTGTTGAAGCAATTCTTGGTTGGTTTCAACCTCAATGATTTGTTGTTCCACCGAAATTTCCCCCAAATCTTCTGCATCGAAGTCTAGTTCGTCTTCGTCGGTGAGCCATTGTTGTTTCAAACTTTCGCGGTGAATTTTTCGTCGCAGCGATTTAAGAAGGTAAAATTTAACAAAGTCGGTGTCACCGAGCGTTTCGCGCTTGTACCAGAGTTCCATAAAAAGGTCTTGCAGACAATCCTTGATGAATTCTCGGTCTTTGGAAAATTTGGTTCCGTAGCTAAATAAGCTTCGATAATACTTTTGGGCAATTTGACCAAACGCATTTTCATCCCCTTCGCGAAAAGCATTCCACAAGTGAGCATCTTCGGGAGATGTGTTAGGTACGTTAGTCATATAGGTTAGTAGAATGGGAATTGGCGGGTAATCCTACGATAAATTATAGAAATTTGCAAAATTATTCAACCATTGTGCTGTAAAAAAGGAAGGCGTTGCCGTTATGGATTCAGTGTAGTCGGTTTCTCAAAACCGAATGAAGATTAGACCCAAGTTGATTTTGACTTTTGGGGCGTAAAGTGTACTATTAAAACATAAAATGAACTTATGAAAAAAATTGGTGTTTTGCTTCACGGAAGTGGGGTGTTTGATGGCTCAGAAATCCACGAATCGGTTTTTACGTTGTTGGCAATTGCCGAAGCAGGGGCGGAGGCGGTCTGTTTTGCGCCCAACGTCAATCAGCATCATGTGTTGAATCATACCACGGGCGAAGAAATGCCCGAAACCCGCAATGTGTTGGTAGAATCGGCGCGAATTGCGCGGGGCAATATCAAAGACATTGCCGATATTCAGGTGTCGGAATTGGATGGATTGGTAATGCCAGGAGGTTTTGGAACGGCCAAAAACATTACAAAATGGGCGTTTGAAGGGCCTAACGGGCCAATTTTGGAATCGGTGAAAAACCTGATTGTGGAGCTAGTAGCCCAAGGAAAACCGATTGCAGGGTTATGTATGAGCCCCACGACCATTGCCAAAGCTTTGGAAGGAACAGCATACCACGCGCATTTGACCGTTGGAACGCCCAACGAAGCCTCTCCGTACGAAATCGCGGCCATTTCGGCAGGCATGGAGTCGATTGGACAAGTGGCAACAATGGCGTCGGTGCGAGAAATTGTGGTGGACGAAAAACTCAAAATTGTAACCGCTCCCTGTTATATGATGGAGGCGAACATTGTCGAAGTTCGTGATAACATCAAGCAGGCGGTGGACGCGCTGATTACATTGATGTAGTTACCAACGAAAAAGGCGGCCATTCGGCCGCCTTTTTCGTTGGAGTTTATAGAAATTATTCGCTTTCGTTATCCGAAATAATACCTTCTTTTTCGGCTTGCGCTTTATAATCGTGAAGCTGAACAGGTTTGCTTCCCTTACGCATTTGAATATTGAGTACTTCCACTAGCAAGGAGAATGCAATGGCAAAGTATAAATAACCTTTTGGAACTGAACCCACGTGCGAACCAAAGACAGATACGTTGGCAAGGTGCGCTCCTTCGGCAATGAGCATAAATCCAATGGCAATCAAGAAGGCCAAACCGAGCATTTGCACCGATGGGTGGCGGTTGACAAAATCGCCAACAGGGCCTGAGAATGCCATCATAATAATGACCGAAAGCACTACCGAAATAATCATTACTGTGACGTTTTGGGTAAGACCAATGGCCGTCAAAATGGAGTCAATCGAAAAAACGACGTTGATAAGTGCAATTTGCATGACCACATTTGTCAACTTGCTTGCGGCACTTCCTTTTGGTTTTTGAACTTCTTCTTCCGCACCTTCTAATTTATGGTGAATCTCTGAGGTACTTTTGTACAACAAAAACAATCCTCCGACTACTAAAATGACACTTTGACCAGAAAAGGCCGCATGAAACCAGCCTGCGTCAATGTGCGTAAAGGGTTTTGATAGAGAAATAATAAATGAAATTCCAAATAACAGCGTCACGCGGAAAATCATGGCCAACAACAAACCGATGTTACGAGCTTTGGGTTGGTCTTTGCGGGCAAGTTTGTTGGCAGCAATTGAAATAAAAATGATGTTGTCGATCCCCAAAACAATTTCTAGGAATGTAAGGGTTAACAAACTAACGATGGCCTCTGCAGTAAATAGTGAATCCATTTTGATAAATGAGTGAGTAAATAAGTTGTTTAGTTAAGAAAGTTCAAAATTGAAGGGCTATTCGGTTTCAATAAGCTAATTTTACACGAAAAAACCAAACCCTCCATGAGTGGTAAAAAAATAACCTCAAAACTTCCCAACGTTGGTACAACGATATTTACGGTAATGTCTGCTTTGGCGGCAGAACACAAAGCCATTAACCTTTCGCAGGGTTTTCCTGACTTTGATATGCCCGATGAGCTGGTCAATCTTACGTGCGAAGCACTGCAAAATGGCTATAATCAATATTCGCCCATGGCAGGTTGGATGCCTTTGCGGGAAAGTATCGCGGCCAAAGTTCATGATTTGTACGGAGTTGAAATCAATCCTGGTTCCGAAATTACCATTACCCCTGGTGGAACATACGGGATTTATACGGCTTTTACCACCGTGTTACAGCCTGGCGACGAGGTAATTGTGTTTGAACCCGCCTACGATAGTTACATTCCTAACATTGAAATCAACGGTGGGGTGGCGGTTCGGATTCCGCTGGAGTTCCCGACCTATCGGATCAATTGGGAGTTGGTTCGGGCTAAAATTACGCCCCGCACCCGCATGATTGCCCTCAATACGCCCCACAATCCAACGGGCAGCATTTTGCGGGCTTCGGACATCGAACAACTGCGTCAGCTAGTGGAGGATTTTGATTTGCTCATCATGTCCGACGAGGTGTACGAACATTTGATTTACGACGAAGAACCTCATCAAAGTATTTTGAGGTACGAAGATTTACGCCAACGGGCGTTTGTCAATTTTTCGTTTGGGAAGGTTTATCATTGCACAGGCTGGAAAATGGGGTATTGTATTGCGCCACCTGCGTTTACGGCTGAGTTTCGTAAAGTACACCAGTTTAATTGCTTTAGCTGTTATACCCCCGCCCAAGTTGCTTTGGCCGAGTACCTCAAAAACAAGGAAGCTTACCGTTCAATTTCTGGTTTTTATCAAAAGAAGCGTGATTATTTTGCCGAATTGATGAAACAAACGCGTTTCAAGCCCCTCCCGAGTTACGGTAGTTATTTTCAATTGTATTATTTCGACCACCTTTCCGATTTGTCCGACAAAGACTTTTCTATTTGGCTAACCAAAGAACACGGCGTGGCTTGCATTCCTGTTTCGGCATTTTACCAAGAAGCTATCGACAACGGTGTTGTGCGTTTTTGCTTTGCAAAAAAAGAAGAAACGCTCGACAAAGCGGTGGAAAGATTGGTGAAACTGTAGTAGTGTGGCAAAATTGGGTTTCTCAAAATATCATGCAAAAAGGGCGGGTTGTGAGCAACCCTTTGCACGATGCGCAACAAAGAAGGGGCGGGTTTTGAGAAACCCTTTGCACACTCGACATTACTTAATCACTCTCCGCACACCTACATATCTCTTTTTGTAATAGTCGGCATGAAGGACGTCGTAGCGGATGCCACCTTTCCAGGCTGAGTGGATGAATTTGACGTAGCCATCGCTAACGGCGACAATCATTCCGACGTGGCCAATACGGGCGCTTTTTGAGTTGCTTCCTTTGAAGAAAATTAAATCACCTGGACGTGCTTCGCCAAGGGCGATTTCGACGCCGTGGGAGATTTGGGCGGCGCTAGAATGGGGAAGGAGCATCCCAAATTTAGAAAAACAGTATCGTACAAAACCTGAGCAGTCGAAGCCTTTGGGAGAACTCCCGCCTGAGCGGTAACGGTAGCTAAGGTGCTTTTTTGCAAATGACAGAATATCAGTCGTTAATGAGTTGGTTTGGGTCGAATCGACTGCTTGTTTTTGGGCAAAAGAAAAGGTCGATAAAAGGCATAATCCTAGAACAAAAATCCACTTCTTCATCAGTTAGGTACTTTTTTATAGGGTTGAACGCTTCCCCAAGTAAGTAAAGAAAGTTTTGTTAGCCAAATTTTTTGGATTAAAATTTATATCGTAACATTGCGATAAATTAGCATTTTTACACCAAATGGGAACAACAAAATCGGAGGTTTTTACCGAAGAAGAAAACCGAATTGCGGACTTGGCCAAGGCGTTTGCGCATCCTGCCAGGGTGGCTATTTTGCGACTTTTAGCCGAGAAAAAAGCCTGCGTTTGTGGCGATTTGGTGGATGAATTACCGCTTTCCCAAGCCACCGTTTCGCAACATTTGAAGGAGCTGAAACGCATCGGAATCATCAAAGGGGACATTGCTCCTCCGCGTGTTTGTTACTGCATCGACGAAGTTGTTTGGAACGAAGCAATGCAGTCTTTCGGGCTGTTGTTTTCGTTGTACCTTAAAAATGATTGCTGCTAAAATTTTTTGCTTATATTTATCGTAATATTACAATTAAAACCAATGCTTACAATGACAACAGACGAATCGCTCAAAAACTTGGTGCGTGAAAAATACACCGAGGTGGCTAATCAATCAAAGGATTTCAAGGCGGCTTCTTGTTGTGGCTGTGGCCCAAGTTGTGAAACAGACGGCGAATTTTTGGGAATCATGGCCGAAGACTACACACAACTAAGCGGATACGTGGCCGATGCCGACTTGGGCTTGGGATGTGGGCTTCCTACCCAATTTGCCCAAATCAAAGAAGGCGATACGGTCATTGATTTAGGCAGTGGCGCAGGTAACGATGCCTTTGTAGCGCGGGCCGCAACGGGGAATTCGGGCAAGGTGATTGGAGTGGACTTTACGGAAGCCATGATTGCCAAAGCACGGGCCAACGCCGAAAAATTGGGCTTCAATAACGTGGAGTTTCGCCAAGGGGATATTGAAGCGATGCCCGTTAGTGATAATGTCGCTGATGTGGTTGTGAGCAATTGTGTATTGAATTTGGTGCCGAACAAAGCCAATGTGTTCAAAGAAATTTACCGCACCTTGAAGCCTGGTGGGCATTTTAGCATTTCTGACATTGTGTTGGAAGGGGAACTGCCAGCGGGGCTACAACATGCCGCTGAAATGTACGCAGGCTGTGTGTCGGGGGCGATTCAGAAATCAGACTATTTGGGGTTGATTGAAAAAACGGGATTTGTCAACATCACTCTTCAGAAAGATCGTGAAATTGTACTTCCTGATTCGATTTTGGCCGAATACATTTCGAGCGAAGAAATTGAGGCGTACCGTAAAGGGAATTTGGGAATCTATAGCATTACAGTTTACGCCGACAAACCATCGCCAGCGGCGGCAGAAATCCGAATTCGTACGGCAAAACCAACTGACAAAGAATCGGTTACGGAATTGTTGCAATCGGCAGGTTTGCCTACGGAAGATTTAAACCCTGAGTTACCCAATTTCTTACTTGCATTTGTGGATGGTCAGTTGGTTGGTACGGCAGGAGTGGAGGTAACGGGCGACTACGGACTTTTGCGTTCGGTAGCGGTGAAAGAGTCCTTTCGGAACTATAAAATTGCGCAACGTTTGGTCAATGATTTGACGAAACAAATGCGCTTGCAGTGGGTAAAAGAACTGTATTTAATCACAACGACAGCCGAAACCTATTTTGCGAAACAGGGTTTTGAAAAAGTAGAACGCGCCGCTGTTCCCGCTGAAATAGCACAATCACAGCAGTTTAGCGGCCTATGCCCAAGTTCGGCCACGGTGATGAAGAAGTCGGTAGAGAAACCCAAAATCAAGCTGTTGGAGTTAGAACAAGCGTCGTCGTGTTGCACACCCAATTCGGGTTGTTGTTAGGATGTGCTTGGAAAACGGATTGAATGGATTAAACGGGTTTTTGTGGATAGAATCCGTTTAATCAAAATCGGTTTGATAGACCACTTTTCCCGTGTAGGAGTTGGATACTTTGACCCAATCTACAGAACCCGTTCCTTTAAACGTAAAACGAATATCGGTTAGGTTGAAAAAGTTTTCTCGGCCTTCATACTCGCCCTGAAATACCGAAATTCCATTGACAAACACTTCGACTTGCTTGCCCCTCAATTGGAGTTTAAAGGTATTCCATTCGTTGTGGTTTATCCCAAAATTATCTAAATCTACATTTTTGCCCTGTTGGAGGTTGCCTTTCCTAAAAATCGTTTTACCTACGATCAATTTGGCATAATCGGAGCAACCCTTCATCGTAAATTCTGACTCGGCAATATTAAGGTGTTTATCAGTTAGCAAAATATCGGTATTAAAACAGCTTTCGCCGCCTTCATTTTCAGGGTTTTTCAGGCGGGCTTCTAAGGTCACACTATCAAGACGAAGACCGAAATCTTGCGTGAGTGCATACACGGAGTGGCGATAATCGTCTTCTCCTTTTATTTCGTTGGGTAATTCGCGCGGATCCAAATGAAGCACCCCATCGTTGATGTAGGTCTTAACAGTGCTGATGTTGGTCGTCCAATTCTTTTCGTATGCTACCCCAAAACCCCAAGCTGCCCATTGATTTGGATAAGAAAACACGGTATGATAGTCGGTTTTGATGTTGTGTTTATTGACCAATAAATTGAGACGATAGACCCCAGGGTAAAAATACGTTTGAGAAACTGTGTCACAAGGCTTGGCACTGCTCGTGATGTAACTGACGTAATTGTTTGCGGATACAATTCTCCCAACCCCCAAAATCAATTCGACGTCTCGAACGCGTTTAAGCGACTGTACATCGTACATAATACGAACCGATTGAGGATATTTTCCCACCGTTTTGATGACATTAAACTGTACTCCTTTGACCTCTTCGGAAGAAAAGGGGCGGTTTTGCCACCAATTAAAACCCAAATAAATGAGAGCAAACACGGTCATTATTCCCAAGAGAATGGGTACAAATCTCGGGAGAGTGAACTTTGGTTGTATAATTTGAAACGTCGTATTAGCCTCATCAGAGAGCGGAATTATCTGCGTTTTACGAAGGGCTGGTAAAAAAGATTCTTCGATATTGACGTAGTTGATGTGGATATTTTGGCGGTCGATTTCGTTGTTTTTTTGTTGAAAGTCAGTCCAGTCAGCATAACCTAAATAGACTGCTATGACGTTGCGGAAGCGGGTCTGAATGCGTACCTCTTTGGTACCATATTCAAAAATAAAGCGACGCAGAAAATCTTTGCTGAAGAGTTCATTTTTGATTTCTCCATTGAGTTGTTGGTGTAAGACTTCCTCAATATCAGCCAGCAAGGCTTCCAAAAACGCATTTTTACTTTTAAGGGCTTCAAAACTGCTGAACTCCTCAAACTCCTTTTGCCATTTGGAAGGCCATTCATTGACCACCTGTTGTAAGAATTGTTCGCGAAGCTCGTGCAAGTAAATTTTGTCTTTAAGCAACATAAACCAGTGAGTAGTAGGGTAAAGGTAGATAAATATACCCTTTGCAAAATCTTTTGCAAAAATAAATCCTTGGCAAACCTGATTTTGCCAAGGATTTATTCTGTGCTGGGCTTTATTTCATGCCTTCAAACTCATCATTCATCCTCATGAAAAAAACAGCTATTTCCCTTCTGGTTCTATTTTTTGTCGCTTTTACCGCTTTTGGACAGAGTGTTACGCTAACCCCCACCACGGATAAGCAGCTTACCTTGACTGCGGCGGGGGTAGCAGTACCCAACATTACCGGGCAACGATCGGATGGGACATCGGCAGCACCGACTGCTTTACCGAGTGGTGCCTGGATGATGAGTATCTATGGACGAGGCTATAATGGCAGTGGATATTCCACTAACGCCAGCTCGGCCATTACTTTTGGAGCCGCCCAAGACTTCACCCCCACGGCAAACGGCTCCAATATTCAATTTTATACGACCCTTTTGAATACGCTCTCCACTCAGGAAAGAATGAGGATTGACCACAATGGCAGAGTAGGGATTGGACTAATTAACCCAGCTACCACTCTGGATGTAAACAGCCCTTCAAATTTTATTGCTAAATTCAACGGAGTGGGTGCACAAACGTATATAGCCCTTCATGAAAATGGAGTCTATCGCGGCTATTTGGGTTCCTTTGCTGGTGCTGCCGAAGATGTTGATTTTGGAACGGGTGCCAGCAACTCCACGGGAAAACTGCATTTGACCATAAAAGCCATTCCTCGACTCACCATTGACACAACGGGCAATGTGGGTATTGGGACAAGTATCTTCGCAACAGGCGAAAAATTTGCAGTGAGAAATGGTACAACGCAATTTGGGATATTCCCAGGGTATTTTGATGCCATCCCAGACGCCAACTGGACTACTTTTAAAACACCCTTGAGGATTCAGAATGATTTTTCAGTGAGTGGTAGGATAACCACCAATAATGCATTAGATGTAAATGGCTTTTCAAAATTAGGCAATGATGCCCCTGCCATCAAGGTGAAGAAATTGACAGGTACTACGGGGGCAGCACAGGGAGATATAATTCCTATCAGTCACGGGCTTACGAGCACAAAAATACTGTCAATTACTGTGTTGGTTCAATTTGAGACAAATGGGCAGTATGTCCCTCATTCTTACACAAATATGAATGGGTACCAGTTCGATTTTTATTCAGATGCAACTAATATTCAGATTCGAAACCACCCCACAAACAGTGGTCAAATTTTATCAAAACCTATTAAAGTTATGATTACGTATGAGCAGTAAAGAAGAGAGGGGTTATTGAACCCCTTTTATATCATCAATCAGCCATTGGTTGGCCACATTGTTGAGTGTGACGGTTGCGGCTTTTCCCCCAAACATCCATAACTCAAAAGTAGCTTTGGTAGCCGCACTGGAGATGGGCTTGATTTTAAATTGATCATCAAAATCTTGCGCCTGAACGATGGGGTCGTAGCCGCCTTCGTTGTCTTTTTCCATTTTCTGGTAAAAGACGGTTAATCGTTTACGAAACGCAGTATTAAACTCGGGTCGCTTGAGCACCTGACGCCATTCAAGCATGGCGCCTTTGGTAGTGTACCATTTGTAAAAGTCCTGAACCGTTTGAGCGGCGGTTTTGGTTTGCCCATAAGAGGTGTTTGCAAAGTACCCCAAAACGAAAAATAATACAAGAATTCTGCGCATTGTGAATAAATAAAAAGATAGAGTTAAAACTTGTTTAAAATAGCAATAAGTTGCTTTTTATCAGCACTATCAGCGGTTTTGCTAAGGATGTTTTTCCAATCATTTGCCGATTTTTTTACTAATTTTTTGTCGGCGGCATCGTAGGTTTTGGTCTCCGCTGGATCTGAGTACTTAAACTCTTCGAGAACGGACTGAACCAGCGCGTTGGCATTTTTTCCTTTGGGATGTCGTTTTAGGTATTCACCTGATTTGGATAGGGCACGGTCCAACACACACACCCAATAGCCTTCACATTCGCCACCCGTTTCGAGTTGGCTTGCTTCGTAGGCGATACGTTCTTTGAGCGGGTCGGTGGCAGGGACTGTCGCTTCCAGTTTCCACAAAAGGTCTTGTTGTAAAAAATGGCCTGCGTTCCCATAGTCGCTGTAATAGACCTCTTTTTTATGGCTATCAGTCCAAGATTTTAATTCATTGGTGCCAAACGGAATGCTGCGTGCAATGCGTTGAATGGTGACCAAACGAAAGAATTCTATCTCTGCCAATTCGGTAGGAGTGAGTGTTTTATCCGTTTTGAGGGAAGTAAGCCAGCTTTCCACTTCCACGTTGGCGGCTCCACCTTCTTTGGGTTTGTTGTTATAACTACGAGCGATGCTCAAAGAGACTTCCTTCGGCGTAGGTTTATCTAATGCCACAATTTGGGAAGGGGTTACCCAACCCGTGGCTCCTTTGTCTTGGCTAATTTTTAAAAATTTACCATTGGCTGATTTTTCAAGAAGTTTGACTTTGGCTCCGATTCGATAACTGCCTGCGGTTGCCCCCGTTGAGGCAGGATTTTTGAAGGCGCTCACTTTGGGTTGTGCGACCATGTATTCTTGAGCAACGACGCTCAAGGAAAAAAGCAATACAAAAAGTATAGAAAATAGGTTTTTCATTGGATTTAAAGGATAGGGTTTGAGTCATATTAGAGGTAAACGTCTTTGTAAATCGCGTACTGAACGGGTTTAAACGTTTTGAGTTTCAAGAGTGGCTTCTTGCCAATGTTGAGCTTAGTAACTTTGTCTTTTGGCGTATTTCCTTTGGCATCTTCTCCTGCACCTTTGGAAATCTCGGTGGCACCCG
Organism: Runella sp. R5_40; assembly: GCF_057652295.1. Classification (NCBI taxonomy): domain Bacteria; kingdom Pseudomonadati; phylum Bacteroidota; class Cytophagia; order Cytophagales; family Spirosomataceae; genus Runella; species Runella sp. R5_40. Next base: position 24,284 of record NZ_JBYFCH010000020.1, on the reverse strand, counting down.
TGATGAGGTTAAAGTCGTATTTTTCGTACGAACCGTCGTGCGTAGAGCTTGCCGTGTATGTGGCACCAATCATAAACCAATCATTATCTTGGAATCTCCAACGGTAAGCATATCCCCATCGACTAGAGCTCCCTCCGTAAAAACGTACCAAAAGGGTGCCTCTTTCCACCGAAAGCCCTTCCCACGGGTCGCCAAAGACACCGCCTTCGTTGGACAGCATGATTGATTCGTTGGATTGAATCGCAAGTTTGTAACTTCCATCGGCTTGTTTGAACGCCACCAAAAGAATACGGGGTTGCTGGTCGTTGTCGGTTTCTTTTAGGTTTTTAACGGGTTTGTCGGCTTCAATAACCGCCGCGAGGTCGGGAAGGTTGTCTTTATTAAGGTCGCCTTCGGCTTTTTCGTGAATGTGCCAGCCCTTCGGCACAAACGATTCCACTTTGGTACCCGCAACGGGTAAAATGGGGTACTTATAGGATTGAAAAAATAGAGTAACTGAGAGTAAAGTAGGTAAGAACATTGTGAGTAAGTTTTGCCCAAATGTACGTAAGATTCTATTTTATTATCCATCATTTTGGGCTGTTTTTTATCGTCCCCCTTTGTTAGGAAGAACTTTCAAAAAAAACGTAATTTGCGTTGGTAAAAGAAAAATAGGAACGTATGGTTCAGCAAGTAACGATTGAGAATTTCAAATCTATCGAATCCTTAACCTTAGAGTTGGGGTGGGTAAATGTCTTTATTGGTGAAAACGGAAGCGGGAAAAGCAATATCCTTGAAGCAATTGCTATGGGTTCGGCAGCAGCGGAAAATAAATTGAGCAATGAGTTTTTAGTTTCGAGGGGAATTAGAGTGACTGAACCTCAGGCTATGCGGAGTGAATTTGTTTAAATAAATATATGCTTAAACGTGCTTAATGACGCAAAGGGTTATGTACTAATTGTGTCTACAGTTTTTTGTAATAAAAATATTCTTCCTAGAATAAACGTTGTTATTAAAGGAAGAATATTGTGGTTTATAAAATTGGAGAATCTAAAAGAAATATGTGCCTTTAATTGACGCATAACTTCGCCCTCTATACTCTCCAGAATTACCCCACCAACTTTTAAATCTTCCATGTTCATTATTCTCCCACAATGGGTTTATTTCTGCCATAAAGGAAAGCTTAGAAGATGCTAATCCAGCTCTAAAGAGAAGCCCAGAACATGACCCTAACGTAATTTCTCTATTATTATAGGCCATTAATTGCCCTTGCCCTCTGTAAAATGTACCTACTCCAGCTCCTATGAATGGAGTGAAGGTTTTTGTGTCATTTTTGAAATGTTTTTCGATTGTCAATGCCCAAGATAACAATGAGTTAGCTTTGATTTGCCCATAGTCGTTGCTTGTTTTTGCATCAATCGTGTAAGTAGCTCGGTAGTTTTTTAAGAAGGAATTTTCTAATCGTAAGCCTAGGTATAACCCCCTTGAGATTCTATATTGAGGCTCTAAGTGAATGGAAGGAGCCATTTTGGCTAACCAAAGCCCTCCATAACGGTAGGTAGAACCTAGTCCTACTCCAATGCCTAGCCGTAATTTTTTTGGCTTTGAGTCGGTTTCTTTGTTTTTTGAATCATTTTGGGATACGGCAGCCAATGAAATGGCAATAAATGCAAAAAAAAGTGTTGATTTTTTCATAATTCTCAATTGTTTATGTTTTTTTAGTATAAAATAAGTGTTCTAAAAAAAGAGCCGTATTAGTTGCAAATCTTTTATTGTAACACTCATTTATTAGTGAGACTGACTTTTTGTAAAAAGTAACATTTTTTTAATATTTTGTAAATTAAAAAAGCAAAATAATGACAGTAAATAGGATTTGGTGACTTGTTGATTTTATGTTGTTTGCTGTGATAACAAAAGTTTTATTGGTAAAATTTTAGAAAATGAAATTAGTATGAGGGTTTAATAGTTTTATAAAACTTTCAAAAAAAACGTAATTTGCGTTGGTAAAAGAAAAATAGGAACCCCTACACACATGACGCCTCAATTTGAAGGAACCGAAAAGTACGTCGCAACGCGTGAGTTGGCCGTGGCCGTGAATGCCTCAGTGAGTTTGCAAAAACCGCTGCTGCTCAAAGGCGAACCTGGCACGGGCAAAACCATGCTTGCCTATGAAGTGGCCAAAGCGTTGGGAAAACGACTCATTACGTGGCACATCAAATCAACGACACTGGCGCACCAAGGTTTGTACGAATACGATGCCGTTTCGCGACTGCGTGACTCACAGCTTGGTGATCAGCGGGTGTATGATGTGGAGAATTATATCAAAAAAGGCAAATTGTGGGAAGCCTTTGAGGCCGAAGAGCAGGTCGTGCTGTTGATTGACGAAATCGACAAAGCCGACATTGAGTTTCCTAACGACTTGTTGCAAGAACTCGACCGTATGGAGTTTTTTTGCTATGAACTCAACCGAACCGTTGCGGCAAAACATCGTCCGATTGTCATCATTACGTCCAATAACGAAAAGGAATTGCCCGACGCGTTTTTGCGGCGTTGCTTTTTCCATTTCATTCGTTTTCCTGATCGGGAAACCATGCTCCAAATTGTCAATGTTCACTATCCCGACCTTGATAAAGAGTTGTTGGAACGGTCGTTAAAACTATTTTTCGCCGTTAGGGACGTGAAGGCGCTGAAAAAGAAGCCCTCTACCAGCGAATTGATTGATTGGATTAAGTTGTTACTTTGGGCGAAAGTATCCGCCGATGACCTCAAAGACCTTGAGTCAATGCCCGAGGTGCCGCCTTTTTTGGGGGCATTGCTCAAAAATGAACAAGACAATGACTTGTACGCAGCCTTACGATCCAAAGGTTTTCGGCCTTATTAAGCGCTTGTGATTATCCATTAACTCTTTATTCCTTCGCTCACAAAGATGTTTTTAGACTTTTTTTTATTGCTCAAAAAACACGCACTTCCAGTATCAGTGGGGGAGTATCTGAACTTATTGGAAGGACTCAAGCAGCAGGTCATTCAAATGAGCGTGGAAGAGTTTTACTACTTCAGTCGGACGGTATTGATTAAGAATGAAATGCACTACGATTTGTTTGACCGACTGTTTGCGGAGTATTTCAAAAACGCCGAAACTGTCGAAGCCAAATTGTTGGAAGTGAATGTGCCGCCCGATTGGTTTGAAGACGCCCTCAAACGAGAATTGACGGAGGAAGAAAAAGAATTGATTGAAAAAATGGGCGGTTTGGAGAAACTCTTTGAGCGCTTTCAACAATTATTGCATGAGCAAAACGAACGTCATTCGGGAGGAAATACGTGGATTGGTTCGGGGGGAACGTCTCCTTTTGGCAATAATGGTTACAATCCTGAGGGTTTTCGAGTGAAAGGCCCTTCGGCAGGAAACCGAACGGCGTTGAAAGTGTGGGAGCAACGGGAGTATAAGAACTACGATGAAGACATAGAACTCAATACCCGAAACATGAAAATGGCACTTCGGCGTTTACGAATCCTGACGCGGGAAGGAGCCGACGAAGAACTTGACATGAATGCCACCATCGAAGGTACAAGCCGAAATGGTGGGATTTTGGATATTCATCTGCACCCGTCGCGCAAAAATAACGTAAAGGTGCTGTTGCTACTCGACGTCGGAGGTTCGATGGACGACCACATCGATTTGTGTTCGCAGTTGTTTTCGGCGGCCAAATACCAGTTTAAGCACATCGAATACTTTTATTTCCACAATTGTATTTACGAAACCCTTTGGCGGGATAACAGTCGGCGGTCGAGCCGAGTACCGACGCTGGAGGTTTTACATAAGTATAATAAAGACTACAAAGTAATTTTTGTGGGTGACGCTTCCATGGCTTCCTACGAAATCACTCATCCCAAAGGAAGTGTGGAACATTACAACGAAGAAGCGGGTATGACGTGGTTGAATCGTTTTAAAGAACAATACCCTCATTTCGTATGGTTAAATCCAATCGCGGTAGCAGACTACTGGAAATATACCCATAGTATCAGTATTATTCGAGAATGGTCCGAAAATCGGATGTTTCCACTGACCCTAAATGGATTGACGCAAGCCATGAAATGTTTGAAAAATCCTAAAATTAAATTTGAAACGAGCGTTTGAGTCCAACTATTTTAAAACACATAGGGCACAGATAGGATAAACACATAGTAAACATATTCATCTGCGGTCATCTGCGACTTTAAATCCGCGCAAATCTGCGGGGAAAGTTTAAAGGTAACGCAGCAAAGTTTAACTCCAAATATGCATTTATTTTTCCAACCTGATTTCTCTTCAATTTCTGCCCTCACCGACGATGAGGCTTTCCACGCCGCCAAAGTGTTACGCCTGCGCGAAGGAGAAACCGTTCAAGTAACCGACGGTCAAGGAAGTTGGTACGACGCCCAAGTGCGTCAGAGTACGCCCAAGCGGTGTGATTTACAGATACTAAAACAAACCACTTACGAGCCACGTCCGTATTCCATCGAAATCGCTTTGGCCCCCACCAAAAACATCGACCGCATTGAATGGTTTGTCGAAAAAGCGACGGAAATGGGAATGGATAAAATCTCGTTTTTCTATACCAAACACTCAGAACGACGTACGATTAAACTAGACCGCTTGCAAAAAATAGCCGTTTCGGCCATGAAGCAGTCGTTGCAAGCGTACTTGCCTCAGTTAGAAGAAGTGGGTGATTTTGAAAAATGGTTGCCCAAAGCGTCGGAAGCAACGGCGCAAAAATTTATTGCCCATTTACCTGACGATGTGCTTCCGCCGCATTTGTTGAAAAGTGCTCTTCCAAAACAAAACTACCTCGTGTTAATTGGCCCTGAGGGGGATTTTACGACCAAAGAAATCGAATTGACGCAACAACTTGGGTTTCAAATGGCCGTGTTGGGCAATACCCGCTTGCGGACGGAAACGGCAGCGTTGGTGGCGTGTCAGACTTTGCATCTCATAAACATACCATAAAGCTGCACGGTTTAGGTCGTGTTTGCTACGGTTTACTTACTTAATATCCCGATTCACTGTGACATTTTTTTTAATGGTGGCTACTTTCCTGAATTTTGGAATGTTGATTTTAACCCTTATAAATGCTACATCCATTATGTCACAGGCATCGTACTTTTCGCTCCCTCCGTTAAAAGAAAGCCGTTTATCGCATATATTTGTGCATGTGGGCGGTATTCCTAGACCTATCGACAAATTCCAAATCGTCTATATGCAGTCGGAGGTGAACTATACCCGACTTTTCTTAAAAAATGGGAAGTCTTATTTGGAGTCAAAAACTTTGAAGCATTTCAACGAAGTTTTGGGAAACGTTGATTTTGTACGTATCCATAAGTCGTACCTCGTCAATGCCAAACATATTGTAACGATGACTCCTGACAATGTGCTGTTGCTCAACGGCGAAGAATTGCCCATTTCGCGGCGGAAACGTAGGGCCTTAAAAAAAGATAATGCACTGACAAAATTTTGGGGAAATTAGTAAACCATACAAATCATGAATCAAAAACCATCTTCGGCATTTATTGGCGCTTCTTGGGTCGCACTGGGCGCAGGCATGGCAGGCTACATTATTGGGCTTTGGAGGGCCGAACTCCCACTTAATGAAAAAGGATATTATTTTACGGTTTTGATGTACGGGCTATTCGCCGTTGTGTCAGTACAAAAAAGCGTGCGCGACCGCTTGGAAGGTATTCCAGTGACGGATGTGTATTACGGAATCAGTTGGTTTTCAACTATTTTGTCCATTTCTCTTTTGGCCATAGGGCTTTGGAATGCCACCATGCTTCCAAGCGAAAAAGGATTTTATGCTTTTGCGTTTCTGTTGGCACTATTTGGAGCGATTGCTGTTCAAAAAAATACCAGAGATAGCCAAGACAGTCCTTCTTCTAAAACTGGTACTAAATTTGATAAGGATTCGTTGTAATTGGTGTACAAACTTGCGTGATTGAATCGTTTACGTTAAGTTCGTGCAACGGTTCATTCATCAAGACACCCCCATTATGCGCCTCCTTCAAAAGCTGTTTCTATCCCTGTTGCTTAGTGCCTTTATATTGACCACTGCTTCGGCCCAATATTCTTATAAAATCGCAAAACTCAAGTACGGTGGTGGGGGCGACTGGTACGCCAACAAAACATCAGTACCCAATCTCATCAAGTTCTGCAATCAGAACTTACGCATGAATATTTTCCCCGAGGAAGACATTGTGGAGCCTGGAAGCCCCGATTTATTTTCATATCCTTTTGTTCACTTGACAGGCCACGGCAACGTCCTTTTTTCTGATTCGGAAGCCCGAAATCTTCGTAAATACCTGATTGCAGGAGGTTTTCTTCATCTTGACGACAACTACGGATTGGATAAATTTATTCGCCGAGAAATGAAAAAGGTATTCCCCGAACTGGAGTTTGTCGAAGTGCCTTTTAATCACCCCGTTTACCACCAAAAATTCAACTTCACTAATGGGCTTCCCAAAGTTCACGAGCACGACTCTAAACCCCCTCAAGGTTTTGGGCTGTTTTGGCAAGGACGTTTGGTCTGTTATTATAGCTACGAATGCGACCTAGGCAACGGCTGGGAAGACCAAAGTGTCTATAACGACCCCGAAGAACTCCGCCTCCAAGCCTTGCGTATGGGAGCGAATTTGGTTCAGTACGCACTTACTGTCAATCAGTAAGCGGAAATTCGCTCGAAAAGGTTGTTTGTCAGCAAAGCTTTTCTTAGTTTTGTACAAGTTTATAATAAGTTTAAATAATCCATTTGCTTCATGTACGCAGTTTTGGTTGCCTTTTTTGGACATTGGTATCTTTCATTGTTTTGCCAAACATTCTTTTTGCACCGTTACTCTGCCCATAAGATGTTCACTATGAACAAGTTTTGGGAGAAGTTTTTCTACGCTTTGACCTACATTTCGCAGGGGTCTTCGTATTTGAGTCCACGTGCTTACGCCATTTTACACCGTATGCACCACGCGTTTAGCGACACAGAAAAAGACCCACATTCGCCGCATCATACCGAAAACGTGTTTACGATGATGTGGAAAACCAAAGATATTTACAATGCTGTTGTGCAGCGTAAAATGAAAGTTGAAGCTCGTTTTGACCGTGATTATCCATATTGGGAAAAACTCGAAAAATTGGGTGACTCATGGATTTCACGCGTTGGTTGGGGGGTATCGTACTCGGTTTTCTATATTTTTGCGTTTATCTATTTGGATATGCACTGGGCGTTTTTCTTGTTGTTGCCTATCCACTTTTTGATGGGCCCTGTTCACGGTGCTATCGTCAACTGGAGTGGTCACAAGTACGGTTACCAAAACTTTGACAACCGCGATGAGTCAAAAAATTCGTTGATTTTTGATTTATTGATGATGGGCGAATTGTTCCAAAACAACCACCACAAATTGCCAAACCGTGCCAACTTTGGTACTAAATGGTTTGAATTTGACCCAACTTATCCAGTTATTAAACTCTTGAGTTGGACTAAAATCATCAAACTTCGTGAATCAAAAGTAGGTGTTGAGGTACCAGCACCAGCGCACGAAAGAGAGGCATAAGAAGCTAAAGATATTTCCAATAAAAAAGCGGGTTAGTGTCAACTAGCCCGCTTTTTTATTGGAGAAAATTTTCAAAGTAATAACCCTACAAGAGACGTTTTAAAATTTCTTCCCAGTTCATGACACGCTCAAACTCCGTTTCCTTGAGATTATGAGGTGCGTTGAATAGTAATCCTTTTCCTTTGAATGTCTTCAGGTTTCGTGGCATATCGTCGATGAGGTAATCGCCGTTTAGGATACTTTTATCGCCACAAAAAACGATGTTTGACCAAGAAATAAACCCAAAATGACGGTGAAGCCAATCGTACTTTTCGCGAAAGGAGTTGGGAAATTCCATCGCTGCTGTTGCGACAAAAATTTCGTATTTTTTGCTCAATTCCAACACGGCTTCTTGGGCATTCGGAATGAGCGGAATGTCTGAAAAAAAGCCAGGTTCGTGGAGGATTTTGTAAAGTCGCTTTTGATCGGATTGCGACAGGGTTTCGTAAAAAGAGTCTTGGTGAAGTTCTTCCGAAGTTAATTGGGTGTCAAATTCACGAAGAACGATGTCCGCAAGTTTACCATGGGTATCGGCCAATACGTCGTCTTGGTCTAAAATGAGGCGTGGTTTGGTCATGTGTTTAAATAAAGGCGATTTTACTTACTATAAGTTGACTCGGTGGAGATACGAATCAGGAAATACTTTACCATTTATTGTATTCCCAACAAACCAAGAATTAGGCATTGTGACAACTGTTTTTAATGATTTTATCAAGCTCTCATTAGAGTCCATTAAGGTAATTGTCAACCCGTCATCCAAATGGCTATTAGAAATAATATCAATTAATTGTTTATAGTAATGTCGCTTTCCTAATTTGTTTATGTCATCTCTTGACAAAACTAATTTCCAGTTGTCGGCATCATCATCATACATCCAAAATACGATTGGAAACTTGAGCCCAGAGTTATCTAAACGCTTGATGATGCGCTTACTGCGCTCTATATCGCTTTCTACCAATGTTGTTCTAACCATAGGAGTATCCCGTTTTCGTTATCAACAATAGACAAATATAAATCATTCGCAGCTTGCATGCCGAATTTTTGATACCTACTTTTCTCATTCCAATCTTTTACTACTTCCCAGTTCGCTTTAAATATTGGATTTTCAATACAATAGCGCTGGTGAATAGGTTGTAAGCCTGCTAATTTTAGCAGTTTTTGAAGGTCATGTGTGTAACTATCATGGGCTAAATGCTTATCTGGAAAATCGAATTTACGAACTTGTTTGGCAATACATGCTTTCAAGGCACATTCAATAGAATAGCCAGCTAAATAATACGCTCCACTGTATTGTTTATGCTCAAGTAAAAGTTTGGCTTCTATTAAACGAAGCTTAGCTAGCTTTTGTAAGTCGCTTCTGTTCATTTAACTGAAATTATTTCGGCTTCAAAAACACAAAAGGTATAATCATTTCTTCGATAGAGACACCTCCGTGTTGGAACGTATCACGGTACATATTTACGTATTGATTGAAGTTGTTGGGGTAGGCAAAAAAGTAATCGCCAAGGGTGAAAACGTAGGCAGTTGATACGTTCAGTTTCGGTAAAAACAATCGCTCAGGACGGCGGCATACGTAAAGGTGGTTGTCGTCAAAACCAAGGTTTTTGCCCTGTTTGTAGCGCAAATTGGTGTTAGTTTCGCGGTAGCCGACGATTTTTACTGGTTTCTTCACACGCGTCATGCCATGGTCGGTAGTAATGATAATGCGGCCTTTTTTCTCCGCAATTTTCTGAATCAAATCCATGATGGGCGAATGCTGAAACCACGACTTGGTAATGGAGCGATAGGCAGCTTCGTCAGGTGCTAATTCTTTGATCATCATCATGTCGGTTCGGGCGTGCGAAAGCATGTCCACGAAGTTATAGACGATGACGTTCAAGTGGTTTTTCCAGAGATTAGGCAAGTTATCAACGAGGTTTTTACCTTGGTTCTGGTTGATGATTTTGTTGTACGAAAACCGTACTTGCATACGATTACGTTCAAATTGCTTCCGCAACAAATCTTCTTCGTGCTTATTTAACCCTTCTTCGCCTTCGGGAGTGTTTTCATCGTTTACCCACCAATTTGGGTATTGTTTTTCGATTTCACTCGGCATCAATCCCGCAAAAATGGAGTTACGTGAAAAACCCGTCGTCGTAGGGAGTATTGAATAATAAGAGCCTTCTTCTTCAATCGTAAAGTATTCATTCAGAAGAGGTTCTACTACTTTCCATTGGTCAAAACGGAAGTTGTCGATGAGAATAAAAAAGAGCGGCTCGCTGGGTTTCATCAACGGAAACACTTTCCGCTTCATTAACTGGTGCGACAGAATGGGTTTGTCGGAATGAGGGTCGTTGAGCCAGTCTTCGTAATTGTCAATGATAAACTTGCAAAAGTTGTTGTTTGCTTCTTCTTTTTGGGTGTAAAACACCTCTTCCATGCTTTTGTCTTTGCTCTGCTCAAGTTCTAACTCCCAGTATATGAGCTTTTTGTAAAGTTCTACCCACTCAGAGTGGCCGATGCGGTCTTGGTATTGCATGGCCAGCTGGCGGAACTCTTGCATGTAATTGTGGTTTGTTTTTTCACTAACCAAGCGCTTGTTGTCCAAAATCTTTTTGACCGACAATAAAATCTGATTGGGATTCAGCGGCTTGATGAGGTAGTCGGCAATTTTAGAACCAATGGCTTCCTCCATGATGCGCTCTTCCTCGCTTTTGGTAATCATAACCACGGGAAGGTTTGGGCGACTTTGCTTAATTTGAGCTAAGGTTTCAAGCCCCGTGAGCCCAGGCATATTTTCGTCCAAAAAAACGACATCAAAACGTTCTTGCTCTACTTTTTCGAGGGCATCTGCGCCGCTATTGACTGGAGTAATGGTGTAACCTTTGCCCGTTAAGAATAAAATATGGGGTTTAAGTAAGTCTATTTCATCGTCTGCCCAGAGGATATTTGCCATAGTGAATTGTGTTGAATTGATACAAAGGAGTTGGTGAGTACAAGAGTTCTTGAAACTTGACTTTTCTAACGTGCGAAGGTGCGAATAATTGTAGAGGAGTGACAATTATCAGCCAAGATAAATGCGTTTTATCATATTTTTTAGTGGGTTGAATAAAGAAATTTGACCTGTTCACCAACTAATTCTCCCTAAAAATGAAAACGATACTTGTCCCCACCGACCTGAGCGATGTCTCTGAATATGCCCTTGAGGTAGCCGTAGAAATTGCAAAAAAACAAGGAGCAACGGTGTCGCTGTTGAAGAAAATTGTTTTTCCAACGCTCGAATACACCATGATAGACAACGAATTTTATGAGTCGAAAGATGAATTTTATAAGTACTTAACGCAAGACTCGAAAGAGCGCCTTAAAGACATGGTGGACAAGCCAAAGTACGACAATGTAAAGTTTCGATTTAAAATCATGCGAGATACGGATACGCTGGCGTCGATTGTAACGCAGCAAAACGTTGACCTTATTGTGATGGGATCTACGGGGGCAACGGGCTGGAAAGAGTGGACAAAAGGCTCTAATGCAGAGCAAGTTGTGCGTTATTCCCGCTGCCCAGTGTTGGTGGTAAAAGCACCCGTTGCTGCGTTTAAGCGCGTTGTAGTAGCCATTGATTTTGAAAATATTGGATTTATTAAAACGTCATTGGCCTTGTTGGATACCGCGCAAATTGAACCATACTTTGTGTATGTTGATAACGGAATGGCAAAATTTGACGGGCCGCAATTAAAAAATGAAATGGGAAAACTTGCGCTTGAGTTGGGCTTGACAAATTACGAGTTTACCATTTTTAATGATGATACGATTGAGCAAGGAATTTTGGATTATGCCAAGGAAGTAGAAGCGGATATTATAGTGATGTACACGCACGGGCGCAAGGGTTTTGATCACTTTATCAATGGAAGTATCGCCGAAGACGTTGTTAATCATGCAGATATTCCAGTATTAGTGAGTCATTAACAACCGTCAGACGATAGTCAGACGGTGATTAGACGCAATACTGTCAGACGGTGATTAGACGTAATACTGTCTGACTATCGTCTGACAGTGACGTACAAAATCAGAAAAGAATGGTGCGCGGGGCGTGCCATTCTTTTTTTATGCGTAATTTTGCACCGCAAAATAGCGTATCTAGTAACTTCAAACTCGTGCATTTGCACGCATTTTCATGCAAAACCACTCGGATGTATCGCGTCAAATTGCGGCGCACTTACTCAATATCGAGGCCATTCGTCTTCGTCCCGACCAACCTTTCAAATGGAGTTCGGGCTGGAATTCACCCATTTATTGTGATAATCGCCTTTCACTTTCGTACCCCGAAGTACGAACTTACATCAAAAATGCCCTTGCAGATGCCATTCGCGTTGCTTTTCCAGCAGCCGAACTGATTGCAGGCGTTGCTACAGCGGGTATTGCTCAAGGAGCGCTTGTTGCGGATGTCCTCCACATGCCTTATGCCTATGTACGTCCTGAACCCAAAAAACACGGCATGGGCAATCAAATCGAAGGGCGTATTTTGCCAGGCCAAAAAGTAGTGGTTTTGGAAGATTTGATTTCGACGGGCGGTAGTTCATTGAAAGTAGTAGATGTTTTGCGTGAAGCTGGCGCTGAAGTGTTGGGAATGGCTGCCATCTTTACCTATGGTTTTGCGTTAGCCGACGAAAACTTTAGCCAAAAAGGAGTAGAGTTAATGTGTTTAAGCAATTACGATAGCTTATTACAAGAGGCTTTGAAATTGGATTATGTGACTGAGGGCCAGTTAGAAACGTTGGCGCAGTGGCGTAAAGACCCAGGAAGCTGGGGCGTATAACAAATTTGTCTCGCCTCGGCATTTTGTCGGGGCGTTTTTAATTCTTCTCGCATGAGCTCTGTTAATATCCCATCTATATTTTCTCCATTTAATCACCTAATTGCGGCCGAAAGTACCCGCCTTGGCGGAGTGAGTAGCCCACCTTTTTCGTCGCTAAATTTGGGAATTAATACCCAAGATTCTTTTGAAAATGTTCAAGCCAATCGGGCTATTTTTTTTCAACAATTAGGTATTGAAGAAACTCAGTTTGCGTCGTCATTTCAAGTGCACGGTGCCGAAGTGCAAATTGTCGAAAAAGGTGGCCGCACTGAAGGGTACGACGCGCTCGTGACCAATCAACCAAATGTGTTTGTGGGGGTGACGGTGGCCGATTGTACCCCGATTTTGATTTTTGACTCAAAACAGTTGGCCGTAGGAGCCATTCATGCAGGTTGGCGCGGAACGGTCGCCGAGATTGTTCGCAAAACCTTGACAACCATGGCCGAAACTTACGGGACGCAAGCCAAAGATTGTTTCGCCTACGTGGGAACCTGCATCGACGAGTGTTCGTTTGAAGTAGGAGAGGAGGTAGCCGAGCAATTTGAGGCCGAATTCAAACGCTTTGATACAGGGCTTAATAAATACTTCGTCGATTTAAAACGTGCCAATGCGGCTCAATTAGTAGCTTTTGGTATTCCAAAAAATCAAATAGAGATTTCCTCATTTTCAACCATCACGCACAACGACACCTTTTTCTCTTATCGATTAGAAAAAGGGCAAACAGGCCGAATGTTGGCCGTTATTGGGCGAAAAGAGTAAACTAGAGAATTATTCTACAATGCAACAATCTTCATCTTCGTTAAAACTTTGGGTTAATCTTCTGTTGGTGTACGTAATTTGGGGTTCTACCTTTTTAGGAGTTCGCTATGCCCTCGAAACGTTACCGCCGTTGTTGACCAATACCATTCGATTTTTAGTGGGTGGTGTCCTTTTATTTGTCTTTACCTTGCTCAGAGGATACGGCATTCCTTCGCTTAAACAATGGTTGTCAGCAGCCTGGGTAGGTGTGTTGTTGAGCGGCATCGGAAACTGCGCCGTAGCGTATGCCATTGGTTACATGCCGTCGGGCTTAGTGGCTTTGTTGGTAGCGACGTTGCCAGGCTGGATGGTGGGTTTGGATTATTACTTCTTTGCGCGTCAAAAACCCTCATGGATTACCGTACTTGGGTTGGGCGTGGGGTTAGTTGGAATGTATATTTTGTTAAACCCATTTGGGCAAGAACATACCCGTGAAATCCCGCTTTGGCCAGCATTTTTGGTATTTATTGGGTCAATCACTTGGGCGTGGGGGTCGTTGCAATCCCCTTATCTGGATATGCCACCGCGTATGCAAACGACTGCCATTCAAATGCTGGGGGGAGGAGTTTTTTCGCTGGTAATGAGTTTGGCATTAGAGCCAAAAATGAGTGAGTCCTTGTCGCACATGACGAACCAAACATATTTTTCTTTGGCTTACCTTATCGTTATGGGTTCGTTTGTAGGGTATTCGGCTTATGTGTGGCTGCTGCACCATGCGCCTCCAACGTTGACCGCTACCTATGCTTATGTCAATCCCGTTGTTGCCATCATTTTAGGCGCTTTGTTTATTCACGAAGTGCCAAGTAGCCGATCGTTAGTAGCTTCGGCTGTGGTGTTGGCGGGAGTGGTTTTGATTACGTTGGGGTGCCGCTTTTCGGTAAAAAGCTAAAATGACTGCTTTGTAAATAAAATGGCCTTAGCCTCAACATTATTGCAATAGAATGCGCAAAAGTCAAGGCTAAGGCTAAAAAAGATACCCACGCGTTTTAATCTAAACGCTTATTTAATGAATGGACCTGCAATGGCCAATACTTCTTCTTTTGTCAAAGGCTCGTCAAACGAATCTTGCGCAAATTTCATGGCTCTCATTTGAGAAGCATTGTTTTGGAACAATAGTTTTGGTTGCGAAAGCGCCACAATGTCAACTCCTGCTACGTGGGTTGTGTTGTTTTCACGCGCATAGATAGCGGCAGGAACCCCACCTGTGTTCATTTCGCTGGCATAGGCCGACATACTACGGATAATTCTAATTTCCCCAGCGTGACGAGCTTCCACGGAGTGAATACGAAGCGCTGCCTCTAAAATATCTCGGTTGCTTGCCAAATTAGGCGCTTGCCCCTTGTAAGCACGAACCCCCGTGTCTTCAAATGCTTGCGCTAGGGTAAGAAATACAGGATAATTGGTGTAAGGATTGGGAAAAGCACCTTTGGCAGTAAAATCAAACTCGGGTTTTGCTACTGCACTAGCTCCCAATGCACTTTTAAGAAAGGCAACGTGTTGTGCTTCGTGTTTGGCAATTTCATTAATAAGCCCTCGGTCTGCCCCAAAGTTAAGACTAGAGTTCATCCCTTTCATATAGAACTCTGCTTCAAGGTATTCCAGTACCAGTGCAAAGTTTAGCACGTCGGTTATTGTATTACTTTGCCCATAGGCTTTATTTAGTACACCTGCAAAAAAAAGGCCGCTCGTTGCCGCTGCAACAGAGGTTGTCTTTAACATTTTGCGGCGCGAGTAGTTGAATTTTTCGGCGGCATCACCGTCAATTTTTTCAATGTCAGAAAGAATATTGAAGATATTCATGGTTTTGCTATGATTTTAGGCGTTGGTGGTTGGTAAATTGGCTCCGCTTAGTTTTTGTTTGATAAACCCTTGCGCTACAGGAAGCACTTCCGATGGCTTATAGACGATATCCAAACCATTTGAATCAGTCGTACCAAATCCGAAAGAGTAAGTAGAGCCAGGGAGCGGCAAATACATGTGCCCCGTAACTGAAGCGTGGCGGGCTTCTACCGAAACAATTTTACCCGCAATTCCGATAATATCCGCGTTTTTGATGTAACGTGCCGCGCCATTATAAGCACCCACTCCAGTACTTTCTAGGATGTTAGCAACTTGAAAAACGTTGTTACGGTCATTGAAGTTGACCGTCGAAAAGTCAAAGTCTAGGTCAGGAATGGCATTTGCCCCCAATACTGCTCTGAAAAATTCGCGGTGTACCAATTCGTGCTCTCTAATTTCCTGCAAGATTTGGAGTTCATTAAAGGTTAATCCTGCCGTTTTTTCTTGAGCAACAGTGTAAAAAGCAGTTTCTAATTGCTCCAAAGCATACGCATAATTAAGGATTCCAATGTCGCCTGCTCCCAAATCAATGGAGCCATCAGCATTTACCCTTGCCCCAGAATGGGCCATCGAGCCACCAGTAGGTGAAAGGTCGAGGCTTTTTGAACAAGCCATCAAAAACGAAGTCGTAGATGCGGCAAAGATGCCCAAATGGCGTAAAAATAATCTTCGCTCTGCAGAAGGAATGCTTGGAACCGTTGGCCCTTTGGCTTTTGTTTCTGAAATAGTTGATTTTTCCATAGAAATAAGGCATTGTAACGTTTAACTGCATTTGGAAATCAAATACATCCGTACATACGGTTGGCTTTCATCTGGCGGATTTACGAGAAAAAAAATAGTCGTAAAAGAAGAGAATATAAAAAATATTGCAAATAAAATATTTAAAAGAAGAATATGTGTTTATGTTCAGATAATCAGGCTGTTACACTAATTTGAGTTGTGTTTTTATTGTATTAAAAACATATAAAAAATAATTATTTTTTGTTAAAAATCTCTAAAATAAAAAATTGATGACACGCAGCGTAGCCATTTTTCTCTTCGATGAGGTCGAAGTGCTTGATTTTGCAGGGCCTTATGAGGTCTTTAGTGTAGCTGGTTTACGGACGCTCCCGCAGAAACCGTTTGATGTTTTTACGGTGGCCGAAAAACCTTCCATTGTGGCACGAAACGGCCTAAAAGTTATCCCTGACTTTACGTTTGAAAATATGCCCAAAGCGGACATTGTATTGCTACCAGGTGGGGGTGGTTATACGCCCGACGGAGTAGCCTTTGGTAGCCGACGTGAAATGAATAACCCTGTGGTGCTGGAGTGGGTCAAAAAACAGGCGACACAAGTAGAACTCCTTTTGTCGGTTTGTACGGGGGCATTGATTCTGGGACAAGCAGGTTTATTAAATGGGTTAAAAGCAACCACGCATTTTATGGCGCTTGATTCGTTGCGGGCTATTTCTGCTGAGATTGAGGTAGTCGAAAAAGTTC
Organism: Runella sp. R5_40; assembly: GCF_057652295.1. Classification (NCBI taxonomy): domain Bacteria; kingdom Pseudomonadati; phylum Bacteroidota; class Cytophagia; order Cytophagales; family Spirosomataceae; genus Runella; species Runella sp. R5_40. The sequence continues at coordinate 7,747 of NZ_JBYFCH010000020.1, read as the reverse complement.
GGTACGTGGATAATGGAACCGTAATTTTATCGGCGGGGGTTTCGGCGGGCATTGACATGTCGTATTACGTGGTAAGCAAGCTGCTAGGGTCAGAAATTGCTACCGAAGCTGCCCGTTATGCACAGTACGACTATTGGCCTTGAGCAGAGATATACCAAAACAAAATGCCCTTATTTGTAATTTTTCCAAAGATTTAATACTTTGCCTAAGAATTCTCAGTTATACATAGTAAGAAACCACTTTAACATTTCAATCACCATGAAAAAATACGTTTACGCATCTCTCTTTTTCGCAGTAGCACTTTTGGCAGGCTGCTCGAAAACGGAACCAGAACCAGAACCTGCTGAACAGGTGATTGGAACATACAACGTTGACAAAATAACCGAATCAATCAAATATGCTTCTGCGGCTTCTGAGATTTCTGAGACCATTTCTTTGCCAATCAAAGGCAACGGTTATGAACTAACGGCCGTATTGGACGTTGCTAAAAAAGCGTCAAATATTGTTACAATTGCCTTTGTTCAAACCGTTAAATACACCAATGGCCAAACTGAAAAAGACAGCGATGCGTTTGACAGTATTGAATTGAAAAAAGTAGAAGGCACGTCTGAATACGAAATGTTGGATACGGGCGTGAAGATTGGTACAATTGGGAACAATACCATCACTTTCGAGAACGTCTCAAATGACAAAGATAGCTTGGGCAGAGCTTATACTTATACTTTCCGTATGACGGGTAAAAAGTCGATTTAAGTAAACTTTTAATACTTTTGAAGGTTAGAAAGTTAGGAAAACGTTGCTTTTCTTTACTTTCTAACCTTTTTTCATTTTAATAATCCACATCTTATGAAGCGTCAATGGTGTTTGTGGTGGTTGGGGATGATGTTGATGGTTTCGGGAGTATATGCCAACGACCAGCAACGGTATTTGGCTTATCTTCAACTCAATTTGAGTCGGGCAGCGGATGCTGAACTCGACATGATGGAAGAGGCCGTAAAGGCGGGCTGTAATGCCGTTCACTTAACGATACATTGGGATTACGTGTATCCTTCGGCCACCTCTCAGCCCGATTGGAAAAAATACGATAGCCAAATTGCGTTGGCCCAGAAATTGGGCGTAAAAGTCGCGTTGCGTATTTATTTGGGCCGCAATGAGGGCAGAATTGCAGGTTTTATGTCCAATGAGGAACGGCAGCGCGACCAGCATGGCCGTGCGTTGGTATCGGGCTATGCGAGTACGTATTTTAGCTTTGCAAGTCAGCCAGCGGTTGATAAGGGCAATAGTTTTATCAAAGAAGTATGCGAGCGATATAAAACTGCGCAAGAGCAAGGCATTATTTCTTGGGTATCGGTGTGTCTAACTCCTACGCAAGAAACGGGTTATTTTTTCGAAAATTCGTCGGAGGGGTATCCTCACCCTACGGTGTTTGATTATTCGCCCGCCATGAAGCGAGAGTTCCGAATTTGGTTAAGTAGAAAATACACCAAAATCGCCCGTCTCAATGTCTTTTGGCAAACCGATTACAAAGACTTTCAAGAGGTAGAACCCCAAACGGCTTTGGCCAATCGCGACCAAGTATTTTGGGGGCAGGCAGGAAAAGACTGGTACGTGTTTCGGCATGCTATTTTTAAGCAGTTTATTGAACAAACAACCCGCACCATCAAAAATGTGCATTCGGGCTACCGCGTCATTACAGATTTTGGTTCAGTCTTTGACCAACTCAGCGCGGTTTGTGGCAGTGTGGCGTTTAGAGATTTAAACGCAGGAACGGATGGGGTGAAAATCAACAACGACGTTCGCTACGACCACCGTTTTTCGATGGATATTCTGCGGAGTAATGTATTGCCCAATCAGTGGATTTTGAATGAAGTTTTTCCCGATTTTAAGGCACAAAAAGCAAGTGATCTTATTACCAAGCAATTTGACGAAAGCTACGCCCATGGCGCACGCTGGATTAGTGTGGTACTTGGTACAAAAGAAGTATTGGAGCAAGCCAAACCTATTCTAAAAAGTACAGCAACTAAGTGGTTGTCAGCTCCTTTTGTTGATGTATTGCCCAAGGATTACATGACCTACAATCTTTCTCGGGTGTTGGAGTTTGGCTATTTTAGTGGAGGAGTTTATGGGGAATGGGCCAATCGCGCAGGGCCAGAGTCAAATCGAAGTCCAGTGAATATTCGGATGGTCGAAGATATTTTGGCTGATTCGCTGCAAGGAGCGATTAATCGCCCGCCTTATGTCAAAAACGCACTACCTACCAAGACCATTAAAGTCAACTCTCCCTTTTCTTATCGCTTGAGCTCGGAGGTGTTTGTGGACGTCGATGGTGCCATAAGTAGTGTCGTACTGCAAGGACAACCGTCATGGCTTAGGTTTTCTAATGGTATTTTTTCAGGAACGCCGACCCAAACGGGAATTTATACTTTTACCGTTCGAGCCACCGACGACGACGGGGCGACGGTTGAAACAACCTTTACGATTATTGTCGATAATTTAGGCCGTTTTAATCAAGCACCGACGCTTCGCAAACGTATCTCTAATGCTGTAGGGTTGTACAAACAACCCTTTATTTTTTCAATTTCAGACAGCACATTTGTTGATTCAGATGGTTTTATTAGTCGAATGGAAGTCATTGGTTTGCCTGGATGGGCGCAGTACCGCAAAGGAGAAATTCGTGGTTTGGCTGATACTGTTGGGGTGTATTCGTTGCGGGTACGGGGGTATGACGACGAAGATGCGGTCGTTGAAACATCTTTTACCATCACCATCAATTACCCTACGGTTTACTTTGATTTAATCCAAGCGGGAAAACCTGGACAGCGATTTTTGATCAAACGGTTGCAGCCCAAAGAACAATTGTTGCAACACCAATTGCCAACGGCGGTCAATGTGTATGCCAACTGCGATGCCGTTTTTGATGCTTTTGATTTGGAAATTACGGGTGCGCAGTGCCAAAAAACATCTACAACAAGCTCTCCTTTTTCGCTTTATGAAGGAGACGCTGGCCTTCCAGTGACGGCAGGGAAGTATTTTTTGAGAGGTAAGGCTTATTTTCGTAAACAACTGATTGCGTCAACAGAATATGAATTGGAGTTTTTGCCCTCAGATCCAGTCTCAAAACAACCTATTTCGGTAGAAGATTGGTCGGTATTCCCAAATCCAGCCACTGATTTTGTCCATCTCAAACATCCCTCGGGCAAACTGTCATCTCCTCGTTTTGTGACGCTTTTAGGGCAGGAAATCACTGTTCCAGAAGAAACAATGTACCGCTCAGGGACGCAAATTTCGTTCAATTTACGGCAGCTGCGGCTTGGTGCAGGCATTTATTTCTTAAAATTACAACTCGAAGATGCCACCTGGAAAGTGTTTCGCGTCGTCAAGTATTAATCAAGTGTAGAGGGTTGCTCACAACCCGTATTCAAGTGTCAAGGGTTGCTCACAACCCACTTATTATTCCAAAATGATAAAAATAGTAGGAATTTGGTTAGGAGTGATTTGGGCTACGATGGCGGTTGCACAGCAGGGAGCGCAACAGCGATACGTAGGTTTGCAGCTGTTGAATCTAAATGCCGAACCAGATTATGGCGCCGACATCATCGAGCAGTCAGTAGGAGCAGGGGCCAATTTAGTCGTATTGACGATTTATTGGGATGAAGTATATAAAACGGCCACCTCACAACCCGATTGGCGACAGCCCGACCGCCAAATGGAACAAATTGCACGGCTGGGCGTGAAAGCGGGCATCCGCATTATGCTTGGACGGAAAGCTGAGCGCCTCCAAGGGTTTTGGACGTCAAATGAAATCATGAACGATGATTTAGGACGACCGCTTTGGGGCGTGTATGGACGAACCTGCTTTAGTTTTGCCCATGCGCCAACAGTGACCAAAGCCCAAAGTTTTTTAAAAGAAGTATGCCAACGCTATAATGCCTATCAGTCGCAAGGAACTATCTTGTACGTGACTTTTGTCAATACCCCAACCCAAGAGCTTGGCTATCATTACGAGACAGAATTAAACGGTGATTACAAACAGGTGTATCCCACAGGTTTTGACTATTCGTCGCCCTCCTTGGAGGCATTTAAAGGTTGGATTACGCAGCAGTATAAGCGCATCAATAAACTCAATTACATTTGGGGAACCAAATTTACGTCCCTCAACGACGTTCGACCGCCAACGACTGCTTATCGCCCTTTACCTGCGTACCGAACCCGCGCGGGCAAAGATTGGTATTTGTTTTCGCACCTCCAGCTTAAAAACTTTATTGACCAAAGCATTCGTACCATTAAACAGGTGAATCCGTCGTATAAAGTGGTCAATGAATACGGCGCGGTGATTGACGTACAAGCTGCTGTTCGGGGTACGATTGCCTTTAAAAATTTGGACGAAAACGCCGACGGAACCAAGGTGCATAATGACCTTTATTGGAATCACCGTTTTATTACGGATGTGGTTCGGTCTAATCGTCCAGGAAAATGGATAATGAACGAAACGTTCTTTTCGCCCGTCTATTCGGACGATTTGCTCATCAAACATTTTGATGAATGTTTTGAAAACGGCTGTAATGTCGTGACCATGGTGGCAAGTACAAAAGATACCCGTTTGTCGTCCATTTTTGGTCCAGTGGCAGCACGATGGAAAAATAGACCTTGGAGTGAACTAAGGAGCAACGCGACCATAACTTACAAAGTAACTGAAGTACTCGACTCGACTTCAACAATCGTAGAAAAAGCGTGGAGAACCCATCCGCAGCCATCGCCCATTGATGTAAAATTAGAAGAGGATATTTTGGGCGAAGACTATTGGCGAATTTTGGCGGCCAATGTCTATCCAGTCGTAGCAAATCCAATCATTGACCGTGCCACAAAACCTAAAAAGACGTATTCTTACACCTTGCCCAAAGACGTTTTTTTAGACCCTGATGGCGAAATCGTGACCATCGAAGCCCTTGAAAAACCGCAGTGGTTGACGTTCTCAAATGGTACATTTACGGGCACAGTGCCCGATCAACTTGGAGAGTCAAAAATTACTTTGCGGGCAATCGACGATGAAGGAGCAACGGTGCAAACGAGTTTTTTGCTTAAAATAGTGAATGTCAATCAAAAACCTGTCGTCAAGCGAACGCTTCCCGATTTTGAATCTTCGCTTAATCAAACCATTTCGTACCCGATTCAGGGTGATATTTTTGATGACCCCGACGGCGTGATTGTTCGCACCCAGGCCATCGGTTTACGACCTTGGATGTCGTTCAATTCAAAAGAGTTTTCGGCGTATCCACAAGAACAAGGCACGTTTACGATTACGTTGCGCGGCATTGACGACGACAGTGCATACGCAGAGACTTCTTTTAAAGTGAAAATCCTAAATCGGTCGCCGATTGTCAAACAATTGTTGCCCGAAAAAACAATTGCTCAGAATAAAGCTTTTCGTTTCAAAGTCCCGACTTCTATTTTCACCGATCCTGATGGACAAATCACGAAAGTAAAAGCGGTAGGACTTCCTTCGTGGCTTACCTACGATGCCGCTACAAGCACGTTGACAGGAACGCCCACGCAATTGGGGACCTATCAATTAGGAATTCGGGCTTACGACAATGGGGGCGATTCGGTCGAGACAGCTTTTGTTATCAAGGTGGATTTGTACGGAACTCAAAATGTGCCTCCCGTGCTCAGATACACGCCTCCCAACGCTCAATTGTACGTAACCCAGCGTTTTTCATACAAAGTTTCAGACTCACTTTTTTATGATACCAATGGGTACGTCGATCGAATCGAAACCCCGAATTTGCCGTCTTGGCTAACGTTTAAAAACAATGAAATTTCGGGAATAGCGAACGCCGCAGGGATGTATTCGGTGACCTTACGAGCAGTGGACGATGACGAAACTTCAACTTCAACCACCTTCAACATAGAAGTAAAACAGGCTCAGTTGAGTTTTGAGCTGATTCAGGCAGGAAAAGCGGGGTTGCGAAAAAGTTTGGGGATTTTGAAAAATGGCGATGTTTTAACAGAAGCTACGCTGCCCCAAAGCATTACCGTGTATGCCAATAGTGAAGCCCCCGCGACCAAGGTGAATTTTGTGCTCCGAGGGCCGTATTCAAAAAATTATACAGCAACGCGCTTCCCTTTTACCCTTTTTGATGAAGAAATGGGTTTTGCACCAATAGCAGGTCGGTATGTTTTAGAGGCAGTTGCTTTTAATGATTCGGCCAAAGTGAGCGCCGCCACCATCCAATTTACGGTAAAATCAGACCAAACATTGCAAGATTGGGAAGCCTATCCAAATCCGTTTGATCGGGTATGCAATGTGAAACTACCCAAAGATTTGGAATTGGCATCGGTCGAGTATCAACTATTGACTGTGACGGGAAGTAGTTTGCCGTTGAACAAGTCAGCCGTTACGGTGGTAGAAGAGACAGCTTACATTGATATGACGTCATTGGCTTTGCCCAAAGGAACGTATTTTCTCAAAATCTTAGAAAGCGGTTCTCTTAAAAAAATCATTAAAATCCTCAAACTGTAAGCAAAAGTGAGCATTTACATGCCAAACTTGCCTTACTTTTGTACTTTCAAAAAAATAGAAAATCAACTCCATGTTTAAATCAACCAAGTGGGTGGTAGCTGCAATGGCGTCAATAACGCTTTGGAATTGTGGTACCAGTACAGATTCATCGACTTCAGAACAAACAACCGCATCTTCGACGTCCAGCCTTGTAAAAGCTCCTGCGTTTAACGGAGATTCTGCCTATAAATACATTGATAATCAGGTGAAATTTGGGCCACGAGTGCCTAATTCGTCGGCCCACGTGAAGTGTGGAGATTACTTGGTGGCAGAGCTGAAACGCCTTGGGTGTACAGTGACGGAGCAAAAATTCACGGCAACGCATTACGACGGCTCAAAACTCAATGCCCGCAATATTATTGGGAGTATCAATCCGCAAGCCACCAAGCGAATTTTGTTGGCGTCGCACTGGGACAGTCGCCCCGTAGCTGATGAAGACCCGACCAATAAAAAAGGAGCCATCGACGGTGCTAACGACGGCGCTAGTGGCGTAGGTGTACTCATTGAACTAGCCAGGGTGATTCAGCAGGCAGCTCAAAAACCATCGGTAGGGGTTGATATTATGTTTTTTGACGTAGAAGATGGTGGCAATGCCGCAGTCGCCAAAGATAAATTTACGGGATTTTGCCTAGGCTCGCAGTATTGGGCGGCCAACAAACACGTCCCCAATTATACGGCCTATTACGGAGTATTGTTAGACATGGTAGGGGCAAAGGGTGCAACGTTTCCTAAGGAAGCATTCTCAAATCAATACGCGGGAGAAATTACGCGCACTATTTGGAACATCGCAGGCCAGCTTGGGTACAGTTCGTATTTTATTCAAGAAGATGGAGCTGCCATCACTGACGACCATTTGCCAGTAAACGAAACGGCTAAAATTCCGATGGTTGATATTATTCATTTGCAAATGAACAACCCTACCAAAACGTTTTTTGACGCGTGGCATACCCACACGGACGACATGCGCAACATTGACCCAACAACGCTCAAGGCCGTTGGTCAAACTTTAGTGCAAGTGCTGTACCAAGAACAATAAAAACCCTTCACGGAATGTGCTTTCGGTTGCTCACAACCGAAAGCTTGCGCCGAGGTTTAGTTCGCAGTGGGCCGCGGTTATGAACTGTGTTAAAAACCAAATAGTAAGGCAAATATTATTTTGCGAGCGCCATTCTGTTAGCCTGAAAATCA